>NZ_CP038255.1:3137500-3782500 GCF_004564135.1 Terasakiella sp. SH-1 | reverse complement strand
GCCGTTGTTTTCTTGGCCTCATAAAGATCTGTATAAAGTGACACGATCTTCCCCTTCTCTAAATCTTTGTGTTTCGGCATATGGGTTCATATGCGCCCTTTAACATACACAAGCTTTTCGCATGTGCAAAAAGAAACTCTTTTGACAATAGAGTGTCTTTTTACAGCCATACGTAGATTTGACTAAATATAAATGATATATTTAACATATTGGGGGGAAAGTCGTTTTTCTGGCAAAACGTGACATTTCCAAAAAACAAACAAAGAAGGCTGAACGTGGAAAAGACATTATCCTCAAACAGCATGGATCGCGAATTGGCAAAAGAAGTGAATATGAATGCACTTCTTGGCGGAATGTTTCTGACCCTGATCCTGTGGATCGTTGGGAGTGGCTTTGCTTGGAAAAGCTATGAGCAGACCATCACCCAAACAGAAACCCATCTGGAAAATATGGGCCGGCGTCTGGCCTATCATACCTCTGCATCCGTCAAAAATGTTGATCTGGCAATGATGAAAACCGTGGGCCATTTTTCCCGCAGCTGGAAAGAGATGAAAAGAAACCCGCTGTTTTCCCATGATCTGCTGACAACGGCTTTTTCTGGGTTACAAGGCTTAACGGAAGTTTCCATCCTGAATGCAGATGCCACAACTTTATTTGTCCATCGTTTTGATTTTTCCCAGATTTCAAATAATGGACAGGAACAGTTTAGCCCGGAGCAACTGGAAAACCCGCAGCGCCGTCTCTTAATTCTGCCGGGGAAAAACAGGGCCTATATCCCCTTAAGTCGCCCCATCCATGATCAGTTTGGACAACATGTGGGCTACGTTCTTGCCAAAATCAATAATCGCTATCTTGAAAAAGTCTATAGCATCGGGCTGAACGATCAATCCTACCATCTTGCCCTTTATAGTGAAGACAAGCTGCTGCTTTCTGTCCCCCAAAATATTGATCATCACCCCAATACGACGGAGTTCCTGAACGGTAATAAAACACAAATGACACTGAACGGGGCGGATCAGGACAATGGTGAGAAGACCATCACGACCTATACCAAAGTGCCTGAATATAACCTCGTCATTACGACTGAGCTTCCGTTTGAACAAGTGATTGCGCCCTGGAAAGAACAGGCATTTGCCAATGCCATCATCGGAACCATTTTTTCTGTCTTGATTATTGTCTTTGCCTTTCAGGTTCAACGCACCTTACATGCTGCCCATCGTGAAAATTTCTACCGCCGCAAATCAGAAGAAAACCTGAAAAAACTGTCCCGTGCCGTTGAACAAAGCCCCACCAGCGTCATGATCACAGATGCCCATGCCCTGATTGAATATGTGAACCCAAAATTCACAGAAATTTCGGGCTACAGCCTGGAAGAAGTCATGGGCCAAAATCCAAGAATGCTATCAGCCCAAGCCGATAAGACCGACTATTACGAGATGTGGACCACCTTAAACAGTGGGGAAGAATGGCATGGGGAATTCTGTAACAAACATAAGGACGGGCATATTTATTGGGAACGCGCCTCTTTAAGCTCCTTAAAAGATCAAGATGGTAACATCACCCATTATCTGGCCGTCAAAGAAGATATCACCCGGCGTAAACAGGCTGATGAACAGCTCGAACTCGCCGCTGCTGTGTTTGAAGCAGCCTCAGAAGCCATTATGGTCTGTGATAAAGATAATGTGATTGAAACCGTCAATAGCTCCTTTAGCGAGATCACAGGGTTCGGTATTGAAGAAGTCATCGGCAAACGCCCCTCCATGTTAAAATCCGGGCGTCATTCTGATGCCTTCTTCCAGCAAATGATGGATAGTTTGCGCACAACCGGACGATGGGAAGGTGAAATCTGGAACCGTCGAAAAAACGGTGAAGTCTATCCCCAATGGTTATCCATCAAGACCATTCAGGATGAGGGGGGCAAAATCCTGCGTTATATCAGCCTGTTTAGCGATATTACCAAGCGTAAAAAAGATGAAGAACGCATTCTCTATCAGGCCAACTATGATGCACTGACCGGCCTGCCCAACCGCAGCCTGTTTATGGACCGTTTGCAACGCGCGATTATCGGGGCGGAACGAACCAAAACAAAAACCGCCTTGCTTTTTATTGATCTGGACCGTTTTAAACATGTGAACGATACATTAGGTCATGCCTGTGGAGATTTGCTCTTACAAGAAGCTGCCTCTCGTTTGACATCACTGGTGCGCAAATCAGATACGGTTGCCCGACTAGGCGGGGATGAATTTACCGTTATCATCACAGATTTGACCGATTTCCGCCAAATGGAACATCTTGTTGAGAAAATGCTCGAAAGCCTGTCAGCACCTTATAATCTGGAAAATAACATTGCCTTTGTTTCGGGCAGTATCGGCATCACCATTTACCCCAACGACGGCAATAATGTGGAAGATCTGCTGAAAAATGCCGATACCGCCATGTATCAGGCCAAGGAAAGTGGGCGCAACCTCAGCCAGTTTTTCACCAAGGAAATGAACGAAGATGCCACAGAACGCCGCGCTCTGGAAACAGCCTTGCATCAGGCATTAGAACGCGAAGAGTTTGTTTTACATTATCAGCCCATCATTGATGTGGAAACCCAGGAGCTTAACAATTGCGAAGTCTTGTTGCGGTGGCATCAACCGGAATATGGCAATGTCTTTCCTGATAAATTTATCCCCTTGGCCGAAGACACTGGATTGATTATTCCTATCGGAGAATGGGTTTTGGAAAAAGCCTGTCGCGAGGCCATGATCTGGGCATCAAAGACGGATAACCCGCCCTCTATTTCTGTTAATATGTCTTCGCGGCAATTCCAGCGGATCAATGTGGTTGATCTTGTGCGCAATACACTGGAAAAAACCGGACTTCCCGCAGAACGGCTGACTGTCGAAATTACCGAAAGTCTGCTGATTGTCGATGATGACAGCATTGTTCAACAACTTCATGGTATCCGCAAACTTGGGGTTGGACTGTCCATTGATGATTTTGGCACAGGCTATTCTTCACTCAGTTACCTGCGGCGTTTTCCCATTACCACCATCAAGATTGATCGCAGTTTTATCCTTGATCTCACCAGTGATAGCGAAGCTGCTGCCGTTGTCTCCGCCATCTTGTCCATGGCACGTAGCCTGAACCTCAAGGTGGTTGCCGAAGGGGTAGAAACCGCCATGCAGCTAGAGCAACTGCGTCAAGGCGGCTGCGATTTCGTTCAGGGCTATTACTTCAGTCCGCCCGTCCCGGTCGAAGCCTTCCGCATCATGGCACAAACAAAAGGGCCTATGGAACCCGATGAATAAAACAATCGAAAAATGGAACGATAAATACGCCGATGCAGACCTTGTGTTCGGCACAACACCCAATGGCTACCTTGCCCAAAATGCCTCACATTATAAAAAAGATGGCCGCATTCTGGCCGTGGGTGATGGCGAAGGGCGCAATGGGGTTTGGCTGGCCGAACAAGGGTTTCAGGTTCTCTCTGTAGACGGGGCACAAAACGGTGTAAACAAGGCCCTTGAACAAGCTGAGAAACGCGGGGTCTCATCTCACTTTCAGGCCCAATGCACTGATCTTTTGACATGGGATTGGCCTGTCGGCAAGTTTGATGGCGTTGCCTGTTTCCACCTGTATTTCATGCCCGAAGAACGCCCTGCCATGCATCAGGCCATGATGGACAGTCTGGTCGACGGCGGCTTGTTTCTTCTAGAAGTTTTTCACCCAGATAATGTCGGCCGTAACTGCGGTGGCCCACAAATCAGAGAGCTTTGTTACAGTCAAACTGATCTAGCCGATGATTTCAGCGCCTATGAAATTCTGCACTTAGAAGAAACCGAACGCAATATTGCCCCTTCAAGCTTTCATAATGGCGGCATCGGCAAAGTCAGCCGCATCATGGTCAATAAATCATAATGATATGTTGATTTATGACTTCACATCCTGATACGCAGAAAGGACTTTTCCTAAGTCCGTTACGAAATCATCAATCACAAAGGGGATGGTCTGGGCATAGACATCTAAAATCGCAACGGCATTGGTTTCCATAAAATCACCGGAAGAGCGCAAACGTTTTGAAAGGCCCTGATTAACTTTTTGCAATTCTCCATACAGCTCAGACAACCCGGTTAACCCTTCCTGTGCCGCCAGCCCCTGACATTTCAGGAAGTGATTACCTAACAGATAAGTCGATGTCGCACGGAAAATGGTTTCTTCCATACTGGAAAAAGGCAAATGAAAACGCGCCATAGGCTTAAGGAAATCAAAATGCGGACAACCGCTCAAAGGCATGATCAAGCCCAATAGAGAGCTCATCGCCTGCTGGACTGTTGTATCATTAATGATTTTTCTTTCCGGCGTCACAACCACAGCCACCATCGGCTTATAAGATGGGACACCACCAAAAATTTTCGCCAATGGCAAAAGGCGCACTGCAATCGGGCAATAGGGATTTTCCATTTCAGAAAGGGGGCAATTACTGCATTTACAATTTTCCAGTGCTGTCCAAGGCGGAAGCTCTTCCTGCACTGGATCAGTCAGCAACAATGTCTCTTCATCAAACACCACATCACAGGTGATCGTATCAACCTCTTCAGATTGAAACATATAACTGATTTTCATTTGCCCCTCCTCCAAACAAAAAGCCCCACCTGAGCAGATGGGGCTTGTGTCAAACGAATCGAATGAGTTCTTAAACGAATTCTTTAAAGAAGTCATTGCCCTTGTCATCAACAATGATAAAGGCTGGGAAATCTTCCACTTCGATTTTCCAGATGGCTTCCATGCCCAGTTCCGGATATTCGATACATTCCATGGACTTGATGGATTGTTTGGTCAATTCCGCAGCCACACCACCAATGGAACCAAGATAAAAACCGCCATGCTTGTTACAGGCATCGGTCACAGCTTGAGAACGGTTGCCTTTGGCGACCATCACCATGGAACCACCATTTTCCTGGAACAGATCCACATAGGCATCCATGCGACCCGCTGTTGTCGGACCAAAGGAACCGGATGCATAGCCTTCCGGTGTTTTCGCCGGACCCGCATAATAAACCGGATGGTCTTTAAAATACTGCGGCAGTTCTTTGCCTGCATCTACCAACTCTTTGAGTTTGGCATGAGCAATATCGCGTGCCACGATCATGGTACCGGACAGCTTCACACGGGTTTTCACCGGATAACCCGACAGGATTTCACGAATTTCGCTCATCGGCTTGTTCAAGTCGATGGAAACTTCCTGTACACCTTCTTCTTCTGCTGAAGGCAAGTAGTCAGACGGGTTATCACAAAGTTGTTCAATAAACACACCGTCTTTAGTGATCTTCGCAAACAACTGACGATCAGCCGAACAAGATACACCGATAGAAACCGGGCAAGAGGCCCCGTGGCGCGGCAATCGAATAACACGTACGTCGTGACAGAAATATTTCCCGCCAAACTGTGCCCCCATACCGAGGTCCTGACACATTTTCAGAACTTCTTTTTCAAACTCCACATCGCGGAACGCCTGACCTTTATCCCCACCTTCTGTTGGCAGATTATCCAGATATTTGGCAGAAGCCAACTTGGTTGTTTTCAGGTTGGTTTCCGCAGATGTCCCGCCAATGGTGATGGCAAGGTGGTAAGGTGGACAAGCTGCTGTACCCAATGTGCGGATTTTTTCATCCAAAAATTTCTTCAAGGATGCCGGGTTCAACAGAGCTTTTGTCTGTTGGTACAAGAAGGTCTTGTTGGCAGACCCGCCACCTTTCGCCATGAACATAAATTTATAGGCATTGCCTTCGGTCGCATACAGGTCAATCTGTGCCGGCAGGTTGTTACCCGTGTTGACTTCTTCATACATATCCACCGGCGAAACTTGCGAATAACGCAGGTTTAATTCGTCATAGGCATCGACAACGCCACGAGAGATCGCTTCTTCATCCTGACCATCAACCCAGCAGTATTTACCCCGCTTACCCATGACAATCGCCGTCCCAGTATCCTGACACAAGGGCAAAACACCATCCGCAGCTGTTGTAGCGTTTTTAATCATTTCCAGTGCGACAAAACGGTCATTATCTGAGGCTTCCGGATCATCAAGAATGCTGGCAACCTGTTTCACATGGGCCGGGCGCAGCTTGTGAGAAATTTCCTTAAATGCCTCTTTCGTCAGTACACGAATGGCTTCTGGGTCCACTTTCAGAACTTCACGACCATCCACCTCGATTGTGGAAACATAGTCAGACGTCAGTTTACGGTATTGGGTTGTGTCTTCCTGAATAGGAAACATGTCATGATAAACGGTGTCGCTCATCTTCATCTTCTCATTTTTTATCTATGAAACGAAAAAAGGGCTGAAACGCGTTCAGCCCAAGGGAATTATTTTTTATTGCGAAAGGCATCCAGCGCAATGACGTTATCTTTATTCTCGTCATCATCACTTTTAGAAGAGACCTCTTCCAGCACAGGTTCACTTTCTTCAAGAGGAAGTTCATCCAGCTCAAGTTCGTCTTCCACAGTTTCCATTTTAAACTGAAGGCCGAACTTCACGCTGGGGTCTGCAAACCCTGTCACGGCATCAAAGGGAACATGGATCGGTGTTTTCACATCACTGAAACTTAAAGCGACACCGAAATAATCTGCTGTCACTTCCAGATCCCAGAATTCATGTTCAATCACAACCGTGATTTCTTCGGGATATTGTTCACGCAAATGAGACGGCATAATCACATCAGGATGATCTGTCGCAAAAGTAATATAAAAATGATGTTCCCCCGGAAGACCGTGTTCCTGACAATAAGTCAGCGCCTTGCGCACAACGCTTTTTAAGGCGTCTTCGATCCAACGGTCATAACGTAAGGTGTCCATAATATCCATAAAGGCCCACTTGCTCAAAAATGCTTCGTTGAATCCACTATAGAACTCTTAAGAGCTCGAGGTAAACTCCTTTTTTCACCCTAGCGACGGCGGCGTTCCGGCCCCACATAACGGGACTGACGGCGGCGGTCTTCTTCCAGTGCTTCTTCATACGCCTCTTCATCATCGGGGTCGACAAGATCAAGGGCACGGTAAGGATAGGTAAATTTCTGGATCACGGGTTCCCCTGTATCAATATGGCCTTCTTCGTAGCCTTGGATGGTCTGATCGACAATGGCCTCAATTAATTTCCCGGTCACACTGCGCAGAACATTTTCATCATACAGATACTCCTTATCAAAAATGATCTTCTGGAGTTCGCCTTGATGATGGCGCACAAATTTCAACAACAACAGGGCAAAGGCTTTTCTTTCAATATAGGTCGGCGCGACATCAAGAATATCTTTCAAAGCCAGATAAACCAGATTGGGGAAATCCTGTGTTTCCGGCAAATCTTCAAGATAACCGACAACATCACTAAAATAATTGGCCCGTTCTGCATCCAGCGTCTTGAGATTCTTTTCCACAATCCGTTTATGCATCACACGCCTACCTTGCTTTCTTTATGAATATCTTTTCTTAAGATGTGTAATAAACACATCTGGATCAAGGGCTTTCCCCGTGGCTTTCTTCATCAGTTCTTGCGTGGAAAGTTTTGAGCCCAAAGAATGCACATTCACCTTTAACCAGTTCATCAACCCTGAAAAATCACCTTTTTCAATATCACCTTCCAACGTTGGGAGTGCTCGCTCCGCTGCGCCATAAATTTGCGCCGCACTCATCGCCCCCAGCGTATAAGTTGGAAAATAGCCCCAGGCCCCGTCATACCAATGCACATCCTGCAAGCAGCCTTCACGATCACTGGGCGGGGTAATGCCTAAGAGTTTTTGCATCATCTCATTCCAGCTGGCCGGAATATCTTCAACTTCCATCTCCCCCTCGATCAAGGCACGTTCCAGCTTATAGCGTAAAATTACATGGGCCGGATATGTGACCTCATCAGCATCGACCCGAATGAAACCCGGTTTGACCTGACGATAAAGATTGATGAAATTATCAAGAGACCAGGCACTCCCCTGCCCCTTAAAAGCCTGGGTCATTTTGGGCACAGCATATGTCAAAAAAGCATCTGAACGACAGACTTGCATTTCCACCAACAACGATTGGCTTTCATGAATGCTCATACCACGCGCAGCACCAACAGGTTGGTCGCGCCATTCAACCGGCAACCCCCGTTCATAAAGCGCATGGCCCGTTTCATGGAGCACCCCCATCAGGGCAGAGGTAAAATCATCTTCATCATAACGTGTGGTCAAACGCACATCATCTGGAATCCCTCCACAAAAAGGATGAAGGCTGACATCCAAACGACCATGATCAAAATCAAACCCCAGCGCTGTCATAAAAGACAGGCCCAGTTCCTTTTGCTTGTCCAGATCAAAGGGGCCTTGCGGTTTGTCAAAAGACATCTGCTTTTGTTTTTCCAGCACCTCCGGTAAAAAACCGGGTAGGAATGCCTCCAGCTTTGCAAAAATTTCGTCAATTTCAACAGCTTTGCCGTCGGGTTCATAGGCATCCAGCAAAGCATCATAAAGGCTGCAATTCAATTTTTGTGATTTGGCTTGTGCCTTTTGGCGCGTCAGGTTCAAGACTTCCTTTAAAGCGGGCACCACGCTTTTAAAATCCCCATTGGGGCGCGCTTCACGCCAAACCTGCTCACAGGTTGATTTCGCCCGTGAAAAAGCCTCCACCAGCTCTTCATCAAGGGCTGTGGCATGGGTATGGGCACGATGCATTTCCTGCAGGTTCGCCTGCTGCCACTCATTAAGATCACCATCATCTTCAGCCTGGTTCAGCAAATCGGCCATCTCGTCTTCAACCATCATGGCGTGGCTCATGGTTGCCAGCAAGGCCAACTGTTCAGCGCGTGCCTCAGCCCCACCGCGCGGCATCATGGTTGCCATATCCCAATGCAACATCCCGGCACAATCGCCCAAAATATTCAGCCGTTTAAATTTCTTTTCCAATTGAGTGTAAGGCGTTGTCATGTCATCTTCTTTTTTAATTGAGTAGTCCCATGCGGCCCATCTGTCCCAATACCAACAACAGGCCCAGCGTAATCATAATGGCAAGCAGCGTGAAACGGTTCATTCCTTTTGCCCCGATCAAATTTATCCTTGCTGTTTTTGTGGGGCTAATCTTTGTTGGGGTCAAGGGGGCAATCGCGCAAACTTTCTCAGATACAGTCCTCTCGCTTACCCTTCCTTATGAAATGAACCTGAAAAAAACAGGCCCTGTTCGTTTGGCCGGGTTACTTTATGCCCCTAACAATCACACCCTTTATGATTACCTGTCTCCCGGCGATCGTATACGGGTCCATCTTCTGTCTGAAAAGCCTGACAGATACGGTCGCAAAGCTGGACATATCTATCTAAAAGACGGTCGTTGGCTACAAGGGGAACTGGTCAGAAAAGGTCAGGCGCCCCCCTTTCCCTATTCTGGTGAAGAGCGTTTCATGCGCGACCTCTATCAACTGGAAAAACCTGCCTCCCTCAGCGCCCTGAGCGATCAAATCCCCACAGGGAAATTTGCCATTATTGAGGGACAGGTGATCAATGTGGCTGAAATCAAGGGAACCACCTATTTAAACTTTGGATCCAACTGGCGTGATGACTTCACCATTAAGATGACCAAAAAAGAGCAAAAGATTTTTCGTGCATTTGGTTTGAGCCTCCCTACATTAAAAGGACATAATGTACGCATTCGCGGCTGGGTTTTTGAACAGAATGGTCCTATGATAGCACCAACACACCCCAGCCAACTCGAACTGATAAAAGATTAAAAACAAATGCCTTTTACCCGCGGGTCCGACCTTTTTCCAGCCATTGTTCCCACCCAGTCCGGCATGTTAGATGTTGGTGATGACCATCAGATTTATTGGGAGGAATGCGGCAATCCCAGTGGTACACCTATTTTATTTTTACATGGCGGACCCGGCGCGGGGTGCTCTTCCATTCACCGTCGTTTTTTTGATCCTCATCACTACCGCATTATTTTACTGGATCAACGGGGCTGTGGTCGCTCCACACCTACGGCCTCAATTGAACATAATACCACCGATCATTTGATTGCTGACCTGGAACAGCTGCGTCTGTTTCTCCATATTGATCGCTGGTTTATTTTCGGCGGGTCCTGGGGCAGTACACTGGCCCTGGCTTACGGCGTTGCCCATCCAGATCGCTGTAGCGGTTTTATCTTGCGTGGTATCTTTATGGGCCAGTCTTATGAATGTGACTGGTTCCTCCATCACATGGGGACCTTTCAGCCCGAAGCCGCACGAGCCTTTCGCACCTTTCTCCCCAAAGAGGAACGCAACGATATCCTGAACAGTTATATCCGCCGTCTTAATGACCCGGACCCGGAAATCCACCTTCCCGCCGCCCATGCCTGGTCCTCTTATGAGGAGTCTTGCGCCACCCTTCTACCCTATCATGGCAGCGGCCATCCAGATCCGCTCAGCACCCTGTGCCTTGCCCGACTGGAAGCTCATTATTTTAAACATAACTTCTTTATGGAAGAAGATTACCTGATCAATCAAATCCACCGCATCATCCACCTGCCCTGCATTATCGTTCAGGGGCGCTATGATGTGGTCTGCCCGCCCATAACGGCTGAACATCTCTCCAACTGCTGGCAAAAAGCCCAGTTTATTGTGGTGCCTGATGCGGGCCATTCTGCGCTTGAATCCGGCATTCGTGCCGCGCTGATCAATGCGACACAAGCCTTTAAATCACTCGCCCATTAGCTCCAAGCGATGAATATTTTCCAAATCAGACCAAGCACTTAACAAGGAAACCACCGCTAAATTCCCGCTGTGTTCCAGCATAACCTGTTCCAGTGACAGGTCCGAACAGACCGCATAATCCAGAAGATCACCACCTTCCAGCATTTGGCGGCAAGCGGCCAGATAGTGCGGATTACATTTTTCTATTTCAGCCAACACTATGTCAGGCGTAAAACATACTATGCCCGTATTCCAGACAAAACGCCCCTGCGCCAAAAGGGCTTCAGCCTGCTCAGTCCCCGGTTTGTTCATAAAACACTCCACATGGTGGCCGCTATATTCCGTATGAAGACGCAGGCCAACTTCAAGATAGCCATAATCCCCCTGCGCCCGATCTGCAACAGTGCCAAAGGCAACCAGATATCCTTGCTGGGCTGTGTGGATCGCATCCCCCACCGCCCGCATGAACGCATAAGGATCAGCAATATAATGATCTGCGGGGCAAACCAGTAACGGGTTCGTTTCCCCCCGTTTCTCCGCCCAAAGCGCAGCTGTCACAATTGATGCAGCTTTTTGCGATCCTGCTTTTTCCAGCAATAAAGCCTCGTACTCAAGAGCAATTTCATCGCATTGCTCCTGCACCAAACCAGCCAGTGCCTGTGGGGCAAAAACAAGGGGTGATGAAAACTCCGGCCCGTTCACCCGCTCCATCGTATCTTGAAACGGGCTGTCTTCATCAAAAAGAGGCTGAAATTGTTTGGGGGTTGCAGGACTGGACGATGGATGCACATGCGATCCATCCCCCCCAGCCAGAACCACCGGGCGTATCATTGTCATGATGCTGTTCTATCTTTTTTCAAAGGTTTCACCAACTGGAAAGACACAATTACACCTTATTTTACCGTTTAAATATCAGAAACCACAAATCAGGACGCCTAAACATGATACAGCTGAAAACCACCTGCCTCGCCCTCAGTCTCTTGTTACTCACCGCAGCGACAAGTGCCCATGCAACACAGATCAAAGTGTTTAAATCACCTTATTGCGGATGCTGTACGGCCTGGAGTGAGCATTTGCGCCAAAATGGTTTTAAGGTTGAAGAAATCCTGCAAGACGATATGGCCGCTGTTAAACGCCTGCTTGGTGTTCCCACCCAACTTGAATCCTGTCACACCGCCATTGTAGACGGCTATGTAATCGAAGGCCATGTCCCGGCCAACGACATCAAACGCCTGCTTGAAGAGCGACCCAAACAAGCCAAGGGCCTGTCTGTTCCCAACATGCCCATCGGCTCCCCCGGTATGGAACAGGGCGAACATAAAGACAAATACGACACCATTCTGTTCGGCTCCCAAGGGACAAAAACTTTTGCCAGCCATTAAGCCCTAAACCCCTTGCATTTTGAGCTTCACTTGCTAGTTTGCCCCCATGCGGCCCCGTAGCTCAGCAGGATAGAGCACAGGATTCCTAATCCTGGTGTCGGAGGTTCGAATCCTCTCGGGGTCGCCAGCTTATCTTTTCAGGCAATTGACGATTATAGCGTGTACCCGTACCATTGCTACTCAACAATTGAATTATAATTGTAAGTAGTCTCATGAAACGCGGCATCCTTTTTATCCTTATCTCTTGTTTTCTGTTTCTAGCCCATACTCTGGCATGGGCAGAAGATGAACAGCCTGTTCGGGTCTGTACGGAATCATGGCCGCCTTATTATGCGATGAAGAATGAGCAGGACCAGCCTGTCGGTATTGCTGTAGATATGGCCCATGCCATTAGCGCTCAGCTCAACCGCCCCTTAAAGTTCGACATCATTCCCTTTAGCCGTTGCATGAATGGTGTGAAAAAAGGGGAATATGACGCTATTGTCGGTGTGACCCATTATGACGAAGGGGTGGTTATCGGGCGTAATTATGCCCTGTTCTGGGTCCTGACAGCTTATGTTCATACTGATGATCCACTGGAACGTTTTACTTCCCTTGAAGATTTCAATGACAAGACCTGGTTAAAAGTGGACCTCTATGAATATCCGGATGAAATCAATAATTTCACGGGATGGAACATCATGAACTACCGTGATAAATCCGATAGTGAACAGGATGATTTTCGTGGCTTTAAAATGGTCGATCATAAACGGGCCGATGTTTATCTTGAAGACTATTTCTGGGCCCAAAATGCCTTAAAAGGCAAAGCTTATGGCGTGCGTGCCCTGATGCCCCCTGTCCGCGTTGATCCGCAATATACGGGGTTTCATATTGAGCAAAAGCGACTGGCTCTGTCCTGGGATACCAATCTGGGCCGTTTACTTACCAATGGGGAAATCGACCAAATTTATAAAAAATGGACGGGTCAAACCCTGAAAGAATTTACCGAAAAATTTGGCGTCCAGAATCCAGCGGCCAATGTGGATATTTCAATCAGCCTCCGCAAAATGGGCGATGGGGTTTAACGCTCCAGCAGTTTTGAGATTTCTTCAAACAATCGCTCAAACTTGACTGGTTTAATCACCACCGCATCAATCCCGGCATCCAGAAAATGCTGGCGATGTTCTTTAATGGCATCTGCGGTAAAGGCAATGATCGGTTTTTTTGCATTTGGGCCATCGGACTGGCGGATACGACGTGCCGCCTCCATCCCATCCATTTCCGGCATTTGAATATCCATCAACACCAGATCAAAATGATCCTGCGCTGCCATTTCCACAGCTTCTCGTCCATTATTGGCGACCAGAACCTGATGGTCATGGCGATTGAGCATGGAAGTCACGACTTTCTGATTGATCGGATTATCTTCCGCCATCAAAATTTTCAACGGCTTCAGTATCTTTTGCACGGTTTGATGATCATGCGGTTTTTGTGCCGGGGTCACAGGCAGGCTTAAACTGAAAACAGTCCCCTTCCCCAGTTCACTTTCCACACTCAAGACCCCGCCCATCATCTCACTTAATTCGTGAGAAATCGCCAGCCCCAATCCGGTGCCGCCATATTTCTTGGTTGTGCTTTGATCTGCCTGTTGAAAACGCTGAAAAATCGACTCCAGTTTATCCTGCGCAATACCAATCCCACTGTCTTTCACCGCAATGATAAGCGTATCTTTTTCCCCATCCGGTTCAATCGTCACCCCGACATGAACCGTCCCCTCAGGAGTAAATTTCACCGCATTACTGACAAGGTTGGAAATAATCTGGCGGATACGAATGTCATCAATCCGACACCAGTAATCAGCATATTCCAGCGCATTGGTTGTCAGCTGAATTTCTTTCTTTTGTGCACTTGGGATAAACAAATGAACAATGCTTTCAACAATCTTGGCAGGCTCCCAGGCATGAACATCCAGTTGTAGCTGCCCCGCCTCAATCTTTGACAGGTCAAGAATATCGTCGAGCAAAGCCATTAGCGTGCGCGATGATTCATCCAAATCATCCAGCAACCCTTCTTCTGTCGGCTTCACCGCCTTATTTTCACGCAGTAATTCCAACACACCACGAATCCCCATCATCGGAGTACGCAATTCATGGCTCATGGTTGCCAAAAATTCACTTTTTGCCAAATTGGCCGCTTCCGCCGCCTTGGTTGCAGCCATCAAGTCTGTTTCCAGTTTTTTCTTATGGGTAATATCGGCATGTGTCCCAGACATGCGCACCGGCTTCCCATCAGGGGACCATTCCACCACATTGCCCTTGGAGGCCACCCAGATATGACGGCCATCTTTACAGATCATGCGAAATTCCGTTTCGTAATGATCTCGTTTGTTCGCAAAGGTTTCTTCAATCAAGGCTTGCGCAACAGCCAAATCCTGCGGGTGAGTATTATCCGTCCATGTCTGCAAACTTAACGGTAAAAGTTCGCTCTGCTGATAACCCAGCATCTCAGCAAAACGATCATTAATCTGCACCTCGTTGGTTTGCACATTCCATTCCCATGTGCCAACCTGCGTACTCCAGATAATTTCTTCAAGCTGTCTATGTTCTTTCTTGGCCTGCTCTTTAGCCTGGCGTTGCGTTCGAACCGCGATAAACAAGGCAATACTCAAGCCTGAGAGCAGCAAAATACCAACAACCAAATAACTGACCGTCCACTGATGGGTCTTAATCAGTTCAGCTGTTTGACGATCCACCATATTTTCAAGCTGGGTTTGATAATGCCACAGGTCATCCTGAATTTCGCGCAGCTTTGAAATATCATGAATAATGGAGATCAAGACCGTCTTACCCTGATATTCATAAGGGTTGGAATGGACCTCAACCGTTTTGATGCGACCGTCTTTAAGGCGGTGCCGGAAAATAAAGAAATTTCGTTTTTCCGCCTTGGCCCGTTGACGTTCTTCAGCCACTTCCTCACGGGTCAACGCATTGATATCTTGAATCCCCATGGAACGCAGCTCATCCAGACTAAAGCCATAAAACTCGCTGGCCGCCGGATTGGCATCAACAATTTGCCCAGACCCCGGTGCAATCAATAAAACGACTGCCCCGTGCTTTTTATAAAATTGATCAAAGCTCAGTTCGGCCTGCACAGGGCTGCTCACCAGCAAGAGTGCCAGAATAAAGAGGATATACTGCCCCCAATGGGCTTGCCTGTTCATATCGCCGATCCCCCGTTTTATGTCATGGGCCTTGTGGCCTTTTCGTTAATAAAGAGCATAGGACAGTCGCTATATCATCGACAAGTTAAAAACAAAAAGGCGCATCATGAAAACCACGATGCGCCTTGTTTTAAAAGTAACCCTGATTATTTTGCGAATGTATTTCGCATATAAACAACCGTTTCCTTAATTTGCGCATCTGTTAATTCGTCATCGCCAGCACGCGGCGGCATGGTGACTTCTGCCCCCGGCTTTTCAATTCCAGTGATCACGGATTGTGTCAGTTCATCATCACTTTTGGCCCAAATGGCCGGTGACTTTGTAAAGTCGGGAACACCAACCATTCCCTCAGCCCCTTTCCCATCTTCACCGTGACAGCCACTGCATGTATCCGCAAAAACAGTGGCCCCATCTGCAAACGCTGGCGCAGATAAAGCAACAGCAACACCAAAAGCGAGGGAAAGAGTAATCATTTTTTTCATTTACGTGATCCTTGATCTCGGTTTCATTTCGGTTCAAACATTAATTGTTTGAAATTTCTTCGGCGGTCCCACTTCCATGACACCTGCAATTAATTTGGCGAAAAAAAAGAAAATTGTCTTTGAGCTACATCAATATGAACATGATCCAACTGCAAATTCTTATGGAGAAGAAGCTGCTGAAAAACTGGGGCTGGATGTAAAGCAAGTCTTCAAAACGCTGGTGGTTGCAACAGAACAAGGCCAATTATGCGTTTGTGTCGTGCCGGTTGCAGGCATGCTTGACCTGAAACAAGCCGCCAAAGCCTTAAAAGCCAAGAAAGTCACCATGGCTGATGCCAAAAAAGTTCAATCCACGACCGGATATGTCCTTGGCGGTGTCAGCCCACTGGGGCAGAAAAAACAACTTCCCACCCTGATTGATGATTGTGTCCAAAAGTTTGACACTATTTTTGTCAGCGCAGGTAAGCGGGGACTGGAAATTGAACTGTCTCCCTCTGATCTTGCCCAATTAACCCGTGCGACTTTTGCGCCTATTGCGAAAACTTGAAAAAACATGGAACAAGCGTCCATCAATCAGCAACAGACTGAGCAAAACCACCAGCATGCCTGCAATCTGATTTCCTTCCAGACGTTCGCCCAACAAACTGCTGCCTAAGACAATCGCACTTAAGGGAACCAGAAACGTCACCAACATCAAATTCGTTGCCCCACTGGTCGCCAAAATTTTAAAATAAAGAATATAAGCCAGCACCGTACATAACAAAGCAATCAGACCAAGCGCCCACAAAACATCAGAAGACGGGACAAAATATCCTTGGGGAAAGCCCCACACCAGTGCAAGAGGTGTCATCACAAGCCCGGAACACGTCACCTGCCCACAAGCCGTGACCATCGGATCGACCCCTTTAAAACGTCGCCCCCAAATGGCGGCAAAACCATAAGAAACAGCGGCCAGCAAAATCGCAACTTGCGCCCAGACAACGCCGGATAAACCGTTTAGGGCCTCAATCCCAACCATGAAAACCACGCCGCAGAACCCCAATATAAGTCCCAGAAATTTTCGCGGGCTGAGTTTTTCATCACTTGTTAGAAACTGGGCAAGGATAATCGTAAACAGCGGTGTCGTTGCATTAAAGATTGATGCCAAAGAACCACTGATGGCAACTTGCCCCCAGACAATCAAACTGAACGGAATCGCATTATTTAAAACCCCCATCACCAGTAACGCCACCCATAGTTTCTTGTCTTTCGGGATTTTCCCCCCTTTAAAGTACAAGAAAAGCCACAACATCAGCGCTGCCAGCCCCACACGCGCCCAAACCGTGACCAAAGGCGTCACTTCCTGTAAGGCAATTTCAGTAAAATAAAACGACCCGCCCCAAATCAGGGACAACAAAAACAATAAAACCCAGTCCAACAGGCGCATCTGCATATCCACGGCCTTCTCCTTTATCGTGATAAAGTTAATTTAACCGTTTCATGACAATCATACTCGCCATTTTCGGACGCGATCTTAGGGCGTAAACTCATAAAATAGACTTGCTTTGGTTTCCCCAAAATATAGGCAAGACAAGGCAAAGGCTTGCAGGAAGTACTTGTACTTTCAAAAGACTTTAACGCAGTAATGCCTATATTTTGGGGAAATCCCGTAAGGGACGGGATGTATTTTATGAGTTTACGCCCTAACCACTTCGTCCAAACAGCCGTTCAATATCTTTTAGCTTTAATTCAACATAGGTCGGTCGGCCGTGTTTGCATTGGCCGGAATGTGGGGTGGCTTCCATTTCGCGCAACAGGGCGTTCATTTCCTCCAGCGTCAGGCGACGTCCAGCGCGGATCGACCCATGACAGGCCATAGAGCCACATACATCCATCAGTTTATCTTTTAACGCCATAGCTTCATCGACTTCGGCCAAGCTATCGGCCACATCCTGCACCAATCCCTGCACATCCACCTTGGCCCCGAGCATGGCAGGCACTTCACGCACCACGACTGTACCGGAACCGAAGTTTTCCAGCACCAGCCCCATTTCTTCCAATTCCGCAGCACGAGCCACCAAGCGATCAGCATCAGGTTCATCCAGTTCGACCACTTCGGGGATGAGCAAGCCTTGACGCTTTACCCCATTATCTTCCAAATCCTGTTTGATCTTTTCATAGACCAAACGTTCATGGGCGGCATGTTGATCAACCATAATGATGGCATCACCACTTTGGGCAACGATATAGGTTTCATGCAATTGCGCACGAGCCACGCCAAGGGGGTATTGTTCGGTATTTTCCGGCATGGCCACATCTGAGGATTCACGCACATCGGCTTGGGGCGGGGCCTCCAGCCCACTTAACGGGGCCTGAAAACCAGCCGCAGCTTCGCGCATCCCTTGGCTGGGCATCGGGTCTGGACGATAATGACCAAAGCCCCCACCTGCGGGGCGCGAGGTAATCGCACGGGCCATTTCCACAGCTTGCGGATCCATCTCACGCGGGGCCTGCATGGAAGCCAGCGCCTCTTCACTCACAGTGGTTGAGGCCAAATGCCCCACCCCGCCCAAAGCTTGTTTCAAGGCAGAGACTATCAAGCCACGCACCCCTTGGGCATCGCGAAAACGCACTTCAGCCTTGGCCGGATGCACGTTTACATCCACCGCACGTGGTGGCAGTTCAATAAACAGGGCCAAAAGCGGATACCGATCATGCGCCAGAAAGTCGCGATAAGCTGCGCGCACCGCGCCATAAAGCTGCTTGTCCTTCACTGGACGCCCATTGACGAAGAAAAATTGCAGGGCATTATTTCCCCGATTGAGTGTCGGCAAACTCACATGACCCGTCAGGCGTACATTATCGCGTTCCGCCTCAATCGGGATAGCATTTTCGGCAAAATCACGCCCCATAATACCGCGCAGCCGTTCCAGCATGGCTTCAAATAAATCGCCATGACTGGCGGGCAGTTTAAGAAGACTGCGCACCCCATCTGACAAGGTAAAGCCAATTTCGGGATGGCACATAGCCAGCCGCTTCATCATGTCCAACCCATGATTCAACTCAGTACGCGGGGCTTTCAGAAATTTAAGGCGTGCTGGGGTGGCAAAAAACAAATCACGCACCTCCACCCGTGTGCCCTGAGGATGTGCGGCAGGTTCCGGGCCTTCTTTTTCACCGCCTTCGACACGGATCATCCAGGCATTGTCGGCCTCTTCTGTCCGCGACGTAATGGACATACGTGCAACGGAGCCAATGGAAGGCAATGCTTCGCCCCGAAAGCCAAGGGTACCAATGTTAAACAGGTCTTCATCGGGGATTTTAGACGTGGCATGGCGTTGAACCGCCAATTCCAGTTCCTCTGGTCCCATGCCGCACCCATCATCGGTGACAGACAGCAACACACGCCCACCTTCTTTCATCACCACATCAATTTTACTTGCCCCTGCATCAATGGCATTTTCCACCAGCTCTTTCATAGCAGACGCCGGGCGTTCCACCACTTCACCAGCGGCGATTTGGTTAATCAGGGTTTGGGGGAGAAGACGAATACCCATGACTAAATGAATTCCTTTTTCAAACGCTTCATATAACGCAGCAAGCCAGCGGTCGAAGCATCCTCATTCATGATTTCCTCATCCCCCATCAGTTTGGGCACAATGCCACAGGCCAGTTCTTTACCCAGTTCCACGCCCCATTGGTCAAAGGAATTGATGTTCCACAAAATGCCCTGCACAAAAACCTTATGTTCATAAAGAGCAAGGAGCTGGCCCACAGTAAAAGGCGTTACCAGCGGCAAAACAATTGAATTGGTTGGTTTGTTACCGGGAAACGTCTTATGCGGGGCAATTTTGTCAATCTCAGCCTCACCCATGCCCTTGGCGTGCAATTCTGCGCGCACCTCTTCTTCAGTTTTTCCCAGCATGAGGGCCTTGGTCTGCGCCAGAAAATTAGAGAGTAAAATGGTCTGATGTTCGCGCAAGGGGTGATGATTATTCGCCACCCCGATAAAGTCCATGGAACAGTCCTGCTGGCCTTGATGCAACAATTGGAAAAAGGAATGCTGCGCATTGGTGCCCGCATGACCAAACAAAATCGGTCCGGTGGAATAATCGACAGGACGACCTTGCAAGTCCACACGCTTGCCGTTGCTTTCCATATCAAGTTGCTGGAGATATTGCGGAAAACGCGTGAGATACTGATCATAAGGCAGCACCGCATGGGTGGACCAGCCAAAGAAGTTGGCATACCACACACCCAGCAAAGCCATAATAATCGGCATGTTATTTTCCAGTGGTGCGGTGCGGAAATGCTCATCCATCGCATGAGCACCTTCCAGCATTTCTTCAAACTTGTCCATACCAATGACCAGCGCAATTGCCAAACCGATGGCTGACCAGGTGGAATAACGCCCCCCGACCCAATCCCAAAACGGGAACATATAATCCGGGTCGATCCCAAAGTCGGCCACTTTTTCTTCGTTGGTAGAGACCGCAACAAAATGTTTGCGCACTGCCTCGCTGCCCAAACGTTTCACCAGCCAGGAGCGTGCCGAGGTGGCATTGAGCATGGTTTCCTGCGTGGTGAAGGTTTTTGACGCCACAATAAAAAGCGTGGTTTCTGGGTCAAGATTGCGCAAGGTTTCCACAAGGTGGGAACTATCCACATTAGAGATAAAACGTGGGGACAAATCATCACGTTGGTAACTGCGCAAAGACTGGAGCGCCATAATCACCCCAAGGTCCGACCCGCCAATACCAATATTCACCACGGTTTTAATCGGCCGCCCGGTAATGCCCTGCCATTCCCCCCGGCGCACCGCCTCTGTAAAACGGCGCATTTGATTCAGCACAGCACGCACATCGGGCATCACATCGCGCCCATCCACTTTCATGGGACGTTCTGAGCGATTGCGAAGGGCCACATGGAAAACGGCGCGGTCTTCGGTGGAATTAATGTGATCACCTGCAAACATATGATCACGTGCCTCAATAACTCCACACTGACGAGCCAGAGTGCTCAACAATTCCATGGTTTTTTCAGTGATACGATTCTTGGAATAATCCAGCAACAACCCACTGGAGCGCACAGAGAATTTTTCAAACCGCATGGTATCTTGCGCAAACAAGTCACGCATATGCAGTGGCTCAATCTCGCGATGATGGGCCAAAAGGGCTTGCCAGGCGGGGCTGTCTGTAAGGGCGCTCATATTACATCCATGACGTCATCTCGCCCGTGATGCGAGATCTTTTTCAAAAGGGATAAAGGTCCCCGCTTTACACGAGGACGACAGAGATCCACACACTAGACGGTTTTCTTAAAAAAAGGAATCCCTTGGCGCAAATTCTTTAGATCAATCAACACAGCCAAAAGCGCAGGGACCACAACCAAAACCAACAAGGTTGCCACCATCAAACCAAAGACAAGGGTAATCGCCATGGGAATAAGAAATTGTGCCTGCAAACTGGTTTCAAACATCAAAGGCGTCAACCCGCCAATGGTGGTCGCTGATGTCAGGATCACGGCACGCAAGCGTTCAATGGTCCCGCGTGCAATCGCCGTCAGGGCCTCTTCCCCCATATCAAGGTGCTCTTTCACCGTTGAAACCAGAATGATGGAATCATTAATCACAATCCCGCTTAAGCCCACCAGCGCCACAAGGCTGAGGATTGTCAGGTCATAGCCCATGATAAAATGACCAAAAGCCGCCCCAACAAAACCAAAGGGGATGACCGACATAACTACAATCGGTTTGGAATAGCTGGAAAAGACCCAAGCCAAAATAATATAGATGGCACTAAAACCAACCACCACACCTGTCAGCATATCGCGAAAAGTACGTTTTTGTTCTTCCGCCTTTCCGGCAAAAGACACAGTGACCTTATGTTTGGCCGCAATCTTCTCAATGCCATCACGCGTTAAGGCTTCAATCACTTTGCCCGTACTGGTCGCTGATTTATTCAGCTCCCCCGTAATGGAAACCTGACGGGTGCCATCTTCACGCTTCACCGTGGCAAAACCGGTTTTAGCCCGCAGGGTTGCAACCTGACTTAACGGCACTTCGGCCCCTGATGGGCTGCGCAAATAAAGCTGATCAAGCTGGGTTGAGGAAATATAGCGTCGATCAAACTGCACCCGGATCAAGACTTCTTCATCCCCACGCGGGAAACGTTTGGCAACGGCCCCATCAAAACTGTCGCGCACCTGACGGGCTACATCCTGTGTGGTAAAGCCCAAAGCTTGCCCATGAGGTGTCAGTTCCAAAATGGCCTCTTCCTTGCCATAAGGCAGATCATCTTCGATGGCCGAAACACCGGGGTAGCGTTTGAGCAAATCCTGCACTTCATTTGACGCACGTTTAAGGTTTTGAATATCATCGCCATTGATACGAATATCCACATCACGCCCCGGTGGACCCGCTTGAGCCGGGATCAGGGTCAGTTTTTGCAAACCTGCCTTTTGGTCCAGATGCTTGCGCCAAACAGCCAGAAATTCTGCCGTGCGAATATCACGTTTGTCCGATTCCACCAGTTCCACATAAATCCCGCCAAGATGGTCACTGTTAGATGCCCCGCCTGCACCTTTTCCTGTCGACACTTTGGTGGCGATTTTCGCCACATGGGTTTTGATCAAATCCCCACCCAGTTCCTCATTCGCCTCATAAAGGGCGCGTTCCAGCTCATCAACCATAATTTGCGTTTCTGAACGCGGCGTTCCAGCCACCATTTCCACACTGGCATAAATGCGCTCGGCTTCCGGTCCCTTAAAGAACTGAAAGCCCAAACGCCCACCTGCCACAAGGCCGAAACTGATGATGAGAAAGGCAAGCGCAATGGAGAGAGTGACATAGCGATAAGTCAACACCCAATGGATCAGGGCGGCAAATTTCACATCACGAAAATGATTGAACTTCTCATTAAATTTAAGGCGAAATCCATGCGCTTCTTCCGGCTTGCCTTTCAACGCATGACGCATATGGCCGGGTAGAATGAAGAAACATTCAATCAAGCTGGCGATAATCACCGAGATGGCAACAAAGGGAATGGCTGCAATAATTTGCCCCATAATATCAGAGATCGCCAGAAGCGGCATAAAGGCGGCAATGGTCGTCAGACTAGAGGCAAAAACAGGCGTCAGCATGCGCAACGCACCACGCTCTGCCGCCTCAACCGGGCTTAAACCGCGACGGCGCAGACTTTCAGAATGTTCACCCACCACAATCGCATCATCCACCACAATCCCGATGGCCATGATTAAACCGAACAGGCTGACCATATTAATGGATTGACCCGACAGTTTCATGACAAACATGGTCGCCAGCAAGGAAACCGGAATACCTGCGGCCACCCAAAAGGCCACACGGGTATTTAAGAACAGGAATAAGATTGCCAACACCAGCACAAGACCGGACAGACCGTTATCCAGCAACAGATTGATGCGATCCTTAATTAGGTTTGCCTGAATTTCATATTGATCCAGACGCAGGTTTGACGGCAATGTTGGACGTGTCTCATTGAGGAATTTCGTGACAATTTCATCCACTTCCAACGCATCGGCGGTAGTGGAACGACGCACCTGTAATTCAATAGCGCGTGTTTTTTGATAACGAACCTCCACCCCATCTTCATCAAACTGTTCAGACACAGTGGCAATATCAGCGAGTGCCAGCTTTTCCCCACTTTGGCGAGCCAATATTTCGATATCGGCCACCCCGTCTGCGGTTTTGACCTCACCAAGGCCCCGGATTTGTTTGGCCTGTGCCCCGCCTGTTTCACCCGCCGGAATATCCTGAGAAATCTGCGCAATCCGCGTGGCAATATCATCAATGGTCATATCCAAACGGCGCAGGGTTTCAGGCAGGACTTCCACCCAAATTTCTTCATCACGCGCCCCGATCAGGTCAACCTTATCCACCCCACGCGCCAAAAGATCATCCCGCATGGATTTCGCCATGGCTTTAAGTGCACTTTCCGGATAAGGACCGCTCAACAACAAACGCGTAATCGGCTCATAGCGCACCACCCGTTTGATCACAGGTTTTTCGCTATCTTCTGGTAAGGTCGTCACCCCGGAAATGGCCGTTTCCACATTGGATAGGGCCGTTTGCATTTCCGTGCCTGCCTCAAACTCAATGGAAATTGAGGCTGATCCTTCATTAGACGTGGATTTTACATGTTTGACGTCATCCAAAAAACGCAGCTCCGGCTCCAAAGCCTGCACAATATTGGCATCGACATCTTCGGCCCCCGCGCCTGACCATTTCACACTGACAGACACCACATCAATGCCGAAGCTCGGAAAGAACTGCACGTTCAGGCGCATCAAGGACACCACGCCCAGCAGGATCATCAAAAACATCAACAGATTAGGTGCCGTGCGGTGCCGTGTAAACAGGCTAACCAGATTGATACGGCTTTCGTTATGTCCCCCGGTCATTTCACCGCTACCTTCACACCCGTGCCCATTTCAGCAAAACGGGTCACAGCCACACGTTCATCTGCGCTTAACCCATCACTGACCAAAACCCGATCACCATCGCGCACGACAACCTTGACCTCGCGCTGATACAGGCGTTCATCCGTCACGATATAAACATAGCGATTGTCATGCACGGCCATAGCCGGAAGGCTCACCACATTTTGATAGGTTTCATCAGGGATCGCGACTTCTACAAACAAGCCGGGGCGCAAGTCCGTACTCAGTTTCAACCCGGACAAGGCAGCAAACACATTGCGCCCCCCTGTGGCCGCATCCACACGGGCATCAATGCGGATCACCTTAGCCTCAAAGGGCAACATTTTTTCACCACGGCGTAAATGCACCGTGACATTGCGCCCCTTTAAATCATTTTGCCGGGTAAGCCGGGCATAATCAGCCTCGCTCACATGGAAGCTGACTTCCAAACGTTCCAGCGAGATCAAACGGCCCAGACGGTCCGATGTAGACACCTGCTTGCCCGCCGTCACATCTGTCTGGGTGAGAAAACCATCAAACGGTGCTTTGAGCTGGGTATCGGCCACATCACGCTGGGCTTTGCTTAAGGCCGTTTGGGCTTTTTCCACACTGGATTCAGCCTGAATGACCTGAGATTTATAACGCGCAATGGATTGTTCGCGGATCAACAATTTCTGTTTACGATCATTCAAATTGGTCTGGGCATCATCAAAGGATTTTTTACTCACCGCCTTACGTTTCACCAGTTTACGTTGGCGCTCAACCTCACGTGCGGCCAATGTGACCTGCTTTTGATCAACGGGCAGCAGTTTTTCTTCGCCTGCCAACATGGTCTTGAATTCTTCCAGTCGGGCCTCGGCTTCCTTAAGATCAGCGTGGCGTTCTTTTTCTGTAGCGAGATAATCAAAGGCATCAATCGTAACCAACACGTCCCCTGCATGAACCAAGGCACCATCACCTAAATCCTCATGCACGGCAATCACCGTACCCGATACCTGAGCACGAAGTTCGGCCTCCCGGCCGGCGCGGATTTCACCAAAACTGCGTAAAGTGGGGCTTACATCGCCAAAGCTGACCGTCTGTACCTTAATCGGCCAAAACCGTTCTTCGACTTCTTTTAACGGTGTCTGGGGTTTGGTCGCTTTTAACGCGGCGAAAATAATAATGGCGGCTACAATGATGCCAACTGCCAAAATCGGCTTTTTAAAACGCTGCCACAGTTCCATGACCCCATATCCTTACAATTTATCTCAAGCCTACTGTAAGGGACAGTATATTACCAAACAGTGAAATAAGTCACATATAGATCAAACTTTTTGCCTGTGTAACCAAACCCCAAGAAGCATACCCATAAGCCCCATCATACTCATAATGATGAACGCCTGCGCCCCCAGCATTTCGTAAAAATATCCCGCAAACAGCAAGGTCACACCGCCCCCGACCCCAAAGGCAGAAGCCCCATATAAGCTTTGTGCCGTGGCTGATAAATCCACAGCCACCGCCTCTTTGATAAACGACATGGCCCCAAGATGCATCGCCCCGAAACTAAAGGCATGGAGAGTCTGAACGATTAAAAGAACCGACATAGCAGGATCATGGGCCAAGACGGCCCAACGAACCATACTGGAAAAAGCGGCAAGCATTAAAAGAACAGGGGCTGCAAACCGGGTGGCAATGCGCCCCCCAAAAAGAAAGAAGATAACTTCGGCCACCACAGCCCCCCCCCACAGGAAACCAATAAACCCATCACTATAGTCAAGGCTACGCCAATGAATGGTCGCAAAGGCATAATAAAGCGCATGTGAACCATGAATACAGGCGACCGTTGCCATAAATAGCTGAAACTTCCGATCCTTTAAAAGCATGCGCACGGGCTTTCCAGCTTTCCCCAAGGGAGAAACACGCACATCAGGCAAGGCAAAGATCGCACACAAGGTCAACACAATCGACACCAGAATCGCCCAATAGATCATCTGTTCCGATGTCGCTTCCAGCACAAAGCCAAACCCAAAGGACATGGCAATAAAGCTCAGAGAACCCCACAGGCGCATGCGACCATATTGGATCTTGGTGCCTCGCGTCGATAACAAGGTGATGTTATCGCCAAAGGACATAATCGGCGCCCAGCTCATGCCATACAGGAAGGAAACGATGAAAAGGGCAATAAAGCTTTCAACAAAATAAAAGGCGGCAAAACAGAAAAAAGACGTCGCTGTAAAAAACAGCATCAGGCGTTTTCTCTCCCCCAACCGATCACCCAGACTGGCAAAAAACGGAGAAAAGATTACTTTGCCCAGAACCGGGATGGCCGTCAGAATTCCGATCTCCACCCCATTCATGCCACGGGCCTGCAACCACACAGGCCAAAAAGGCAACATGCAGCCAATGACAAAAAAGATCGTGATATAGAAACTAGACAGGCGTAAGGGCAGGAAGGTCATTGATACGTCGTCCTCGCGAACGCGGGGACCTCAATAAACGGGGAAAAAGGTCCCCGCATACGCGAGGACGACAATATATTTCTAAACACCTTTCCAGCGTTCAAACAGATTATGGTCAATGTCAAACTGATCCAGCGCCTTGCCAATGGATTGATGGATAATGTCTTCCACCGTTTTTGGCTTGTGATAAAAGGCAGGCACAGGTGGCAGGATGGTCGCCCCCAAATCGGCACATTTCGCCATGAGTTCAAGATGGCCCTTATGTAGTGGCGTTTCGCGCACCATCATCACAAGGCGGCGGCGTTCTTTTAAACAAACATCTGCCGCACGGATCAGCAGGTTGGAATTATCCGATGTCGCCACCCCTGATAAAGTCTTGATGGCACAAGGTGCGATGATCATCCCCTTGGTCTTGAAGGACCCGCTGGAAATGGCGGCACCCATGTTTTTGGTATCATGCACCACATCGGCCAGCGCCTTGACCTCATCCAAAGAGACATCGGTTTCCAGTTCCAAATTGACTTGTGCACTGTCACTGACCACCAGATGGGTGGGATGGCCGATATCTTTAAGTGCACGCAATAGTTCCACACCGTAAATCACACCGGATGCCCCGGAAATACCAATAATAATAGGTAGGGTCATTCTTCACCTCGCCACCCCCTGCACAGGCAGGGAACCAGAAACTTATTAAATTCAATATAATTGCGACTTATAAAAGAAAAGCCCGACTAAATAAATAAGTTATTATTGACAGGGCAGATAAAATCCCCATAATGAAGAACATAACGGGAAAGTTGCCCATATTCGGGGGCTTTTTCGGGTGATCTGGCGACCCAAAGGGCGGGGATCACGAATATGTGAACATAAAATCGTATTGCTTTTAAAGGATATGACCATGACTGTGACCTACTTCACTCTCACTTCTCAAAACTGACGATATGGTTCTTGTGCATGAAGTTTTTATGCACCGGAAAAACACACAAACATATTTCTTTTGAACACGTGCATTGTTCTTAGCGTGTTTGGCAAAGGCGCAGATTTATTTTCGATCATATGTCTTTGCCGCCTCAAATGAGAATAGGGAGTTTTTACATGAGTGTCCTGACAACCAATCTGCCCGCATTGCCGAGCGATTCCGGTGACAGTTTAAACAGTTATTTGCGCGAAGCCTGGAAATTTCCCATCCTGAGCGCAGATGAAGAATACATGCTGGCCAAACGTTTCCACGACAGCGGCGATGTCGATGCCGCCCACAAACTGGTGACAAGCCACCTGCGTCTGGTTGCCAAAATTGCCATGGGCTATAAAGGCTATGGCCTGCCCGTCGCTGACCTGATTTCAGAAGGCAACGTCGGTCTGATGAAAGCAGTGAAAAAGTTTGAACCCGAAAAAGGCTTCCGCCTGTCCACTTACGCCATGTGGTGGATTCGCGCCTCTGTGACTGAATATATCCTGCAAAGCTGGTCCATGGTCCGTTTGGGCACAATGGCGGCGCAAAAAAAGCTGTTCTTCTCGCTTCGTCGCACTAAAAACAAACTGGAAATCATGGATAATGGCGAACTGACCGATGATCAGGCCCAGGCCATTGCCAATGAAACCAATGCGACAACTGATGAAGTGTTGCACCTAAACCGCCGTTTAGCCTCACGCGATATGTCCCTGAACGCACCGCTGTCTATTGATGAAGGCGGCGAACATCAGGACCTTCTGGAAGATGACCGCCCCAGCCCGGAACGTATCGCCAGTGATACCCAGTTGACTGCCCTGCGTCATGAAGTGGTCGGTGAAGCGCTTGAAAATCTCAATGAGCGTGATCGCGATATTTTCGAACGTCGCCATCTGTCAGACGAACCGCCAACACTGGAAGAACTGGGCGCAGAATATGGCATTTCACGCGAGCGTGTGCGCCAGCTGGAGGCCCGTGCCTTTGGCAAGGTCAAGGAATTCATTCTGGGTCACAGCGTTGCCCCGCAACTGACCTAAAGACTTTCATACACTCCCGAACCTGGGATTGTTCCTGTAAAATGGCGCAATCCCAGGGAGTACATATATCAAATTGCACCCTTGGCACTTATCCTCTACACTTACTTCTAAAGTATAAGGATAAGAAGAAACGCGCTCAGGGGACCTATGGCTTTAAAATTCAGCAATCGGCTGTTCTTTCGCCAAACGAGAAATGCCATTCTCGTGGCCCTGATCCTTGGCATCATCATTTCTATCGGCCAAATCATCTTTGACTTTTATTCCGAACAAAAACGCATTGATGAAACGGTTTATCAGGTCCTCAACACAACAAAAGAATCGGCTTCCCAGGCGGCCTATAGCCTGAACAACGAGCTGGCCTTGCGTGTGGTGAAGGGGTTGTTTGAATATCAACCGATCTATTCTGCCCAGATTAATGATGACTTTGGCCGACAATTAGCCTCACTGGAACGCCCCCAAATTAAACATAATATGGACTGGCTGGGGCCATTGATCCGCACCGACCAAAACCTCTATACCGTTGCACTTTATTCCGTTGGAGGGACAACGGTGATTGGAGAAATGCGAGTACTGGTGGATCGTTTTCTCATCGCCCAGAATTTTATTGACCGGGCAGGTTTTGTCATTTTAACCGGGATTGTGCGTAACTTTGCCCTCGCAATCTTTTTTGGCTTTTTATTTTACTTCACCCTGGGTCGCCCGGTGATGCAAACCATTCAAAATCTGTCACATATTGACCCAAACCAACCGGGAAAGACCCATCTGCATATCCCGCTGGGTCATCGTGATGATGAGCTGGGCCTTCTGGTGCGAAAATTAAACAGTATCCTGATTGATTTTGATGATACCCTGCAACAGCGCTTTTTGATTGAAGACGAACTGAAACGCAATCAAACAACCATTCGCCATCTCAACCTCAAACTGGAAGAGCGAGTACGCCAGCGCACCAGTGAACTGGAAGCCGCCAACAAGGAAATGGAAGCTTTTACCTATTCCGTCTCCCACGACCTGCGTGCCCCCCTTCGCACGATCAGTGGCTTTAGCAATATTTTACAGGACGAATTCCACAACCAGCTTGATCAACAGGCCCAACATTATCTTAATCGGGTTCACCATGGGACCGAACGAATGGAACAGTTGATCAATGATCTGTTGAAACTGTCACGCACAACCCGTGGAGACATGCAGCGAGATGACTTTAACATCGCCCAAATTGCCCATGAGGTCGTCGCAGAACTCCACCGGGAAAATACTGAACGCAACATCAGCGTGAATATTCCAGCCGCTCTTGATGCCTATGGGGACAGCCGCCTGATCCGGGTCGTACTGGAAAATCTTTTCGCCAATGCCTGGAAATATACCAGTCAGACAGAAAAAGCAGAAATCAGCTTTTCCTGCACAGAAGTAAATAAGGAACATACATATTGCATTCAGGACAATGGGGCTGGATTTGATATGGAATATGCCGACAAGCTTTTCACCCCCTTCCAACGCTTGCATTCTGCCAAGGAATTCGAAGGCACTGGAATTGGCCTTGCCACGGTGCAACGCATTATTCATCGCCACGGTGGAGAAATCTGGGCTGAATCGGAAATTCAGCAAGGCGCAACATTTTACTTCACCCTACCACGCCCACAAGTGGCATTAATGTAGATTACACGCTTTTATTTTGTTTCCTCACCCATTTTGGTGATGTATTTTATCACGTGCGTGTCAGTATAATCTGCGCAAATTTTATCAATGGGAAAATAAATGAAAACGATCCTTGTTGTCGATGATGACCCAATGGTGCTTGAAAGTACGCGATGCTACCTTGATATGAAAGGTTTCCGTACGGTTTGTGCCAGCGACGGGGATGAAGCCCTTGAACTGTCGAAACATACCCAGATTGATCTTGCCCTTATTGATATTTTCATGCCCAAACGCGGTGGCTTTGAAACCATCATGGAAATCAATGGCACTTTTCCCGTCATCGCCATGAGCGGCGTCACCTCACATCGCTTTGACCCGCTGGCTTTTGCCGAAAGCATCGGGGCCAGAAATGCCCTGTCCAAACCCTTTCGCCCCGACGACATGCTGACGGCCATTAACGATATTCTTGAAAACCGCCCCCATTAAAAACATATTGTTCGATAGGCGAACTGTTGTATATTCATACAAAGTTATTGAACAGTATGAGCTACTCCCTTGAAAATCGTTGAACAAAACATTCAGATTCAGTCCCAGACCTTACGGACAAAACATATTTACCTTGATCAAACCAACACCGCTTCTCCTACGCTGGTTTTCCTTCATGAAGGGTTAGGCTGTCTGGAATTATGGAAAGACTTTCCAGAAAAGCTCTGTGAAGCCTGTGGCTTAAACGGTTTTGTTTATGAACGCGTTGGGTTTGGCAAATCTTCCCCCCTTGGCCTGGTTCCCCGCCCCCTAGACTATCTGGAACGTGAAGGTCGTGATGTCTTACCCAGCGTCTTAACAGAAGCAGGTATCAAAAATCCGTTTCTGATTGGTCACAGTGATGGCGGGTCAATTGCACTGGTTTATGCCGCTCATTACCCCCATTCATTATCTGGTGCCATTACCGAAGCTGCCCATGTCTTTGTCGAAGATGTCACCTTAAAAGGTATCCGTGACGCCGGAGAACTTTATTTCAAGGCAGACTTAAAATCAAAACTGGAACGCTATCACGGAGATAACACCGACAAAGCTTTTCGCGGCTGGTATGAAACCTGGCTTACCCCGGCCTTTGCCCATTGGAATATGGAAAACCTGTTACCAAACATTGAATGTCCCCTTTTGGTCATTCAGGGTATTGAGGATGAATACGGTACCCAAAAACAAGTACAATCCATTGTAGAAAATTCTTCAGGGGCCGCTACACCCTTGATGGTGCCTGACTGTGCCCATATCCCCCATCACCAATCTCAAGAAACTGTTCTTAAAGCAATGGCTGATTTCATCCAAAAACACGCCTAATTGCTTGCTTTTTAAGCTTTATTTAGGCAGAGTGTTATAGCTGTTGCAGGGGATCAAACATATGTATCGAAACTATTTATCTAAACGTGGATGGTTTGCGCATATTTTAATGCCCCTTCTGTATATAGTTCTGGTTCTGCAGCTCCCCTTGGGGCAGAACCTTCTGGCTGATGGCTCGCAAGCCTATCTGGATTTTTCTCCAGAACATTCCTTGGGCTATCCCTTTTTTCTCAAAATCATCAGATTTTTTTCAACAGCCCCCCTTATTGTAGCCTACGTGCAGCTTGGGCTTTTCGCTTTGGCGCTGCTCCATCTGTCCGTCACCTTGTTCAGGGTCACAGCCAGCCATTTTCTCGGGGTTTCTGTTGCTTTGCTGGTTGCGCTCAATCCCTTTGTGCTGGAATATCATTTTCGCCTTTCAACCGATTCCTTATTTGTGACGACAAGCCTGCTGACGCTAAGTTTTCTCTTATCCTGTTTTCGACGGGCGCGTTTTTTAAATCTCAGTGGCTTTGGCGCTATGATCGGGATTGGCCTGTCCCTGCAACCTTATGGGTTGGCCCATGTCTTGTTGTTATTCATCGCAGCCCCCCTGAACAGAAAGAAAAACTATTGTTCCTTTCCCAAGGCCCTTCTTATCCCCCTGACCCTTTGCCTTGCCATTGTCGGGATTGAGGTGGTTGCCTATAACGCCCTGCATGAAAACCATGAATTCCGCCCTGCAACGGCCAAGATCTACGCCAATACCATCTTGATGGAAACGCAGCAAAGCACCCCCTATGCCCCCAAAGACCCAAGGACGGCAATTTGGCACAAGATTGAACATGATCTGGCCCCTGTCCGCACAGAAATTTGGCAGACCGCCGCTTCAAAAGATCGTCAACAGTTACTTGGCCAACATATCGAAGAAAGCGGACAAGACTTTGCCGTTAACGCCATGACACAAGCCGCCTTTTTATTGGGGAAATCGGTTGATGACATTCGCATGGATATTGCCTCAGCCCGCATTGTGCAGGACCCGCTGGCGTTCTTATTCATCACGGTTGAACATTACCGCAGCATCTGGGTTGAACCCTTTGCCTTACATTATGCTGTGCTTTTATTAACTGCCGCCACAAGCTTTATTGGTTTATGGATGTGGGTTAAAGGTGCTGCTTTCAACGCCCCTTGTGCCATTGCCGTCTATGGGGCCTTAATGATTCAGGGGCATGCCTTGATCTATGCACACAGCGGCTTGGGACATGGCACACTCATCACCCTGTTTAGCCCTGTGATCACCCTGATCATCCTTGGGTTGGTGCTGGGATTTTATTTTTGTTTCATCAATCCTTTGAGACGAGAGACTTAAGCACAATCACAGCTTCTTGTGCCGTTTTAACAATTTGATGTGCAGAACAAGCCATCATCAAATTGTCGACCAAATCAAAATCTTCCACGGTTAAGCCAGACGGGTCCAGCTCCAGCTCTCCCTGTTTTTCCAGCCCCTGATAATAAGAACCTGTGCGTTCCAGATAAGACAAACGAGCCCCATAGCCAACAACCGGTAAGCCCCGTGCTGTGGCATAGCCCATTTCAAACGCCGTTCCGCCATCCATACCGGGACCACGAAACATTTCCATATTGGCAATCATTCCATCACAGCCATTTATCAGTTCAATATTGGCCTGATAAATCGCCTGGGCTGCTTGATGCTTACTCATCTGTGAAATATCCAAGCCCGCATCCATGGGAAAGACCCCTTCCATTCCATGGGCTGTACAGATCTCTTTGAGCTGGCGACTTTGTACAAAGGGGTCAGGATAAAACACATCCGGTCCAGCCAGATAAATACGCGGAATCATAAAGGGGCTCCTTTCGGCTTGTTCCTTTATATGTTTTAGGGGAAACATCATCGAATTGTCACTTGATCTTTTCATTATTTCAATTATTGTCGAAATATGGAAATTAATAATGCAACAGAAATGCTGGCAGCGCTATCCTATGAAGCGCGGCTGAAAATTTTTCGCCATCTGGTCAAACTAGGGCCAAGCGGGGCAAGTGCAGGTGATATTGCCAAAGCATGTGAAATCACGGCCTCCACCCTGTCTCATCACCTGAACCAGATGCGCAGCTGTGGCTTAATTGAACGCCACCGTAAATCGCGTTCGCTGATTTATGTCGCCAATTTTGAAAAAATGAACACCCTGATCGCATTTCTTTCTGAAGAATGCTGTGAGGGAAATCCCGACCTCTGTCGATAAGGAAGAAAAGACATGACCTTAAGAGTTGCCATCAACGGGTTTGGCCGTATGGGGAAACTGGTTTTACGTGCAGGCTGGAACACGCCGGGTATTGAATTTGTTCATATCAATGAGCCAAAAGCAGGGTTGGAATGTGCCGCTCATTTGCTGCAATTTGATACCGTACATGGCAGATGGGATCATGAGGTTTCCACCAGAGACAACAAGATGATCATTGATGGAAAAGAATTGTCATTCAGTGAAGAAACAGCCCCTGATGCCCTCAATTGGGGGGAACTGGGTATTGATCTTTTGCTGGAATGTTCAGGCAAATACCGCACTGATGAATTGCTGCAGCCTTTCTTTGATACAGGGGTGAAAAAGGTTCTGGTGGCCTGCCCCGTTAAAACAGATGGGGCACTGAACTTGGTCTATGGAGTGAACGAACACCTTTATCAGGCCGATACACACAATATCATCACAGCAGCTTCCTGTACGACAAACTGTATTGCGCCAGCCATTAAGGTGCTGCATGAAAAAATCGGGATTGAGCGGGGCTCTTTCACCACCATTCATGATTTGACCAATACACAGGTGATCGTTGATAGCCCCCATAAAGACTTGCGTCGGGCACGTTCCGGGGTCAATTCACTGGTGCCAACCACAACCGGGTCAGCCACCGCTGTCGCCGTAATCTATCCGGAACTGAAAGGCAAGCTGGACGGCCATGCGGTGCGCGTGCCGCTACTGACCGGATCACTCACCGACTTTGTATTTGAAATGAAGCGTGAAATCACCGCTGAAGAAGTCAATACCTTGTTTGAAGAAGCCGCCAAGGGAGAATTAAAAGGCATCCTTGGTTTTGAGAAACGACCGCTGGTTTCAACCGATTTCACCACCGATGCCCGCTCCGTCATTGTGGATGGGCCAAGTACAGTGGTGGTCGATGGCACCCATTTGAAGGTTTATCTCTGGTACGATAACGAGTGGGGTTATGTGAACCGCATGATGGACATTGCTAAAATGATTGCCAAAAAACCATGACCCGTGATCTGAAAAATTATGCCTGCATAACAGCCAGCTATTGGGGCTTTACCCTGTCTGACGGGGCTTTGAGGATGTTGGTGTTGCTGCACTTTCATCATTTGGGCTACACGCCGCTGGACTTGGCTTTTCTCTTCCTTCTTTATGAAGCCATGGGGATTGTCACCAATTTTATCGGCGGCTGGATCGGTGCGCGTTTCGGCCTGCGCCTGACCCTGTTTGCAGGTTTAACGATTCAGATCATTGCTCTTTCCATGCTGTCGATGTTGCAGGATGGCTGGGCACTTTCCCTATCCGTTGCCTATGTCATGGGCGCACAAGCCCTAAGCGGCGTCGCCAAGGACTTGACAAAAATGTCCTCCAAAAGCGCTGTCAAACTGGTAGTGGCTGATGAAGGATTGCTGTTTAAATGGGTCTCGCTTCTGACCGGATCAAAAAATGCCCTGAAAGGGGTAGGGTTCTTCCTTGGTGGGGTCTTACTGGAAGTTCTGGGCTTTCAGATGGCCCTTTGGTCCATGGCAGGTGCCCTTGCCCTTATTTTGATCTTTGCCGTTGCCGCCGTTCAAGGAGAACTGGGCAAAGCCAAATCCAAGATCACCGGCAAAGACCTGTTTTCCAAATCCCGGGAGATCAACATTCTCTCTTTTGCGCGGATTTTCCTGTTTGCTTCACGCGATGTCTGGTTTGTGGTGGGGGTACCGATTTTCTTTGCTGAAAAGCTTGGCTGGTCCTTTGATGAAATCGGCCTGTTCATGGCGGCCTGGATTGTAGGCTACGGTATTATTCAGGCCGCTGTTCCCAAAATCACACGCAAAACCACAGATGCCCCAAGCGGAGCACGCGCTGCCACAGCTTGGGGCTTTATATTGTTTATTCTGCCTGCCAGTCTGGCAGCAGCTTGCCATTATTATCCTGACTATATCACCTGGACTTTGATCTCTGGCCTTCTGCTTTTTGCATTGGTTTTTGCGGTTAATTCATCCGTCCATTCTTTCTTGATTGTGGCTTATAGTGATGCCGACAAAGTATCCTTAAGCGTCGGGTTTTATTATATGGCCAATGCGGTTGGGCGTTTGCTCGGTACATTGCTGTCCGGACTGGTCTATCAAATGGCCGGATTGGAAGCCTGTCTGGCTGTTTCTGCCCTTATGGTCCTGATTGCCGCAAGCAGTGTAATGTTCTTACCAAAGAAAGAAACTGGCGCGTCACCCCCGGCTTGATCGGGGATCTTCTCCAAATTGAAAAAAGCTCCCCGCCTGCGCGAAGCCCTCCCCCTAATTCACAGGCACATAGCCAAGTTTCCGCATGCAGGTTGCCACCAGTTTCTTTTGTTTCTTGCCCACATCATAAAGCCGCATCTGCTCATCATAATGATTAAGCCCTTGATCGGCATGATAGCGCTTGTTTAGGCTCAAATGTTTATCCACAGCACGTTTGCAGCGATTTTGGTCATTGCGCCATTGTGAAGACGGGATGGTTTTATGCTGCCAATAGGTCGGCGTCGATGCGCCCATACAACCACTTACAAAAAGAAGCAGTGAAAATATAATCAACGCACGCATCAGACCAACTTCACCGTAAAATCAGACAAACCTTCAATCTGGCAGCTCATGACATCACCTTTTTCAACGGCGCCGACACCTGCTGGCGTGCCTGTAAAAATAATGTCACCGGGTAATAAAACGTCATAGCCATTCAAATGATCCATAATTTCACGCACATTATAGATCATTTGATTAAGGTTTCCTGCTTGACGCACCTCACCATTCACAGACAGGCTAATCGCCCCTTCAGTCATCTCGCCTATTTTATCAAAGGGGGTGAGCTGTGAAACCGCTGCAGCGCCTGTGAAGTTTTTCGATGTATCCCACGGCATGGCGTTTTTCTTGGCTTCGGCCTGAATATCGCGTTTGGTGAAATCAATACCGATGCCATAGCCAAAAATCTCAGCCCCCTCCCCCAAGGCAACGACCAGTTCAACCTCATAGTGCAGGTCCTGCGTTGCCAATGGATAGTCGATGGAAACTTCATCACGTCCGCCAACCACTGCATGGGCGGACTTGGAAAAGAATTTGGGTTTGACCTTTTGCGGATCGCCCCCCATTTCGCGGATATGGTCGCCATAATTCTTCGCCACACAATGAACACGGCGAATGGGAAACAGCGCATCACTGCCTTGGATATCTAAAGCTGGCGGGGTCCATAACGGCAGAACATAGGTCATAAAAAAACTCCAAGGCTGGACAGATGGAAAATCGGATTATATGTTGGTCTTCATAACATTTATTGTCAAACCATCTTAGAGGTTTTTGGTGTCTGATCTTGGTGTAAAAAATCAAAAAACAAACATTGGCCCATTGAATGATTTAATGACGTATCACCTGCGCCGTGCACAGGTCACATCATTCAATAATTTCACAGACGCCATGAAAGAAACCCAGATCACACCGGGACAATTCGGTGTTCTCACCCTGATTGCCAGTAACGAAGGCATGTCACAATCTGCGGTGGCCCGCTCCCTTGGTGTGGAACGTTCCACAATGGTAGCTGTGATTGACGGGTTAGAAAACCGTGGTCTTGTCTTGCGTAAACCTTCCCCAACAGATCGTCGTTCCAATGCACTGGAACTTAGCGATGATGGCCGTGCCTTGTTTGAACGCAGCCTTGAACTGGCAAAAAACAGTGATCGGGTGACAACAGGGGCACTAAGTGATGAAGAAGCCATCCAACTGGTGACGCTTCTGCGCAAAATGAACAGCGCCGCCGGACTGTAAAAACGTAAAAAACTACCCTAGTTCATTGACCAGCCCATAGGCATATAGACTGGCCGGCATAGATTGAATACGCACGTGGCGATGATAGCCTGTGCGCACCATATTGTGGGTCAACAGCAAGGTATTTTCTTCACCGTTACAATTAAGACGGACAAATTCCGTCACAGTTTGCGGGCCTTCACCAAAGCCGGATAATTTCTGTGACCAGTCCATTTCAATGATCAGGTTGGGTTCTGGTGCGCGTTGTTTTTGGGTCGCCAGACTGGCATATCCGACAAGATCAATCTTGCCACCACGCCAACTGGCATATGCCAGTGCCGCAATACGCCCCGGCGTGCCCAGCCATTGGCTGTAAACCGCTGTTTCCACCAAACGTTCATAGACCTCATCACCGGGCAGAACGGGACCAAACAGGGCGGCATACCAGCTCGGTGATGTGATAAAGACCTTAAAGGCAACAGCGCGCTGAAAACGTTTGGCATTTTTATCCACCCGATGTAACCGCCGGATCAACCATGCAGACTCAAGAAAGTCGAGATATTTACGCAATGTATTTTTGGCAATTTTCGTTTCACGCGCCAATTCTTCAATACTGACTTCCAATCCTGTATTATACGCCAGCAAGGAAAACAGATGAGATAGACCTTTCAGGTCATTGATCCCGTAAAAAGAAGCCGTATCCTTATGCAACAAACGGTCAATCAGGCCATCACGCACAAACAAAGGAGAGGGTGCGCCCTGGGTTTTGCCCAGCACACTTTCAGGAAAGCCACCATAGTTGATGTAATAGTTAAACTCTTTATTCAGCATGCCCAAATTTGCCTGATTAAAGGCCAGTTTATGCTGGGCCGGGTCCCCGCCAAATAATTCCTGTTCACGACTGCGAAAACGTAAAAATTCAGCAAAACAAACCGGAGGCAGAACCGCAAGGTCAAAACCGGGGTCTTTTTCTTCCATCTCTTCAGGTAAAGGGGCACCGGCAGATGTCACACCGACCAGGCGAACTTGCGGAAAATCTGCCGCAATTTTTTCCAGTGTCTCGCGCCAATCCGGGATATATTGCAATTCATCCAAAAACGCATAGAGAGTTTTCCCTCCTGCGCTGTCGGCATTACGTTGAACAAATAAATTCAGGACTTCTTTTAAACCCACATCCCAATAAGTCGGCGTCCCTAAGGAAGCCAATAAAATATGGCGCGGCGATGTTCCTTGTTCGATCAAGCGCGCAACCATCTGACGCACCATCACTGTTTTGCCACATCGTCGTGGCCCGGTCAGGACAACAGCCCGACCCGCGTCCCCGGTTTCAATTTTCTGGGCGAAATCTCTGAAAAAAAGTCTCTTGGGGGGCAATTTGAATTTTTGTGGGGCCTGTTCATCCAAGGCCCACCACGGGTTGTCGAATAACAGTCGATTCTTAACTGCCTCCACCCCGTACGTCTGCATGCTGTTTCCCCAATCTTTCGTATTTTTATCTCTTTAGAGTCTCAAGAGAATACGCTGGCTTCTAGCTAAGCGCAAGTTATTGATCTTAGAAAAACGTCCTTTACAGGCAACGATTATACCTTTTGAGAAAAGCTTCGTGTTCTTGTTGTAATTTCTTGTATTTCAATATTTTGAAACAAATGGGCACGACCATCACAAGGCAACAAAAAAACCCAACACCCCATAAAAAGCCAAGAGCTATCAACACATTCCCAACCATAGGCCAAATGATCAAGATCACTGGACAGATCAGAAGGTAAAGGTAAAAGCCCATAGAAATCCCAGCACAATATAAAAGAGAATTCATGTGATAACGCAGGCTTTCTTCCAGCTGGTGATGTTCTTCACTGGCAAAAATAAGGCGTAAGTTTTCATCACAAATCGGCAGGTTCATTGCTCTTTCCTTTTCTTTGGCTCAGCCTGTCTGTACTATGAAAAGGATAGGACAAACTTTTAAAGGCCGCTGTGAACGTGCGCACACCGTCTCACCATCTTCCCCTTTCCACCAAAATCGGCTTCTTGCTGGGCTGGCTTTTCTTTGGGTTGGCTTTTTTATTAGCCGCTGCCGAAGCGGTCATGGGGCGCAGTTTCATCACATCGACCAATGACTTGCTGGTTGCGCTGATTCCCGGCAAATGGATTGCCTTTAAACTGCGTTATGATTCCGTTCTTCTCGATATTTTATTACAAACAGCCTTTCAGCTACCCGGCTGGTTGCTTGCTGGAATTCCCGCAGGCTTTCTAATCTGGACATGTCGTCCCCATCGCGAAGAACTGGACCCGGAACTTTACGATTCCCTGACAACCTTTGACCGACTGGCAGAACTCGCCAAAGAAGACCAAGCCCTTGATGATGATCCGACCTTTCAGGAATATCATTTGGAAGATTACGACGATGACCTGCATCGCGAAGACGTCAAATCTGCCAAAGAATATATGAAAGACTGGTATCCCGACCCTGTTGAAGAGGATGAAGAGCCTGCTCACGGCCCTTATGAACGTATGGACAAGGCCCGTGAGAAAATGTCGATCCCTTTTGATAAACTGTCTTAGACTTAGGGCTTGAGAGTTTTATCAATTGCGATAACCCCTTAATTTTTGTAGTCTTTATTCAATTCAAAATAAAAAAGTGCGCTAAAGGTAATCTAATGTCTGAGATTTTATTGGTTGAAGATGCCCGGTTTTTTCGAACCGTGCTAAAATCTCAAATTGAAGGCAGCTTCGGCTATAATGTTACAGCCGTTGAAACATATGGGGAAGCGGTCAAAAAACTCACCTCAGGCGAACACCAATATGACCTTGCCTTGCTGGATTTAAACTTACCGGATGCGCCCAATGGTGAAATTGTCGATGCTGTCGCAGGTATGTCGATTCCCTCCATTATTTTTTCCGGATCGTTTAGCGAAGAAATTCGCGATATGCTGGAGCGGCCTAATATCATTGACTATGTGGTCAAAGACAGTCCTGCCAGCCTGAACTATGTCCTCAATACAGTTGATCGTTATTTTAAAAACAGTCACTGCAAGGTGCTGGTGGTTGATGATTCACGCGTGGCGCGCAGACATATGGTTTCCTTGCTGCGCCAGTTCAATTTTAATGTTCTCAGTGCTGAAAACGGACAGGATGCCCTTAAACTCTTTAGCGAACATCGTGATATCCGACTGATCATCACCGACTATAATATGCCGGACATGCAAGGCGTTGATGTCTGCAAGCGCATCCGGGCAAAGAAAAACCGTGATGAAGTTTGTATCATCGGGGTATCGGCCTATGGCACCCATGCGATTTCCGCACAATTCTTAAAGGCCGGTGCCAGTGATTTTCTGGTCAAACCCTTTCTGACAGAAGAATTTTTCTGCCGCATCACCTTGAATATGGATGCGCTGGACAAGGTTCATGAACTGGATGAACTGGTCCACACCGACCTTATTACCCAGTTAAAAAACCGTCGTTTCCTGGAAGAAAACTACAAAAAGATCACCAAACGGGCACAGGAACTGGAACAAACTGTGGTCTGTGCCTTTTTTGAACTGGATGACTTTAAAGCTTTTAACGACGAATATGGCAGCGATGCCGGTGACGCCATCTTGTTTATGCTGGCGCGTGATTTTGAAAAAGCCTTTAAACAAAAAGGACTGATTACCAGATATGGGGGAAGTCAGTTCTGCCTGATAGGGACAACAGAAAGTGCAGGCGATTATATTGAACTTGTCCAAAAAGTACATGATGCCCTGACAGCCAAAAGCTTTGTCTTTAGTGAAAAAGAACTGAAAACAACTTTCACCACCTGTTTGTGCACGGCAAAAGGTGAAAACACAGACCATATCATCACCCAAGCCAAACAAGGCATTAATGATGCGAAAAAACAACTGCGCGGGTGTTTTTTCCGTGCAGATTCTTAAGGAATAGATAAAGAGCGAGTTATGGACGAAGAGGTCAAACCAATCGAAATCTTGCTTGTTGAAGACGCGAAATTTTATCGTTCCGTCATCAAAAGCCAACTTGAAAAACAACTGGGGTTCCACGTTACCTGTGCAGAAACTTTTCAGGAAGCCGAGAAAATTCTTGAACAAAATAGTGAAAACTTCTTTCTGGCCCTGCTTGACCTGAACTTGCCAGATGCGCCGGATGGAGAAATCGTTGAGTATGTCATGAAAAAGAATATCCCGTCTGTGGTATTCTCCGGCCATTTCAACGAAGAAATGCGCGATGATCTCATGTCCAAAAAGATCATTGATTATGTGCTCAAAGACAGTCCCGCCAGCATTGAATATGTGATTGCCACTGTAAAACGGCTTTATCAGAATCAGTTTGTCAAAGTGCTGCTGGTCGATGATTCCAAAACAGCCCGCTACCAAATGCGTGAACTGCTGACCCGTTATAAGTTTCAGGTTGTTGAAGCCAATGATGGCTTGCAAGGGCTGAAAGCGCTGGAAGAAAACCCGGATGTGAAGCTTGTCATTACTGATTACAACATGCCCAATCTGGACGGGTTTGAATTTACCAAAAAGATCCGCACGCAATATTCAAAACGCGAACTTTCCGTTATCGGTGTGTCCACCTATGGCAACCACGCTCTTTCGGCCAAATTTATTAAGGTTGGGGCCAATGACTTCATTACAAAACCATTCCTGAATGAAGAATTCTTCTGCCGTGTGACCCAAAATGTCGAAATTATCGACTATATCAACGCCATGAAAAATTCTGTCATTACTGATTATCTGACAGGTTTGCGCAATCGTCGCTATTTCTATCAACGTGGTGCCGCCATGTTCCAAGAATCCATGGAAGGCAATGGCTATCTCATCTGTGCCTTGATGGATATTGATGGATTGAAAAGGGTGAACGATACCTACGGCCATGATTGTGGGGATGAAGTCTTGCGCCACGTGGCAAAGACCTTGCGCCAACGTTTTGCCAATATCGGTGTGATTACGCGATTTAACGGTGGGGAATTTTGCGCCATCATGTATCGCGAAAGTACCGAAGACAGCATCGAATTTTTCGAAGCCATGCGCAATGATATCGAAAATGCCCCGCTGCACTATAACAATCAGGCCATTACCTGCACCATCAGCATGGGTGTTACCTGGCAGAATACGGAAAACCTGGATGATCTGGTCAACCTGTCCGAACGTTTCCTTGCCAAAGCCAAGGAGACAGGGGGTAATCAGGTCATTGTCGGTTAAAGTCTTTGGCTGAAAGGCATTAAAAAAGCTCCCTTGATCATAATCAAAGGGAGCTTTTCTTTTAGATCTTATGGCCCTGTCTTAAGAGTGGATCGCACGCTTATCAACAGCCAGTGCTGCCTCTTTCACAGCTTCCGGCAGACCTGGGTGGCCGTGGCATGTACGGGCGATATCTTCAGCAGAACCACCGAATTCCATGGCCTGAACCACTTCCTGGATCAAATCACCACCGTGTGGGCCAAAGATATGACAACCCAGAACGCGGTCTGTTGTTTTATCAGCCAGAATCTTCACGAAACCCTCGCTATCGCCATTGGCCAAGGCACGACCGTTGGCTGTGAAGGGGAATTTCCCTTTCTTATAAGCCACACCGTCTGCTTTAAGCTGCTCTTCTGTTTTACCAACACCAGCTACTTCCGGATGGGTGTAAACGATACCCGGGATCACGTCATAGTTCACGTGACCTGTTTGACCAGCCAGCATTTCAGCAACAGCAACACCTTCTTCCTCAGCCTTATGTGCCAGCATCAAACCGCCCACAACGTCACCGATGGCAAAGATACCGGCAACATTTGTTTGCAGATCATGATCCACCTTAACAAAACCGCGCTCATCCATGTCAACGCCAACTTCGGCCAGACCAAGATTGTCTGTGTACGGGCGACGACCGATGGAAACGAGACATGCATCTGCTTTCAGCTCTTCAGACTCACCGCCTGCTGCTGGTTCCATTGTCAGGGTCACAGATGTTTTGGCTTTCTTCGCCGCTGTCACTTTTGTGCCCAGTTTAAATTTCAGGCCCTGCTTTTCCAGTGATTTTTGCGCCGCTTTACGCAGTTCGCCATCCATGCCCGGCAGGATACCGTCGAGGAATTCGATCACAGTGACTTCAGCACCGAGACGGTTCCAAACAGAACCCAGTTCCAGACCGATGACACCACCGCCGATAACAGCCAGTTTCTTCGGTACTTTCGGCAATTCCATCGCACCTGTGGAAGACAACATGACTTTTTCGTCAATTTCCAGGAACGGCAATGTTGCCACGTCAGAACCTGTTGCGATCACAATGTTTTCAGACTTGAGAACTTCTTCACCGCCAGCGTTCAAAGAAACAGTCACTTCATCAGCGCCTGTCACTTTACCTTCACCAACGATATATTTGACTTTGTTTTTCTTCATCAGGAACTCAACACCCTGAGTCAGTTGCTTCACAACGCCATCTTTGCGTTCCAGCATTTTATCAAGGTCAAGTTTTGGTGTGACCTTGATGCCGTGGTCTGCCATTTCATGTGCAGCCATTTCATAAAGATGTGTGGACTGCAACAGGGCCTTGGCTGGGATACAGCCAACGTTCAAACACGTACCGCCCAATGTGCCGCGTTTTTCCACGATGGCCGCCTTCAAACCCAACTGTGCTGCACGAATGGCACAAACATAACCACCCGGACCACCACCGATGACAACAACGTCAAAATTGTCACTCATATTCAAATTCCTTGAAATTAAAATTTATAAAAAAGGCGGGAGCCAACATAGTGGGTTGGTCCCGCCTCAATATCAATCTGCCTTAAGCGTCCAGCAGGATGCGTTGCGGATCTTCGAGGCACTCTTTAACGCGTACCAGGAAGGAAACCGCCTCACGACCGTCAATGATACGGTGATCATAAGACAGGGCGAGATACATCATCGGGCGTGCCTGGATGGAACCATCCGGCATTACCATCGGACGCATTTGCGTTTTGTGCATACCCAAAATAGCAGACTGCGGACGGTTCAGGATCGGTGCAGACAGCAAGGAACCAAACACACCACCGTTAGAAATAGTGAAGGTCCCCCCCATCATTTCGTCCATCTTCAGCTCGCCGCTACGTGCGCGCTTACCGAAGTCCACAATGTCGCCTTCGATCTGTGCCAGTGATTTTTCGTCACAATCACGTACAACCGGCACAACCAGACCTGTTGGAGAACCAACAGCGATGCCCACGTCATAGTGGTTTTTGTATACGATATCGTCACCGTCGATCTCAGCATTTACGGCTGGCCATTCACGCAGTGCAGTCACACATGCTTTTGTGAAGATACCCATGAAGCCAAGCTTCACGCCGTGTTTCTTCTCAAAGCCATCTTTATACTGCTTGCGCATTTCCAGAACGCCTGTCATGTCGACTTCGTTCCAGGTTGTCAGAATAGCCGCTGTATTTTGTGCTTCTTTCAAGCGAGACGCGATCACTTTACGCAGACGTGTCATTTTCACACGTTCTTCACGCGGGCCTTCTGGGCGCGGTGGGATCATCGCACCGTTCGGTGTAGAAGAAGCAGGAGCCGCAGCAGGCGCTGCCGCCGGGGCAGGAGCTGCTTTTGGTGCTGGGGCCGGAGCCGCAGCTGCCGCTTTGTCTTTTTCAGCCTGACCGCTGTTGATGTAAGCCAGAACGTCACCTTTAACCAGACGACCGTCTTTACCCGTTGCCGGGATTTTAGAAGCGTCCAAACCGTTGTCATTGACCAGCTTGCTAACAGCTGGGCTTAGCGGATGTGCCGTATTCGCCGCTGCTGCTGGTGCAGAGGCAGCCGGGGCAGAAGACGCAGCAGCAGGTGCCGCAGCAACAGCGCCCGCTGTGGCGCCAACGGCCACACGTGCAACAACCTGACCAACTTCAACGTCAGTGTCTTCTGCAACAACGATTTCAGTCACAACGCCAGCAACCGGTGAAGGCAGTTCAGCTGTTACCTTATCGGTTTCAACTTCACACAGACCTTCGTCAACGGCAACTTCGTCACCAACTTTCTTCAGCCAGCTTGCAACGGTACCTTCGGTGATGGATTCACCCAGGTTTGGGACAACGATGTCAACGACTTCGCCTGTGCCGCCAGATGCAGCCGGGGCAGCAGCAGCCGGAACTTCAGCTGCTGCGGCAGGGGCCGCAGGCGCTGCTGCTTCACCAGCTTCACCAACCATACAAAGAACAGCACCAACTTCAACATCCGTGTCATCTTGTGCAACGATTTCTACCAATGTACCTGCAACCGGGCTCGGTACTTCGACAGTTACTTTATCTGTTTCCAGCTCAACAAGCGGTTCGTCAACTGCGACGCTATCGCCAATGTTCTTGAGCCACTTTGAGACCGTACCTTCAGATACGGACTCACCCAACGCGGGAACAGTGATTTCTGTGGCCATTTGTTTCCTCACAAATTCTATAGTTTAGATGCAGCCATTTTGGTCTCACGAGCAAATGGTGTCGGCAGTTCGTCGAACTTGCCGCCCAATGCGTCCTGGACCAGGAACTGTTGTTCAGCAACATGGACTTTATTAAGACCTGTTGCAGGTGATGCAGATGCTTTACGACCGGAATAGCCCGGCAGACCACCCTTCATACCCATTTCTTGGCAGATATAAACCAAGCGAGGGAAGACAAAGGACCAGTAGCCCATGTTGGACGGCTCTTCCTGACACCAGACCAGCTCAGCATTCGGATATTTCGCCAACTCTTCCTTGATGGACTCTTTCGGCCATGGGTAGAGTTGCTCAACACGAACGATGGCAACATCGTCGATGCCTTTGTCACGGCGTTCTTGCAGCAGGTCGTAGTAAACTTTACCTGTACACAGAACGACGCGTTTGACCTTGTCATTTGCAGCCAGTTGATCTGTTTCACCAATCACGCGCTGGAACGCGGACCCTGTTGTGAAATCGGCCAATGTGCTTTGACACAGTTTGTGACGCAGCAAAGATTTCGGCGTGAAGATCACCAACGGTTTACGGAAGTTACGTGAAACCTGACGGCGCAACGCGTGGAAATAGTTCGCAGGCGTTGTCAGGTTACAAACTTGCCAGTTGTCTTCGGCACAAAGTTGCAGGTAACGCTCAGGACGCGCAGAAGAGTGTTCCGGACCCTGACCTTCAAAACCGTGCGGCAGAAGCATTGTCAAACCAGACAGACGCAACCATTTGGATTCACCAGAACAAACAAACTGGTCGATCATCATTTGAGCACCGTTGGCAAAATCACCAAACTGCGCTTCCCACATGACCAGTGAATTTGGTTCTGCCAGTGAGTAACCATATTCAAAGCCCAGAACAGACAATTCGATCAGCGGGCTGTCGATAACTTCATAGTCACCTTGGCCTTCACGAATGTTGTTCAGCGGACGATAACGCTCTTCACTCTCCTGATCCACGATCACAGAGTGACGTTGAGAGAATGTACCGCGACCACAGTCCTGACCAGAGAGGCGAACCTTACGGTTTTCAACCAGCAACGAACCAAAGGCCAGGGCTTCACCTGTCGCCCAATCGATCCCTTCACCGGTTTCGATCATTTTGGACTTGGCTTTGAGCTGACGCAGAACCTTCTTGTTTACATTGAACTTGTCCGGTGCAGTTGAGATGGCTTTGCCCACTTCGTTGAGGACTTCCTCAGATACAGAAGTATCTTCGTTGCGGAATTCTTCCTCGCCTTTCGCGTTGGCCATGCCTTCCCATTTGCCTTCAAACCAGTCGGCTTTGTTCGGCTTATAGGCGTTGCCCGCTTCAAATTCTTCTTCCAGACGACCTTTGAAGTCATCATAGATGTCTTGAACTTGCTGTTCTGTCAGAACTTTTTCAGCAACCAGACGTGACGCATAAAGCTCACGTGTTGTCTTTTGCTCTTTGATCACCTTGTACATATGTGGGTTGGTGAACATCGGCTCGTCAGATTCGTTATGACCGTGACGGCGATAACAGAACATGTCGATAACAACGTCTTTGCCAAATTCCTGACGGTATTCAGTTGCAATACGTGCCACGTGAACCACAGCTTCTGGATCATCCCCATTAACATGGAAGATCGGCGCCTGAACCATTTTGGCAACGTCAGACGGATACTGGCTTGAGCGTGAATAATGCGGTGCCGTTGTGAAACCGATCTGGTTGTTCACAATGATGTGCATTGTGCCGCCGACTTCATACCCACGAAGACCGGACATTGCGTGACCTTCCGGTACGATACCCTGACCGGAATAAGCCGCATCGCCATGCAGCAACAGCGGCATAACTTGATTGCGTTTTTCATCACCCAGCTGTTCCTGCTTGGCACGAACCTTACCGGCAACAACCGGGTTCACCAGTTCGAGGTGAGACGGGTTGGCTGTCAAGGACAGGTGAACCGTATTACCATCAAATTCACGATCAGCCGATGTACCGAGGTGGTATTTCACATCACCAGAACCTTCGACGTCATCCGGGTTGGATGAATTCCCCTGGAATTCAGAGAACAGGGCGCGGAACGGCTTGTGCATCACGTTGGTCAGAACGTTGAGGCGGCCACGGTGTGGCATACCCAGAACAACTTCTTTCAAGCCGAGCTGTGCGCCGCGCTTAAGAATTTGTTCCATGGCCGGGATGAGAGACTCACCACCTTCAAGGCCAAAACGTTTTGTACCTGTATATTTCTTATCAAGGAACTGCTCAAAACCTTCTGCTTCGGTCAGGCGTTCCAAAATGGCCGTCTTGCCTTTGACTGTAAAGTCAGACTGGTTTTCGGAGGTTTCAATGCGACGCTGGATCCAGGCTTTTTCTTCCGGCTCCTGAATGTGCATGAATTCGACACCGATATGACGGCAGTATGTTGCTTTAACTTTTTCAACGATTTCGCGCAGTGTGGCTGTTTCCAGACCGAGAACGAAATCAATAAAAATTGGACGATCCATATCGGCATCTTCAAAGCCGTAGGATTTCGGGTCCAATTCAGGGTGATAGTTATTCCCTTCAATACCCAACGGATCAAAGCGAGCAATCAAATGACCACGAACACGGTACGATCGGATCAACATCAATGCACGAATAGAGTCCAATGTGGCTGCGCGAATGGCATCGTCATCGACCTGTGCATATGCCGCCCCCGGCTGAGGCTGGGGCTTGGCAACCGGGGCTGTAACAGAGCTTACACCCGTATTAACAACACCGTGGCTCGGTTTGTTCCAACTTGGACCGCTCAGGTTCTGGAGTGCTTCCAGACCCTCTTCGCGCAATCCGGAGAAGAAGGACACCCAGCTCTGATCAACAGAGGATGGGTCCTTCATGTAACGTGCATACAATTCTGCCAAATAGACAGTATTGTTGCCGTTCAGGACTGATTCAGGGGTATCAACCATATTTTTTTACTTTTCCCTAGAGGAGTGCGGGCTTGTCTCTTAAACGGACAAGACCCGCAACTCTATCTCCCAAAATAGGACTTGGACGTTTCCACGTACCAAAAATGATTAGCCGAGAAGCTTAACCATTGTGCTACCGATAGAAGCTGGAGAGTCTGCAACAGCAATACCTGCAGAACGCATAGCTTCCATTTTCGCATCAGCAGTACCTTGACCACCGGAAATGATGGCACCAGCGTGGCCCATACGTTTGCCCGGAGGTGCAGTAACACCCGCGATAAAGCCAACAACCGGCTTCTTCACTTTGGACTGCTTGAGGAACTCACAAGCTTCTTCCTCAGCTGTACCGCCGATTTCACCAATCATGACGATAGATTCTGTTTCATCATCGCCCAGGAACATGTCCAGACAGTCGATGAAGTTTGTACCGTTCACCGGGTCACCGCCGATACCGATACAAGTGGACTGACCCATGCCAGCAGCCGTTGTTTGTGCAACAGCTTCATAAGTCAGTGTACCGGAACGAGAAACGATACCAACAGAACCACGCTTGTGGATGTGGCCCGGCATGATGCCGATTTTACATTCACCCGGTGTGATCACACCCGGGCAGTTCGGACCGACAAGGCGAGTTTTGGAGTTAGCCAAAGCGCGTTTCACTTTAACCATATCCATCACCGGAATACCTTCCGTGATACAAACAGCCAGTTCGATTTCTGCGTCGATCGCTTCCAAGATCGCATCAGCTGCGAACGGTGGCGGAACGTAGATTACAGAAGCGTTTGCATCAGTTGCTTCACGTGCGTCTGCAACCGTGTCAAAAACCGGCAGGTCCAAGTGCTTGGAACCACCTTTGCCCGGTGTTACACCACCGACCATGTTTGTGCCGTAAGCAATCGCTTGTTCAGAGTGGAAAGTACCTTGTGCGCCAGTGAAACCTTGGCAGATGACTTTGGTATCTTTGTTAATAAGAACGGCCATGTTATGCAGCCTCCTTCACGGCTTTCACGACTTTCTCAGCCGCGTCAGCAAGGTTATCAGCAGTGATGATCGGCAGACCGGATTCAGACAGAATCTTCTTGCCTTGTTCAACGTTTGTACCTTCAAGACGTACAACCAGCGGCACGTTCAGGGATACTTCGCGGGCAGCAGCAACAACACCGTCAGCGATCACGTCACAACGCATGATACCACCGAAGATGTTTACCAGAATGCCTTCAACGTTCGGATCAGACAGGATCAGTTTGAACGCTTCAGTTACGCGTTCTTTCGTCGCCCCGCCACCAACATCGAGGAAGTTAGCCGGCTCACCGCCGTACAGTTTAATGATGTCCATTGTGCCCATTGCAAGGCCGGCACCGTTCACCATACAACCGATTGTACCGTCGAGTTTGATGTAGTTGAGGTCGTGCTTGGAAGCTTCCAGTTCCATTGCATCTTCTTCGTCTTCGTCGCGCATTTCAGAAACGGCTTTTTGACGGTAAAGAGCGTTAGAATCGAAGTTCATTTTCGCATCAAGTGCAACCAGCTCATCATCACCAGTTACGACCAGCGGGTTGATCTCAACCATAGACGCGTCCAGCTCAACGAAAGCTTTGTACATAGCAGCCAGCAGCTTGGAGCAAGACTTAACTTGTGCACCAGACAGGCCCAGACCAAAAGCAACCTGGCGTGTGTGGAAAGGCATGATGCCTGTAGCCGGGTCGATAGAAACAGTCAGGATTTTTTCAGGAGTAGCTTCAGCCACTTCTTCAATGTCCATGCCGCCTTCTGTAGAAGCCATGATTGTTACGCTGTCAGTTGCGCGGTCAACCAGGAACGCCAGGTACAGCTCAGAACGGATGTCACAACCGTCTTCGATGTAAACGCGCTTAACTTCTTTACCTTCTGCACCAGACTGGTGAGTTACCAGTGTGTTGCCCAGCATTTGTGTTGCGTTAGCTTCAACGTCGTCAACAGACTTAACAACGCGAACACCACCAGCTTCACCAGCAGCGTCTTCTTTAAATTTACCTTTACCACGGCCACCGGCGTGAATTTGTGATTTCACAACAAAAACCGGACCACCGAGTTTTTCTGCTTCAGCACGAGCTTCAGCAGGAGTGTAAGCAACACCACCCGCGAGTACGTTTACACCGTACCCTTTGAGAAGCTGCTTAGCCTGATATTCATGAATATTCATTCTTTGCTTTGCCTCAAGTTTTGAGAAAACTGTCTCTTTTGAAAATCCTAGACATTTCCCTACAAAGGAACGGGGCGACGTTTATCGCCACCCCGGTTTAGCGCTGATTACTCAGCTTTAGCCATTTGCTCTTTAGTCGCTTCAATCAAGCCTTTAACAGCGTTGACTGAATTGTCGAACATAGCTTGTTCTTCTTCGTTCAGGTCGATTTCGACAACTTCTTCGATACCGTTCGCACCGATGATTGTCGGAACACCTACGTAGATGCCGTCCTGACCGTATTTGCCGTCAACCCAAGCTGCACAAGGCAACAGGCGACGCTGATCTTTCAGGTAAGATTCTGCCATTTGGATTGCAGAAGACGCCGGAGCGTAGAACGCAGAACCCGTTTTCAGCAGACCAACGATTTCGGCACCGCCGTCACGTGTACGCTGAACGATTTCGTCCATTTTCTCACGAGTTGTCCAACCCATTTTGATCAGATCCGGAACCGGAATACCAGCAACAGCAGAGTAACGCTCCAGCGGTACCATTGTGTCGCCGTGACCGCCCAGAACGAATGCAGTTACGTCTTCAACAGAAACGTTGAATTCTTCTGACAGGAAGTAGCGGAAACGTGCAGAATCCAGTACGCCAGCCATACCCACAACTTTGTTGTGCGGCAAACCAGAAACTTCGCGCAGTGCCCAAACCATCGCGTCCAGCGGGTTTGTAATACAGATAACGAAAGCGTCCGGTGCGTATTGCTTGATGCCTTCACCAACAGATTTCATAACAGAAGCGTTGATGCCGATCAGGTCGTCACGGCTCATGCCGGGTTTCCGCGGAACCCCTGCAGTAACGATAACAACGTCTGCACCTTCGATGTCTTTATAGTCAGTTGTACCTGACATAGATGCGTTGAAACAATCAACAGGAGATGATTCAGCGATATCCAGGCCCTTACCCTGCGGAATGCCGTCTGCAATGTCGAAAAGGACAACATCGCCCAGTTCTTTCAGACCTGCCAGGTGAGCCAGTGTGCCGCCGATGTTACCAGCGCCGATTAACGCAATCTTGTTCCGTGCCATGGAGAATTTTCCCTCGATCCGGTTAATTAAATAAAGCTGAACTTTGCCCTAAAATGATCTAAGACGAAAGTCCAAAAACCCGTCCGAGCTTAGTAACGTGATTCTTGACTAAGAGCAAGGATTGTTTCGAAAAACCGCCCTGCTTAACCCCGCAGAAACCCTAGCGTTTAGCCCTGAGTGGTCTTACCATGAAGGGATCGCAATGCTCAAAACTGGCCTGAAATTTTCGCAAAGCCAGAGAACCTCTGGGGTTTAATAATATTTCAAGAAAAAATGCTGTGCTGCAACATAAACAGCCTGTGGTGATACCATGCACCCCTTGCATGCACCTACCCATAATTACGCATGCGCGAATCTGCTGTTATGTGATGAATGCACAGCAGGGATTCGCTTTATGCAACAGGTTACGTCGTCCTCAACTGGAGTGGGGACCTTTATCTCAAGAAGAATGAGATCCCCGCATGCGCGAAGATGACCCTAAGTCAAATGTTGGGCACTGAGATAGTCTTCAGATTGCATTTCCATCAGGCGAGAGACGGTGCGCTGAAATTCAAAGGAACCATCACCTTCAGGATACAGTTTTTCCGGTCGTGCGGCAGCAGAGCAAACCAGCTTGACCTTATGCTCGTAAAGCGCGTCAATCAAATTGACGAAACGTTCCGCCTCATTGCGATTTTGTGGAGACAGAAGCGGGATGGCCTCGATAAAGATCACATCAAACAGAGTTGCCAATTCCAGATAGACATTGGCTCCATAGGGTTTCATGCACAAATCGCCAAAGGTAAAATAGGCAATCTTTTCATAGACTTTGGGAACATCAATCTTGCGTGATTTGATAATGACATAATCATTTTTGGCTTGGCCTTCAGTCATCTGTTCGAACTGTTCAAAGAGCTGGTCACGGCTTTCCATATCCAGTGGATAGAAATAGGTTTGCTCACCACTTTCACGACCCAAGCGGTAATCGCGCGGGCTTTCCAGCTCCATCACATCCAGCTTTTCCTTGATCATATCAATGAACGGCAGGAAACGTTCACGTTGCAAACCATCCTTATAAAGATCATCAGGCACTCGATTGGAGGTCGAAACAATCACAACCCCATTTGCAAACAAAGTCTCAAACAAACGACCCAAGATCATGGCATCCGCAATGTTATTGACCTGAAATTCATCAAAACATAAAAGCCAAGCCTCACTGGTCAGCTCTTTTGCCAAGACAATGATGGCATCTTCTTTTTTATCGAGTTTCTTTTCACGAATATCTTTGAGCCGTTCATGGACTTCGCGCATGAACTCATGGAAATGCACCCGGCGCTTGGCCTGAACCGGCGCATCTTCAAAGAATAAATCCGTCAGCATCGACTTGCCACGTCCAACTTCACCATAGATATAAAGTCCTTGTGGTGGTGTTGGCGCTTCTTTTCGCCGCCCTAAACCAAAACGGGCACGCCAGCCGGTTTCCCCACTATCGGGTTCATAGGATTTTAAAGCATGATGGAGAAGTTGCAGTTTCTCAACCGCCAGCTCTTGGGCAGGGTCCGCATGGATTGAGCCTTCACGCAACAATTCACGATAATTGTGCATTGGTCCTTCAACCATGTTTTCCCCTCTTTAAGTATTCTCAAGTTACTTAAATACTTAAAGCATTTCCCGGAAAGGATACAAATAAAAAGTGGACCTGCATTTTCATACAAATCCACTTTTAGTGTTCTAGGGTCATCCTCGCGGATGCGGGGATCTTATTCCTCATGGGACAAAGATCCTCAGTCAAGCTGAGGATGACGTTGTGAATTACAGTTTATAACCGCTACGCATACCGCCCCAGTGTTTGCCTTTCACCCAGATCGGGGCAGACACATCTTTCATCATCACAAAGGTCCCACCGCCCATATCACGACGATATGCCTGAACAAGGAACGGCTTTTCATTGCGACCTGCGGCCAAGCCAACACGATCATTAAAGATCATGCGATTGCGGGAATTGGCTGTGTTATATTCCACATCCCCACGTTTTTGCGGCTTGGAAAAATTCGTATTATGCACCGGCAAATAACCGTTGGTATCCACACAGGCTGCAAAGACAAATTTTTCATGAGATGCCTGAACCGGGTCCTGGATTGCAGGCAAATATTTATCCAGAAAGGTCAGCGCCTTGTTGGTATATTGCGTCGGATTTGAGCCTTCGACCTTGATGTAATTGCGATCAAACAAGTCTTCCATGGTGATTTCACCACGGGCAATTCCATCTTCAAAGAGCTGAGAAACTGTAGCAGCCCCATCCACCAATTGCTTGATGAAGAAACTGTCGACTGTTTCCACACCCAACTGGTTGGTCAACTGGATCAAATCTGCCCCAAAATCACGCAGCTTGCTGATCCGCTCGTTACAGCCCGTCAGGTCTTTGCGGTTTTCTTCGGCACGCAGAGACATTTCTTCCAGCTGGGTGACAACACCATCCACATGGGAATCAATTGATGAAGTTGCCTGATTAATATTGATCAATTCACCATCGACCATACCAATCGCATCCCCCACCAGATTGATGGCGTCCCCAATATCCTTGGTTCCAGCCTGAGCTTCTGCCGCGTTGCGCACACCACGGGCACTTTCACCCATCAGCAGTTCAACCTGTGTGCCCAGATCTTCCAGTGTCTGGTCAATTTGTTCTGTGGCCTTGGCTGTTTGACCGGCAAGGTTCTTTACCTCAGATGCCACCACGGCGAACCCTTTGCCTGCCTCACCCGCACGCGCAGCCTCAATCGTTGCATTCAATGCCAGCAAATTGGTTTGTGACGCAATTTTTTGAATCACACCGGAGACACTGCGCACTTCTTCAAGCGCACCATTCAACCCTTTAAGCCGTTCTTCAATATCGCGCACAAAATCAACAAGATTTTGAATATTCCCTAAAGAAACTTCGACTTTATCGCGCGATTGCGTCACATCACGATTGGCTTTTTCAGCGACTTCCAATGATGTCTGTGCGGCGGCAGCAATTTCGTTTTTGACTTGCGCCATAGCCGCGGCAGCTTCGCGAACCAGATTAAAACTGTCAGTTTGTTTGTTAATCCGCGCAGTTACATCTTCAATATTTCCGGCAACGTCAGCAATTTCAATAACGATATCACCAGCGTCTACGGCAATCTTTTGGATGACTTCTGCGACTTGAGCGTCAAATTCTTGCTTGGTGGCAAAATCCGATGCCTTATTTGCGACGGTTGCGTCGTTCACAATTATCCTCCCTAGAACTAGCGGTCCCATTTTTGGGTACTACGCCACTGTAAAAATGCGCTTTTTTCACTTTCATTGCAACAACTATAAAACGATAAAGCTATAGTGTTTTAGTATAATGTACGCAATTTTCACGAAGACATCCTCCCCCCAAATAGAGGAGAGAAGTGCATTTTTATAGTATCGAATATGTTGCGTAAAAGCTAACAAAGCCTTATACCAAGCTCGGTTTTCTTAAAAATTTAAGTGATTCACAGACATGACTGACCTGTCCCATATCCGTAATTTTTCCATCATTGCCCATATCGACCATGGCAAATCCACACTGGCTGACCGCCTCATCCACCTGTGCGGTGGCTTGACAGAGCGTGAAATGCAGGCACAAGTCCTGGATAATATGGATATTGAACGCGAACGTGGCATTACGATTAAATCCCAGACTGTACGTTTGCAATATACGGCTCAAAATGGCGAAATCTATCAGCTCAACCTGATGGACACCCCTGGTCACGTTGACTTTGCCTATGAAGTATCTCGCTCGCTCGCTGCCTGTGAAGGCTCTCTTCTGGTCGTCGATTCGACACAAGGGGTAGAAGCCCAGACACTGGCAAACGTTTATAAAGCCATTGATAGTGATCACGAAATTATCACCGTGCTCAACAAGGCCGACCTGCCTGCAGCCGAGCCTGAGCGTATCCAGCAACAAATTGAAGATGTCATTGGCATTGATGCTACAGACGCCATTCTGGTTTCAGCCAAAACCGGGCTGAATTGTGAACAGGTCCTTGAAGCCATTGTCAACACATTGCCCGCCCCAATTGGTGATGATCAAAAACCGTTAAAAGCCTTGATCGTAGATAGCTGGTACGATCCTTATCTCGGCGTTATGACGCTGGTGCGTATTAAAGACGGTGTTTTGAAACGTGGCATGAAAGTCACCTTCATGAACACCGAGTTTGAATATCAAATTGACCAAGTGGGGTGTTTTAACCCCAAAATGGAAAAGCTCGACCAGCTTAATCCCGGTGAGGTCGGCTATTTCACCGCCTCAATCAAATCTGTGGCCGATGCTGCGGTCGGTGATACCATCACTGAAACGAAAAAACCGGCAGATGCCCCGCTGGAAGGGTTTAAACCCTCAACCCCTGTGGTTTGGTGTGGCCTCTTCCCTGTTGATGCTGCTGATTTTGAAGATCTGCGCGATGCGCTGGCAAAGCTGCATCTCAATGATGCTTCCTTCCAATATGAAGCTGAAAGTTCAGCTGCTCTTGGCTTTGGTTTCCGTTGCGGCTTTCTAGGTTTGCTCCATCTGGAAATTATTCAGGAACGCCTTGAGCGTGAATTTGATCTGGATTTGATCACCACAGCGCCATCCGTTGTCTATCACATGCATATGAATGACGGCACAACACTCAATTTGCACAATCCAGCAGACATGCCGGATGTGACAAAAATTGATGCCATTGACGAGCCCTGGATCAAGGCGACCATCATGGTACCGGATGAATATCTCGGCCCGGTCTTACAGCTTTGTACAGAACGTCGCGGTGAACAGATGGAACTGACTTATGTGGGTGCACGCGCCATGGCGGTTTATCGCCTGCCGCTTAATGAAATCGTCTTTGATTTCTATGACCGTTTAAAATCCTGCTCACGTGGTTACGCCAGCTTTGACTATGAAGTGGATGAATACCGCCCCGGTGATCTGGTCAAAGTCTCCATTTTGGTGAATGCAGAGCCTGTGGACGCCCTTGCCTTTATGGCCCATAAATCACAATCGGAAAGCCGGGGCCGTCAGGTTTGTTCTCGCCTGAAAGACTTGATCCCGCGTCAATTGTTCAAAATTCCGATTCAGGCTGCAATTGGTGGCAAGGTTATTGCGCGTGAAACCATCTCAGCCATGCGCAAAGATGTCACGGCCAAATGTTATGGCGGTGATATTAGCCGTAAGAAAAAGCTTCTGGAGAAACAGAAGAAGGGTAAGAAGAAAATGCGCCAGTTCGGTAAAGTGGAAATTCCACAAAGCGCCTTTATCGCTGCCCTTAAGATGGGTGACGATTAAGTTTCATCCGTTTTATAGCCCCTGTGAAAGCAGGGGCTTTATTTTTATGTGATATCGAATCCTGCCTGCCCGCCAGGTCTGCTGCGCGCAACTCATCCAACACATCGACCACATGCTTCCAAAAAACCGCATCCTGACCAGACGTCAATTTTCTTGAGACATGTTCCAACGACACGTCATACCCATATTTGGAAAAATACTGGGTGCCAATCACGTGTGGAGAACGTGACCTAACCGCCATCACCCGACCTCCTAGATATCCGCTATCCATCATTTTTGCTTGTTGTTAGGTACAATTATAACGCAAAATATTAGGAATTATTACTTGTTTTGCGCGTTATGCAGTGCACATAAACCTAGCTGACTGAATCATAAGAATTATCAAAGGAAAATTATTTGAATTTAGGCAATGCATCATCAATTTTGATGCGAACTTGCCTCTCTATTAGAGAACTCTGGGTGTGGGAAGCATCCCTGCCCCAATGCCTGACGTTTTTCAAGGTCTTCAAGCAGGTTAAGAACATCCAGCCAAAATTCCAGATCTTGCTTGGATGTATTGAGATGCAAACGCCCCATCACCATATCAACGGCCACGGAATAACCGTGCTGTTCAAAATAGCTTTCTGCAACGCCATAAGAAGACATATCTCTCTGCATCATAACGCACCCCAAAAACCGACAAAATACTATCGTAAAGTATAACATATGCATTTCACTTTACAACCATTCAAAAGAAAAGGGCCCGACATAGCGGACCCTGAATTCTTTTAAAATATAATTCTCTTTATTTTTCAGTACCTTCTGAATGGTAAGAGACAATACGGTCAATTTCATTCTTTGACCCCAAAATCACGGGTACACGCTGGTGTAGCTCTTTGGGTTGTACTTCCATGATTCGCTCCCGCCCTGTAGAAGACACACCGCCTGCCTGTTCAATAATGAAAGACATAGGGTTTGCTTCATACATCAAGCGTAATTTGCCCCCTTTTTCACGGGTCTTGTCACACATGGGATACATGAATACACCACCACGGGTCATGATGCGGTGAACGTCCGCCACCATGGAAGCCACCCAACGCATATTGAAATCTTTTTCACGCGGGCCTGTTTTCCCGGCCAGACATTCCTCAATGTAGCGTCTCACCGGGGCTTCCCAGTGGCGCATATTGGACATGTTAATGGCAAATTCCTGTGTATCAGCGGGAATGGTCATATTTTCGTGGGTATAGAAAAACTCCCCCACATTACGGTCCATGGTAAAGCCATGCACGCCATTACCTGTGGTCAGCACCAACATGGTGGACGGGCCATAAACCGTATAACCGGCACAGACTTGCTCCACACCAGGTTGCAGAAAATCTTCGGCTGTCGGCTGTTCAATCCCATCCGGGCAGCGCAGGATAGAAAAGATAGACCCGACAGAAACGTTCACATCAATGTTGGACGATCCATCCAGCGGATCAAACAACAGCAGGTAACGACCACGATATTCTGCGGGAACAGTAACCACGTCATCTTCTTCTTCAGACGCCATACCCGCCAAGTGACCACCGATGGTGTTACAGAATTTGAACAGTTCGTTGGATTGTACATCCAACTTTTTCTGCACTTCACCCTGAACATTTTCTGTGCCCATTGTCCCCAGTGCGCCTGCCAGTTCCCCGTGGTCCACGAGGTCGGAAATACGCTTACACGCCGTCATCACATCAGCCAGCAACAGGGTCAGCACCCCTTCGCCCTGGCGGCGGCGTTGTTCTTCAATAAGAAAGTGGGTCAACGTGGTTCGATAGCCCGACATGGTGCGTCTCCGAAATAATATGATTTGCTAGCGCAGGGTATAACGAATCTATGTGCTTTTCGCAAGGGAGACACAGACAGCTTTTATCTTTTGCCCTGAAAAAAAGTTGTCAGCAGAGCTGCACATTCACGTTCTTGCAAACCGCCATAAACTTCCGGCTTATGATGACAGGTGGGTTGTTCATAAAAACAGGCGCCATGATCCACCCCGCCCCCTTTGGGGTCATAAGCCCCGAAATAAAGCCTGCGGATACGGGCAAAAGAAATGGCCGTAGCACACATGGTGCAAGGTTCCAGCGTCACATAAAGATCGCATTCAGGCAAACGGGTGGACCCAACCTTGGCCGCAGCCTGACGAATAGCAAGCACTTCGGCATGCGCTGTGGGATCAAAATCTTCTTCCGTGCGATTGCTGGTACAGGCAAGGATTTCGCCGCTTTGGCTATCCACTATAACAGCACCAATGGGCACCTCACCACGCAGGGCGGCTTTTTTGGCTTCTTTTATCGCAATATCCATATAGTTCATGGACAGGACTATAATATGGAGTTTATACAGAAGCTATGAAAACTCCCCTGATCGGCATTACAATGGACAGCGAAGACGGTGGCGAAGGCGCCTATTCCAAATTCGATTGGTATGCATTGCGTGAAAACTACTGTGGCGCGGTTGTCAAAAGCGGTGGCCTGCCTGTGCCATTGCCCCATGAACCGGAACTGGCTGAACAATATCTGGATTTAATTGACGGCTTGCTGATTACAGGTGGGGCCTTTGATGTGGACCCGTCCATGTATGGCGAAAGTGATGTCCATGACACGGTGATCACCAAGGACAAACGCACCAAATTTGAATGGGCCATGACTAAAGGAGCCATTGATCGCGACATGCCGATTTTGGGGATTTGCGGCGGTCAACAATTGCTACATGTGGTCATGGGTGGCAAGCTGATCCAGCATATCCCCGATAGCTATCCTGACTGTATTGCCCATGAACAACCCAACCCCCGTGATGAGGCCGGACATACGGTTAAGATCAAGCCGGGCACACGCTTGCATGAGATCGTTGGGGTCAATGAAATGTCGGTCAACAGCGCCCATCATCAGGCTATTGCTGACAAGCCCGAAGGCATAATGATCAACGCCCTTGCCCCAGATACGGTTTTGGAAGGCATGGAAGTACCCTTTATGAAATTCTGTATCGGTGTCCAATGGCATCCGGAATTCCATATCTGTGAGGGTGACAAGAAAATTTTTGACGCATTTATTGAGGCCGCAAGATCATGAGCGACGATAAACTGACCTTAAAAGGCGAACGCATCGCCAAGGTAATTGCCCGTGCTGGCGTCTGTTCGCGCCGCGAGGCAGAACGTAAAATTCTGGATGGCAAAGTCAGTGTGGATGGAAATGTCATCGACAGCCCCGCCCTTAACGTGCAGCCCAATAATATCATTGTGGTTGATGGCAAGGCCCTGCCTGATAAGCAACCGCCGCGCCTGTGGAAATATCACAAGGCCCGCGGCCTGATGACCACCCATAAAGACCCGGAAGGTCGCCCGACGGTTTTTGAACAACTGCCAAGCGGCACCCCACGGGTGATCTCTGTCGGTCGTCTTGATTATAATACCGAAGGTCTCTTGCTGCTGACCAACGATGGGGAACTGGCCCGTTATCTGGAAAAGCCGGACACAGGCATGGTGCGTCGCTATCGCGTGCGTGTGCACGGCCGTGTGGATGAAAATGAACTGGAAGCCTTAAACGAAGGGCCAGTCATTGACGGGGTACAATATGGCCCGGTTCAGGCTGTGCTTGATATCCAAAAAGGGGCAAATGCCTGGGTGAATATCAAAATCACCGAAGGGAAAAACCGCGAAGTTCGCCGCATCATGGAATCGCTTGGACTGGAAGTGACCCGCCTGATCCGCACCGATTACGGCCCATTCTCGTTAGGTAAATTGCCGCGCGGGGAAATGGAAGAAGTCCCGCGCAAAATGATTGCCCAGATCTTTGGCGGTCTGGTGCCCGGTATTTCCAAGGCGCGATCCGGTGAAGATCGCGATGGGTTTGCCAAGGCGAAAGAAAAAACACCGTTTCGTGGCCCACGCAAACCAAATGTGACCAAGCCCAAACCAAAACAATCCCCAAAAGGGAAAGGCAAAGGAAAGAAACCTCATGCGGATCGTCGGCGGTAAGTTTAAAGGGCGCAAACTCAGTGCCCCAGATGGACAAGACACCCGCCCCACATCAGACCGGGCACGGGAATCTATCTTTAATATTTTGGAACATCAAAGCTGGGGCCGTGCTGCCTTGCGCGGCCAGCGCGTGCTGGATGTGTTTTCCGGCACAGGTGCCCTGGGGCTGGAAGCTTTTTCGCGTGGGGCTGCCCATGTGACCTTCATGGATCATCATGAAGCCGCCATGAAATGCCTGCGCCAAAATGCCAAGGGCATGGGCAGTGCGGCTGAAATCAATGCCATGCGCGCTGACGCCACCCACCCGCCCAAGGCTGATGCACCCTGTCAGCTGGTCTTTCTGGATGCTCCCTATAAATCCGGCCTGAATGAACAAGCCCTTGGTGCCCTTATTCAATCAAACTGGATTGAAACAGGAACCCTGTGCATCGTGGAAACCGCCAAAAAAGAAAACTGGCAACCCCCAAAAGGGTTTGAAGAACTGGATGTGCGAAAATACGGGGCCGCACAAGTTTTCTTTTTGCGCTTACAGTCCTTGTAACCAGCCTAACAAATCATCGGTCTGATCGTGCACATAAGGTTCTTCTGCACCTTCTTTGGCCCACTCATGATCATTTTCCACCCAGACACAGGCCATGCCTAAATTGGCCGCAGGTTCCAGATTGCGGGCCATATCTTCAATCATCACCGCCTTTGTCGGCTCAATTGCAAATTTCTCCAAAAACTTGTCATAAACATGGGCCTTGGGCTTGGGGTCATACCCCGCATCAACAATATCAAAAATACCGTCAAAACAATCAGAGACCTCCAAACGATCCATCACCCGCATGGCATGGTCATAAGAGGCATTGGTGAAAATATATTTCTGCCCTTCAAGCCCCCTGATGGCAGTGGCAAGTTCAGGGGAGGGCTCAACAGTGCTCACATCAATATCATGGACATAATCCAGATAAGGAGATGGGTCCATGTCATGACAGGTCATCAGCCCGCGCAAGGTGGTACCATAAGTTTTAAAATAATGTTTCTGAATTTTATAAGCTTCATCGCTATCGACCCGCAAATATTGCGCAATAAAATCACGCATCCTGACGTCAACCTGAGCAAATAAATTCGCTGATACCGGGTACAGGGTATTGTCCAAATCAAAGACCCAGCTTTCAATATTCTTTTTTTCGATCATTTAATTAACTTTAGAAACTTTTTGGTCTGACAAATCTTATGGTTTCCTATACCATAACCTAAAAAAAGAATGATTATCAAAATTAAATAAGGCGTCGATTATGGGAAATGATAGTGAACTCAAAGCTGAACGGGACAGATTTGTTGCCTTCACCTTCTGCTGGAATGACATTATCATCGAACTGGATACAGATTTTAACATTGCCTTTGCCGGTGGGGCCATCACAGCCATTACAGGTAAAAAGGAAGAGGCCCTGATCGGCCAACCCATAACAGATGTGATTACCGAAGATGATCACGCCCTTTTTCTGCAAGTTGCTTCCAATACAGATGAACAGAACCGCATTGAGTCCATCAGCGTGCGTCTGGCTGGGCGCAGTGGGCCAACCTCACCTATTGAAATGATGGGCTATCGTGTTAAAGACCTGAAAAACCACCTGTTTATTGGTTTTCGTCTGGGTGATAATTTTGGCCGTATCAGCAACTTGCAAAAAGATAGCGAAAGTGGCCTGTATGATGAAGAATCTTTCCTGGCTGCGGCCCAAGCCAGTATCCAAAGCAACACCCAGAAAGGCGAAGCTGTTGAGCTGACCATGCTGGATATGGAACAGCTTCAGGAAATTGCCAATAATCTGGGCAATGAAGATGCCGGGCACCTGATGCATTCCGTTGGTAGCTATCTGAAATCCAGTTCTGTTGGCGGCGATACCGCAGGACGCATCAGTGAAAATAAATTCGGCCTTGTCCATAAAACAGACCTGAAAGTGGATGAACTGTCCGATAAAATTTCTGAAATGGCCTCCAATGCCAGTGGGGATGATGTTCAGCTTGATATCCATGCCGCCACACTGGATGTGGATGCGGAAAATATTTCAGAAGAAGATCTGGCCAACGGCCTGACCTATACCATCAATCAGTTTAAAAACACCCGTGGCAAAGATTTCTCGGTCGCCTCCCTCAATCGCAATATGAGCGACCTGATTGACGAGGCCCATGATAAGATTGCCGGATTTAAACAGGTGGTGGCTGACAAAGAATTTTTCATCGCTTTTCAGCCCATCATTGGTGCACGCGATGGTAAAATTCATCACTATGAATGTCTGGCTCGTTTTCGTGGGGAACAGGCTGGAAAGTCCCCTTATGAATATATTATCTTTGCCGAAGAAACCGGCTTGATCCCGGATTTTGATTTCGCAATGGCCCAAGCGGCCTTGCAATGGCTTGCCCAACAGCCCAAAGGGAAAAACTATAAACTGGCCGTCAATGTATCAGGCTATTCTGTTGGGGATCGCAATTACATCAAGAAACTGATGAACCTGCTGAAAAACAATGAATGGGCCAAAGGGGCCTTGATGTTTGAAATCACGGAAAGTGCCAAGCTCAAAAGCTTGAAAAAGGCCAATATCTTCATCCAGAACCTGCGCAAAATGGGCTACAAGGTCTGCCTTGATGACTTTGGTGCAGGGGCTGCCAGTTTCCAATATCTCTCTACACTGGAAGTCGATATTGTTAAGCTCGATGGTTCAGCCATTCGCAATGCCCGTAATGCGCCCAAAGGGCGGTCCTTCCTGATTGCCCTTGGCAACCTGTGTCGCGACCTGAATGTTGATACCATTGCCGAAATGATTGATGACCCGGAAGGGCTGGTCTTTGTGCGTGAATGTGGCATCCAGCATGTACAAGGCTATTTGTTTGGCAAGCCATCCCCGGACATTAATGCCTTTGATCCCCTACCCAAGATCGAACTTTTCTCCAAACGGGGACAATCACGAAATGCCGCCAGCATGTCGGTAATGACCCGCATGTAAAAAGACCCGGCAAATACCGGGCCTTTTTCCTGAACTTTATTTTGCCAAAGCCTATTCAGCCTGACGAACTTCCTGAATTTCAGGAATGTAATAACGCAGCATATTTTCAATGCCGTGCTTTAATGTCGCCCCGGAACTTGGGCAACCGGAACAGGCCCCCATCATGGTTAGATAGACAATCCCGTCTTCAAATTTATGGAAGATGATATCACCGCCATCCTGGGCCACTGCCGGGCGTACACGGGTTTCCAACAGTTCCTTGATCTGCTTGACGATCTCATCATCATCTGCATTATCTGCTGAAGCTGTATCTTCGCCTTCTTTCACCACGGCATCGCCAGAGCTGAAATGGTTCATCAAGGCTTCAAGCACCATAGGTTTCAGCACTTGCCAATCTTTATCATCTTCTTTGGTCACAGTGATAAAATCAGCACCTAAAAAGATGCTATCCACACCATCAACATCAAACAAGCGAGTTGCCAGCGGAGAACGCGCAGCAGCGTCCTTGTCATTAAAGTTTGCCGTCCCTTGGCTCATGATCGTTTGTTCGGGAATAAACTTCAACGTAGACGGGTTCGGCGTTGCTTCCGTTTGGATAAACATCTTAGAAAAATACCTTTCAGTGCAAATAAATTTTCTTGTCCCTTATTTGGTCTGATTTCACCAAAAGGTCAAGGCATAAAACCAACTATTTTAGTTGGGTATATCAGGTGATGCGGTCAATATCTTCGTTACACAATGTGCCCGGAACAACCGTAACAGGAACCGGCAAACCGCCAACCATATTCCCGGTCAAGGATGACACCAACGGCCCCGGCCCTTCCGTAGAATCAGCAGCAGCCAGAACCAGCAAGGAAATGCTTGGTTCTTCTTTTAGCAATTTCATCAACTGGTTTTGACGATCACCTTCGCGAATATAAACCATCGGCATTTGCCCGGTGATTTCCTGCGCAATCTCGGAAAATTCCCCCACCGCAGCTTCGGCTTCTTCGCGGGCCTCTTCTGCCATAAGTGTGCCGACGAACATCCAATGCTGGAATTCCGCAGGTTCAATCGTATAGAGCAAGGCCACACGCCCGCCGGAATGCTTGGCACGTCTTGCGGCAAATCGAAGGGCAACTTTCACTTCTTCGCTGTTATCAACAACAACAAGGAAGACCCGTTCTCGTATTTCTTTACTTTCTGTCATAGCCGATATGGTGCCCTGCTTTTGCCCTTACTTCAACAAGATATTGGCAACTTCTTTCATTTGAGTGCGTGCACGCAGCAAATAAAAACCCTGTGCCGTCAGATGGCTCGGACGCCAAAAACTATCCGGGTCGGCATTAACAACAATAAGGGGTTGGGCAATGGCTGCTGATTTAAGAGAAGCCAGCATTTGATCCCATGCCTTGACCACATCTTTTTCCATAATCACATTCTGGAAGTCAGAACGCAGCGCTGTCAACAACAAGTAATAAGCATATAAACGCCCCTTATTACGATAATAAATATCATCAGCATGGAAATCTATAAAGGCACCAGAATTTTCGCTGATATATTTATCAATGACGGCCGAGCCTGACCCCAGATCCGCTGCGATCCGTTCCAGTGTAGTTTCCAGATTATCGGCACGCACATCAAAGACAGCTTCGCCACGTGCCAAGCGTTCATTATAGGATAACAGGCTTTTGCGTGCTGCACGATATTGCGCATCACTGGGCGCTGTCGGGGCCAAAGAAACACTTAAGTCAAAGACCCAGACATCACCAGCATATTTCAACAGACCTGCAGCTTTGTCCAAATCCTTATCAACCTCACTCGACCCGCGCGTGCGCCCAATTTGGTCACTCATTTCAATGGCAAAACGCGATAAGGCATAAACGATTCCCTGTTGAAAATTCGGCATATTATCCAGCGCAGCCCCCGGCAAGAACCACGGATCATTGGCGACCCAGGGATGAATATCAGTTTCACGTTCAATTAGTTTGGCGGCAACGGCCACACTTTGGCTTTGAGCGGGCTGAACCTCGCCACTGAGTTCAATATCATCATCAATCGTATGAATTAACGCCATTCCAACCGGGTAATACAGCAAGGCAAGAAGAACCACAGCCCCACCAAGGCGCAGCAAAAAAGTCGTGCTTGTCCCCGATGAAGAGGGAAGCGAAAAATTCGGACGACGCAGCCAAAGAGGAAGACGTTCAAACATATATACCCACCGCAAATAATAAATCTGTATGTATAGATAGACAGATCAAGAACTCAGACGCAAGGGGGGAGAAGCATTACAAGTTAAAATGCTCTTTCAAATTGACACTGGATTGATGACCAATTGCATCACGGTGAGTGTCTAAAAATGTTTCACAATCACGACGGCCCTGAGCATGTAGATCACAAAGCATTGTCCAATCCGGGGTCATTTCACTGCCGGGATTGAGCTTCGACGTGGTTGGTGAACCATCAATCAAATGGAAATGATGACGGCTTAATCGGCGGGCCTTGTCACCAAAGGCAATGCCAGAGCGCGAAACCTCGCGTCCTTCTTCAATCAATTCAATTTCACGCACCAAAGATTGTGAAAATGATAAATGATTCAGATGCGTACGCATGCCGCCAATATGAGAGGGAAACTGAAAATCATCAATAGGGCTAAGCTGGACCAGCAACGTATCATTTGTATTGGAATGCAGCACCACCGGGCGAATGGCCGGATTGGCCGAAAACCCACCGTCCCAATAGGGCTCCCCCTTAATCACGACAGACTTTGACAAAAACGGCAGGCAACTAGATGCCAGCACCATATCAATGGTCAATTCCTCGGTCTCAAATATGCGGGCATGGCCGTTTGACACTTGGGTTGCCGCCACATACAGACCAACCGGGCTATGATCACGCAAGGCAGCAAAATCAATATGCTGTCTCAGGATATCGCGCAACGGGTCATAATCCAGCGGGTTATGATCAAACGAGGCAAACATTCCCATGGATGACATGGCCTTGCTCATCATCTGAGTCGGGGTTTGTGGAATGGACAGGAAATCCCCGGCTTTGGAAATCGCTTTCCAGACCTCTTCCAGTTTCACCCGTGCTCCTGCAGCACCTTCTTCCATATATCCTTGGGCAAAGGCAACGGCATTGACAGCCCCTGCACTTGTGCCACTTAGTGTATCAAAGGAAATGAAATCATCTTCCAACAGGCGATCAAGCACCCCCCAGGTATAGGCCCCATGTGCCCCCCCCCCTTGAAGTGCAAGGTTCAATTGCTTATGGGTCTTGCCCGTCAGACCAAAATTGCTGAGCGTTTCTTCAAACATGCTTGCAGTCTATCAGAAAAATGCTGCAAGTGGCGTTAATTTTTTGTGCAGTGCAAAATGACGTAAAAAGAACGTCATCTCCAGATCTTTATCCCTGTAACAAAAAGGCCCCCGCTTTCGCGAGGGCGACAATTTGTTCTTACCCAAAAACAACCTTGGACGCGTTGGCCAAATCTTCCTTGATGTCATCGGCATCTTCTAAGCCAACCGACAAACGCAGCAAGCCCGGTGAAATCCCCAAATGGAGTTTCTCAGCTTCGTCCACTTTCGAATGCGTGGTTGTCCCCGGATGAGTCACCAATGTTTTGCTGTCCCCCAGGTTGTTACAGATTTTTGCCAATTGCAGCGCATTTTCAAAGGCAAACGCCTTGTCCTTGCCACCATCAACTTCAAAAGACAGCATCGGACCGCCTGCTTTCATCTGTTTCATCGCCAGATCATGTTGCGGGTGGCTGTGCAGCCCCGGATAATTGACCTTGGAAACCCCTTTCAGGTTCTCCAGGAATTTGGCAACCAGCGTGGCGTTTTCGCAATGTTTCATCACACGAATATCATACGTTTCCAAGCCTTTAAGCTGGGTCCAGGCATTAAAGGGACTCATGGACGGGCCTGTGTTGCGGAAATAGGGCATGATCTCTTCTTTAAGAAGTTTTTCTTCGTTAAAGAGAATCGCCCCCCCCATTGTGCGGCCCTGACCATCGACATATTTGGTGGTGGAATAAACAACGATATCGGCCCCAAAATCCAGCGGCTTTTGCAGGATGGGCGTTGCAAAGACGTTATCAACAATAACGCGTGCACCAGCCTTGTGCGCCAGATCAGAAACAGCCTGCATATCAACAAGATCCAGTGTCGGGTTGCTTGGCGTTTCCAGCAAGACCGCACGTGTTGGCTCTTTCAGGGCTTCTTCCCACTGGTTCAGGTCATGACCATCGACCAAAACGGTTTCCACACCAAAACGCGGCAGGATATTATTCATGATAAAGACTGAGGACCCAAACAAGGCACGCGAAGCCACGACCCGATCACCTGCCTTAAGCATCGCCATCAGTGCAGTATTGATCGCCGCCATGCCAGTGGCCGTTGCCAGACAGAAATTGGCTCCTTCGATCATTGCCATACGTTCCTCAAACATGCCGACCGTAGGGTTGGCAAAACGGGAATACTGATAGCGTTTGATCTCTTCCTTGAAGGTCGCCTCCTGTTCTTCAGCACTGGCATAAATATAGCCAGACGTCACAAACAGCCCTTCGCAGTTTTCATCAAAAGCAGAACGTTTGATGCCACCATGCACCAATTGTGTGCTCGTGCGCCAAGTTGTTTTGCTCATAATAATCGTCCTTTACCTAAGGGAAACTGTGAATGCGGCCTTTTACACCGTTGACGAATGCAGCACAAGAGGCCACATTCTAATATAAATTCACTCTTTGTCGTCCTCGCGCAAGCCGGGACCTCTTTCACCATAATGGATAAAGATCCCCGCATACGCGAGGATGACGCAATCTAAATAGGCCCTATATGTCCGATTTTAAAGCCACCGATGATCTTTTCTTTTCCCGCTTCGACCTTGATCAGGCCCAGGTGGAACGTTCCATCACAGATGCCCTGCATGGCGCTGATGATGGTGAGTTGTTTCTGGAATATCGTCAAAGCGAATCTCTGGCATTTGATGACGGACGTCTAAAAAGTGCCAATTTTGATACCGCACAAGGATTCGGCCTGCGCTCTGTAGCCGGTGAAGCCAGTGGCTACTCCCATGCCGCCACCTTGGATCAAGCAGCCATTGATCGCGCCTGCACCACTGTTAAGGCCGTCCATTCTGGTCATGGCGGTGTGATGGCCCAAGCCCCTATTGGCACCAATAACGCCCTATATGTGGATGATAACCCGATCAATCCTGTTCCTTTTGAAGTCAAAGTCAAATTGCTGGAAGAAATGGATGCCTACCTACGAGGTAAGGATGAGCGGGTCAAACAGGTCACAGCCTCCATTGCGGCAAGCTGGCAAGCCGTGCGTATTATTCGCGCCGATGGCTCACAAGCTGCTGATATTCGCCCTCTGGTCCGCCTGAATGTCTCTGTCGTTGTTGGCGTTGGTGATCGTATGGAAACCGGCTCTCACGGCATGGGCGGTCGTGTATCTTATGAGGAATATCTAAAACCCGGCACATGGAAACCCGCCTGTGATGAGGCCCTGCGACAAGCCTTGGTCAATGTGGAATCCATTGCCGCACCTGCGGGTGAAATGCCGGTGGTTTTAGGAGCGGGCTGGCCGGGCGTTTTGCTACACGAAGCAGTTGGTCACGGATTGGAAGGCGACTTTAACCGCAAAAAAACATCTGCCTTTGCCGGATTGCTTGGTGAACGCATTGCTGCGCCCGGCGTCACAGTTGTTGATGATGGCACCCTTCATGATCGCCGTGGTTCTATTACGATTGATGATGAAGGCACCCCCAGCCAGAACACCGTATTGATTGAGGACGGCATCCTGAAAGGCTACATGCAGGACCGCATGAACGCACGCCTCATGGGGGTTAAAGCCACCGGCAATGGCCGTCGTCAATCTTATGCCCATCAACCCCTGCCGCGTATGACCAATACCTATATGCTTGCAGGCGATAAAGACCCACAGGAAATCATCGCTTCTGTGGATAAGGGGCTTTATGCGGTGAACTTCGGGGGTGGTCAGGTGGATATCACATCCGGGAAATTCGTCTTTAGCTGTACCGAAGCCTATCTGATTGAAAACGGTAAAATCGGTGCCCCGGTTAAAGGGGCCACCCTGATCGGTAATGGCCCAGATTGCCTGACCAAGGTGAAAATGATCGGTAATGACATGGAACTGGACCCCGGCATCGGCACCTGCGGCAAGGCAGGTCAAGGCGTACCCGTCGGCGTGGGCCAACCAACCATGTTGATTGACCCATTGACCGTGGGGGGAACAGATATTTAGGGTTACGCCCTAATTTTCCCGAATGTGTTTTAACAACGTATCAACTTCCATAGAAAGTGAAGAGGACAGTTGGTTCAGCTCATTAACCGACTGGCTTAATCCGCCTGATGCCTCCCCAATATCACCGGTTGCCTGATTAATATAGGTCAGGGTCGAGGAAACTTGCCCTGTCCCGGCCGCTGCTTCTTGGGCATTAAGTGAAATTTCCTGTGTGGCCGTCCCTTGCTCTTCAACGGAATGGGCAATGGTTGTGGAAATCTCATTAATCTCGTTAATAATAGAGGCCACACCGTTCATGGCATCAACGGATTCATTGGTTGCCGATTGGATATTTCTAATCTGTTCAGCAATCTCCTGTGTGGCTTGCGAGGTCTGTGTTGCCAGATTTTTCACTTCCCCAGCCACAACGGCAAACCCTTTGCCAGCCTCACCTGCACGGGCCGATTCAATGGTTGCATTCAAAGCCAACATATTGGTTTGCTCAGCAATACCTGAAATCAACTGCACAACTTCGCCAATCTTTGTCACCGCCGTTGCAAGTTCCTGAATTTTTTCATTGGTATGCTCAACACGAGTGCGCGCACTCTCCGTTACGTCATTGGCATGAGACACCTGACTGGTAATGGAACCAATAGAGGCTGTAAGCTCTTCAGCTGCTGCTGCCACTGTCTCGGCATTGCGCGTCGCCTTATCCGCCATTTGCGCAACTTCATTGGTTTGATTCTGCGCATCATGAGAGACACTGTTCATGGATTGAGCCGCCTCACGCAGGTTGGATGTAAAACCACCCAGTTCAGTCGCAATTGTGCCCACAGAATTTTCAAACTCATCCGCCATTTGCTGGGTTTGTTCGCGCCGTTCACGAATTAAATGCTGTTCACGTTCATGTTGTTCTTCAATTTGAGCCGACCGTTTTAAACGATTACTTCGAAAAACTTCCATGGAACGCGCCATCATTCCAACTTCGTCATGGCGTTGCCATTGTGGAATTTTAACATCCTGTTTGCCATCGGCAAATTCATGCATGATATTTGTCATCTGCTGAATGGGACCGGAAACGGATCTGGCACTCAATAAGGCAACAACAGTCAGAATGGCAGCCAAAACAACACCAAAAACAATCATCGTCTGTGCCAGACTTTCCCCACGGGCAACGACATTTTCTATGGTGGTTGCGACCTCTAAAACACCACGAACATCGCCTAACTTCCAATCATCTTTCGGTGTATCCGCCCGTGTATTGTGACAGGTCACACAGCCTTGTGCCACCATCAGGTCCGCGATTGCCACCCGAACAATGGTTTTCCCCTCACGTTCTTCTGTTTTAACAAATTTCAGGTCTTTATTTTGCGATATTCTGTCCCAAGCCTCTTGCTGATAACTATCGAGCTGACGCTGTGTCCGGTTTGGAAAGGGGTAAGCACTATAGAGTTGGATAGATGTTTCTTTTTCTGAAAGCAATTCACTCATATCATGAATGAAGGTAGCAGGCAGTGGAACACCATTATCCATGGTTTTATGGTTAAAGCTTGGTTTCAAGCCCCCATTGGCCAAAACCTTTTTAATGACATTTTTGGTATAATAGCCCCGAATTGTTTTGAACTGTTCAACGGTCTGTGTCGCCGATTCAACAGCATTCTCAATGGCATTATTGCGCATCATACTGGGCACAACAAACATCATCAAAATGATCGCAACAAAAGCAGCAACCGGGATGGGAAGAACAATCTTCCATAAAATACTTTTATGAAACCAGGACACGACGACATTCCTCTTTATCAATATTTATTAATAATAGATATCGAAACAAGAAGAGGTAATTTCAAATTATTTTTTACTGATGCGTGTAGTCGCCAGTCTATTCGTTAATATCGTCCCAGCGGATTTCTTCGCGGGCGATGGACTCTTCCATAATATGGCGATAGATGGATTCTGCCATATCCGGGTCCATGCCTTCTTCTTCGGCAAATTTGCGCACGCGATCAACGATAAATTCGATACGTGGTGGAATACGCACGTCCGCACGGGTTTCTTTAAACTGGGCAGCCTGAAGGACATATTGGATACGTTCGGCCAGTAAAGGAATGATCACCCCATCCAGACGGTCAATATTGTCGCGCACATCCTGAAGGGAATTGCATTTAATGGCTTTGGGCATTGTTTTACTCGTCTCTTAATAGGCGTGATCTTTGAACACCTGATCAATATCACCTTTCCAGCGCGTTTCAAACTCTTTGAGCATAATTTCTGCCTGAGTTTCACCGGATTCAGCAATTTTATACAGGGGCTCCAGGAATTTACTTTCATCCTGACCACTTAAATTCAGGTTGCCACGACGTTTCAAGCCCCCTTGGGCGATATCAAGCACATCCATGGCAATATCGCCAACCGTTTGGCCTTTAAATTCGGTATTCAGCGCGGTGTAAGGCACACGATCACGCAAGAAAGTATAATCCTCTACCGACCAGTCCTTGATCAACTGTTCGGCCTGATCCAATGCCTGATCATCATAAAGCAAACCGACCCAGAAAGCAGGCAAGGCACACAGACGCCCCCACGGCCCGCCGTCAGCCCCGCGCATTTCCAGGAATTTCTTCAAGCGCACTTCAGGGAAGGCTGTTGTCAGATGATCTTCCCAATCCGTCATGGTTGCGCGTTCACCGGGAAGAGCCGCGAGATTACCAGCCATGAAATCTTTGAAAGACTGACCAGACGCATCAATATATTGACCATCACGATACACAAAATACATCGGCACATTGAGCATGTAGTCCACATAAGACTCAAAGCCAAAACCGTCTTCAAAGACAAAGGGCAACATGCCACAGCGGTCCGCATCTGTATCCGTCCAGATATGGGAGCGGAAAGACAGCATATCGTTGGGTTTACCATTTCGAAACGGGGAGTTTGCCCACAGTGCCGTTGCAATCGGTTGTAATGCCAGTGACGTGCGGAATTTACGCACCATGTCATTTTCTGATGAAAAATCCAGATTAACCTGAACCGTACAGGTCGCCTTCATCATATCCAGACCGAGTGTACCGACCTTGGGCATATATTCACGCATGATTTTATAACGACCTTTAGGCATCCACGGAATATCATCCACAGACCATTTCGGTTGATAGCCCAGACCGATGAAACCCACATCCAGATCAGCAGCGACTTTTTTAGCCTGTTCCAGATGGGTGCCGACTTCCTTACACGTTTGGTGAATGGTTTCCAGCGGTGCACCGGACAGTTCCACCTGCCCACCGGGTTCCAGCGTTACCGAAGAACCGTCATTGCCTTTTAATGCAATGATATTGCCGTTCTCATAAACAGGGGTCCATTCGTCAAATTGCGAAAGATCATCAAGCAAAGCACGTACAGACTTTTCCCCTTCATAGGGCAAGGTCTTTAAACTTTGGGTACAAAAAGCAAATTTCTCATGTTCCGTTCCGATACGCCAATCGGCTTTCGGCTTACATCCACTGGCCAGATAATCCACTAACTGGCTTTTATGTTCGATGAGTGCGCTTTTATCCGCCATGCTCATGCCCTTTATTCTTCTTTTTCAAATCTCTTGCGAAGCGGCACCTGCCAATCGCCCAAAACGGATTGCCAACAACTGATCGCTGCAAGAGCTGCGGTATCGGCACGTAAAATACGCGGCCCGATACTGAGAGGCACAACATTCTGCAGTTTTGCCAAAAGGTCAAGCTCTGATGGGTCAAAACCGCCTTCCGGCCCCACTAAAATGGCACAAGGACCGATTTCTTTTCCGGCAAACTCTTGTAGCCCTTCCAAGATCGGTTTGGCCCCACCATGTTCGTTCAAAACAAACAAGGTACGTTCTTGCGGCCAGTCTTTAACAAGTTGTACCAACGATACGGCTTCATGGACCACAGGTATGTTAAGTCGTTCACACTGTTCCGAAGCTTCAATGGTTTGAGCACACAAGCGATCACTTCGAATCTTTGACGCGATGGTACGCTGGGTGATCACTGGCTGAAAGTCACTTACCCCCAGTTCCGTTGCCTTTTCCATGATAAAATCGAGACGCTGCTTTTTGATCGGGGCGAACACCAGCATTAAATCGGGGCAGCTATCTTGCTCACGGATTTTTTCAATCAGCTGGATGGTGCAATTCTTTTTACGTGCGCTTGAAATTTGACCAAGCCATTCCCCATCTTGCCCATTAAAAACGGCAACCTCATCACCAACCTTCAAACGCATCACATTGTTGACGTAATGGGCTTGGTCTGACGAAAGGTCCTGTGAAAGACCGACAGACAAAGACGTATCAATATATAATCTAATCATATTTGTCGTCCTCGCGAAAGCGGGACCTCAGTAGTGTCGTGAACAGGTCCCCGCTTTCGCGAGGACGACATAAATTGTTTATAGACCTTTCCCCTTTTTATACCAATGCAAAAAGTGTAAGAAAGGGATCATGGAACAGACAGCACCCTTAAATAAAACCGATATCGTCTATCACGGCTGGATTGCACGGATGCCAGCCCTTATTCGGCCCTACCTGATCTTGATGCGGGCTGATCGCCCCATTGGAACATGGCTGTTGCTGTTTCCGTGCTGGTGGACCCTGACATTAGCCAGCCCCGACCTACCGAACCTCTATTATGCCCTTCTGTTTGCGATTGGGGCTTTCGTTATGCGTGGCGCTGGCTGTGTGATGAATGATCTGGCGGATCGCGATTTTGATGGTCAAGTTGCCCGTACAGCAACCCGGCCCATTCCAAACGGCGATGTCAGCCCCAAACAGGCTATCCTTTTTATGGGGTTTCTCTGCCTTTTAGGTCTTGGGGTTGTTCTTCAATTTAATGCTTTCACGCTATACCTCGCCACGGCCTCATTACTGTTGGTATTCATCTATCCCTTTTGCAAGCGCTGGACCTATTGGCCACAAGTGGTTCTCGGCCTGACCTTTAACTGGGGGGCCCTTGTTGGATGGAGCGCGGTCACAGGAGATGTCTCTGCCCCAGCCTTATGCCTGTATTTCGCCGGGCTGTTCTGGACCTTGGGCTACGACACCATTTATGCCCATCAGGATAAAGAAGATGATGTACTGGTCGGGATCAAATCAACGGCCTTACGTCTGGGCCATAAAACAGTACCTGCCCTGTGGCTCTTTTACGGATTGACCATTGCCCTGATCGGGCTTGGTGGCTTTCTGGCCCAGACGGGTAGTCTGTTTTACCTTGGGCTTGGGTTGACCGCAGTTCACCTGATCTGGCAAATCATCAAAGTGGATATTCATGACCCGCAAAACTGCCTGATGATTTTTAAGTCCAACAAATGGTTTGGCTGGCTGTTACTGGCCACCTGCCTCATAGGGAAAGTCACCCTCTAGGGCTTTGCTTTCCTTGCTGATTAAGTTGGGAAATTCGTTCCATTACAGCGGCAAAAGTGCGACGGACTTCTGGATTATCCAAGGCATTGAAATCACGCAATAAAGAAATCGACAGCTTGTTGAGCATCGGATCAATTTCTTCCAGATCAGACACTGGCGTGGGCTGTTCCTCCACACTGAAAAAATAGCACACATCAATCTTGAAATACTGCGACAACTTAAAAAGATGAGATGCCGGTATCGCACTTTGTCCGGATTCATATTGACCGATTTTGATACGCGACACACCAATGGCTTGTCCCAAGATCGCCTGACTTAATCCTGCCAGTTCCCGCTTAAGCCTCAAGCGACGGCCAACTTTTATATTCACCTGATCCAATTCTTTTGGCTGTCGAGCCATATATTTTTCCTTTGCGCCAAGAATACACTAATAGGGTGTAAGTAAAAGTGTACTTTGATCAAAGGTATAGCACGCAGATTATAAAAGCCCAAATGCATATTCCCCAAAAAGTGGCTGAATATGCATTTTGCAATTATGTAGTGTTTTCTTGTCGTTAGATGTTAGGTTTCTTCAACATCTTCATCAGGATAATCATTCAGGCTGTTTGCCAAAGCCCGCATAAATTGCCCCATACGCTGGCGCAAAATTTCATCCGGGATACGTTGGTAATCATGTACCAAGGCAATCGAGTCCCGCGCAGCCATCGGATCACTTTCAAAAGGTTCAGCAATCGGTTCGCTCAAGCCATAGGGGTCTGCATTGGAAGCATCATATAAATCTTCCGGCATTTCCTGAAAGAAATAGGACACATCAACGCCTAACTGACGTGAAATTTTGTAAAGGTTACTGGCGCCAATCCGGTTTGTGCCGTTCTCATATTTCTGAACCTGCTGGAAGGTGACACCGATGGAATCACCGAGCTTGGTTTGTGAAATACGTAAGCCAACGCGGCGCGCACGTACACGAGACCCAACGTATTTATCAATCGGATCTGGACTTGTTCTAGGTGGACGTCTGCTCATATCTATTCAACTCTTTATCTTTTCTCTTATGTATCGCGCCTATTATGGAACGTGAGGAATCAATGCTCCCCTGTCAAGGTCTAAGAAAAAATCACCTATAGTTGAGAGCGAAAACAACTTTAATTACAACCCGCTAAGTGAATTTTTAAGTTCCTGACATTCAACATAATTCGATTTATGGTTTTTTTTCGCTGATGTTTATCTTAAAATGCATAAAAGCTAAAGATGAAACTTTCCGTTTAGGCTTGAAAAATAACAACTAAAAGTTCAATTCTGTACAGATAGCGACAGCGGCAAATATATCTCTAAGTCTATATATTTGCAATACTTTATAAGGGTGAGAGAAATGACTGATATAGGTCAACGCTTTATTGAAATACGCAAAAATTTAGGTATCACCCAAAAACAACTTGCCGAACGTTTGGGTGTTTCTTTGGGCACCCTGCAAGGCTATGAACATGGCAAAACACCCAAAGGCGATGTTTTAAGAACCCTTTTGGAATGGAATTACGATCTAAACTGGATTGTCAGTGGGTTTGGCGAAATGAAACGCAATCCCTCTATGTCTGCAGCGCCACTGGATCGTATCATTATCTGGAATGTCGCCTACTTCCTGTGCAAACGTGAAAAGCTGGCAAAAGACCCTGAAACATTTGCCGATACCTTCATGGAAATTTTCGACACAATGAATGAGACAGCAAACAACACTGCTGCCCAGGCAAACCAGACAGACGAAGACACAGAAGAAGTGACGAATGTAGTGGACTTTATTGAGCGCAAAGTAAGGCGATACATCAAACCTTCCGGATCATTATGGATGAAGCCATATTCCGGCAGTTCCATCCCGTTAATCACACGATTACGACTTACAACCTTTTCAAACCCCATGCGTTCATACCAATGCCAGATTTCATTTTCAGCAAAGGCCCAACAACACATGGGAGTCATTTTTTTCGCCAACAAATACGCCGTTAAAACCTGTAAAACCTGATACCCTGTTCCACTGGCACGATATTGCGGCCACATATATTGGGCATGCAATTCTCCCAATGCCTGCGGTATATCAGGGTCTGTGTTGGGCTTACACATACAAAAGCCAACGACTTTATGGCCCGCTTCCATCACAAACAGCCCTTCATTTTGCTCATATTTTTTTTCAGCAAACCAGTTTTGCCACTGTTGTAAGCGGAACCTGTAATCACGATTATCCAACACTTCCTGAGGCATAAAAGAATAGACCTCTTTCCAGCAATGAGCATGAATGGTCGCGATGGCATCAATGTCAGTTGCACGAGACACTCTTAAAGAAAGCATTTTATATCTCCTCACACTAAAGAGGGGATATTTTTACCTAAACCTGCGAAAAACGCTGCCCACAGATCGAAAACTGATGTAATAATAGCTGACAAATAAATCTGGAAGTTGTAGATTACAACTATCGGCCAACCCAACTTGAGATCGCCATGACAAATCCAATGTTTGATGCCAATATTCAGTCTGCTCTGGAAAAGCTGGATCAATCTGTTCCAAAGAAAAAACGCTTTCTTTGGCCCGCAGTTTCGGCTGCCTGCGTTCTTGTCACGTCCTTGGCCGTTGGTGCCTGGAGCTTTGATCGCTACATGCCTTCCATCACGCAAGAAGACATGCTGCGCATGATTGTCGTCTCATCGCGAAGCGGCCAGGTTGATCCTGTGCGCCTGATGTATAACATCGAAGAACAAATCGGAAAAAAAGTAGACAACTTCAACCGCCTTGATCGCGCACAGGCCGTTGAATATCTCTTGGAAAAGATTGAGTTGGAAAAAGAGCGACAGGAGTTTGTCGTCTATTAATGAGGCACAAGCCCCCCTCAATTTTCTAACGGAGAATTTCTTCTTTACCAGTCAGTTTGGTAAAGATCACTTCCAGCTTGTAATCTTCAATCCGTGTCCAGACTGATTTAGCAGGCAAATTGCCAATCGTGTGGGTCATGATAATCCCACGCCCAACAGCTTTGCGTTTTTTATGGAAGCCTTCCGGATAGGTCAAAGAGGTGGGATAAACGGCAATTTGCTCCCCACTCTCTTTATAGATTCCCACAAAACACTGATTGCATAAAATATTTTGACGAATCAATTTATCCGGGGTGATAATTCCGGCAACAACACCTGTCACCTTTTTTTCCAAATCAAAAATAGCTTGGGACATAGGCAAAAAGGCAATGCCAGATGTACGCCCCTTAATCGGTGTTCCAATATAAATTGTACGCTCGGTTTGTTTCAGGGCACGTTTAATATAGTCCCGATCCTGAAGGTCCACATTTTTTGCCGGATATTTAAAACTATCGTAACGTAACTTGCCCTTGGCATCTGTTGCAATAATGGCCCGCAAACCTGGGGAGCGTGCAACATAACGCCCCAAAGCCTCATGAATAATCAACTCATTGGCCTTTTGATCACGTTCAATCAAATCTGTTGCCCCAAGCAAGGCCAAATCCATAGTACGCAGCAATGCCTCAACATTAATTGCCTGAAATTCTGCAGACAATTTCATCTCCGCATCCGTTGCCTGAGCTGAGGAAGTGAAAAGCACAAAAGAGAGAATAACAATAAATTTACGCATGGCTTATTTAGACACACTTTTTAGGTGTTAATGGGCTTGACTGTATCATTTTATCAGGTTTAGGTGATTCCCTCTACAATGGCAATGATCAAAATCAATTTCCTCCTAATAAGTGCATTGAAATAATCTTTTTCGTCAGAAATAACATATTTACCATCTTGAAAAAGTGCATTTCCAGAGCCTGAAAAAACCCTGACATATATATGTCGCTTTTCCTTGACTCTGAGACGCAAAAATCTTAAAAGAACGCCACATTCACTGACCTCTTTGACATTTTTGTCACCTTAAGGGGTGCCGTCAGTCCTCGAGTTTCGAGCACTGGCGCGTTTTGCGTTGGGATTATTTTTGATGTTTGAGAATTTACAAGGTCGCCTCGGTGACATTTTTGACAAACTGACAAAACGTGGGGCTCTGAGCGAGGCCGATGTAAATGAGGCAATGCGCGAAGTTCGCGTTGCATTGCTTGAGGCTGACGTTGCCTTGCCAGTGGTCAAAGACTTCATCAAAAAAGCCAAAGAAAAAGCCATCGGTGAAGAAGTTCTTAAAGGTATCAACCCCGGCCAGATGGTCATCAAGATCGTGCATGACTGCATGGTTGAGATGCTGGGCGCAGAAGAAACAGAGATTAACCTCAAGGCCGCACCGCCGGTTCCGATTCTGATGGTTGGTCTGCAAGGTGCAGGTAAAACCACCACTTCTGCCAAGATCGGCCTGATGCTCAAGAAAAAAGAGCGCAAGAAAGTTTTACTGGCCAGCCTTGACGTTTATCGCCCCGCCGCCCAGCAGCAGCTTGAAGTCCTCGCCAAACAGGCTGAGTTGACATCGCTGTCTATTATTTTCGGTGAACAGCCGGTTGCCATCGCCAAACGCGCCATGGAAGAAGCCCGCACAGGTGGCTTTGATGTGGTCATTCTCGATACAGCAGGTCGCCTGCATATCGATGAAAAGCTGATGGAAGAAGTCGCACAGGTTCGTGACGTTGCCAAACCTGTTGAAACCCTGTTGGTGACAGACGCCATGATGGGTCAAGACTCCGTCAATGTGGCAAAAGAATTTAACGAAAAAATCGGCATTACAGGTATTGCCCTGACCCGTGTAGACGGTGATGCGCGTGGTGGTGCGGCCCTGTCCATGCGTGAAGTCACAGGCGCGCCGATCAAGGTGATGGGTGTCGGTGAAAAAATCGACGAACTGGAAGCTTTCCATGCTGATCGTGTCGCCAGCCGAATCCTTGGCATGGGTGACGTTGTTTCTCTGGTGGAAAAAGCACAGGAAACGATCGAGCAAGATAAAGCAGAAGAGCTGGCCAAACGTGTACTGAAAGGTCAGTTCACACTGGAAGACATGCTCGAACAGCTTAACCAAATTCGTAAAATGGGGGATATCGACGGGCTTCTCGGTATGTTGCCGGGCATTGGCAAGATGAAGAAACAACTGGCCGAAGCCCAAGTCGATGATAAGATGATTGCCCGCCAACAAGCCATCATCTTATCCATGACGGTAAAAGAACGGCAAAACCCGAAAATTATTAAGGCATCGCGCCGCCAGCGAATCGCGGCAGGCTGCGGCCTCACAGTTCAGGACGTGAACAAGCTGCTGAAACAATATCAGCAGACGGCGACCGTCATGAAAAAAGTCGGAAAAATGAACAAAAAAGGTCTGCTCGGCAAATTGGGCGGCATGATGGGGGGCGCAGGTGGTGCTGGTATGCAGATGCCACCGGGCGGTCTTCAGGGCCTGCCTGGAATGGACGGGCTTGGGGGACAAGGTGGCATGCCACCGGGTCTGCCACCGTTCAAAAAGTGAAGACCTTCTTTGTAATTTTTCGATTTAACCCTTTTTGTAGTAAACCCAAACCATAGGAAAGACCAACAATATGGCTCTTACAATCCGTTTGGCACGTGGCGGCGCAAAAAAGCGTCCGTTTTACCGTATCGTAGTTGCTGACAAGCGCATGCCGCGCGATGGCCGTTTCATCGAGAAACTGGGCACATACAACCCGATGCTTGCTAAAGACGACGAAAAACGCGTTATCATGAACGAAGAACGTATCGATTACTGGCTTGGCCAAGGCGCTCAGCCGTCTGATCGTGTTCTGCGTTTCCTGGCAAAAGCTGGTAAAGCTGAGCGTGCAATCCCGCAGCAAACTAAAAAAGCTGAACAGTCTGAAAAGACTAAAATGCGTATCGAAGAAAAAGCTGAAAAGCGTCGCGAAGCTGAAGAAGCTGCAAAAGCGGCTGCTGAAGAAGCCGCTGCTGAAGAAGCAACTGCTACTGAAGCATAAGCTTTTCTTTCGGATTTTCTCTCAAGAGTTTCAGTTGAGTTAAATAAACCATGTCATCAAACACACATAATACAGAGACAGAAGACGGACGCGTTTGCGTGGCCGCCTTTTCATCTGCCCATGGTGTGCGCGGAGCCATGCGTTTAAAAAGCTTTACTGAAAATCCGGATGATATTGCCGAATTTGACTGTCTCCAAAGCGAAGATGCCTCCAAAACCTATGACCTCGAAGTCGTCAGCCATACAGGCAAGGGCGAACTGATTGTCAAGGTAGACGGGGTGGATAGCCGCGAAGCAGCCGAATTGTTAAAAGGCGAACGTCTCTATGTTTCCCGTGCTGAACTGCCCGAAGCAGGTGATGATGAATTTTACCATGCGGATTTGATCGGTCTGACCGTGAAAACTACCAGCGGTAAAACCGTCGGCACTGTGCGTGCGGTGTTTGATTTCGGCGCAGGTGATATGCTGGAAATCCTGCCCAAGGAAGGTGCCATTGCGATGGTACCGTTCACCAAGGCAATCGTGCCCATCGTTGATGTGGCAAAAGGGCGTGTCATCATTGACCCGCCGGAAGGATTGCTGCCGGAAGAAAAAAAGAAGAAAAAAGGCACGAAAAAACCCAAGAAAACACAGGAGGGGGATCAATGAGCCCACAACTGTTGCCTTGGAACGCTTGTATTCTGACGCTTTTTCCGGACATGTTTCCCGGGATGCTCGGCCACTCTTTAGTGGGACGGGCCTTGGATGAAGGCCGCTGGTCACTGGATACCATCCAGATCCGCGACTTTGCCACCGATAAACATAATACAGTGGATGATACCCCTTGTGGCGGTGGTGCTGGAATGGTGATGCGACCCGATGTGGTGGCAGACGCACTGGAAGCGGCGCAAACCCGTTTCCCCCTGGCAAAGAAAGTGTTCTTGACCCCACGCGGCAAAACACTGACCCAAGCCAAAGTGCGCGAACTGGCCGAAGGGCCGGGGGTGATCCTGCTGTGCGGGCGCTATGAAGGCATTGATCAACGTGTTCTGGATGAACATGATGATATTGAAGAAATCAGCATTGGAGACTATGTGCTCAATGGCGGAGAATCTGCCGCAACCGTGTTGTTGGAAGCCTGTGTGCGACTGCTGCCCGGTGTGATTGGCAAAGAAGCCAGCCATGAGGACGAAAGCTTTGAAGCAGGTCTTTTGGAATATCCCCATTACACACGTCCGCGTGTGTGGCGAGGCCATGAAGTTCCAGAAACCCTGTTATCCGGCCATCACGAGAAAATCCTTGCCTGGCGAAAAAAACAGGCACAACGCATTACACAGGAACGCCGCCCCGATCTGTGGGCAGCTTACTGTGATGAAACCAAAGGAAGTGCCTGAGATCGGCACCTCTCCATTTTAGAGTTCAATCCTTTTAAAAGGTCGAGACCATGAATATTGTAGAACAACTCGGTAAAGAGCAGATCGAAAAACAGACTGCTGAACGTGAAGTCCCGAAGTTTGGCGCAGGTGACACCATCCGTGTTCAAGTTAAGGTAAAAGAAGGCAGCCGCGAGCGTCTTCAGGCATTTGAAGGCGTATGTATCGCGCGTAAAAACGACGGTATCAACTCTGCTTTCACACTGCGTAAAATCTCCTTCGGTGAAGGTGTAGAGCGCGTATTCCCGCTGTACTCCCCGAACCTGGCTGAAATCAATGTTGTACGTCGCGGTGACGTTCGCCGTGCGAAACTGTACTACCTGCGTGGCCGTACAGGTAAAGCTGCTCGTATCGCCGAGAAAAAAGACTGGTAATTTCTTCCCCCTGTTTATACAGGGGGAGACCACCTCTTTCTCGGCCTTCAGTTACTGAAGAGCCAATGTTGGACAACGCCGTTTTCCTTTGCTCACGTGTCGAGCGTAAAGGAGGCGGCGTTTCCTGTTTTAAACGGTCTTGCCAACCCAAACCACACGGCCAATTAATTGTAAATGCGGCAATTCGTCCCCTTCAATGCGATGAGGGGGATACAAGCTATTATTATCACTCACAATTTCTACGCCATTCAGGATATTGATGATCCGCTTGATATTCACCCGATCCTTAAAGGAAAAGGCAAATAACCCATCCTGGGCTTCCTGACGACTGCGATCGACCAAAACGAAATCATGATCATTCATGGTCGGTTCCATCGAATCGCCACTGACTTCCAGAACGCAGAGTTGATCAAATTCATCATGGCCGATCAAACTTTGCAGAAACTGCTTTGAAAAAGGCATATGACCGATCAGTTTTAAGCGGCTGACAATCTTGTCATCTGATACATTCAGTTCATCACTGATATGGGCAACCTGTACCGTATCACTGTTATAATCATTATGTACCCCAAGACGTAACTTTGGTTTTGAACCATTGACGAGCCAGTCGATGGTTACACCAGCTGCTTGTGCAATTGCAGAAATCCCAATAATCTTGGGCTCACTGGAACCAGCTAACCAATTTGCAAAAGTCCGTTCTGATACGCCTGACTTTTCACATAAGGCGCGGTTGCCACCACATTCTTTGGCAATTTCTTTTAGGCGAGTTTGTAGTTGATCAGTCAAGACGAGACTCCGTCAAAGTCGGAATTTGCCAGGTTTCGAAATGGGAAAAATGCACTTAATTTCAAGATCATGATAAAATCTCTAGATTTATTTTTCCCATATATGGCATACTCCTATTTGTGGGATGAAAAACCTGGTTGTATATAAAATCAATCAAAGGTTTGCATCCCAATCGTGATAGTAAGGAAACAAAAAAAAGTCGGTTGTAAACCGAGTTTAAGTTGGGGAACGAATGCCGTATTCTACGACCAGAACCTGTAATGCTCATCCGGAAGACGTGAAAGCCGCTGTTAGAAAAAAGGTTGGCTCTATGGCTGCTTTAGCCCGTCAAAATGGCGTATCCGATTCTGTCGTACGTGCCGCTTTGATACGACCTCAACCAACTGGTAATACGATTATTGCAAAATGTTTAGGTGTGCCTCTCCATAATATTTGGCCGGAGTGGTACGCTGAAGATGGTAAGCGTTTACCTCCAAAATCGTCTGACAAATCATAGACCGACTGATTCATTTTTCCAAATGAGAAAGGTCAATTTCATAAAAGAAATTGGCCTATTCTATTTTTGGTAGCCCTATTTAGGCGCAGATTCAATCAGAAATGACCGCAGACATTCAATTAAGTATCTGTTTTTATGTATTAATTTAAAATTAAAATAAAATTACATTTTACCAGTTGGTCAAAAAAGTAAGTTTCGCCCTATTTTATGATTACATTATAATATTCTTACAAAGAAAACCTGTAGCTTCCCGATTCGCTCTGCAATTCTCCCCTGACGATCCTAACAGAAACGTCCCAGAGTGCAAATGGTCCTCTTTTCTCCATTGTCTGCCCTACACCCCCTTTTCTCTAAGTCAAAAAAAGATAAGGCTCCATCAAACGGGCCAGACTTAGGGTCAGGACCTATTAATTTACTGAGTTTGGCGGCGCTAAAAATAAAGGTGGATTAGGCATGAAACTCGCCGCAGTACCTTCCACTGCAAGAGTTTTATAACGCGAGCCACCTTTATTTTTAGCCCGTCCCTTCGGGATTTGTGGAAAATGACGCAAAGGCCACGTCAATGACTTTTGAAAGAGAATACTCTTCCTGCAAGCCATTTCCTTGCCTTGCGACATTTTTTACAAACCAAACGCAATAAATTAATAGCTCCTGACCCTAGAGAAAAGGGCTGTAATCTGTAAAAGTGCGTGACCTTTTGCTCTAAAAATTCTATAGAAAGGGCACATTTCTTACATGTACAGAAATAAATCCCTCTACTCATTCGGAGAAGAACGACAATGGGCAACCCCCGCACACTCTTTGACAAGATCTGGGACAACCATTTGATCGAAACTCAAGAAGACGGCACCAGCCTGATCTTCATCGATCGCCACATGGTTCATGAAGTAACCTCCCCGCAGGCTTTTGAGGGCCTTCGTATGGCGGGTCGCAAGGTTCGCCACCCGGAACTCACACTCGCTGTTGCAGATCACAACGTCCCGACATCTGACCGTTCCAACGGTATTGTGATTACAAACGAAGAATCCCGTGTTCAAGTTGAAGCACTTGAAAACAACGTGAAGGAATTTGACGTTCCTTACTTCGCAATGGACGATATTCGTCAAGGCGTTGTGCACATTGTTGGTCCTGAGCAAGGCTTTACCCTGCCCGGTGCCACAATCGTTTGTGGTGATTCCCACACGGCAACACACGGTGCTTTTGGTTCACTGGCCTTTGGGATCGGTACCTCTGAAGTAGAGCATGTTCTCGCCACACAAACCTTGTTGCAGAAAAAATCCAAAAACATGGAAGTCCGTGTTGAAGGTGCCCTGCCAGAAGGCGTCACGGCCAAGGATTTGGTTCTCGCCATCATCGGTAAAATCGGTACAGCGGGCGGTACAGGCGCTGTTATTGAATTTACAGGTCAGGCGGTTATGGATCTATCCATGGAAGGCCGTATGACGGTTTGTAACATGGCGATTGAAGGTGGCGCACGTGCGGGCCTGATCGCAGTTGATGACAAGACAATTGATTATGTTCGTGGCCGCCCGATGGCCCCGAAAGCGGCTGCTTTTGAAGCGGCTGAAAAATACTGGCGCACGCTGGTGTCTGATGAAGGTGCGGTTTATGACGAAACTGTCATCATCAAAGCAGACGAGCTGGTCCCCTACGTGACTTGGGGCACAAGCCCGGAAGATGCGCTGCCGATCAACGCCACTGTTCCTTCCCCGGCTGATGCCCGTGATGAAGGTAAAGCAGGCGCGATTGAACGTGCGCTGAACTACATGGGTCTGGAAGCAGGCACACCACTGAATGAAATTGAAGTCACACGCGTCTTCATCGGTTCTTGCACAAACGGCCGTATCGAAGATTTACGTGCTGCTGCTGCTGTGGCCAAAGGTCGCAAGGTTGCGGAAGGCATGAATGCGATGGTTGTTCCCGGTTCTGGTCTGGTGAAAGAAATCGCTGAAGAAGAAGGTCTGGATCAAGTCTTTATCGAAGCTGGTTTTGACTGGCGCGAAGCGGGTTGTTCCATGTGTCTGGCCATGAATGATGATCGCCTGAGCCCAGGTGAGCGTTGTGCCTCCACATCCAACCGTAACTTCGAAGGCCGCCAAGGCCGTGATTCCCGCACACATCTGGTCAGCCCGGCCATGGCTGCTGCGGCTGCCATCACAGGCAAACTGACAGATGTTCGCGAACTGTTGAAAGAGGGGAACTAAGAGAATGGAAAAGTTCACCAAACTGACTGGTATTGCTGCGCCAATGCCGTTGATCAACATCGACACCGATATGATCATTCCAAAACTGTTCCTCAAAACCATCAAACGTTCCGGTCTGGGTGCCAACCTGTTTGACGAAATGCGTTTCAATCAGGACGGTTCTGAAAAAGCAGACTTCATTTTGAACCAGGCCCCTTATCGCAAAGCCCAAATCATTGTAGCGGGCGATAACTTTGGCTGTGGTTCTTCACGTGAGCATGCCCCATGGGCGATTGCGGATTTCGGTATTCGCTGCATCATTTCCACAAGCTTTGCTGACATCTTCCACAACAACTGCTTCAAGAACGGTATCCTGCCGATCAAACTTGAAAAAGCAGATGTTGACCGTTTGATGGAACATGCCGGTAACGGTGAAAATGCCACCATCACCATCGATCTGGAAAACCAGAAAATCGAAGGTGTAGGCGATGCGATTGAGTTCAACGTTGATCCATTCCGCAAGCACTGCCTGCTGGAAGGTCTCGACGATGTGGGTCTGACCCTGCAAAAGAAAGACAAGATTGAGTCTTTCGAAGAGAGCTATAAGCAATCCATGCCATGGATGGCACGTTAATTCTGACAATACATAAAAAGAGTGTCGTCCTCGCGAAAGCGGGGACCTCTTTTTTTCAGTCTCACAAAAGTCCCCGCATACGCGAGGATGACGAATAGATAAGGTATTTATTTATGTCTGACGCTAAAAATATTTTGTTCCTGCCGGGTGACGGCATTGGTCCGGAAGTTATGGGCCAAGTTAAGAAAATCATGGAATGGCTGGCAAAAAACCGTTCTGCAAACTTTAACATCACAGACGGTCTTGTCGGTGGCGCTTGCTACGAAGCTCACAAATGTGCGGTAACGGATGAAACAGTTGCTGATGCCATGGCAGCCGACGCTGTGATGCTCGGCGCTGTGGGTGGCCCGAAATGGGACAATGTTGAACGCCATGCCCGCCCGGAAGCGGGTCTTCTGCGTCTGCGCAAGGAAATGGACCTGTTTGCCAACCTGCGCCCGGCGATGGTTTTTGATGCGCTTGTGGATGCCTCTACACTGAAAGACGAAGTTGTACGCGGTCTGGATATCATGATCATGCGTGAACTGACCTCTGGCGTTTACTTCGGTGAGCCGCGCGGTGTTGAAGAACTGCCCGGTGGTGGTCGCAAAGGTTTCGATACACAGGTTTACACAGATGCTGAGATCATCCGTGCAGCAGACGTTGCCTTCGACCTGGCGAAAAAACGTGGCAACAAAGTTCACTCTGTTGAAAAAGCCAACGTGATGGAATCCGGTAAATTCTGGCGTGAGATCGTTACCAAGCACCACGCGGCAAACTATGCTGACGTAACGCTTGAGCATATGTATGCCGATAACTGTGCCATGCAGCTGGTGCGTAACCCGAAACAGTTTGACGTGATCCTGACAGACAACCTGTTTGGTGATCTGCTGTCTGATTGTGCAGCTATGCTGACTGGTTCCCTGGGCATGCTGCCCTCTGCCTCTTTGTCCGGTAAGGACGAAAACGGCAAGGTACGCGCCATGTACGAACCCGTACACGGTTCTGCCCCGGATATCGCCGGCCAAGACCTGGCGAACCCTCTGGCAACCATCCTGTCTTTCTCCATGTGTCTGCGTTACAGCTTCGACATGGCGGCAGAAGCAGACCTGCTGGACCAAGGCGTTCAAAACGTACTGGCAAGCGGTGTGCGTACAGGCGACATCATGCAAGACGGCATGACACAAATCGGTTGTACAGCCATGGGCGATGCCTTGATTGCTGAGCTGGACAAACTGGTTTAATCCAGCCCTGATCTTCATATAAAAAAGGCCCGGTGGGAATGATCCACCGGGCCTTTTTTTATTGGCAACACAGTCTTTTTTAAATCTTGCGGCCCATGGCGCGTAACATTTCTTCCGCATTTTGCCATGCTTCCCGAATCGCTTCATCAGACTTGTCTGTATGACCATCGGCAAAATATCTGACCAGCGCATCGGCCAAAGTGCGCAAACAATCCTGTTGTTCTTGAGGTAAAGAGCTTTCCCCATCCGCAGAACGGATCAACAGACGGCACAGCTGCTCAAATGCTTCTTCAACGGTGTCGGTCCCACTGGCGACATCAAACACATGACACAACATGGAGAAGCGGCTGGCAGCGCGACGCTGTAATGTATAGGCATCATGTAAACCAACACGTTCTTGCAGGTGTACTTTTTCTTCTGTCAGGCGTTGGATTTCATCCTGATCTTCGCCTTCCATCGTCTTGTTGAATTCAAATTCAAGACGCATCACTTCGACTTCGGTACGTCTGACTTCTTCTGCAGCCCAATCGAGTTCTCGTTTAATTTCAGCAATTAAATGCTTATCAGTAGACATTATTGTTATCCCGTTCGTTGCCTTTTCGCAGTAGCATAACAGACTCAATAATAAAAATCATTACGATTGCTAAGACTAATTGTATGAAATAGGTTTATGCAAACGTAGTAATAAAGATATATAGGCTAAACATGACAAACCTTCAGGCAAAGACAATTATAATTACAGGGGCAAGCAGTGGACTGGGCGAAGCCATGGCCCGTAAGTTTGCTCCCTTGGGAGCCAACCTTGTTTTAGGGGCCAGACGAAAAGAAAAACTTGAGACGCTGGCCGATGAACTTGGTGAAAACTGCCGCACACTGGTTTGTGATGTCTCACATCCAGAAGAGGTCGAAGCCCTTGCCCAAATGGCCTTAAAGGAATTTGGCCGTATTGATGTATTGATCAACAATGCGGGCGTCATGCCTCTTTCCTTTTTCAACGAGAAAAAGCTGGATGAATGGAACCGCATGATTGATGTCAATATCCGGGGCGTCCTGCATGGTATTGCCGCTGTGATTGACACCATGCATGAACAAAAATCCGGCCATATCATCAATATCGCCTCTGTCGCCGGGCATGTGGTGACACCGACCTCCGGGGTTTATGCCGCAACGAAATTTGCCGTGCGCGCCATTTCTGAAGGCTTGCGTCAAGAATCACGTGGCTACCTGCGCACCACCATTATTTCCCCCGGTGCCGTGACCTCAGAACTAACCCAATCTATCGGCAATGAAAAAATCGCCAAAGGAGTGGAAAAGCTTTACGAAGATGCCATTGATAGCAAAGCCATCGCCAATGCCTGTCTGTACGCCATCGAACAACCCGAAGAGGTCGATGTGAACGAGATTATCGTTCGCCCGACCAAACAGATGCTTTAAGAAAATCTCACTGTAAAGACAGATTCAAAACCCGTGGGCCTGCATTTTTATTGAGGAGAGGGATCAATCCTTTTTCGACCAAATATCCCTCTTCCCCAATCGCTTGCTCGCTTAAGAACTCATCAAGATAGTCCTGAATATTGGGCAGGACCTTGATATGTTCATTTTTCACATACAAGAACAAGGGACGACTCAAGGGATAGGTCGCATCCAAAATGGTCTCAAAAGACGGAGCAATTGCATTGACCGATAACGGTTTAATCAGGTTTTCACGCCGCATAGCCGCATTATAGCCCAAAATACCGATCGCTTGCGCGTTGTTGTTAAGGCGACGCACAATCAGGTCGTCGTCTTCCCCTGCATCAATATAATGACCATCATCACGTAAATCGCCACACAGCCTTTTATCAATATCAGGTTGCTGCAACAATTGGCGGCATGCCTTAAGCATCACCTCTTCAACAAACACATCACGCGTCCCTGATGTCGGGGGTGGCCCAAAGACCTGAATAGGCTGCTCCGGTAACGCCGGGTCGATATGATTCCATTTTGTATGAGGGTTATTTACCCATTGACCATCAATGGGTAATTTCCGCGCCAGTGCCTTGAAGAGAATCTTCTGACTAATTTCAAAAGGCTGTGCATGACGTGCAACAGCCAGAATAATCCCATCCCAGCCGATCATCACTTCGCCGATAGACGTAATTTTATGATCGACACACTTATGGACTTCGGAAATTTTCATACGGCGTGAGGCGGTCACAATATCAGGGTGCTGTTTCCCAATTCCGGCACAAAACATCTTAATCCCGCCACCGGAACCTGTGGATTCCACAACAGGAGACGCAATCCCCGTCTTGCGATGATATTTTTCCGCCACATAGGCTGAAAAAGGAAAAACAGTCGAAGACCCGACAATCCGAATAGATTTACGAAATTCATTATTCGCTGCTGTCTCAACCGAAGGCATAATGAGTACTGCAAAAAACAATACCCAGCCCCAAAAACGTAACATGGTGGCTCAAAAGTCCTAAATTCTTGAAAATTTGCCCGGATACTACTCTTGTTCGTCCGGGTGTTCCAGACGCAATGAACAAATTTCAGGAATTATTTCGATAAATTGGACAACTAAGCGGGGGTCGAAATGGCTCCCGGCATTTTCTTGAAGATATGTGAGTGCGTCCTCAATACTCCAAGCCTTTTTATAGGGACGTTCTGATGTCAGCGCATCAAACACATCACAAATAGCCGAAATGCGCCCGGAAATCGGAATTTCTTCACCTGACAAACCGTGTGGATAGCCACTGCCGTCCCATTTTTCATGATGCGTCTGTGCAATTTCGCGGGCCAAAGACAACATATCACTGTCAAATTCGCCAATAATATCCACACCAATTTCCACATGGCGTTTCATAATCAAACGTTCATCTTCATCCAAACGGCCCGGTTTCAATAAGATGTCATCGGGAATGCCAATTTTCCCCACATCATGCATGGGGCTTGCCTGCAAAATCAGCTCAGAAAATATTTCCCCCAAACCTGCCCGAAGGGCGAGCAATTTACAGCTTTTGCTCATGCGGACCACATGGGCCCCGGTTTCATTATCCCGATATTCCCCCGCACGCCCCAAACGACGCACGACTTCAAGCTGGGTCTCGTGAATTTGACGCGTGCGTTTTTGAACCTGAATTTCCAGCTCATCTGCCCGACCCCGTTGATTATTGTAGAAAATGCGGGTTTCCAACAGATTATGGATACGTTGAAAAACTTCCCAAGGCTGAAACGGTTTGGTCAAAAAGTCCCGCGCCCCTGCAGCCAAGGCTTTTTTATGGGTTTCAATATCCGTTTGTGCTGTCAGGACCAGAATTGGCAAATAATCATCCTCACCAACGACCTCCCTCAACGCTTCCATCACCTCAAGCCCATCCATGAAGGGCATACGGATATCCAGCAAGACCATATCAATCTGGCGGCTTTGATAAATATTGAGAACCTCGCGGGAATCCGTCGTTGAAATGACATTTCCATAGCCCTCTTCTTCAAGAAGCTGCTCAAGCAACATGACATTTGCCGGTTTGTCATCCACCACCAGAATGCAGCAGTCCAGGACCTTTTGTTTCATTTCATTCATATCGGCGCGCCTAAAATTTTATCATTTTTATATAGAGACTAAGCAATCGGCATCCTGACCCAGAATGTTGTCCCCTCACCGGGAATACTGTCAAAACCGATCATCCCATTCATTGCTTCAACCAATTGTTTTGTCAGGGTCAGACCGATCCCTGTCCCTTCAATTTGTGAACGTTCAGCCCCCAAGCGATTAAAAGGGGTAAAAATTTGGTCATGCTGGCTAGGGTCAATCCCCTGCCCGTCATCACTAATGGATATTTCAACCCAACTTGCATCGACCTTTTTCAGCTCCAAATGAACAAACCCGCCAACCTCATTATATTTAATGGCGTTGCTCAGCAAATTAATCAAAATCTGCTTTAATCGCATTCGATCCACCTGCAAACGATCAATCAAGGGGTCCGCAAAAACCAGATTGATCTTTTTTTCCAAAGCCAAAGGTTCCGTCAGGTCGCGACATTCCGCCAAGACCGGGGCCATTTCAACAGGCTCAATAGATAAGGCCAAGCGCCCGGCCTCAATACGGGCCAGATCCAGCACTTCATTAATGAGTTCCATCAAATGGTTCCCGGCCGTGACAATTTGATTGACCTGTCCTTGCTGACGTTCTGACAAAGGGTGCCTTCCACTCATCGCCAAAAGCTGGGCGAACCCTAAAATGGCATTTAGTGGTGTCCTAAGTTCATGGCTCATGCGCGATAAAAATTCCGACTTTGCCTTATTGGCCCCATCTGCCAGTTTTTTCGCCTCATGCAATTCTTCTTCCCGGTGCTGTTTTTCCGTAACATCATGGATCACACCGACCATGCGTATGGCCCTATGTTCGGCATTGCGGACCACATCGCCTTGTTCATGGACCCAACGCACCGTCCCATCGGGCCAGACGACCCGATGTTCACTATCAAAACGCACCCCTTGTTTGAGACATTGCAACAAGGCGGCTTTTACTTTCTCCAGATCTTCAGGATAAATCCAGTCCACCAGACGCTCGCTGCGGAGTTCCTCCCCGTCATTCATCCGTCCCAAAATGGGAAAAACCTGATCTGACCAATAGAGTTTGCCATCTGCAATATGCCAGTCCCACGTCCCGATTTTGCCAAATTTCTGGCTCATACGCAGACGTTCCTGACTTCGCCTTAAGGCTTGCTCGGCTTGAAGCTGCTTTGAAATATCACGCACGGCCCCAATGAAATATTTTCCATCCGGTAAATTGACTTCTGAAACAGACAGGTTCATTTCAAATGTACTGTCATCGGAACGTTTCCCCATAACTGTACGCCCGATACCCACCACACGGGCCTCTCCCGTTTCCAGATAACGGGCCAAAAAATCATCATGTCTGCTGGCAAAAGGTTCCGGCATCAGGCAGGAAATATTTTTCCCCACGACCTGATCAGGGTGATATCCAAATATTTTTTCTGCCGCTTTATTAAAGTCATGAATGGTCCCACGGCAATCAATGGTGATGATACCTTCCAAAACAGTTTCAAAAATAGTGCGGTGACGTAATTCACTTTCACGCAAAGAACGCTCAGTTGCCTTTAATTCAGTGATATCGCTAAGATATCCAACCAGCCCGTCAAACCCGCCTGCTTCATTTTGCAGACTGCGCACTTCATCCATAACCCAGATGTAGTCACCATCTTTTTTGCGCAGACGGTATTCATGCACCTGATGTCCCGTATCAAAAAGGGATTGGATCTCTTTTTGAACACGTTTTTGGTCGTCTGGATGAATGATCTCCAAACGGAAAATGCTATTTTCTGTGAAATCAGCGGGCTGCCAGCCACTTAAATCCGTAATATTGGGACTGATGTAATTAATGCCATAGTCCCAATATTCCTCGCAGTGATACATCACTGCTGGCCCACGTTCCAAAATGGCCCGTATGCGTTGGTCACTTTGCCCCTGTTGATTATGATCCGGCACGCGCCTATTGCCTATTTCTGATTATTCCCTACCGAACATCAGAGTATAAATGCAATATCTGGCAGCTTACAACGCTTATGACACCAGAAGTAAAATAAGATTATTTCACTTAACCTAAATGTTCATTCAGGCGCGGCATCAGTTCCACAAAATTACAGGGACGTGTGCGTGCATCCAGCTGATGAACCAAGATATCGTCCCAGGCATCTTTCACCGCCCCGCTGGAACCTGGCAGTGCAAACATATAGGTCGCATTGGCAAGCCCTGCCATGGCACGGGACTGGATGGTCGATGTTTTGATTTTTTGATAAGAGATCATGCGGAAAATCTCGCCAAAACCGGGGATTTCCTTTTCAATCACCATTTTAAAAGCTTCCGGTGTCACATCACGCCCTGTCACCCCTGTGCCACCCGTGGTGATCACCACGTCGATTTCCGGATTGTTAGACCATGTGCGCAACTGTTCTGCCAACGCCTCACAATCATCTTTCAAAATCAACCGTTCAAAGACTTTATGGCCAGCCCCTTCGATACGCCCGGCCAAGGTATCGCCGGATTTATCATTTTCAAATGTGCGCGTATCAGAAACCGTGATGATGGCGATATTGAGCGACTGGAACGCACGTTCCCCATGAATTTGTGACATTGTTCTTTATTTCCTTAATTGCGGGCCAGCTCAATTGAGGCTGGATCCTGTTCTTTATAGATCGGCCACGCACCTGATGCAATTGCGTCTAAAGTCGGAGCCTCTTGCCCCATACGGTCGCGATAAATCCAGAAATTGGTCAGCACCCGCTCAATAAAGATACGTGTTTCACGCGAAGGAATGCTCTCGATAAACAATAGCGGGTCATCCTGATACTTCACACCGCGTTTCCATTTATTCAGGTTCCCCGGCCCCACATTCCAGGCCGCTGTCATATGGAACAAATCGCCATTAATATGGCGTTCTTGCAACAACATTTTGATGTATCGCTGACCCAGCCCAATATTGGTTTCCGGTTCAAAAATCTTTTTGCTCCACCGCATACGGCGATCACGTGCCACAAAACTGGCCGTCCCCGGCATCAATTGCATTAGCCCCTTGGCCCCGGCATAGGATTTTGCCTTGGGATTAAAACCCGATTCTTGACGCATCAGGGCAAAAATCAAGGCGCGATCCACCTTATAGCCTTTTTTCGGTTGCCATTTGGGCAGTGGGTACAACGCACTGTCAGGCACCTCGACCCCTTTGCGCGCCAACTGAGACGCCAAACGCATGGAAAAAGACGGCATATTGGCCCGCATGGCCACATTCAACATGGCAACCCGCGCCTTATCATCGGCCTTGGCATAAGCTTTGCGGAATTCTTTTTCCGCCATTTCATCTTGCCCCACCTGTAACAGGGCCAGTGCGCGACGCCCGGCACGCTGCGTCTGCAAGGAAGACAAAGCCTTGGTATCAATATTGGGGATGCGCCAGTCAAAGACGGTTTCATACCCCAAAGAGCGATTCGCCAACTGCCCATAGAACGTACGTGGATAAGACGCCGCCTTGACCAGCCATTCATTCACCTTTTCCGGCTGACGTTCCAGCAAATAAGAACGTGCTGCCCAATAGGCCCCGGCAGAAATCATCCAGTCAGAAGAATAATGGGAATGGGTGATTTTTTCAAAATGCATCGCCGCATGGACCAAATCCCCCATCCGCCAGGAGGCCAGACCAGCAATCCAATGCGCTGTGGGGATATATTTACCGGACCGTTTCACCGCCTTGTTCGCCCATTCATAAGCCCATTTATCCAACCCATCGGCATAATAGCCTGCCGCCAGCCATGTGCGGGCCTGATCAATTTGGCCGGGGTGCAACAGCTGATGCACTTCGCGAGTGCGCAGCAGGTTTTTAACGGATTTGGTCCAGCCCTTGCGGGTATAATAGCGCATCTTGCGGGTATAGCTGGCGGCCTTGCGTGCCTTGGCCTTACTTAAACGTTTGCGCGGGGCATAGACTTTATCAGCATGGCCTGTGGCATCATAACCGGACCCACTCAGATATTGCCCAGTTGGACGTTTCGGTGCCAAGGCATTTTTCGGGCGGCGTTTTTTCGCCAGCTTGTAAATCTGTTTGGCTTGTGGATGATCATGGTATTTCACTAACCAGCGGCGCAGCTCTTTATAGCGCGACCGATATTTGGTTGGATGCAAATATCGCTGGGCCTGCACATGGCCCATCAGCGTGCGGTCCGTGATCTTGGCAATCAGCTTATCAGCCTTTTTCCAATGACCTTTTTCCTGAAGGCGAAAAACTTGCTGATATAGCGCCAGATTGGTTTCATCCAATTGCTGAACGGCTTCCAGCTCATAAACAGAATCTTCAACAAGGGCGGCAAGTTGCACATTTTCGCCATGGACCACGGGAGCGCAAAACAGTCCCGTTGCAAGCCCGACTGCAAAAACAGCGCTTTTGATTCTGGATACCATATCTATTAAGCAAGCCTATATTAAAACACTATATCTTGTTATTTACAAAATATCGCCTTAACACATTGATATTAAAAGGCAAATACTCTGTCCCCAACGTTTAGGCAACAAAATAACCGATTTTGCCAAAAACCGCAAGTTTCTGCGGAATTTATAACGTTTCCAGCTTTTCAACGATGGACAACAAGTCCCCCCAGGCCCGTCTTTTTTGTGCCGGGGAGCGTAATAAATAGGCGGGATGAAACAAGGCTGTGGCCTGCACCGGGCGTGATAGCCCCGGTGTGGCATGGGTAAACCACCGCCCGCGCAAACGTGAAATCCCGTCATGAACCCCCAACACAGCCTTAGCCGCCGCCCCGCCTAACATCACGATCATTTTTGGGTCAACCAGTTCGATATGACGTTCCACAAAGGGCAGGCAAACAGCGATCTCGCTTAAGGTCGGGTTACGGTTGCCCGGTGGTCGCCAGAACAAAACATTGGAAATATAGATTTTGGAGCGATCCCCAACTTCATCTTCCAACCCGCAAGAATGCAGCATTTTATCCAGCAATTTCCCACTTGCCCCGACAAACGGCACGCCTTGGCGGTCCTCGTCTGCGCCGGGGGCTTCACCGATAAACATAATATCCGCCTTGGGATTACCATCGGCAAAGACCGTATTCATGGCCGTCTTTTTCAAATGACATCCCTCAAAGGACAAGACCGCCTCGCGCAACTCTTCAACCGACTGGGCTTTGCGCGCCATTTCCACAGCACTATGCACCATCTCATCTGTGGCTTGCACCTGCTGTTGTGCAACAGGAGCCGGTTTTCCCATCATAGGGGCACGAGGTCCACCCTGTTGAGCCTGTTGGGCCTGTTGCACCTGAGCTGCTGCTTTTTTGCGTTCCAAAAGCTCAGCCGTAGCCGCATATCGGTCAACGGATTCGTCACCAATTGTTTCATCCACCCCCATCTCCAGATACCATTTTAAGAGGCTTTCTGGGTTGAACGGGTCAGAAAATGTGCTGTCAGATTGCTGGTTCATAGGTTTTACCTAGCAAAATTTAGAATATTTGAACAGAAAGGTTCACAAGTTTGTACATTTTTTCTATGTTCCCTTCCATAATAGTGCTAATAATGTTCGCAAATAGAACAGTTCACTCTATAAACATTTGGAAGGAAACCGGACTATGGAACGTGAATCCATGGAATTTGATGTTGTAATCGTTGGCGGTGGCCCCTCTGGCCTGTCTGCGGCGATTAAACTCAGCCAGCTCGCACAGGAAAACGAAAAAGAAGTAACCGTCTGTGTGGTGGAAAAAGGTTCTGAAATCGGCGCACACATCCTGTCCGGTGCGGTTATTGAAACTGGTCCTCTGGCCCATCTCTTCCCAGATTGGAAAGAAAAAGGTGCCCCACTCACCGTTGAAGCCAAGGAAGATTCTTTCCTGCATCTGTCTGAAACAGGTTTTAAAAAGCTGCCAACACCGCCACAGATGAACAACCATGGCAACTATATTGTTTCCCTGGGCAATGTCTGTCGCTGGCTGGGCGAACAGGCCGAAGAAATGGGCGTGGAAGTCTATCCCGGCTTTGCTGCCTGTGAAGTTCTCTATAACGAAGACGGTTCAGTTAAAGGCATCGCCACAGGCGACATGGGCCGTGAAAAAGATGGCTCCGAAGGGCCGAACTTTGAACCGGGTGTGGAACTGCATGCCAAATACACCATCTTTGCCGAAGGGGTACGTGGTTCCCTGACCAAGACGCTGTTTAACAAGTTTGACCTGCGTAAAGATTGCGACCCGCAAACATTCGGGATCGGCATCAAGGAACTGTGGGAAATTGATCCGGAGAAACATTCCGAAGGCAAGATCGTTCACACCACAGGCTGGCCGATGGATAGCAACACTTATGGGGGCTCTTTCCTCTATCACATTGATAACAATCAGGTGGCTGTTGGCTTTGTGGTTGGTCTGGATTATGCCAACCCGCACCTCTCCCCGTTTGATGAATTCCAGCGTTTTAAAACACACCCGGAAATTCGCAAAACTTTTGAAGGCGGTCGCCGTATTGCCTATGGCGCACGTGCGCTGAACGAAGGGGGCTTCCAGTCCATCCCGAAACTGACTTTCCCAGGCGGCTGTATTGTCGGTTGTTCTGCCGGCTTCCTGAACGTACCGAAGATCAAAGGCACCCATAATGCCATGCAATCCGGTATCGAAGCAGCCAAGGCGATTTTCGACCTCTGTACGTCAGAAGATGAAAATGTGGCAACAGAACCCACACAATATAGCGCCAACATGAAAGCCTCTTATGTGTGGGATGAGCTTTATAAAGTCCGTAACATCCGCCCAAGCTTCGCCAAATGGGGCTTCTGGGGTGGCTTGATCTATTCTGGCTTCACAACCTATCTGACAGGTGGTCGCGAGCCCTGGACCCTGAAACATCCGCACGCTGATAACGAAACATTGAAGCCTGCGGCAAGCATGCCCAAGATCGACTATCCCAAGCCGGATGGGAAAATCAGTTTTGATAAATTATCCTCTGTCTTTATTTCGAACACCGCCCATGAAGAAACACAGCCCTGTCATTTAAAACTGGCTGATGAGTCCCTTGCCTTGTCTGTCAACTGGGCAAAATATGAAGGCCCGGAAGTGCGCTTCTGCCCGGCCGGTGTTTATGAATATCTCGATGATGAAGAGAACGAAGGCCAGAAAAAGCTGCAAATCAACTTTGCCAACTGCCTGCACTGTAAGACATGTGACATCAAAGACCCGACCCAGAATATCAACTGGACCACACCGGAAGGTATGGGCGGTCCCAATTACCCGAACATGTAAGTTCACCACGAAAAAGGGAGCCAAATGGCTCCCTTTTTTAATCTGTGTATTACTTATATAAAACTTATTCCACAGAACGGATCATGGTCCCTGCACCGTGTTCAGTGAAGATTTCCAGCAGAACCGCATGGGGCACGCGGCCATCCATAATGACAGCCGCATTCACACCCGGCACCTCGTCTTTAGGTTCAACCGCAGACAGACAGGTCTCGATTTTTGGGATCATGCCGCCGTTAATGGTACCATCAGCAATCATATCACGCGCTTCAAGAGCGTTCATTTCCTGAATGAGGTTTTTATCGCCATCCAAAACGCCTGCGATATCGGTCAGCATCAACAAGCGTTTGGCATCAATGGCAGAAGCAATAGCGCCCGCAGCCGTATCGGCATTGATGTTGTAAGTCTCACCATTGGGGCCCACGCCAATAGGGGCCACCACCGGAATGATGTCTGAATCAAGAAAGACATCCAGAATATGCGGCGTCACCACATCCGGTTCGCCAACAAAACCAAGATCCAGAACTTTTTCAATATTGGATTCCGGGTCTTTTTTGGTGCGATGCAGTTTTTTTGCACGAATGAGTGAGCCATCTTTCCCACTCAGCCCCACAGCGAAGCCACCAGCCTCATTGATATTGGCGACGATGGATTTGTTGATGGAACCGGACAAGACCATCTCAGCCACATCAATGGTGGCTTGATCTGTGACACGCAGCCCGTCAATGAAGTTGGTTTCCACTTCCAGACGTTTGAGCATATTGCCAATTTGCGGCCCGCCGCCATGCACAACAACCGGGTTAATGCCGACTTGTTTAAGCAGCACGATATCCTTGGCAAACAGTTTTGCCAGTTCCGGATCACCCATGGCATGCCCGCCATATTTAATCACCACGGTTTCACCCGCATAGCGCTGCATATAAGGCAGGGCCTCAGACAGGGTCACAGCCTGAGAGAGATAATCTTCTTGCGTCATGGGGGACTTATCAACAGTGGTCATCTTTTTATCCTAGCCTTCGAATTCTTTAACCATACGTCCAATGGTGGCGCGCACCTCAGAAATTCCGGTTCCCTTTTCAGAACTGGTGACCAGAATATCAGGATGGGCTGCTGGATGTTTAGCCAATTCTTTCTCAATATTTCGTAAATGCTTGTCCAATTCGCCTTTTTTGGTCTTATCGGCCTTGGTGACGATGATCTGATAGGACATGGCGGCCGTATCCATCATTTCCATGACGGGACGATCGGTTTCCTTAATCCCATGGCGTCCATCAATCAGGACAAAGGCGCGGCGCAACTGGGGACGACCGCGCAGGTAAGAAAAGACCACATCCTGCCATTTCTTGACTTCGGCCACAGGCGCCTTGGCATAGCCATAACCGGGCTGGTCACAAAAAACCAGACGGTCGCGGATTTTGAAAAAGTTCAGCTGCTGTGTACGCCCCGGTGTGGAAGAGGTCCGGGCCAGATCACGACGGCCACATAGCGCATTGATCAGGCTGGATTTCCCCACATTGGAACGTCCGGCAAAACAGATTTCACAGGCAGATGTATCAGGCAACTGGTTTAAGCCGGCAACACCCAACATAAAATCGGTCTGCTGGGTAAAAAGCCAGCGGCCAAATTCGATTTCTTCTTCGCTGAATGTGTTTTCGTCTGTCATATCTGCACCTTAAAAAGCATCATCCCCGCAAGTTGCGGGGATGAGTGAACTGCCTTATTTACCTTTTTCCATACCCTTCATAATCGTCCATTGCTGGAGGATTGAAAGGACGTTGTTCCACACCCAGTAGATCACGAGGCCAGCCGGGAAGGCCGCCAGCATGAAGGTGAAGACCACTGGCAAGAACATCATCATTTTTGCCTGAATAGGATCAGTCGGTTGTGGGTTCAGGCGCTGTTGCAAGAACATGGACAGACCCATGAGCAACGGCCAAACACCGATCATCAGCAACTGCGGCGGATCCCACGGGATCAAACCAAACAGGTTGAAGATGGTGGTCGGGTCCGGTGCGGACAAATCTTGAATCCAGCCATAAAACGGGGCGTGGCGCATTTCAATGGAAACGAACAACACTTTATAAAGTGCAAAGAAAACCGGGATTTGCAACAGGATCGGCAAACAACCAGAAGCCGGGTTGGCTTTTTCACGCTTGTAAAGCGCCATCATTTCCTGGTTCATGCGCTGCTTGTCATCGCCAAATTGCTTTTGCAGCTGCTTGATCTTCGGTCCGAGCGTTTTCATCTTCGCCATAGAACGATAAGACGTGTTGGCCAGCGGGAAGAAGAGGATCTTAACACCGACTGTCAGGGCCAAAATAGCCAGACCGAAGTTCCCCAGAACACCATAGAGCCAGGACATGGCAAGGAAGAACGGCTTGGTGATGAAGAAGAACCAGCCAAAATCAATCGCCAGATCAAATTCTTGCACACCAATTGTTTCTTCATAATGTGTCAGAATGTCCAGTTCCTTGGCACCGGCAAACAGCGTGCTTTTGAAAGACACAGTTTGACCCGGTGCGGCCGCCAGTTTCGGCCCCAGATAATCTGTTTGGTATTTATCCAGATTGTCGCTGCGATAATGGCTGAAACGGTGGTTGATCATTGAATTTTGATCAGGCACCAATGCCATTAGCCAGTATTTATCTGTAATGCCAATCCAGCCACCTTTAACCGGATCAACCTTCTGTGTGCCCTTGTCTTGAAGATCATCATAGTCGATTTCTTCCAGAACATGATCAAACACCCCAAGCAGACCTTCATGCAGGATAAAGAAACCACTGGTTTGCGGTGTACCGGAACGTGAAATCAGACCGTAAGGATAAAGGTCAACGCCTGCCGCCCCTGTGTTGGTGACAGAATCGTTGATGGTGAAGGCGTAGTTGTCGTCCAGAGCGATATTACGGGTAAAGAGCAAACCTTCGCCGTTATCCCAGCTGAGTGTAACAGAATCACCAGCCTTCAAAACTGTTTTGTCTGTGGCCCAAACCGTATCGGCTGTCGGAACTTTGACATTCGGTGCAGACCAGCCAAATTCGGCATAATAGGCAGCTTGCAGACCTTTGGGGTTGAGCAGTGTAATCGTGTCACTGTCTTCGCTCAGGTCGATGCGGTAATCATCCAGTGTCAAGTCATCAATGCGACCGCCCTGTACAGACAGGGAACCGGAAAGACGAGGGGATTCAATGGTAATACGCGCCGTCGCATCCAGCTTTTGCGAGCGCGTTGCCATGGCTTTTTTCATGGCCTCAGCCGCGCCGCCTGGGATTTGCGGTGCATAAGATGCATCACCGGATTGTGTTGCAGGGGCTTGCGGTGCAGAACCGTCCTGTGTGGTTTGCTGTTGTTGCTGGGCGACTTGCTCAGCCGGTGGGAACAGCAATTGGAAGCCAAACAGAATCGCGATTGAAAGGGCAATCGCCAAAATCATATTTTTCTGGTCGTTCATCTCAGCCTATATTCCACAAAGGGACCCCTGATAAATTAAAAAACGACCTTTTGTACAAAAGAATTCTTATGCAAAAAAGTCGAATCTTTACTGTGAACTATGTTTTGAGCCGCACCGACAGGATGCCGATTCGACTTTTTGCGGAACCGGATCATATCCTGACCCGCCCCACGGATGGCAGCGAAAGATTCGTCTTAACCCGAGTGTGCCCCCTTTAACAGGGCCAAATCGGTCAATGGCTTCAATAGCATATTGCGAACAGGTCGGTGTATAACGACAAGTTCCCGGCAAAATGGGGGAAATACCATATTGATAAACCCGCACAATCGCCTTTGCCACATAAGCCAAAAAGGTCATTTGGCGACCCTTCCGCCTTTTGCATTTTGGGTGGGGGCATCAATATGAACCCCTGTTTTCCAAAGTGCTGTCTTGAGATCTTTTTCCAATTTATCAAAGGGACGTTTAATCGTTTCCCGGCGACCAATTACAACAAGATCAAAACCGGATCGGGCCTTTTTAAACAAGACAAGGTCAGCAATAGCCCGAAGACGCCGTCTGGCGCGATTGCGCTCAGGGGCGTTTCCGACTTTTTTGCTGACCGTAAATCCGATCCGAATATCCGGTTGCCCTTCCGGCAGTTCGCGAACCGTTGGATTCTTATATAAAGAAGTAAACGGTTTTTTTCTTTTGCGAACCTGTAAAATCAGGCCGGGTGTCACCCATTTCTTGCGAGTCGCAGCGACTGACAGAAATTCACGTCGTTTTTTAAGACGTGGAATACGGGGCATACCCAACCATCCTTTACGGGCAAATCTAAACGTAAGTTAAGGACTTACGCAGACAGGCGCTTACGGCCTTTTCCACGGCGAGCAGAAAGAACGCGGCGGCCTGCAACAGTAGCCATACGGCTACGGAAACCATGGCGGCGTTTGCGAACGAGCTTGCTGGGCTGATACGTGCGTTTCACGGGTCAACTCCGTTAAATCAATTGAAAACCAAAGTAAACGAGCCCGCTATATAAGGCGTTGCCAAGGTTAAGTCAACGGACTCATGACATTCCTGTTAAAAAAGTGCGTTTTATCGGCTGTATATTAAAAAAATCTGGATTCTGACCAGCTGGTCATGCTATGTTGCATTGCAACAACAATTGTGCAGCGCAGTGTGAAATTCCGTTTAACTGAGAAACACTCAACCGTAGTTACAATTGCAACCAACTTTTGTACTATTTGTGCGTAAATTGGTTGACGCTTGAAATATTTTAATCTTAATGTTCGTGTCAATAAATGACCGGGATTTATATAAAGTCTAAACCAGTCGTTACAGATTTGAACAAACACCCTTTTAAATAAGGGACTTAAATGAGGTCGTATGCTTTATCAATTCTATGAATTCCAACATTCTGTATGGTCCCCCTTTCGCCATGCTGCGGAAAAGATGGAAGAAGTTTTTCGCTCTCCCTTCATGCCGGTATCCTATACCCCGATGGGACGTGCGATTGCCGCAAGCTGCCACTTGTTTGAGCGCGTAACACGCCGCTACATCAAGCCGGAATTCGGCCTGCATTTCACCGAAATTGACGGCAATGAAGTCGCAGTTGATGAAGAAGTTGTCTTACACAAGCCCTTCTGTGAACTGCTTCATTTCAAACGTCACACCAAACATGAAGACCCCAAGGTCCTTGTGGTTGCGCCCATGTCCGGTCACTATGCGACCCTACTGCGTGGTACGGTTGAAGCCCTGTTGCCCGATCATGACGTTTATATCACCGACTGGATCAACGCTCGCGATGTCTGCACATCCCATGGCGATTTTGATCTGGACGATTTCATTGAATATATCATGTACTTCCTGCATCACCTGGGTCCCAACACCCACGTGATTGCCGTCTGTCAGCCTTCCGTTCCGGTCTTGGCGGCCGTTTCTTTGATGTCAGAAGATGATGATTATTGTGCACCGGCTTCCATGACACTGATGGGTGGCCCGATTGATACCCGCGTTAGCCCGACAGAAGTCAACCTGTTGGCTGAAGAAAAAGATATCGACTGGTTCCGCAAAAGCGTCATTGCCCAAGTTCCGGTCAACTATCCGGGCTTTATGCGCCATGTTTATCCAGGCTTCATGCAGCTGACAGGCTTTATGTCCATGAATATGGACCGCCATGTGGGCGCACACCTGAACCTGTTTAACCATCTGATTGAAGGTGATGGCGATTCGGCTGAACAGCACCATTCCTTCTATGATGAATATCTTTCTGTCATGGATTTGCCGGCAGAATTCTATCTGCAAACACTGGAAACAGTGTTTATGGAACATGCCCTGCCACGCGATATCATGAACTGGCGTGATCGCAAGGTTCACCCATCTGCCATTAAAAAAACAGCCCTGTTTACGATTGAGGGTGAAAAAGACGATATCACAGGGAAAGGCCAGACCAAAGCCGCCCATGATATCTGTTCCAACCTGGCAAAGAACAAGCAAAAGCATGTTCTCCACCCCAACGTTGGTCACTACGGGATCTTCAACGGGCGTCGCTGGCGCGAAGAGATCAAGCCCATGGTCGCAGAATTTATTCGCAAGCATGACCACAAGCTGAACAAAAAATAACTCACAGAGATGTCCCTGCCTTGATCGGCGGGGACTTTTTTTAGAAGCTATGACTGAACCTTTTTGGAAAACAACAAAACTCAGTGACATGTCACTGGAACAGTGGGAATCGCTGTGTGACAGCTGTGGCAAATGCTGCCTGCACAAGCTGGAAGACGAAGAGACCGGCGAGGTCTGCTACACCAATGTAGCCTGTCGTTTGATGGATGTGGATACCTGTCGCTGTACCCAATATCAAATGCGCACTTTTTTGGTACCTGATTGTGTGGAACTTCTACCCCGTAATCTGGAAAACCTGCACTGGTTGCCCTCAACCTGCGCCTATCGCTTGCTGCGTGATAGCAAAGATCTGCCTGACTGGCACCCCTTGCTGAGCGGGGATGCCCAAAGCGCGGTGAAAACCGGGAAATCCATCGTCGGGCGTTTTATTTCAGAAGATAAAGTCGAAGGCGATCTGGAAGACTATATCGTCCATTGGCCGGAATAAGGCTGTTACTTTTTCACCGCCATCCACACACCCACACTGGCAATGACCATCCCGGCAATCGCAGCAAGACCTAAAGTCTCGTCAAACAGGAAATAGGCTTCCACTGCGGTGACAGGGGGGACCATGTAAAACAGGCTGGCGACCTTTGAAGCTTCGCCCTGCTTGATCATCCACATCAATAGGGAAATTGCGCCAAAAGACGGCATAAAGATCAGCCAGAACAAGGCAAAGATAAACTCCCCCGTCCATTGCACTTCCATGGTTTCAAAGCCAACGGCCAAGAAGGAATAAAGGGCGGCTGCCGCAAAATATTGAATGAAGGTGCCACTCATCAGCGGCATGTCCGTGCAATATTTTTTCTGATAAAGCGAACTGGCCGTAATACTGATCACAGCAAAAAAGGCCGCAAAAACCGCCCACATGCCGAATCCGTCAAACAGATTGCCACTGCTCAAATCCAGCTTCTCACTCAGCACCAGAACAATCCCGGCAAGCCCAAGGCTAAGACCCAGCCACTGGATCGGTTTGACCTTTTCACCCAAAACAGGTTGGGCGGCAAAGGCTGTGAGAAGGGGCTGCAAACCAGCAATCAACGCCGCCAGCCCAGAGGGCATGCCCAACTTAATAGCAGTAAACACCCCGCCCAGATAGCCACAATGGATCAACACACCAGATAAGGCAACATGACCACTGAGTACCTTTGTCTCAGGCCAGGGCTTTTTCAGCATGATCAAAACCACCAGCAACAAAGCACTGGTGATGCTCATACGGATAAAGAGAAATGTATAAGGCTCGGCATAAGGCAGGCCGAGTTTCGCCCCGATGAAGCCTGTGCTCCATAAAAAAACGAACAGGGCGGGGATGAAACGAATCAAAGCTCGATATTCGCCACTTCACGATAAACGTTTTGCAAACAGCCTGCGGCGTCTGCATCGCCTTCTTTATGGCGATTTTCCAAAACACGAATGCAGGCTTCGGCAACGGCCTGAACTTCGCTTGTATCCAGTTCATTGAAGAACAGCTGCGGATTTGTGCGCAAACCAATGATGAATGGATTAGACATGAGACCAAACAACTCCTTTCGTTTCTTGCCTCAATCTATGTTTTTTTGAGGAAAGCGTAAACTCATAAATTGGATTTAAGGATCGCGGCTAAGGCCCGCAGCTTCAAGGTTGGTAAGATAATCATCCCAGACCTCATTCATATTTTCACCCAGCCAGAACAAATAGTTCCAGGTGAAAATACCCGTATCATGCAAATCGTCAAAGACCAGCTTAATAGCATAATTGCCCACAGGCTCAGCCCCGATGATCCCTACATGGCGACGACCGGGAATGATTTTCTTTTCCTGCGGACTATGGCCTTGCACTTCGGCAGATGGGCTTTCCACACGCAACAGTTCTGCTGGAATTTCAAACTTTTCCCCCGTTTCAAAAGAAACGATCAAAAGCTTTTCTTCTTTTTTAATACGCAGTTCTGTGACAATGCGTTTTTTATCTGATGAAGATTGAGACACGGCCTTTACGCATCCTCATCCAGTTTGCGCGCTTCTTCGCTTAACATAATCGGAATACCTTCCCGAATCGGAAAAGCCAGATGGGCCTGATCACTGATCAGTTCCTGAGCTTCTGCATCATAACGCAAAGGACCTTTGGTAATCGGACAGACCAGAACTTCCAGAAGTTTTGGATCAACAGCAGGTGTAGACATCATCTCTTACTTTCTTTGGTGATTAGGGTCAGGACCTAGGCGTGACCAGAAGAGCCATCTTCATTCGCCAGCGCCGCCATCGACATCATGGTAATCAAGGTTTCAGCCCGCGCTGTGAGGCTGACAGCTTCCAACAGGGCCTGCTTTTCACGCGGCTCAAACGGTCCAAGCATGGACAAGGCATTGACGAGATCTTCATCCGGGGCTTGTTCCAAGGCATCCCAGTTCACATCCATCATCTCTTGGCCACCCAAAGCATTCAGATCAAGGAAATGGCGCAAACCATCCAGTAAAGCCTCACGGTCTACCGGGGCCTGATTTTCAGACAGATCCACCTTAAATGGGCTGTAGTCCACAGTCGCACGGCGATAGCCCCGTTCGATCTCTAATTCCTCTTTCACCTTAAAGCGGGTGATCCCGGCCAGCGTCACCAGAAAGCGGCTGTCTTCCAGCTCCCGAAATTCCACGATTTTACCCATACATCCCACGGTGTAAATCGCTGTAGAATCGGGAATGGGGTCTGGCACATCATGACAAGGCTGGATCATCCCAATGGCACGCCCCACACCCAAGGCATCTTCAACCATCGTCAGATAACGCGGTTCAAACACATTAAGCGGCAATTGCCCACGCGGTAACAACAAAGCCCCGCTCAGGGGGAATAAGGGAAGTGTTTCAGGAAGAAGAGGACCCATTAGAACAACACTGTGGTTAGTTTTTTGCGTACTTTAATCACCAGCGGGTCACTTAAACCAAGGGCTTCGAAAATTTTCAGCATCTGCAAGCGCGCCGCATCTTCATTCCAGTTACGATCTTTTTTCACAATTTCAAGAAGCTGCATCAAGCCTTCTTCATTTTGCCCTGCCCCATAAAGCGCCATGGCCAGATCAAAACGCGCCTGATGGTCATCCGGATTGGTTGCAAGCTTGTCTTCTAATTCAGACGTATCCAGATCAGCCCCGCCTGCCAGATCCATCATGGCAATGGCAGAGGCAATATGTTCATTGCGTTTCAACTCATCGGGTAAATTATCTGCAATTTCCTTGGCGCTATCGACATTGCCCAAGGCCACATGGGTACGCATCACACCAGCGCAGGCTTCCGGGTTGGAACTGTCATTTTGCAAAATTTGCATATAAAGCCCCTGAGCATTGGCGGCATCCCCGGAATCGAGCAAGTCCTTGGCTTGAGCAAGCGCTTGGGCAATGGGGGAACCTTCATCCCCAATTTGCTTATCAATGAATTTACGCAGTTCGTTTTCCGGCAATGCCCCCTGAAAAGCATCAATGGGACGCCCGCCTTTAAAACAGAAAACCGTCGGAACAGATTGTACACGCAGCTGCATGGCAATATCTTGGCATTCCTGCGCATTGATTTTCACCAGCTTGATCGCCCCGCCCATGCTGCGCACCAGATTTTCCAACATGGGTTTTAGCGTTTCACAAGGTTTGCAACCCGGCCCCCAAAAATCAACCAGAACAGGGACTTCCATAGAGGCATCAACCACATCTGCCATAAAGGTTTCGTTGGTGGCATCTTTAATCAAATCAGGGGCTGTTGCCGGGGCATTGGGATCAAGAATCATCTTTATATTGTCTCTTTTACGTTGAACCTGTTCTGGTTGTTGTACTCTTATTTAACCTGCGAAGTCAAAGTTCCACTTCGCTAAATTCATGGCCGCAATGACGAATAAACTGACGCAAGCCCTCAGGACTTAAGGCCGTGGTCATTTCATTTGTCAGGGGATGATAATTAATCAGCGGTTCAGCCATCATATGGGAATCCAGTACCACACGAACCTGCTTGTCCACATCATTAATCAGGGAAAAAGGCGTGACTGAGCCCGGAGATACACCCAAAACCTCCTGTAACAAGTCTGCCTTGCCAAAGGAAAGGTGGGCCGAACCGATCTTGCCTTTCAGCTCTTTTAAGTTAATCGGGCGATCTTCTGCAGCCACCACCAGCCAAAGCTGCTTTTTCTTATCTTTCAAAAACAGATTCTTACAATGCAGGCCCGGTAAATCCCCACGCAGTGCCTTACTTTCTTCCACTGTGCGCAATGGCGGATGATGGTGGGTTTGGGCCTGAATCTGCAAGTGATCCAGTTGGGTTAATAATTCTTGTGGCGTTAGCGGCATGAAAGGCTCTTTAAGAATGTCGAAGATAAGAAGAATATGTCGCGTAGAATCAATGTTTTCAACGGATTATGGCTTAAAATCCCAAAATATTTCACTTTCTTGAATTTTTAGCTTGCAAAGTCTTCGTCATTTAATATTATGCGCCCCGCTTCTGGGGGTTACCCACCCTCAATAAGGAAGCCATTTTTAGAAGGTTAAGCGGGCGTAGCTCAGGGGTAGAGCGAAACCTTGCCAAGGTTTAGGTCGAGAGTTCGAATCTCTTCGCCCGCTCCATCTTCTAGAAAACACCATATGCATAAGATGCAAGCGTGCGGGCGTAGCTCAGGGGTAGAGCGAAACCTTGCCAAGGTTTAGGTCGAGAGTTCGAATCTCTTCGCCCGCTCCATCTTAAGCTTATAAAAATAGCTGCCATCTTGGCGGCTTTTTTTGTGCTTAAAACATAAAAGAAGACGCCATTCCCAACCCCGTTGAGAATGGCAACACTATCGTTACAGCCCTTTTCTGTAAATCAATTGGTTTTACGCAAATACGTCGCCGTAATTTTCAATCAAAATGACTCGGGATTTGCTATATTAAGGCATCTCTCCATTGATCACATAAGCCAGTGCCTGCACCACTTGGACAGGTTCCCGTGCCACAGCACAAGCAGCACCATCGACTTCTTTCAAAGCATGATCATGCTGTTCTGGGTGAAGCGTGATATAGGGCTTACCAAGAGCAGCGGCATAGCCCGCATCAAAAGCAGCATTCCATTGCTTATACTTCTCACCGAAACGCACCACGACCAAATCAGCCTCTTCAATCAGGGTACGGGTGCGAATGGCGTTTAAGTTCGCCCCTTTGCGATCCATCCAGAAGGCATCCTTTTCCTCACCAAAAATGGCAACACCGCACTTATCGGAATCGTCATGGACACAGACCGGCGAGTTCAGTTCAACAGGCAAGCCTTTATCGGCCACCCCCTGTTTAATCTGTTCACGCCAGTCACTGTGAATTTCACCAGAGAGATAAACTTTCCAGATTTTCTGAGACATTCTAGCCTACAACGTCGATTTTACATTCCAATGCTTCCCCAGCCAAAGGATGGTTTGCATCGACAAGCACGGAAGTTTCGCTGACTTCATGGACAATGGCGGTAAACACCTGACCATCCTCACCATTCATCTGTAAGGCCACACCGGGCTGAAGGTCCCCTTCCACCTGAATACTGGTGCGCGGTACATCAAAACGCAAGTTCGGGTCCGGCATACCGAAAGCTTCGTCCGGTGACAGTTTGAGGGTACGGCTTTCCCCCATGCTCATGCTTGGCAATGCAGTATCAATGGCAACAAAACCACAAGGTTCCCCAACGATAAGTTCCAATGGCGTGCCATCAGGTGAAGCAGGAATCACCGTGGAATCTTCCATGGTAAATGTAACGAGGACTTTAACGGTTTGACCGTTTTCCAACTGGCTCATCAGAGCGTTCCTTCCATAAGAGATAAGGGGCTAGGGCCCCCTTTTATAACACCAGCATACAGGATGCTGCCTCTCGTACAAGGAACAGTTTAAACAACCTCTTTGACCCGGACCATAAATTGATCCACGGCCTGTTTCAGCAAAACCGCCTGTGAGGGCAGGCTTGTTGCAGACTGGGCAACATGATCACTTGTTTGATGCGCCCCTTCTGCCACCCCTAACAAGGCTTCAATATCACGTTTGGTCACATCCATGCCTGAGGCTGCTTCGCTGACACTGCGGCTGATTTCCATTGTTGCGGAATTTTGCTGTTCAACAGCTGTTGCAACGGAAGAGGAATTATCACTTAAATTGGCAATAGTTGTGGAAACCGCCTGAATGGATTGCTGGGCTTGATGGGTGATTTGCTGGATTGCCCCGATTTTTCGTTCAATCTCATCTGTGGCCCCTGTTGTCTGACTGGCAAGGTTTTTGACTTCACCTGCAACTACAGCAAACCCTTTACCGGCCTCACCAGCACGGGCAGCTTCGATTGTCGCATTCAAGGCCAGCATGTTGGTCTGGGCCGCAATATCGGTGATTAAACTGACAATATCTGTAATTTCGTCAGCAGCCTGCGTTAAGTGCGCCACCTGTTCTCGCGCCTGTGTACTTTGCTCAACAGCCGTACTGGAAATATCGAGTGAACGATGTGTCTGTGCACCAATTTCAGCAATAGAAGCATTCAATTCTTCCGTCGCAGAAGCCACGGTATTAATGTTGGAAGATGTCTGTTCGGCCACGGCTGCAACAGTTCCTGCCTTTTCACTGGTTTGGCAAGACATGTCCGACATGTTTTTTGCCTGTTCCTCCAGATGATGAGCCGTATCATTCACCGTTGTCACCACACCTGAAACCGTTTCATTAAAATGATCGACCACCGTATTAAAAGACGATACGCGGTCTTCCATATTTTGGGTGGCATCATTAATGATTTCACTGGCAACCGCGAAAGCCCCCAGCATCCCCTTCATATTGATGCGGCGATAATATTTATTGTCGCGGACATATTGCGAAGAAGCGGTTGTTTCACGCACATAGGCATCCGTTCGGTCAATCAGGCGATTGATTGCTTGTGCCAGTTGCTGGAAATCTGCATCAACGGGCATATCAATAATGCGTTTTTCAAAGTCCCCTTCCGCCACAGCTTCACAGACTTCGATAAATTGCGAAATGGCTTTTGACTTTTCTCCCTTAAAAAACATCATGAAGCCGCCAATCTATCAAGTGTCAGAATAAATTGGTGATAATCGGGCGCATAGCCCTGAACCACATCCTGTAAATAGGACACGGCATCCTGCATGCCAAGCTTGCGGTTATTTGCCGCCTGTTCAATGCGGTTCAATTCGTTGTAAAGCGGTATGATATGGCCTTCCAGCAAGTCACGTTCCGGCACACGTCGTGAAGAATGATAACCGATCACGTCTCCTTCCAGATTAAGAGACGGCGTAACATGGGCCAACACCCAATAATGGCCATCGTTTTTCGTTTTATTGACCACATAGGCAAAGATTTCTTTGCGCTCTTGAAGTGTTGTCCACAGCAAATGAAAGACGCTGCGCGGCATAAAATCGTGACGGATCATATTATGAGGCTGCCCCATAATTTCATCGAGCCCATAACCAGACACTTTTAAAAAAACGTCATTGGCATAAGTGATTCGCCCTTTAAGGTCTGTTTTGCTCACAATCAACTCATGATTGTTAAAAAACACTTCTTTACTGTTATCAAACATATCTACCCCTAGACTATTTGTGCGATGCAGCAGATTCTATAGACTACCGGAAACTACGTAATCACCTATCAAGGTGAATTTTCTAAGAAATTTTATAACATATTGAAATACATGTTTCATTATAAAAAAATTACTTTTAAATTATACTAATAATACAAATTAATATCTCTTTGATTTGTTATTCATCACGTTTTTAAACCTTAGATGCTCACCTTATTAGATAAACATAAAATACAATCCATAATTGATTTTACACAAAACAAACCGTCATAATTGTGCACCCCTTACCCAAGGGAACATATGAGAGAGCAAGTCCGATTAATTTACTGGGTTTACTTCTCTAAACTTGACAGAAGAGCGCAATTTTTTCATTGTCTCGCCAACTTCTAGACTGACTCAAAAGAAAAGGCATTTTGCTATGGATAAAGCACAATTGGAATCTGTCATCGAAAACGCGTTTGAAAACCGTGATTCTGTTAATTACGACACCAAAGGTGAAATTCGCGACGCGGTAAACGAAGCCCTGAACCTGATGGACAGCGGTGCCCTTCGCGTAGCTGAAAAGCAAGGTTCCGACTGGATTGTAAACCAATGGGCAAAAAAGGCTGTTTTGCTGTCTTTCCGTCTCAATGACATGGAAACAATCGGTGGTGCACCGGGTGAAAACGCCAACTGGTGGGATAAAGTGCCGTCTAAATTCGAAGGCTGGACGGAAAGCAATTTCCGCGAAGCTGGTTTCCGCGCTGTACCGGGTTGTGTGGTTCGTAAATCCGCCTATGTTGCCCCGAACGCTGTTTTGATGCCGTCTTTCCTCAACCTCGGTGCCTATGTAGATGAAGGCGCGATGATCGACACATGGGCAACAGTTGGTTCCTGTGCCCAAATTGGTAAAAACGTTCACATTTCCGGTGGTGCTGGTATCGGTGGCGTTCTGGAACCGCTGCAAGCTGGCCCGGTTATCATCGAGGACAACTGCTTTGTCGGTGCACGTTCAGAAGTGGCCGAAGGCGTGATCGTTGAAGAAGGTTCTGTCATCTCCATGGGTGTCTTCCTTGGTCAGTCTACAAAAATCGTTGATCGCGAAACTGGCGAAGTCAGCTATGGTCGCGTTCCGGCTTATTCTGTGGTTGTTCCAGGCACCCTGCCGGGCAAGCCACTGCCGAACGGTGAACCGGGCCCGAACCTGGCTTGTGCAGTGATTGTAAAACGCGTTGATGAAAAGACACGTTCCAAAACATCCGTCAATGAACTGCTGCGTGACTAAGCAAGGTCGTCGTTCTCGCGAATGCGGGGACCTCCTTGCTTTGAAAAGATCCCCGCATTCGCGGGGATGTCAAATAAGTATCGGCTCCACCTTGTCAGAAGGCTGGGGCCGATATAGTTTTATACATAAGATTTTTCACTTTTAGGCCCCTTCCAATGATCGACACCATTTCCTTTGCTCAAGAACTCATTCGCTGCCCCAGCGTTACACCTCGTGATGAAGGGGTGTTTGATCTGCTGCAAGACACATTGGAAGACCTTGGCTTCATCTGTCACCGCCTGCCCTTTCAGGAAGAAGGGACAGAACGGGTGGAAAATCTGTATGCCCGTATTGGCACCCAGGCCCCAAATTTCTGTTTTGCCGGGCATTTAGATGTGGTGCCTGTTGGTGATTTATCCGGCTGGAACTTTGACCCTTTTGCCGCCACCATTCACGATGATCGCCTTTATGGCCGGGGGGCTGCCGATATGAAGGGTGCTGTCGCTGCCTTTGTTGAGGCCGCACAAAATTTCCTGAAAGATCAAGGCGATGATTTTAAAGGCTCCCTCTCTTTCCTGATCACAGGAGATGAAGAAGGCCCTGCGATTAACGGCACCAAAAAGGTACTGGAATGGATGGAAGACCAAGGCGAGATCATGGATCACTGTCTTGTGGGCGAACCGACCAACCCGAAATGTATGGGTGAAATGATGAAAGTGGGGCGTCGAGGCTCCATCAATTCAGTTCTCACCGTTCATGGCACCCAAGGCCATGTGGCTTATCCACAGCGGGCAGATAACCCCTTACCGCGCCTTGTCAAGATGATGAATGCCCTGATTGCAGACCCGCTGGACCAAGGTAATGAATTTTTTGACCCCTCCAGCCTGTCCATCACCAGCATTGACTGCGGTAACGAAGTGGAAAATGTCATCCCGGCCGAAGCCACCGCCATGTTCAACATCCGCTATAATAATATCCACACAGGGGCCTCATTGGAAAACTGGATTCGCAGTACACTGGATCATGTGGATACAAACTACACACTGAAAACCCGAATTTCCGGCGAAAGCTTCATGAGCCCCCAAGACGTACTTACAGACCTGATTGAACAGGCAACCGAAGAAGTCACAGGGGTCGCCCCGGAACGTTCCACCTCAGGCGGGACATCCGATGCCCGTTTCATCACCCATTCCTGCACCGTGGCCGAATTTGGTCTTGTCGGACAGACCATGCATAAGGTAGATGAAAATGTGTTGATTGAAGACCTGACCAATCTGACCAAAATCTATCAGCGCATTTTGGAAAATTATTTTAACGAGGCTGCATGATCAATCTTCGCGCACCCTTTTATGGTTTAGCCGGTGCCGGGCGACTGGTTCGCCTTGACATCAGTGGTGCGAAAATGATGGTCGGGGGCATTCAAGGTTTCTGGGCCTCACTTTATTGGGCTGCAACCTTGGTTGCGCCGTTCTATGTGCTGTTGGCCCTCTTGCGCTTTAACCCTGAAAAGCACGATGGTGCCCGCTATTTCATCCTTGAGGCCGAAATTTACGCCCTCGCCTGGTTGATCTTCCCCATACTTATGGAGCGGGTCTGTCATTCTATCAACAGACGCGGCGAATTTCTGGAATTCATCATCGCCTATAACTGGCTGGGCTGTCTCTATAATATCATGTATCTGCTGGTCGCTCTGGCACAAGCCAGCAAGATGATCAGTTGGGAAGCTGCCTCTTCCCTCTCTGTTGGGCTTATGTTCGCCGGGTTGGTCTGGATTGGACATCTTGCCCACAAATCCCTGCGCATTCCTATCAGCGCTGCAGTGGGCATTGTCATCCTTGACCTATTCCTTGGCATTATGATGAGCATGCTCAATGCAGCATTGCTGGCGAGATGACGATAATAAACCTGTCATCCTCGCGCAAGCGGGGGCCTCCAAAATAACGGACACAGATCCCCAATCGAGTTGAGAATGACCGACTACACCTTGAATTCGGGCAATTCCGTAATTGGGCCAATCGCCGTCAATGTAGGCGTACTGGAAAAGACCCGTTGGGATACATCCTGTACAGCCTGGGCATCAATCGCATCAATTTTCTTCACGACTTCTTCCACCGTAATGGGACGGCCAAAGACAATCATCTGACGGGCCAGCTGTTCACACCGTGTTGAGGTGCTTTCCAGTGACATCAAAATACTGGATTTCAACTGGGCACGGGCGCGAATGACCTCATCATCATGGACATCGTCACAAACCTTTTTGATCTCATCAATCAAGACAGGCAGTAATTCCTTGGTTTCTTCTGCCCCTGTTCCCGCATAAATCCCCAGCATCCCCCCATCATCATAGGCAGAGACAAAGCTGTAGATGGAATAGACCAAGGCACGCTTTTCACGGATTTCCTGAAACAGGCGCGAAGACATGCCCCCGCCAAACAAAGTCGACATGACAGACAAGGCATAAAAATCCGGGTCATCATAACGCACCCCGTCAAAGCCAGCCACAATATGGACTTGCTCCAGACTGGGGCGATTGACAGCCAGCACCCCGCCTTGATAGCGGGTCGGGTCTGCGTTAATGCCACTTTCCTTTGGTAAACTGTCAAATTTTTCAGACACCAATGCGACCAAAGCCTCATGATCCACATTGCCCGCTGCACTGAAAATCATGTTCGATGTAGCATAATTATTCTGCATATAAGACAGCACATCATCACGCGCCATAGAGGCAATGATATCCGCCTTGCCCAGAACGGGGCGGCCCATGGCCTGATCCGGATAAGCCGTTTCCTGAAACACGTCAAAAATAATATCATCCGGCGTGTCATTGGCTTGATGGATTTCCTGCAAAATCACACTGCGCTCACGGGTCAGCTCTTCTTCATCCAACACAGAATGCTGCAAGATATCAGCAATCACATCAACGGCCAGCGACACATCTTCTTTCAAGACCTTACAGTAATAAGCGGTATTTTCCCGTGAGGTATAGGCATTAATATGGCCACCGACATTCTCAATTTCTTCTGCCAGTTCCAATGCACTGCGACGCTTGGTCCCTTTAAAGGCCATATGTTCCAGCAAGTGGGAAATCCCGTTCACTTGCGGGGCTTCATGGCGGGTACCCGCTTCAACCCAGGCACCCAAAGACACCGACTGTACAGACATCATGGAGTCTGAAACAATGCGAAGACCGTTTTCTAACGTAGTGACGCGTACTGTCATTTAAGCCAATGTCTCTTCAATATAAGTTTGAACTGTTTTCAGGTCATTTTCCAGAACAGTGAACCGTTCTTCACGTTCAAACAAATCCGCCATACGTTCAGGCAAAGCAGGGTGAACGCCCGATGCCTCTTCAACAGCGGCAGGGAATTTTGCCGGATGGGCCGTTGCCAACGCCACTGTGACTGCATCCGTTTTCTCACCATCACGGGCCACCGCACAGCCAATGACAGAATGCGGGTCCAGCAATTCACCTGTAGACTGATAAAAATCGGCAATCGCCTTTTTCGTTTCCCCATCATCCAGACTTTGAGCAGAAAATTCTGCGCACATGGCTTCCCAACGGTTTTTACCAAAATCGACTTCACCCGTATCACGGAACTCGCTCAGGGCCTGTGTCAGGGCAGAACCGTCTTTGTCATAATGTTGGGCAAGCAAACGTTCAAAGTTGGACGAAATCTGAATATCCATGGATGGAGACAGGCTTGGTTCTACCGTTTCCATCGTCATCACGCCCGTGTTGAAATAACGTGTCAAAATATCATTGCGGTTGGACCCAATGATAAAGCTGTCAATCGGCAGGCCCATCTGTTTGGCACAATAGCCTGCAAACACATTGCCGAAATTCCCGGTTGGAACGGCAAAGCGGGTTTTACGATCAGGTGCCCCCACTTGAACAGCCGCCCAGAAGTAATAGGCGATTTGCGCCATGATGCGCGCCCAGTTGATAGAGTTCACCGCAGACAGGTTATATTTATCGCGGAAATCCATGTCGTTAAACATGGCCTTCACCGCATCCTGACAATCATCAAAGGTGCCTTCCAGTGCAATATTGTGAACATTCTCAGACAGAACGGTCGTCATCTGGCAACGCTGCACGTCAGAGACACGGCCCTTTGGGTGCATGATGAAAATTTCGATACATTCACGATCACGACATGCCTCAATCGCCGCAGAACCTGTGTCCCCGGATGTGGCCCCTACAATGGTGACTTTCTCACCACGTTTTTTCAGCACATAATCAAACAGACGACCGAGCAGTTGCAGGGCATAATCTTTAAAGGCCAAGGTCGGGCCATGGAACAGTTCCATCACCCACTGGTCACTGTCGAGCTGTTTAAGTGGCGCAACAGACGGATGACCAAAATCCTTATAAGCATCCTGAACCAGTTCATTGAAATCATCATGCGGAATGGAACCTTCCACAAACGGATACATCACACGCACCGCCATATCGGCATACGACAAACCACGCATTTCACGAATTTCATCAGCGCTGAATTGCGGCCAGCTTTCAGGCAAATAAAGCCCGCCATCACGAGCCAAACCCGTCAATAAAACATCATCAAATGACAGTGCGGGCGCTTTGCCGCGTGTGGAAACGTATTGCACCTTGAACCTCTTTAAAGACAAAAACTTTTTCGCTGTTTAGCACGGTTTGCAAGAGAGTCCAAGCCATATACGAAATGATAGGTTTCCCCCTCTTTCAAGCCTTAAAACTACGTAATATTACGTAATACCGAATCGTCGCTTGCGAAGATGCGTTCTTACTCATACAATCAAAAATTACACACCAAGACGGTAATTTACTAGGGGTTTAAAATGAAACGAGTTATTTCAACGCTATTTATTGCAACTTTTACGTTATTCGCAGCTCCTGCTCTTGCAGCAGAAGCGCCAATGACAGTAGAGGGCGCCGTAACTGTAGATGTTGCAAAGGCTGAAGAGCTGTTTAACGATGATGCTGTCGTATTTGTTGATCCGCGTAAAAAGTCTGATTTTGATCGTGCTCACATCCCAGGTGCGGTTCATCTCGACATCAAAGGCAAATCAACCAACATGACAGAAGCCAGCCTCAGTGAAGCTGTCGGTGGCGATAAAACCACCAAAATTGTTTTCTATTGCAATGGCCCATCTTGCCCACGTAGCGCAAACAGCTGCGTAAAAGCCAAAGCATGGGGTTTCTCAAACCTGTTCTACTTCCGTGATGGCATTCCTGCTTGGGAAGCTGCCGGTCTTCCAGTGGAATAATCATAAAATCAGGCAAAACGTTTTATTGGAAGGTTGATCAGCATATGATCGGCCTTCCCGTTTTGTTCATAACTACACTGTTTTATAATGGGGTTTTATTCATGTCTTTTCTGAAAAACACATTGGCTGGGCAAACTGTCTTACCTGTTATTGCCCTTTCTGTTTTTGTTGTCCTTGGGTTGGGATGGCAACAAAGCAGTTGGAACAATGATTCCTTAATGGAAAACCTGGAAAAGAACCGAAAATCCTATGAAACAGTCCTGTCGCTGGATGTAGAATCCCGCTTGAATTTAATGGGTGAAATGGGCCTTGATTTGATTGCACGCGACAAAGGGGCAACCAAAAACTTTATGGCCAAAGAATTTGATCCCATTGATTTTTCAGATTCACATGCCAAACCCACCTTTAACAATCTCAACCAACGCTTTGGCGGCAATATGAAACATCTGGTCTATTGCGATGGTCAAAGCCTGACGGTTAAATTCGTCGAACCTGTCGATAACACCAATGTCAAACTAGGCAGCAGCTGCGATTCACCGGAAGTCACCAAAGCCATTGCCGGGTACCTGAAAAAAGGTAAAACCGCAGAACCGCTTGAAGGCTTTTTCGTTGTCAATAATGACGTTGTGTTATCTCGCTATTTCCCCGTTACAAAATACAGCCGCAAGGCACGCGGGCGTGTGCTGCAATATCTTGTGCGCATTGACGCTACATTGACGCCGACTTTAAAAGCCATTCAAAACATTGGCTCGCTTGAAACAGCCAATATCGAAATCACGCGCAATGCCAAAGAAGAAATCCAGCTCGACAGCAAGACTGCCCTTGTTTCCATGAAGCTGCCAATCCTTGATCTTAACGGCAGTTCAATCGGCAATTTTGAACTGTCAAAAAATGTTCAGGATACATTGGATAATTCCCAGTCAACTCTTATGCGTTCCCTGACCTTGCTGGCCACGGCATTGGTCATTATGTGTGGTCTGATCATTTTGGCGCTGAAATCACGTGCGATTACACCGATTGAAAAACTGACATTGGCGGCAAATGAAATGTCCAATGGTCATCTGGACACGCCTATTCCCTACAGTGAGCGTGCCGATGAAATTGGGCGACTGGGCCACTCCCTTGAAATTTTCCGGACCAATGAAACAGACCGGCGCACTTTGCAGCAAGAACAAGAAACACAAAAAGCAAAAGCCGAAGAAGAACGTAAAGCCAGTATTGAAAAATTGGCAAATGAGCTGGAACAAAATGTCGGTAATGCGGCACAAATTGTAAAAACAACAGCCTCCGACCTTGAAGAGATTGCCGCACAGGTCAGCTCCACCTCCACTCAGGCCAACGAAGCCAGTGGTGTTGTCTCTCAAAAATCAGAACACACTACCCAAGCCGTTAACGCCACTGCTGCCGCTGTTGAAGAACTATCGGCATCCAACATTGAAATTGCGTCTTTGGTTGAACGTTCCAACATGGTTGTAAACCGGGCATCAACCACATCGGATGAGGCTCAAGACAGGGTTTCCAGCCTGCAGCAAACTGTTGTACGTATCAGTGAAGTGACGGATTTAATTACCGGTATTGCAGAACAAACCAACCTGCTCGCCCTGAACGCTACAATTGAAGCGGCACGCGCAGGCGAAGCCGGGAAAGGCTTTGCCGTGGTTGCCAGTGAGGTCAAGAACCTTGCCAATCAAACCTCCCGTGCCACAGATGAAATCACCAATCAGATCAATGCGGTTCAAAGCGCCACGGAAAATTCTGTTCAGGCCATTCAGGAAATTTCAACTGTTGTTGCAGAAGTTCAGGAAATTGCGAACTCTATTGCAGCTTCCATCCAACAACAATCTTCCGCCACAGATGAAATCTCCGCCAGCATGCAGCAAGCCGCAACCGATACAGTCGAAGTTAATCAGATCGTCGGTGAAATGGGACATGCCACCCATCAGTCAGGCACCGCAGCCTCGCAGGCCCAAAAAGCAGTTGAACAATTACAACTGGAATCAGGCAATCTGCAGACTGCATTGAATGTCTTTTTAAGTGGCATGCGCCAGTAACAAAGGCGAAGAAGACTTATTTCGGGGCCATCCGCAAGGCACCATCCATGCGGATGACTTCACCGGATAAATAAGCATTTTCAGCAATGTGGTTAACCAAGTCGGCAAACTCTTCGGGTTTACCCATGCGGCCATAAGGAACAGACTTGTTCAATGCATCTTGTACCTCATCCGGCATTCCCAATAACATCGGAGTTGCCATAATCCCCGGTGCAATGGTCATGACCCGAATCCCCTTAGGCGCCATTTCACGCGCAACCGGCAAGGTTAAAGAGGCCACACCGCCTTTTGAGGCCGCATAAGCCGCCTGTCCAATTTGGCCGTCAGCAAAAGCAATTGAAGCCGTATTAATCACCACGCCGCGCTCTTCACCATTCACCGGATCTTGGTCCAGCATTTCAGCACAGGCCAGACGGGTCATATTGAATGTACCGATCAAATTCACATTGATAACTTTGGAAAAGAGATCAAGATCATGGGCACCATTACGCCCAACGATCTTGGATGCAGGTGCAATCCCGGCGCAGGAAACAACAATACGCGCCGGCCCATGGGCCTCACGTGCCGTAGCAAACGCGGCCTCAGCACTGGCGGCATCAGCGACATTACATTCAACCGCAATCCCGCCAATTTCATCAGCAACTTTTTGCGCGGCTTCCATATTCATATCAAAAATCGCCACCTTGGCTCCTTGCGCAGCCAATTTACGAGCCGTTGCCTCCCCCAAACCAGAAGCAGCCCCTGTCACAATCGCAGCTAAACCCTGTACATTCATCACTCTAAATCCTTTACCTTTACGTTAACGTAAACATTGTAAATTTTATATCAGAGGTGCCAAAGCGGAGCAAATGAAAATTTGCCTGATCCTCATTCCTAACTCGATTGGGCAGCACGTCTGGTCTTACATAAATAAAAAAAGGCCGCACCACCAAGAATGCGACCCTTTTAAAAGCTTTAGCAGCTATATGAGGGGTTGGCTTAGAAGCCCATGCCACCCATACCGCCCATGCCGCCCATGTCAGGCATTGCAGGAGCCGCAGCGCCAGCTGGTTCCGGCTTGTCTGCAACCATCGCTTCAGTTGTGATCAGCAGGCCAGCAACAGATGCTGCATCTTGCAGGGCTGTACGAACAACTTTAACCGGGTCGATAACACCAGCAGCCACCAGATCAGTGTATTCACCAGTCTGTGCGTTGAAACCAGTTTTCGGATCTGTGCCTTCCAGCAGCTTGCCCGCAACAACCGCACCATCGTGACCAGCGTTTTCAGCGATCTGACGGATCGGTGCTTGCAGCGCACGACGGATGATGTCCACACCAACTTTCTGGTCAGCATTGTCGCCTTCCAGACCTTCCAGTGCGTTCACAGCGTACAGAAGCGCTGTACCACCACCGGAGATGATGCCTTCTTCAACAGCAGCGCGTGTTGCGTGCAGCGCATCGTCAACGCGGTCTTTGCGTTCTTTCACTTCGACTTCAGTTGCACCGCCAACCTTGATGACAGCAACACCGCCAGCCAGTTTCGCCAGACGCTCTTGCAGTTTTTCACGATCGTAGTCAGAAGTTGTTTCTTCAACCTGTGCCTTGATCTGGTTACAACGTGCAACGATCTCGTCTTTGTCGCCCGCACCTTCCACGATTGTTGTTTCTTCTTTGGTGATCACAACAGACTTCGCTGTACCCAGCATGTCCAGTGTCACATTCTCAAGCTTAACGCCGAGTTCTTCAGAAACCAGCTGACCGTTTGTCAGGATAGAGATGTCTTGCAGCATTGCTTTACGACGATCACCAAAGCCCGGTGCCTTAACAGCAGCAACTTTCAGGCCACCACGCAGTTTGTTCACAACCAGTGTTGCCAGTGCTTCACCTTCAATATCTTCTGCAATGATCAACAGCGGACGAGAAGACTGAACAGCGCCTTCCAGCAGGTGCAGGATCGGTTGCAGGGAAGTCAGTTTGCCTTCGTTAACCAGAATGTACGGGTTGTCCAGCTCTGCAATCATTTTTTCAGAGTTTGTTACGAAGTACGGAGACGTGTAACCACGGTCAAACTGCATACCTTCAACAACGTCCAGCTCTGTATCCAGACCTTTTGCTTCTTCAACAGTGATCACACCTTCGTTACCAACTTTTGCCATCGCATCAGCGATCAGTTGACCAACAGTTGTTTCACCGTTTGCAGAGATTGTACCCACTTGCGCGATTTCTTCGTTTGTTGCAACCGGCTTGGAACGGCCTTTAACGTCTGCAACAACAGCAGAAACAGCTGTGTCGATGCCGCGCTTCAGATCCATCGGGTTCATGCCCGCAGCAACCGCTTTTGTCCCTTCGCGAACGATGGCTTGTGCCAGAACAGTCGCAGTTGTTGTACCATCACCAGCCAGATCAGCTGTTTTGGATGCAACTTCCTTGATCATTTGTGCACCCATGTTCTGGAACTTGTCTTCCAGATCGATTTCTTTGGCGACAGACACACCGTCTTTCGTTACACGCGGAGCGCCAAAAGATTTATCGAGAACAACGTTACGACCCTTTGGACCGAGTGTTACTTTTACAGCGTTCGCCAGAAGGTCAACACCTTCGAGCATTTTAGCACGTGCTTCTGTGCCGAATTTAATTTCTTTAGCCATTGTAGCTAGACCCTTATGTTAAGCAGTCAATAAATAAAACAGGTGAATGGGCAAGCGCTTAGGCTTCAACCACACCCATGATGTCAGATTCTTTCATGATCAACAGCTCTTCGCCGTCAACCTTAACTTCTGTACCGGACCATTTGCCGAACAGAACGCGGTCGCCCGCTTGTACGTCCAGAGCAACGAATTCACCGTTGTCGCCGCGTACACCTTTACCAACTGCAACAACTTCACCTTCAGACGGTTTTTCTTGTGCAGCTTCCGGCAAGATAATGCCGCCAGCAGTTTTTGTTTCTTGCTCTAAGCGCTTGACCAGAACACGGTCATGCAGAGGACGAAATTTCATGGTTTCAACTCCGTGATATCACCAAAGTAATGACCCAAACGAGTCATGCGTTAGCACTCGTTGGGTTCGAGTGCTAACAGAGTTAAGTTCAACCCCTGAAACTGTCAAGCGGTGAATCGGAATTTTCTTATAAATCGTTGCTGCATTGCAGCATGGAAAGGCTATTTTAATTTGCCACGACGGTTGAGCAAGTCATAATCGCCTTTGAGTTTTGCCACATCAAAGACAATCATATTGTTCCCCCGGAAATTTTGCACATAGTCCACCGCCGGATGATCCGGCGCAGGCTGTTTCCACAGGGTAATGACTTTGCTGCGGGGATGGGCGTGCAACCATTCCATCATAGGATGGCCTCGCTCTGTAGACAGTTCAGCAATCGGCTTTTCAAGGCGGCCCAAATATTGAAAAGTCCCGTGATATTTCGCAACAAAGGCCACGTCATAGCCTGCATCCTGCATTTTCTTCAGCTCAACAGACAAGCCACGTAAATTAAAAGCCGAGCCCAAATACGGCGCAAACAGCATATGTATCGCGACGACCAATCCTGTCATCATGCTTGTGAGACTAAGAATAGCCCCACATTGAGTTTTCAACGGGCGGACAATCACATAAAGCGCCAACCCAATCGGCAAGATAAACCAAGCCGTCGGTAGGTCTGTCGCCCAGTCCGGGAATTTTCTCAGGCCCAGATGCGGTGCAGTCATCACCGCAAGCCCCAGCACAATCACAAAGCCCGCAGGCAGCAAGCGATCGACACGACTTACCGCAATCTCTTCTTTTACCAGCAAACGCGCCAAGACAAAGGCAAAGGCCGGGAAGATGGGCAGTAAATAATGGAGCTGCTTACCGCTGATCAGGGAAAAAGCGATAAAAATCGGGATAAACCACAAGAGGCAAAAACGCACCTGACTTTCCGCCAACAGCTTTTTACCTCCTGCCCAGGCCGCTTTCCACAAAGTCGGCCAGATCACCCAAGGCAGAAGCAACGGACCGATCACAGCCAAATACCACCACCATGGACGGGCATGAGCAAAAGATTTCACCACGCGCCCTGCGGTTTGCCCCCAAAAAATTGCATTGCGATATTCTTCCCCGCCCATGATGCCGGCCGGAATGGCCCAAGATAGACCAATCACCGCCCCGCCCAAAACAGACAAGAGAATATTGCGATACCATTTTTTGCGATTTTCAATGCGCCGTTCCACATCCCACAGCGGCAACAACAAAGCAATGGGCAGGATTTGCAGCAAAATCACTGGTCCCTTAGCCAGCACCCCAAAACCAATCGCCAATGCCAAGTGCCACCATCCCTTGGAATCGCCATCGCGCCAGACCATCAACAGCCCCAACAGCCCCCATAAGGTACAGGCGGCCACCAGCATATCGAACATGGTCACGGTAGTGAAAATGGTCCAGAAAACAGCGCCAAGCAAAATAATCGGTGATAAATCGGCAATCAACTTTTCTTCCGGCCATAGCTTTTGGGCCATGGCACGAGTCAAAAACAAACAAGCCAGCGCAAAAAGCGGGGCGACCATAGGTGGCCACCAGTCATTCACCCCAAAGATCGCCCACCCCAAGTTCATCAGCCAAAATAACAAAGGTGGCTTATGGCTGTAAGTCTCTCCATTGAGATGAGGCACGATGTAATCACCACGCAACCACATTTCCCACGCCACCGCCAAATAGCGCGTTTCATCCACAGGCAAAGCCGGACGTGTGTAAATGGCTGTCGCAACCAGCACGATCCAAAGAAGGGTAAAGGTGATAGGGGACCAGTATTTTTGCAGCATTATTTGCTCTTTTTCGTCATCCACGCAAAAGAAGGGGTCCAGTATTAGGTTATGCTGGTTTCCCAATCAAGTTGGGAATGACGGTTATAAAGACTTTCCGTCACTCTCAGATACAATCGCCTCAGCTTTTTGTTCATCCCCACTGAGCGCGGTTTCAATATCACGTCCCAGTGTTTTGCCATGACGATAGCGACGATAGAGATACACGCCCAAAATGCCGGAAACAATGAAAAGAATCACACTTAAGGCAATCGACCATTGTGGGTTCAATTCAATCCCGCTACCTGCCAGCGCAAAAACCAGCGACTGGGGGATATACCCAACCATGGACCCCACCACAAAAGGAAGTGGATTTACTCCGGATACCCCGGCAGCCGCATTGGTTGCCACGTTGCTGCCCGCTGGTAACAAACGGATCAGCAAAGTCATAGAGAAAGGGTTATCGGACAGAAAGTCATCAATACGTTTGATCTTGCGCGGAAATTTACGTTGTACGAAACTGCGTCCCAAGAAACGCGCAAAGGTAAAGGTCAGGATACAGCCTGCCACCGTTGCCAAGACCGCAATGGTCGTGCCCTTGACCACCCCAAAGGCATACCCCCCCATAAAGGAGAGAATTTGACGGGGAAAACCGACCGCAGCCAACAGGCCCCCCAGACTGATAAAGACAATCCAACCTTTTAAGCCCTGATCGCGCACATATGTATCAATCCAGCTTTCATCCATCCCTTGGGAAAGCAGATATGCCCCACCTGCCAAGGCACAGAGAAACAAAAGGCCCTTTATGAAGACCTTAAAATTCATGCTTTATCCTGAGGAATGATTTCCGGCACCTTGCCGCGTGATTGCAGCCACATCACCCCCATGATATCGACGATACCAACCCACAGGCGGTTCCACATACCATACTTGGATGTGCCACGTTCCCGCGCACGATGGTTCACCACAACCGATTTCACCTGACCGCCCCGGCGGATCATCAAAGCAGGCAAAAAACGATGCATATGATTGAAGTAAGGCAAATCCAGAAAGGCTGTTCGGGTCAGGACCTTCAAGCCACAGCCTGTATCCGGTGTATTATCACCCAGCAATTTAGCCCGGATTTTATTCGCATTGCGTGACTGCCACAGTTTGAAAGCACTGTCGTGACGCTTGGCACGCCAACCGGCCATCAACAGTAAGTCCTGCTGATCTTCCTTGATCAATTCATCATAAAGAGCTGGAATATCAGCCGGATCGTTCTGCCCATCCCCATCCAGTGTGGCGACCACACGGCCCTTGGCATGTTGAACCCCTGTGCGCACCGCTGTGCTTTGACCACAGGATTTTTTATGCGTCACCACCTGCAATTTGTCGGTAATTTTTTGCATATCTTTCAGGCGAGCAGGCGTGTCATCATCACTGCCATCATCCACATAGACGATTTCATACTCAATTCGCCCCTCAAGTGCAGCCATAATTTCACCAACCAAAGGCTGGATGTTTTCTGCTTCGTTTTTAACGGGCACAATCACAGAGAGTTCTGGGGATGATGTCATTGGAATCCAGCCTGACAGAAAGAGCAATAGAATCGCCGCGCATTATGGCCTTTTCACTGGTTTTGTCCAGCGCTTACTGGGCGGAGCCTGCGTCTTTTGCCTGTGCTTTTACAAAATCTTCAAAATCAACTGCGGCCATCGGTTTGGCAAAGAGATAGCCCTGAATTTCATCGCATCCCAAATTTGATAAAAACTGATGTTGAAACTCTTCTTCCACCCCTTCGGCTGTGATTTCCATGCCAAAGCTATGGCCCATGGTGACAACGGCACGCGCAATGACCCCTTCGCTGGTTTCATCAACAATCTCATCCACAAAAGCCTTATCAATCTTAATCCGCTTGACCGGGAAACGTTTCAGGTAATTCAGGCTGGAATAACCTGTGCCAAAATCATCAATGGATAAAGACACCCCAAGGCCACGCAATTCTTCCAACACGGTGATGGTGTCTTCCACATTTTCCATCACCGCACTTTCGGTAATTTCCAATTCTAAAAGATGGGGTGCTAATCCCGTTTCCAACAACACTTGGCGAACAGTCGTGACCATGCAACTTTCCGCCAGTTGAACGGCTGACACATTCACCGCGACTTTCAATTTTCCCATGCCTTCACCTTGCCAACGCTGGGCTTGCCTGCAGGCTTCACGAAGCACCCACTCGCCAATGGCTATAATTAAGGGGCTACGTTCTGCCACAGGAATGAAAAAGCCCGGCCCCAATAGACCGCGTTCAGGATGGTTCCAGCGCACCAAAGCCTCCATGCCCGATACGTGTTTATTTCGCACATCCAGTTTGGGCTGATAAAACAGCACCAATTCGTCTCGTTGCAGGGCCTTTTTCAAATCTCTTTCAATATCTTGGCGTTCCAACGCCTGACGGTTCATTTCTTCTGCGTAAAAATGATAACTGGCCCCTTGGTCTTCCTTGGCCCGACCTCGCGCCAAAGCCACATGATGAAGCACATCTTCCGCCGATGTATCTTCTGAACCAAGAAGCGTAATGCCAATGGAACAACTGATGTCGATTTCCTCATCTTGCCAGTCAATCGCTTCTCGAATGCGTTCCGTGATGCGTTGGGCAAAGACAGAGGCATCATCACTATCCTGAATATCAAACTGAACCACAGCAAATTCATCGGCACTTAATCGTGCCAATGTATCAGATTCGCGCACCAAAGCTCCAAGGCGATCAGCCACCGTTTGTAAAACCGTATCGCCCCCTTGAGAGCCATACGTCTGATTGATCGCATGAAACCCATCCAGATCAATCAAATGCACAGCCGCTTTGACATCCTGACGTTTCATCTGGCGCAAAACCTGATTACAGCGATCCATAAACAGGTCCCGGTTTGCCAGCCCGGTCAACGTGTCCGTATACGCCAGTTTCTTAAGGTGTTCAGACGATAGCTCACTCTTTGATGCATCAAGAGCTTTTTCGGCACGTTCACGTTCCACAGCTTCGCGGCGCAAATCATGCACCACCAAATTCAGCTCTTTGGTCCGTTCGGCCACATCACTTTCCAGCTGGGTATTATGATGCTGTAAATTTTCCTGCTGGGTACGGATTTCCGCAAATGCCTTAGACAAACGCCCCAACAATTGGTTATAGGCCCCGGCCATATCACCCAGTTCATCATTGCGCCTGTCTGTCACCTGATGGTTTTCCGGATGGGCCAAATCCAGACCGGCCTCCCCCATACGGGCGTGCATCTGGCGAATAGGGTGCAGCATCAAACGTTCCAAAATCGCCATGGTGACAATCGTCACAAAAAAGGAAATCAACAAAACCAAGCCGATAATCCGCCAGATAAAGGCCGTGACCTGAGCGGGAATTTCTGTTTTATCCAACCGCGCACTCACCCAATAGGGATAACCAAGTTCACTTGGGCTCCAGCTCGCTTGAAAAGTTTCCTGCGCGGGTGCCAAAATGGAATTTTGGGATAAATAAGCCACTTCCTTGCCCTCTTCATCTGTGACCTGAGCTGATAAAAGGACCGAACCGCCCCCAATCATCGGGGCCATTTTGTTTAAGGTCACAGGACTGTCACCACTGATTTCCAGCCAGGCGCGTACAACCGCAAAGCCTTCACGTTCAATTTCCAACAGACGGTCACGTTCAAAATTATTGACCGAAAAAATCAAAATCGCACCTTCGACCAGCACAATAGCAATAAAAACCGCCCCAGTGACTTGACGACACAATCGACAATGCACCAATGTGTCCCAAATACGCTGTGGCGAAAACAGGCTGAAAAACGCCATAACCCTATCCCGCTTATTCCTCGCTTCATTAGACTGTACACATGTAGAGAGCAAAACGCACGTCACAACCCATCACAGGCATGTGAGTTGACGTTACGTAATTTAACTTTGACCTCGCCTCGGAAACCTGTGATTATAGGCCACGCACAATCTTAAGCACACACCTCACCATGAAAAATATACTTTTAACAACTTTGATATGTTTTGTTATCGGCCTTTATAGTGTTTCTGCAACGGCCAATAACAGACCCCTGTCTATTGGCGTTATGCTTTGGCGTGGTGAGACCCCTTTTGATCAAGCTTTTATCGCTGAAATCAAAAAGCAGCGCCCTGATAGTATGTTCTATGTGGTCAATAGTGAGCAAAAACTGCGTCGGACCGTTTCGACTTTACGCTCTATCTGGCGTGCCTCTTTAATGGATATGGATTACATTCTCTGTTTTGGTTCACGCAATTGCCTGAAAATCAGAGAGGAACTTAAAAATACAGCCTTTAAAGGGGTTCTGATTGCCTTTGGCAATACCAGCATCTTACTGGATGCCCATCTCAACCGCCAAACCAATCAGGAAAAGCTTTTGCTTGGACGCCCCAGTGTTCTCGATAGTTCTGTCCTGGAAATTTTCCTGCCAATGCTCCAGGCCAAGAAAATTGCCGTTCCCTTTAACCTGTTTGAACCCCAAAGCCGGGAAATCATCCCGGCCATGCAACAGGTTGCCCGCGAGTATGGGGCTGATATTTTCCCCATTCGTATCCGCCCGGAACCGGAAACCATCAGCAATCAAATTGGTGCTGCTCTTAGACGCCATAAAGAATATGACCTGCTGTTTTTCCCCCTCGACAGCTTTCTTATCTCCCAAGCTGAAAAACTTGGCAAGCTGACCCGTAAGGCCAATATCCTGTCCATCGGCTCTTTCAATAAATATGTCGAACATGGGATCGGACTTGGTTTAAGCCCCAATTATGCCAATATCGGCAAACGCCTTGCCAAACAGGTGATAGATATCGAAACGGGCACGCCCCTTTATCGCCTGCCTGTGGTCTATAGCGAAGACAACCTTTTAATTGCCAATAGAAAAAGCCTGCAAGAAACCGCCCCCCAATTATTAGACAGCCTACCCCGTCAAACCAAATTTATTGAATAGCTGCAACTTCACAGAAGTGTGATTTGCATACAAAAGAGAAATATAGATACACTATAGGGGTGAACATGTCGGTATCCTTCCCCCCTTCTACAACCCTTTGCCGAGTTGTTCTCTTTTTCTCGGCTTCTGCATCATTAAATGCAGAAGCCGAAATTATATAAAGAGCTTTAAGATTTTTCGCGCTCAACCGCACGCCAGCCGATATCACGACGGCAAAAACCTTTCGGCCAGTCAATGGCATCCACAGCCTTATAAGTTGTCGCTTGAGCTTCGCTCACGCTTGTGCCACGGCCTGTTACACCCAACACACGACCACCGGTGGCTAGAACCTTATCGTCCTCAGCTTTTGTCCCTGCATGGAAAACAAAGGCATTTTCAACCCCATTGGCTTCAGCCAGATTTTTAATCTCGGTGCCTTTTTCGTAAGAACCCGGATACCCTTCTGCCGCCATCACAACAACCATGGCTGTTTCATCATGCCATTCCAGTGTGATGTCATCCAGACGTCCTTCAGCAGCGGCATCCAATGCTTCCAGCACATCAGACTTCCAGCGCATCATCAGCACCTGACACTCTGGATCACCAAAACGGATGTTATATTCCAGAACGGTCGGCACGCCATCTTCCACCATCAGGCCACAGAACAGCACACCTTTGTAAGGGCAACCTTCATCGGCCATCGTCTTAATGAGCGGATTAATCGCCGTTTCCATGATCTTATCACAGATTTCTGGGGACGCAATCGGGGCCGGAGAATACGCACCCATGCCCCCTGTGTTCGGACCACGATCGCCATCATAAGCCGCCTTGTGATCTTGCGCTGCGGCCAGTGGCAAGGCACGTTCGCCATCCACCAGAGCAAAGAAAGAACATTCTTCACCGCGCAGGAAATCTTCGATGACGATCTCATTACCCGCATCACCGAAGATTTTATCGCCCATCATATCATCCACGGCTTTTTCAGCCTCTTCAACACTTTGACAGATGATCACGCCTTTACCAGCAGCCAAACCGTCGGTTTTCACCACGATCGGTGCGCCATTTTCACGGATAAATTCTTTCGCCTTGGCTGCATCGGTGAAACGACCATAACCTGCTGTCGGCACACCGGCCTTGGCACACATGTCTTTCATAAAGCCTTTGGACCCTTCCAGCACAGAAGCTGCCGCACTGGGACCAAATGCCTTGATGCCTGCTTCTTCCAGCTTGTCCACCATGCCGAGAACCAACGGCGCTTCGGGGCCAACAACAACCAGATCAATGGCGTTTTCTTTGGCAAAGCTTACTACGGCGTCTACATCTTCTGCACCCACAGCGACACATTCAGCCACATCCGCAATACCCGCATTGCCCGGTGCGCAATAAAGTTTGGACAGTTTTGCAGACTTGGCAATCGCCCAACACAACGCATGTTCACGACCACCGGAACCAACAACGAGTACTTTCATGATATCTTCCATATTTAAATGTTCACAAGTTGGGGCACTTGTACCATATTACCCCCCATGACTGACAACCCTTTTGCAGATGCATTCGACAGCCCGGCGCAACATAACCAGCCTGTCCTTAGTGTTTCCGAACTTTCCGGTGCCTTGAAACGCACTGTGGAAGATGCCTTTTCTTTGGTACGTGTGCGCGGGGAAATCTCCGGCTTTAAACGTGCGGCTTCCGGCCACCTTTATCTGGCACTGAAAGATGAAAATGCCGTGATGGATGCGGTCTGCTGGAAAGGGGTAGCGGCCAAGCTCGACCTGCGCCCCCAAGATGGTATGGAAGTCGTCTGTAAGGGACGCCTGACAACCTATCCCGGCCGATCCAAATATCAGCTTGTTATTGAGTCTATGGAACTGGCAGGCGAGGGCGCGTTGCTCAAACTGTTGGAAGACCTGAAACGCAAGCTGGCGAGCGAAGGATTGTTTCAGCCGGAACGTAAAAAACCGATCCCCTTTTTGCCCCAAACCATCGGTATTGTGACCTCACCTACGGGTGCGGTGATCCGCGATATTATGCATCGCCTCAATGATCGTTTTCCCCGCCATGTGCTTCTGTGGCCTTGTCTGGTACAAGGAAAAGGGGCCGCTGATCAGGTCGCTGCGGCCATTCGCGGGTTTAACGCCTTGGACGGATCAAACAACATCCCACGCCCTGACCTTTTGATTGTGGCGCGTGGTGGCGGCTCACTGGAAGACCTCTGGTCCTTTAATGAAGAAATTGTAGTGCGTGCAGCCGCTGAAAGTGACATTCCGCTGATCTCGGCTGTGGGGCACGAAACCGACACAACCTTGATTGATTATGCCTCAGACCGACGTGCCCCCACCCCCACAGCAGCGGCGGAAATGGCCGTTCCGGTGCGCCGGGAACTCTATGCCCAGGTGATGGATGATGGCGCACGGCTGGAAAATGCCATTAACCGAACCCTTGATGAACGCACCATGCGCGTCACAAGTGCGGCGCGCGCCATCCCCAACCCCCAACGCCTGGTCGATGATATGACCCAGCGACTGGATGACCGGGTGGAACGACTGAGTAATTCCATGGACAACCTGTTACAACGCCATGGCATGCGCGTGGAACAACTGGCTGCAAAAATCCCCCAGCCGCAACAGCAAATCCAGAATGCACAGGAACGCTTGTTAGGGCGCACACAAGCGCTGATGTCGGGCTATCAATCCTTTATCCAGAAACGCCAAAGCCAGTATGATCGCACATCAGCCCTGGTGCGACGCAAGGCCGTCGATGATTCCCTGGATCGTGCAGGCCAGAAACTGAACAGCCTATCGGCCTTGTTGGAAAGTTATTCTTACAAAAGTGTGCTGGATCGTGGCTTTGCCCTGGTCAGTGACAAAGAGGGCAAGGCAATAACATCCTCTAGCGGTCTCACCAGCGGGGATGAGCTATCCATCCAGTTTGGCGGGGATGATAAACTGGATGTGCTGGTCAATGGTGAAGGCATCACCCCGAGTGCCCCGCCAACACCTCAACCCGCCCCAAAGCCCAAAGCCAAACCAAAACCCAAAAAAGCACCCGCACCAGAACAAGGAAGTTTGTTTTGATGAAGAACCTATGGATTTCTATTTTTGCAGGCCCCTTGCTGCTTCTCGCTTCTTCCTTTGCCCATGCAGGCACTTATTCCCTGAACGGGCATTTTAAACAGGGCGGGCTGATTTACGGGACAGTCACACCGGGCAGTATCGTCACGCTGGATGCCAAGGATGTCAAAGTATCCAAAGACGGTCTCTTCCTTCTTGGCTTTGGACGAGATCATGGCAGCTCAAGCCACTTGATGATCACCTATCCCGATGGCACGCAAGCTGATGAAACCTTAAAGATCACCAAACAGAATTATAAAATCCAACGCATTAATGGTCTGCCAAAAAAGAAAGTCACCCCCGACCCGGTGGCGGTTAAACGCATCAAGGCCGATAATGCGGCCGTGTGGCGCACCCGCACAACTGTGACGGACCAAGCCTATTTTGCCTCCGGCTTTGACTGGCCGTTTAAGGGGCGTATTTCCGGTGTGTTTGGCTCCCAACGTATCTTGAATGGAAAACCGCGCAGCCCGCACAAAGGCACGGATATTGCCGCGCCTACAGGCACCTTGATTGGTGCAGATGCCGATGGGGTCATTTCACTGGTGCATCAAGATATGTATCTGATGGGTAAATGCGTGATGATTGATCATGGCCACGGGCTGCAATCCATCTATATCCACATGGATGAAATTTTAGTTCGTGACGGTCAATATGTTAAAAAAGGCGATCCAGTCGGCAAAGTCGGTAAAACCGGACGGGCCACAGGGCCGCACCTGCATTGGGGGGTCAGCCTGAATAATGTCGCCCTTGACCCTGAATTATTGGTAGAATAACAAACAATATCCCCCATATGGGTGTTATGAGCGTTTTTTTAATCGTGTAATCCTCAACCATCTGGCGAAATATGGGGATGTAACACCATGCAGACGGTTCTGCTTGTTGATGATGATATAGATGTGCGGTTTGCCATGTCTCAAGTTCTAAAAAGATTGGGATATGACATACTGGAAGCTGCCAATGGTATTGAGGCACTGGAGCGCCTGCGCGAAAGATCTGTTGATCATATTTTACTGGATATTTTCATGCCGGAAAAAGATGGCTTTGAAACCATCAACGATGTACGCCGTCTCTATCCCGATATCAAAATCATCGCCATGAGTGGCTATAATGAATCCAGTTTCAGCCCACTGGAATCCGCCAAAAGCCTTGGTGCCAACAGCGTCCTTGCCAAACCCTTTAGCGCCCACCAACTTCAAGACGCCCTAAGCTAGGGCGTAACTCATAAATCAGTTTTTCGGCCAGCGACGATGAAGCCAGAGCCATTGCTCCGGGCGCTCAGAAATCCAGCTTTCCAGCATCCCATTAATATCGGTCATAATCTTGAGCATATCGCCCTTGCGATTACCGGATTTGCTGATTTCCATGGGCTCAAAAAACGTAATGCGGAATTTGACCCCATCTAAGCGTTCAATACGCACCGGCACCACCGGGCAATCATATTTCAGGGCAAATTGTGCAATGGCAGGTGCGGTCATGGCATCGCGGCCAAAAAACGGAACTGCAATCCCGTCATTCATCTTCTGATCCACCAACATGGCGAGATGACCACCTTTTTTCAGCACATCAAGGGCTTGGCGCGCCCCTTTGGACCCTTTCGGGATCAAGCCACATTCCGGGGTGGGTTTGCGTTTGGCAAAAAGGGCGCGCATATGCGGATTATCAGGTTCGCGATAAATCAAATGGACCGGCACAGGCGGATTATGCTGCGCACAACCTAACGCACAAAATTCCCAGTTCGCCAAATGGCCGGAAAAGAAAATCCCGCATTTGTCATCCCCTTCAAGCAAGGCGATATTTTCTGCGCCCACAACCTCAAAACGATCCGGATCACTATAGACATTCATCTTGGAGACTTGCGGGAATTCAAAGGCAACCCGCCCCAGATTATCCCACATCTTCACGATAATATCGTTGATCTCCGCCTGTGATTTATCCGGAAAAGCCTGTGTCAGATTATCACGGGCAATGCGTGTGACTTTTAGCTTTGGCCCAATGGTACGGGCAATAAATCCACCAATGCTTGAGGCCCAGTCAATTGGCAACAGTCCCATGATAAAAAACAACACATGCGCAACCAGCCCTTGGGCAGGGTGTGCAATATATTTCTGTGTGTTAAAAGAGGACATGGGAAAATGCCTGATTTAAAGTGACGCCAACAGTGCCTTTACCACGTCTTGGTCCTGCCAGACCAGCGAGATTTTCACATAATCCACATGTTTTCGCATCTCTTCTGGCAGGCGCACCCAATCTTTTTGCGTGGTGAGCAATTTTGCCCCATATCTTTCCCCCTGTTCTTGCAAGGCGATAAGTTCTTTCAGGCTATAGGGGTGATGATCGGCAAAACTCACCGTCTCACAGATGATACAGCCCAGCCTCTGCACCGTATCAAAGAATTTCCCCGGTCGCCCAATCCCGGCAAAGGCCACGACCTTTTGCCCAGCCAGATCGGCGCGATCCTCAACCTGAATATCAGCTTTCATCAAGGGAATATTTGATGAAACGGCTTGAATACGTTCACAGCTATTGGTCTGGTCCGTGCCAATCATAATTACCCCATGGGCACGTTTCAGGCCACTGGCGAGTTTTTCACGCAACGGTCCGGCAGGAAAGACTTTTTCATTACCATGACCATAACCGCCATCAACCACCAGCAAGGACATGTCTTTATAAAGATGCGGGTTTTGAAAGCCATCATCCATAATGATAACATCAGCACCTTGGCGCACACAAAGATCAGCCCCCGCCACCCGATCATGAGAAACACAGACAGGGGCAATTTGTTTCAGCAATAAGGGTTCATCCCCCACCTGTTCTGCCCCGTGATCATCAACAATCACAGGACCGGATAGGGAGCCCCCATATCCCCGTGACAGAAAAAAAGGCGTTTTTCCCTGCTGTTTCAACAAGGCTGCAATCGCCATGGCTGTCGGCGTTTTTCCCGCCCCCCCCATGGTGAGGTTGCCGATACAGATCACCGGCGCTGACGCCTGTCCACGGGCTTCCTGATTGGCCCGCCGAGTAGTCAAACAATTATATATCACCCCTAGGGGTGATAGGGCAAATGCCTTCAAACCGCCTTTCCCATATGACCAAAACCCCGGTGCCTTCATCGCCTTACTCAAACAAATCTTTCAGGGCTTTCATGGTTTTGCCCAGAACGGCCGCTTGAGTATAGGCCACGATCTTTGCATTCGCCGCCTTGACTTCGCATTGTTTCGGGTCTTCAAACAGCTCCTGTAATTTTGTAGCAATGACCTGTTCATTTTCCACGATAGTAATCGCCTGTGCATCAATGAAACGGCCCATAATCTCTTCAAAATTGGTCATATAAGGGCCACAGATCAAGGTGCAGCCCAGACGCGCAGGCTCCAACGGGTTTTGCCCGCCCAACGGTTCCATGGATTTGCCCATAAAAACAATGGGGGACAGGCGATAAAACAAGCCCATTTCCCCCAACGTATCGGCCACATAGACTTGTGTCTGATCACTTAAGGCTTCTTTTTGGCTGCGTTGGCAGACATTCAATCCTTGAGCTTTTAATTCTGCAACAATCTCTTGCCCACGTTCGGGGTGACGCGGGGCAATGATGGTGAACAGGTCAGGATGTTGATCCTGCAGCGCCCCATGGACCCGGCCCATCATAGCCTCTTCCCCCTTATGGGTACTGGCTGCGAGCCAAACAGGGCGTTTGCCAATAAACTTCTGCAACAACGCCAGCTCTTCTGTATCAACAGGCAAGTCAGCAGAGGCATATTTCAAATTGCCGGGACATTGGACATCCCTTGCCCCCAGGCTGTGATAGCGTTCGCCGTCTTTTTCCGTTTGAGCCAGACATAGATCAAAACACCCCAGCAGGGTTTGAATAAAACCTTTGAGCTTGCGCCATGTTTTTAAGGATTTATCGGACATACGCGCATTAATCAGCGCCATTTTTGTGCCGCGCTTTTTGGTTTCCACCACCAAGTTAGGCCATAATTCACTTTCAGCCCAAATCGCCACATCCGGTTGCCAATGATCCAGAAAACTGCGCACATAAGACAGGCGATCCACCGGGACAAACTGATGAATCACCCCTTCGGGCAAGCGCTTTGCCATCAAATCTGCCGACGTGACCGTACCTGTGGTGATCAGGATGGTAAAATCCGGATAGGTCTTTTTGATCTCGTCAATCACCACCAACAAGGACAGCGCTTCGCCCACACTGGCCCCATGAAGCCACACCAGCTTACCCTCAGGTCGTGCAACAGATGCCTGCCCCCAACGTTCAGGATAGCGCGTGGGGTGTTCCTTGCCACGGGCCAGTCGTTTCTTGAGATAATGGGTGATCATGGGGCCACTAATGGTCGTCAGCCCGCGATAAAGGGAATAGCTCATTTCGCTGCGGCCTCCACCGGGGGATGGCCTGTGAGACGATCAGCTTCATTCGTCACATGGGTCAGTTGATCTTCAATGACCTGTTGGTATTGGTCCAGCTCTTCGCCTTTGGCTGTTTTGGGTACATGGATCGGATCACCCCAGACAAACACCCCTTTGGAAAATGGCCAAGCGACACAGAAACGATCCCAACTGCGCACATGTTTGCGTTTTGCTGCCCCAAAAGCACAGGGGATCACGGGCACGCCGGACATTTTCGCCACATTGACCACACCAGCTGAGGCCCGCATACGCGGTCCGCGCGGGCCATCTGGCGTAATGCCAATACATTCGCCATTCTTCAGGGATTTCAACATGGCACGCAAGGCCGTTGCCCCGCCTTTAGAGGTCGACCCCTCAATAGTATGAATGCCGAAATGCCCAACTGTGCGCGCAATCAATTGCCCATCACGGTGAGCAGAAATCAGCATATGGATATTTTTTTTGCGATCCCAGCAATAAGGCATCAACAAAATACGCCCATGCCAGAAGGCGAGGATAAAAGGCTTATCTTCATCCCAAAACTTGCGCGGCACATCGCCATTGACCACATCCCAACGCCCGGTCAAATAGACAAGGCGGATATATTGCGCCCCGATCCAGCATAAAAAGGCCCGAAACCCGTCTGACTTGGTGATGGATTTAATCAGACTCATGGGTTTTCAGCCCCTTCATCGTCTGAGAACTGCATGGCATACAGACGCGCATAAATGCCGTCATGGTCAATCAGTTCCCCATGGGTGCCTTTTTCCACTACGGTACCACGATCAATCACATAGATCAGGTCCGCATCCACAACGGTGGACAGACGGTGTGCAATCACAAGGGTGGTACGGTCTTTCATCAGTTCCTGCAAGGCGGCCTGAACTTTGCGCTCACTTTCCGTATCCAGTGCTGATGTGGCTTCATCCAACAACAAGATCGGGGCATTTTTCAACATGGCGCGTGCAATGGAAACCCGCTGGCGCTGCCCGCCAGACAGTTTCACCCCGTCTTCACCGACAATGGTGTCATAACCTTCAGGCAATTCCATAATGAAGTCATGGGCGGCGGCATGTTTGGCGGCCTCGATAATCTCTTCTTCTGTGGCATCAAAACGACCATAAGCGATATTGGCGCGGATGGTATCATCAAACAAAACGATTTCCTGAGACACCAAGGCGCAGGATTTGCGCAAAGAGGTCAAGCTGACATCTGTAACATTCTGACCATCAATGCTGACGTTACCTTTACTCACATCATAAAAGCGCGGCACCATATTGAGCACGGTTGATTTTCCCGCCCCACTGGGGCCAACAAGCGCAACGGTCTTGCCCGCAGGCACATGCAGGTTCAAATCTGTTAAAGCGACCTTGCCGTCATCATAGGCAAATTCAACCGTATCAAAACGAATTTCGCCCTTTTTAACCACGATATCTTTGGCATCTTCCGGCGTGGTGATAGTGGCTTCCACATCACGAATTTCATACATGCGCTGTGCACCGGCCAGACCACCCTGCATTTCCGAATTCAAATTCGCCAAACGTTTTGCCGGTTCATAACACATCATGGCAGAGCCCAAGAATGCCATGAAGTCACCTGTGGTCTTCACCCCTTCGATCACCTGATAGCCGCCATAAACAATCACCAGCGCAATGGCAAAACCCGCCACGGTTTCCATAATGGGGGAGTTTAATGCCTTGGTGCGTTCCGCCTTAAAAATCAGGGCACGGATATTTTCGGTGATGTCACGCACGCGCTTGCGTTCATAATTTTCCATGCGGTAGGCTTTCACATGGCGAATACCGGACAAGGTCTGGCCCACCAAGGTGATCAACAGGCCAATCTCGGCTTGTGTATTGACCGTGACCTTACGAATGCGACGGCCCAGTTTTAACACCGGAGCAATGGTGATGGGAAAAACGATCAGGGCAAAAAGCGCCAGCTGCCAGTTGGTCGTCAACATCACTGCGATCATACCGATCAATAAGGTAAAATCCTTGCCCGCACTGGTCAGCACCTTGGTTGCCGTATTACGCATCAGAACCGCATCGTTGGTGATGCGTGATAACAAACTGCCACTGGGGTGCGCATGGAAAAAATTCAAATCCATGCGCATATAATGGTCATAAATCTTGACCTGTAAATCCGTCACAATACGCAAGCCCAGCCACGACATGGTCGCAGCCTGCCCATAATAGGCAATGGATTTAATCAGATAGATAAAGATGATCGCCATGCCAATGGTCCACAGCATGTCTTCGTTCTTATTGATGAAAATATCATCAAAAACAGGCTTGAGGATAAACATGCTCATGGACGCGGCCACGGATGAAATCAGCATAAAAACAAGGGCCAGAAAGACCTGTGTTTTATAGGGGCTGACACTTTCCTTAATCAGACGCTTTAACAGCGTGAAAGTCCGTGTATCCAGTTTTTGTTTCTGTCCCAACGACGAATGTTCCCCAAACCCATCAAATTGCGGCGCACAATAGCACTACGCCGACTGCCCGGCAACCGTAAGTCCTTCAATACGCAGGCTGGGGGCGTTGGTGCCGTATTTGAACTCCAGATCGTCAGCTGGTGTCAAATTCCTGAACATATCCTTGAGGTTCCCCGCAATCGTCAGTTCTGAGACCGGGTAGACGATTTCGCCATTTTCAATCCAGAACCCAGCCGCACCGCGACTGTAATCACCTGTCACCCCATTCACCCCCATGCCAATCAATTCTGTGACATAAAAGCCCTGTTTGATATCAGCCATCAGCTCTTTTAAGGACAGCTCGCCTGCTTCCATATAGAAATTGGTTGTGCTGGGTGACGGGGGCGAACCTGTACCGCGTGCGGCATGGCCTGTGCTTTCCAACCCCAATTGGCGTGCAGAACGCAAATCCAGAATCCAGCTTTTCAAGACACCCTGTTCAACGATATTGCGCTTTTTATTTGCCAATCCTTCACCATCAATCGGCTTGGAGCGCAATCCCCGTTTGCGGTGCGGATCATCCACAATGGTAATCGCATCAGAAAAGACTTTCTCGTCCATCATATCTTTTAAAAAACTGGTGCCACGCGCCACAGAATTACCGTTAATTGCCCCGTTCAGATGCCCGAGCAACCCATTGGACACACGGGTGGAATAAATGATCGGCACCTGCTGGGTTTCCACTTTACGCGGGTTCAGGCGGGCCACGGCCTTTTCACCTGCCTTTTTTCCCACCTCTGCCGGATTATCCAAATCTTCGGCATAAACGGCAGAGGTATATTCATAATCACGTTCCATCCCGGTGCCTTCACCCGCCAAAACGGACGCACTGATGGAACACCCTGAAGAACTATAGGCATGAGACAGACCGTTTGATGCTGCAATTGCCACATCATGGCGGCCCCAGCCAGCTTCCGCCCCTTCGGAATTTGTCACACCTTCAACCGCACGGGCCGCCTCTTCGGCCTCATTAGCCCAGGCAATCAATTGTGCTTCATCGGGCTCATAAGGGTCATAGCCATCCACATCGGGAAATTCCGTCGCCAACTGGTCAGGATCAGCCAAGCCACAATGGGGGTCTTCGGGAACCACACGTGCCATATCCACACAGCGTTGTGCCAGTTCATCCAGAGAGTCTTTGTTAAAATCACTGGAAGACACAATTGCCTGACGTTTTCCAATAAAAACGCGCAAACCCATATCTTGTCCTTCTGAACGCTCCAAGCTTTCCGGCTTGCCCAAACGTTGAGACAGGGAAAGAGACGTACCTGAGACCAGCACCGCATCGGCCTGATCAGCCCCCAGTTTTTTGGCTTTTTCAATCAGATTATTTAAAAGGTCGAGATTATTTTCGTGCTGGCTCATGTCGCTATCTTTACTTCTGATCCATTGTCATTCCCAACTTGATTGGGAATCTTTTTTAAAAATTCATAAAGCCCCCCGCATGCGCGAGGATGACGTATTATTACTTCCAAATCGGCTGACCGGACCCCGGCAGACCTAATTTGTCCCACATATCAGAGACTTTATCCACCACATCCTGATCCATGCGGATTTTTTCGCCCCATTCGCGGTGGGTCTCATTACCCATTTTATTGGTGGCATCCCAACCGACCTTGCCGCCGAGCCCACTTTCAGGCGAGGCAAAATCAAGGTAATCAATCGGGGTGTTTTCCACCATCATGGTATCGCGCACCGGATCCATCCGAGTGGACACCGCCCACCAGACATCTTTCCAGTCGCGGCAATCAATATCGTCATCCACCACAATGATGAATTTTGTATACATGAATTGGCGCAGGAACGACCAACAGCCCATCAAGACCCGCTTGGCATGACCGGGATAGGCTTTCTTGATCGACACCACCGCCACACGATAAGAACAGGCTTCCGGTGGCAACCAGAAATCAACAATTTCCGGAAACTGCTGTTGCAACAAGGGGACAAACACATCGTTTAATGCTTCCCCCAAAACAGACGGCTCATCTGGTGGACGTCCGGTAAAGGTTGAAAGAAAGATCGGTTTTTTGCGCATGGTAATGGCGCTGATTTCAAAAACCGGAAAATCTTCCACCGAATTATAATAGCCTGTGTGATCGCCATAAGGTCCTTCGGCGGCCTCTTCATCATGGCGCACATAACCTTCCAGCACGATCTCAGCTTCTGCCGGAACTTTCAGCGGGACAGTTTTACAATCCACCAGTTCCACCTTTTTGCCGCGCAGCAATCCCGCAAACTGATATTCTGACAGCGTATCAGGCACAGGCGTGACAGCCGCCAAAATCGTGCCCGGATCAGCACCGAGAACAATGGCAACGGGCATGGGCTCGTTCTTTTCTTTCACCCAGCGCGCAAAATGCTGCGCCCCGCCACGATGCTTGAGCCAACGCATGATACAGCGGTTCTTCCCCAACACCTGCATGCGATAAATGCCGAGGTTGAAATTATCCGTTTTGCCATTACCCGGTCCATGTGTCACCACCAGCGGCCATGTAATCAGCGGGGCAGGTTCACCGGGCCAGCAAGTTTGAATGGGTAAATCCGCCAGATCAATGTCATCGCCTTCTAACACGACTTCCTGACAAGGCGCTGATCGTACCGTCTTCGGCTTCATCGCCATAACGGTTTTCGCCAGTGGTAAAAGGCTCAAGGCTTCCTTAAAGCCACCGGGGGGTTCAGGCTGTTTTAAAAAGGCCAGTGTTTCCCCAACTTCGCGCAATTGACTTGGCTCACGGTCCATCCCCCAGGCCACACGTTCTACGGTGCCAAACAAGTTCACCAGCACAGGCATATCGTGTTTTTTGCCATCTTCGCCCACGACATTTTCAAACAGAACAGCCGGACCTTCTTCGGCCAAAAGGCGGGTCTGGATTTCCGTCATTTCCAAAACGGTGGAGACAGGTTCTGTGACACGAACCAGACGATCTTCTTTTTCCAGACGATCCATAAAATCGCGCAAGGACGCAAACGGCATGGGGACTTCCTTAACTCGCAAAAAAATCTTTCAGATCATCTCATAACAAGCTGCGAACAAGACTTACAGAACTTTATCTCTTTAAAGGACAGTTTAAATGACTATTCCAACACACAGCACCCATGATTACTTGCGCAACTTGCTTTCCGATCTGGTAAAGATTAACGGTAAACCTGACTTTACCCGCTATGACAGCCCCCAAACCCTTGATCACCATTTTGATCATTTTTGCCGCCTGCTGATCAGTGCCGAAGAAGACCTCTCCATTATCCTTGCGCTGATGGATAAGGACCCGGAATGTAAAGACAGACGGGTCAATCACCGCCTGCAAGCTTTGGTCGATTATGTAGAGATTGCCTGTTCAATCTATGAGTCAGGCTATAACGTCCATCCAAATACAACTTTGCACTAAGGAAAGGTTGGATTTCTATGTAACTATTAATTTCCAATTTAATAAAAGCTGTTACAATAAATCCAAAGAATAGAATTACATAAGGTGTGAGACACATGGAAGACTTGCGGGAACAAAGATATCGTAAACTCCTGGATATCGGTCTGGCCCTATCCACGGAACGTAATTCCACACGATTGATGGAACAGATTCTCAACGAAGCAAAAACCATGTGTAATGCCGATGGCGGCACACTTTATCGGGTAATTGATGATGACCGCCGTCTTAAATTTGAGATTATGCGCAATGATAGTCTCAACATTTATAACGGCGGCACATCAGGCAACGAAATCACCTTACCGCCAGTTGAACTATACGACCCGGAAACGGGCGAAGAAAACCATAAAAACGTCGCTTCTTTTTGCGCCCTGTCCAAAAACACCATCAGTGTTGATGATGCCTATACTTTCAAAGATTTTGATTTTTCCGGCACCAAGAAATTTGACGAAGCCACGGGCTATCGCTCCAAATCCTTCCTCACCGTTCCTCTTTATAACAATGAAGGACGCGTGATTGCTGTTTTGCAATTGCTCAACTCTCAAGATCGCGATACTGGCGAGGTTGTCCCGTTTGATACAACCCTCCAACCCTTTGTCGAAGCCCTCGCGGCTCAGGCGGCTATTGCCCTTGATAACCAGCTTCTGGTCGAAGCCCAAAAAGAATTGCTGGCTTCTTTCATCAGCTTGATTGCAGGTGCGATTGACGCCAAGTCCGCCTATACGGGCGGGCACTGCCAGCGGGTTCCGGTTTTAACAGACATGCTCGCCGATGCGGCAAAAGCAGCCACAGACGGGGTGTTTGCCGATTTTGACATGAGCGAAGAAGACCAATATGAGCTGCACATCGCAGGCTTGCTCCATGACTGTGGGAAAGTCACCACACCGGAATATATCGTCGATAAAGCCACCAAGCTTGAAACCATCTATGACCGCATTCACGAAGTGCGCATGCGTTTTGAAGTGATGAAACGCGATGCAGAAATCAATTACCTTAAGGCTGTGGCCGCAGGCGGGGATGAAAAAGGGCTGAAAGAAGCCTTTGATAAACGCATTGCCCAGCTTGATGACGATTTTGCCTTTATTGCAGAATGTAATGTCGGCGGGGATTTCATGGCCCCGGAACGTATAGAGCGCCTGGATAAAATCTCGCAACTGAACTGGACACGCACCATTTCCGATCGCCTTGGCATCGGCCATGAAGAAAAGACGCGTAAAGAAGCCGCAGGTGTTGAGCCAAGTTTGCCTGTGGTGGAAAAAATTCTATCTGATCGTGCAGACCATATTTTCGTACGCCAAGACAAATCCCTGTTTGAAGAAGGCAACCCGTACGGCTTTAATATGGCACCGCCGGAAAACCTCTATAATCAGGGGGAACTTTATAATTTAAAAGTCAAGGCCGGAACCTTGACCGAAGAAGACCGCTTTAAAATTAACGATCATATCGTCCAAACCATCATTATGCTGGACCAGCTGCCCTTCCCGCGTCACCTCAAACGTGTGCCGGAATATGCTGGTGGTCACCATGAGAAAATGGATGGCACAGGCTATCCCCGTAAACTCACCGCTGATGATATGTCCTGGCCGGCACGTATGATGGCAGTCGCCGATATCTTTGAGGCCCTGACAGCTGCTGATCGCCCGTATAAACTCCCCAAGACCCTCTCACAATCCGTCAAAATCATGTCCTTTATGGCCAAAGACAATCATATTGATAAAGACCTGTTCGAACTGTTCCTGACCTCAGGCAAATATAAAGAATATGCCGAACGCTTCCTTAAGCCAGAACAACTCGACGAAGTTGATATCTCGCAATATGTAAAGACCGGAGATGAAGGGTAAAAAGCATCCCAATCAAATGGGAAATGACATCACAGAACGTGCCCTGGGTTATCCCTATGATATCCCGTCTCACAGCTATCTGATTGACGGGGAAGAGATCAAACCCTGGGATCATGCTCTTGACCTGACAAACCGCATCCCGGTACTGGCCTGTGGCTCCAACCAGTCCCCAACACAATTGTTACGGAAATTCGGCCCGACATATCTGCCTGTGATGGCCGGATGGTTGCATGATTACGATTCCGTCTATAGCGCCCATTTCACCAAATATGGATCTATTGCAGCAACCTATCATTATGAAAAAGGCATTCGCTCACGACAAATGATCACCTGGCTGAATCATGAGCAGCTTGACGGCATGCATAAAACAGAAAGCCTGGGCATCAATTACGAATTCGTTGAATTAGATCACATTCACTTCCACTCCGACTGCGGCGAAATAATCAATAATTCTTATAATTATAATAGCTCATTAGGAACATTTAAAATAAACTCCTTACCAATTGGCCTGCAAACCATTGAAGCGCAAAACCGGCCCTACCCATCTCTTACTCAAAAAGAACTGCAGGAAAGCGTGTTAAAGGCGATGAATTATCCCCATTGTCTAAAACAATTCATCGAAGAAACCGTAAAAAATGATAAGCTGCGCGCCAAAAGACGCCACTGGTTGATCAAAACAAGTGGCACATAAAGGATAAGATTTTGCTGCGTCATATAAGCCACCCTTATATTTTACTCTCCCTTGCCGTGCTGTTTTGGGCGGGGAATTCCGTTGTCGGACGTTTGTTTGCCGCTGACCTTCCCCCTGTTGCCATGGTCTTTTGGCGCTGGATTATTGCTGCGGCTATTTTGCTACCGATCTGTATCAAGCCGTTTTTACGGGACATCGAGATCATTAAGAAGAACCTGCTATATGTGTTTGTGCAGGGTTTTTTAAGCATCACCGCCTTTAATGCGCTTCTATACTGGGGGCTACATTATACCACGGTGGTTAATACCTCGCTCATTCAGGCAGGTATGCCTGTGGTCACGCTGTTTTTCTCCATCCTGATCCTTAAAAAAGGGGTCAAGATGCTGGGCGGGGTTGGTATCCTGTGTTCCATGATCGGAGTGAGTACGGTTGTCGCCCGTGGAGATTGGGCAACACTGGCGGGCCTGCACCTTAACCCCGGTGACTTGATGATGCTCACTTCGGTGGTACTTTGGTCCATCTATTCAGTCTTGCTCGCAAAAGCCCCCAAAGGCTTGTCACGCTTTGCCTTTACCTTTGCCATGGTATTAGCCGGGATTATTTTGCTCATTCCCCTTTATGGCTGGGAAATATCCACCGGCGCCAACTTCACACTGAATAGCGATACCATTTGGGCCTTTGTCTATATCGGTATTTTTCCCTCTGTTCTCTCCTTCCTGTGCTGGAACAGAGGGGTGGAACTGGTCGGGGCCAATACCGCAGGCGTTTTCCTTAATCTCATGCCTGTTTTTGGTGCTATTTTAGGCATGCTGATTCTAGGGGAAAAACTCCAGTCTTTCCACTATTTCGGAATCTGCCTGATTGTCCTGGGGATTTGGCTGGTAACACGAAGCCATAAAAATACATAAAGGATCACCTTCAACATAAGAAAAAGTGATCCTTTATTTAACAACATTACGGCTGTAAGAAACCAACAGCTTCTTTTACTTCTTTCAAAATCGGCTCAGCAATCGCATTGGCGCGTTCTGCCCCATCTTTCAAAATGGCATCGACTTGTGCCGGGTCATCCATATAACGCTGCATTTCTTCGCTGATTGGAGCCAACTTTTCAACAGCCAGTTCGGTCAGGGCCTTTTTGAAATCAGCAAAGGACTGACCCCCAAATTCACCACACACATCCTTAAGCTCTTGATCAGACAAGGCCGCAAAAATATTCATCAGGTTTTTCGCTTCCGGGCGATCTTCACAAGCCTCAATAGAATCGGGCACCGGATGCGGGTCTGTCTTGGCTTTGCGCACTTTTTTCGCAATCGTATCAGCATCATCTGTCATGCCGATACGGGAATATTCAGACGGGTCTGACTTGGACATTTTCTTGGTGCCATCACGCAAAGACATCACACGTGTGGCTGATCCAAAGATCATCGGTTCAGGCAGTGGGAAGATTTCTTTGCCAAAATCATTATTGAATTTTTGCGCAATGTCACGCGCCAATTCCAGATGCTGCTTTTGATCATCACCAACCGGCACATGGGTCCCCTTATAAAGCAGGATATCAGCTGCCATCAAGTTGGGGTAGACATACAGGCCACAAGAGGCATTTTCTTTATGCTTGCCTGCCTTTTCCTTAAACTGTGTCATACGGTTAAGCCAGCCCAGACGGGACACACAGTTGAAAATCCAGCCCAGTTCCGCATGACCGGAAACCGCAGACTGATTGAAGATGATGTTTTTCTTCGGGTCTACACCAGAGGCCAACATGCCCGCAGCAACCTCACGCGTTGCGCGGCGAAGGGCTTCTGGGTCTTGCCAGACGGTGATGGCATGCATATCCACAACGCAGAAAATACATTCATAATCATTTTGCAGCTTTACCCAGTTGCGAATTGCCCCCAGATAGTTGCCAAGTGTAAGATTACCGGATGGCTGAACGCCAGAAAAAATGCGACCCATTGGATTGTCCCGCTTCTATAGAAAACACAAGAGGGCGCGATGGAGACGCCCTCAGTTTATAACGTGTCTGTCTTATGCAATGGCCGCAAGTCACGGTCAAGGAAACTTTATTATTCTGCCGCTTGCAAATTCGACAGATAAATCACTTCCCCTCCCAGGATTTCATCGCGCAAACGATCTGCCCATTGTTTGGCAACATATTGAACAATTTCAGAACGCTCTTCCAGTTCCGCCACAAAACGCATCCGTGTTTTCGGGGACCCGAGCCCACGATGAGATAAGACCTCGATGCTATAGTGACCGGGGATTTCTTCGATCTCAGCCGTAAATTCATCCCCTTTGCGGACATCAATCGGTGGATAAAGCGCCATCCCGTTATTGGAAATATCCAATAGTTTGGAGCGGAAAATGCCACGCTTCCCTTTCAAAACCACATGAACATCACGCCCGATCAACGGCACCCGTTCCCCTTCAACCCCACTGCCCATCGTATCTGCAGAACGCACAGCGGTATTCAAGGACATTTCCAGACTTTCCACCATAGAAATCACTTTCTTCGAAACAGTCCCCAGTTCACCTGTCAAATTCTGCACTCCTTTCATTTCTTCAGAAGCATTTGTGACAGACTGGTTCAACCGTTCAGAAACCTTGAAAGAGTCGAGAATATTTGACGTAATGCGATGAGTAGCCTCACTTTGTTCACTCACGCTATTGGCCACATCACCTGAAATTTCTGCCATATCGTCAATAATCACATTGATCTGTTCAATTGAACTTACACAATCCTGTGTCACTGTACGAATGCTGTTAATCTGCTGAGCAATCTCAGCCGTGGCTTTTGATGTTTGTGTTGCCAACTGTTTCACCTCATTTGCCACAACAACAAAGCCTTTGCCTGCACTTCCGGCCCGTTCAGCCTCAATTGTGGCATTCAGGGCCAACATATTGGTCTGGGCAGCAATATCATTAATAATACCCACAACCGCCCCAATGCTATCGGCTGCATCCCTTAAGGATTTAACCGATTGTGAAGAGTTTGACGCCTGCTGACTGGCCGTATCCGCAATGGTACGTTGACGACCTACCTTTGCTGATACCTGTTCAATTGAACGTGCCAGATGATCGGCAGCTTCAGCTACACTTTGGGCCAACTGGTGAGAACGCGCTGCTTCTTTAGCCACTTCCCCCGCCTGAGTTGAAACGGCGTGTGCTGAACCCGAGATTGTCCCAACCGCATTATTCAGCTCTTTGGTATGGCCCACCACTTTTTCCAGAACCAAACCCGTTTCCGATTCAATCGTATCTGCCATCGCCATTAAAGACGAACTGCGTTTTGCTTCCTCGCGTTTTTGATCTTCCAGACGCTGCTGGGTAAGCCGTTCCACATCCAGAGCATTTTGACGAAAAATCACCACCGCCTTGGCCATAGTGCCCACTTCATCCCGACGTTCACGATCCACCACCTGAATTTCCGTATCACCATCGCCCAGCAATTTCATATCCTGCGTCACACGTTTCAATGGCCCCAGAATACTGCGCGAGGTAATGGCCCCCAGTAAAACGGCTAGAGCAGCAACAATTGCCATGGTGACAATATAGCTGGTGATCGTTGAATTGGATTGTTCGCTGACAATTGTCGTCGTTTGGTTTTGTGCATTGATGGCTTTCTGGCGGATTGAGGAGGCAAAAGCCATGGTCTGTTCAATGGCGAGGCGATAAGTTTCAAAGGAGTTTACCAAGCCCATGTTTGAACCTTGAAACTGAATATAGCCTTGCTTCAACAGATCATTATCACGCCCGACAAATTTCAAAATCTTTTTATCACGACGCGATAACCCGGCCATTTGTGCTTTTGTCTGGCTAAGAACTTCATCAACAGCCGAAGTTGCATTACGGGCACCTTGCAGGTTTTCTTCATTCGGCTTAATGCCATACGTCATGGTCGCCAGCATTGCCTTGTTTGAGGCCAGCAAAATCGCTTTCGCCTGCCCACTCAAAACCGCATATTCCGGTTTGTCCGTTGCAATTGTCATCAGTTTTTGCGCCAGCATCGGTGAAGAAACCACCAATTTCCCCGCCCCCATCAGGATCATGTCCGAAGACGCACCGATATTTTCAATCCGCAGTAAAAGAGGTTCCAGCGTTTCATCATAAGCTTGGGCCAGTCCCCTCACTTTGTTTGCATTATCCCCCTGATTTTTCTCTTCCAGAATACGGATGAAATGTTTTTCTACCGCCTGTGTCTTGGACAACTGAACATTCACTTTCTCACGATCCTCTACACTTTGTGTGCGGGCATAAAGCAAGATGGAATCAGATAGTTCTTTAAGACTGAGGGCATAATCATTTGCCCCGCCCACCAGATTAATTTTTTCACCAATGGCTTCTGTTGACCCTGCCATTTTATCAAATTGCAAAGTGGCAAAAGTCCCCAGTCCCAATAAAGCCAGAACAAGAAAACCAAACCCGATATAAATACGATAAGAAATTGAAATACGATCTGAAGACATTGTTGCGTACACCTTGAATAGTCTACCCGTTGTGGATTTCACTATCAGATGAGGGCGGTCTTAACCTTTTGTCAATTTATGACTGGGCCGATCTCAGGAGTTTCATCTTAATGCAATAAAAGCTTAATATTTCAATAGGTTGGATCAATAATCATACAAACGAAAAAGGGCTTGATTATCCACGCTTTAACATAGATTTCAGTTCAGACGGTCGCATAATACGCAATAGAAAGGCACTGACAAAATAAAGAACCAGACCGGCCCCGACCAACCCGATAAGAGCGACGATTCGCTCCACCTGATTACCTGTCAGAAAACCTTCCAGCCAGATAGTCAAACCATATAGCCCCGCCATCATAATAAGGCAGGCTACAACAATCCGTAAGGATTTAGAGGCCAATCGGCTATCAACGCTAAAAAAGCCCCGCTTGCGCAAGACCCAAGCCAACAAAATGGTATTGGTCCAGGCTGAAATGACCGTTGCCATCGCCAATCCAACATGCAGGTACGGTCCCATCAATAAAAGGTTAAAAGCAATATTAACCACCATACAAACAGCGGCAATCTTCATGGGGGTCTTCGTATCCCCACGCGCAAAGAATCCCGGCGTTAATGCCTTATTCAACACATAGGCAGGCAAACCAAAGGCGTAGACAAAAAGGGCCGCAGCCGTGGCTGTGCTATCTGTAGCCGTGAATTCATTGCGTTCAAACAACACACTGACGATCGGATCAGCAATCACCATATAAGCAGCGGCTGCAGGTAAAGTTAAGAACAATGAAAATTCCAAGGCCCTGTTCAGGCTGTTCATGGCCTCAGCCTCATTCCCAGCCCTGATTTGACGAGATAACATGGGCAAAAGAGCCGTCCCCACAGCCACCCCCACCACGCCAAGGGGCAACTGATTGATCCGGTCTGCATAAAACAGGAAAGAAATGGCCCCTGTAGGCAATAAGGTGGCAATCATCATATCCACCAGCAAATTCACCTGATAAATCCCTGCGCCAATGGCACCTGGAATAATACGCTTCACCATCAATTTCACATCTTCCCCCCAACTGGGAAGACGCAAAACCAACGTCATCTTGTTGCCCATACAATTCCAGAACAACCAGGCAAACTGAACAATACCCGCGCCAAACACCCCCCAGGCCAGCGCATGGCCCGGTGTTTCCATATAAGGGGTCAGCCCGATAATTGCCCCGATAAGACAGATATTCAATAAAACAGGTGTTGCAGCCGCAGCTGCGAATTTATTCAATGAATTCAATATACCTGCCATTAGAGAAACAAGTGATATGAACAGTAAATAAGGAAATGTTATGCGTGTCAGGTAAACAGCCAGGTCAAATTTGTCAGGGTCGTCCATAAAGCCAGGGGCAAAAAGTTGCATGGCCCAGGGCATGGCCAGTTCCATAATTACCAACAAAACCAGCAACACCCAGAACAGAAAGGCAAAGGCCCGTTCTGCAAACTGTTTGGCAACATCTGCGCCGTCTTCTTCGTATTTCCCCGCAAACAGGGGAACAAAAGCTGCGTTAAAGGCCCCTTCGGCAAAAAGGCGGCGAAACACATTAGGAAATTTAAAGGCAATGAAGAACGCATCAGCTACAGGCCCGGCCCCCAAAATGGCAGCAACCAGAATATCGCGTGCAAAACCAAGGATACGGCTCATCATGGTAAAACCACCCACTGTGGCAATAGAACGCATCAACGCCATTTCTTTATCCTGATCCTAAATCTTTGTTTCCGCTTATGGGTAACTGCCCTTGGGTTAAAGAATATATAATTTATAGGCTCAATATGTTAAAAAAAGCTGGCTCAAAAACTTAAAATCGTTATAACGCCAGTAACAGTTTGGATATAAAGAAAGCCTAAAACCATGATGAAAGTTGTGCGTGCAAAACTCCACGGTATCCGCGTCACCGGCGCTGATTTGAACTATCACGGTTCCATCACCCTGGACCCAGAACAGTGTGAACTGGCCGGTATCTATCCAATGGAATTTGTTGATATCTGGAACAAGCAAAGCGGTGCGCGTATTTCAACTTACGTCATCTATGGTGAACCGGGCTCTAAATGCTGTATCCTCAATGGGGCTGCGGCACGTACCTGTCAAAAAGGTGATGAAGTCATCATCTGTTCAGCCGATTATTGCAAGCCAACTGATCTGTACGACTTACAGCCAACCATCCTGACCTACCTGCCCGATAACTCCATTGATCAAATTCTGAAATATGATGTCTATCGCAGCGAGAACATGGCCTATGATTTCCGCATTATTGATGCAGAAACCAACCAGATTGAAAACTGCCACACCTATCCAAACGTCGATATTTCCTCAATCCGAAAAGACCTGAAAAAACGCGGTCTGGAAGAAGGCGATGTTGAAGGCTTTATCGAAAAGTACCTGATGCGTTGAGTAAAAGCGTCGTCCTCGCGAATGCGGGGACCTTTTTCAGATGGGACAAAGATCCCCAGTCAAGCTGGTGATGACCTTAGTCGATTTTCAAGACTTTCAAATTCTGAATGCGCGTGCGGTGAATGCGTCGCGGATCAGCTTCGAGGATTTCAAATTCAAGGCCACTGGCTGGATGTTTGATAATTTCACCACGAATCGGCACATGATCAGCGAGTGAGAAGATCAAACCACCAAGAGTATCGGTATCCTCGCGTTCTTCTTCTTCTAAAAACGCCCCGATCTTTTCTTCCACATCAATCAGTTCCCAACGGGCATCTGCATCAATACAGCCGTCTGCGCGTTCAACAAACATCGGGCCTTCCGGGCGGTCGTGTTCATCTTCGATTTCCCCGACGATTTCTTCCACCAAATCTTCAATGGTGACAAGCCCATCTGTCCCGCCAAATTCATCCACCATCAAGGCCATATGAACCCGTTTGGTACGCATTTCCAGCAAGAGCTCCAACACACGGGCACTGGGGGACACATAAAGAACCTTGCGACAGAGTTTCGCCAGATTAAAGGGGGTTTCCTTATTCTGCCAGGCAATGACATCCTTGATATGGACCATGCCGATAGGATCATCCAGATCCTCACCATAGACAGGAATACGCGAATGACCTTCACGGGTCATCAAGTCAACGACTTCGCTTAACGAACTTTCCACCCCGATGGCACAAATATCAGAACGCGGTACACATACATCTTCGATGGTCCGTTCACGCAGGCCAAAGATATTTTTCAGCAGCTGGGCTTCTTCGGCTTCTAGTGGGATTTCCTGTTCTTCGCGTTCTTCCAGCAGTTCTTCCAGCGTGTCACGCACACTGTTATCACCATTGCTTTTCTTGCGAAACGGATTGAGGCGCTTAAAAAGGCCGGGTGCCTCTGCCCCATTATTTTGCCCCATCTCCTGGGGCTGGCTACTGTCGCCGTTTTGGTCGTTCATTCGTTCTTCTGATCAAATAGAAAGGTCTAATTTATAATAAGTTCAGTCTGCCTCAGATGCATAGGGATTCGCAATCCCTAATTCAGCCAGAAGTGAAATTTCCAGCCCTTCCATCTCTTCGGCTTCCTCATCTTCAATATGGTCATAGCCCAACAGATGCAGCACCCCATGAATGATCAAATGACTTAAATGATCCTCAAAGGTAATATTTTGTTCTTGCGCTTCCCCCACAACAACCTGATAGGCCAGCACAATATCGCCCAAATGGAGGGGACCGGGTTCCAGAATTAAATCGCCAGGTACTGTGCAGTCCATAGCGGGAAAAGACAGCACATTGGTCGGCTTGTCTTTTTCGCGGTATTCCCGATTAAGTTCCTGCACCTGATCATTATGGCTCAGCAAAATGCTGATTTCACAAGGGCGATCATTCGCATCGGTTTTACATTCTTTCAAGGCTGCGCGAACGCATGTTTCAATCAGCCCGTCACAATCGGGCCATTGATCATGGGCGCGATCAATATCCAGCTCACCGAGTTCCAAGGTCATTTCTTGAACCTTCTGCCGCGTGGTTTTTCGTAAATTTCTGCATCTTCGCGATTTTTTTCCGCTTTGTCATAGGCATCAACAATGCGTTTGACAAGACGATGGCGCACCACATCTTTTTCCGTAAAGCGAATAGCGCCGATACCTTTTACCCCTTCCAGAGTTTCCAAAGCATCACGCAAGCCTGAACGTACCCCGTGAGGTAGATCGACCTGTGATAAATCCCCTGTCACCACCATGTGGGAACCTTCGCCCAAGCGAGTCAGAAACATCTTCATCTGAACGGCTGTGGTATTTTGGGCTTCATCCAAAATCACAAAAGCATTGGAAAGGGTCCGTCCGCGCATAAAGGCCAGTGGTGCGATTTCAATCTCGCCTTTTTCCATGCGCTTTTCCACCTGATCTTGAGGCAGCATGTCATAAAGCGCATCATAAATCGGACGCAAATACGGATCGACTTTTTCCTGCATATCACCCGGCAGAAAGCCCAGTTGCTCCCCTGCTTCCACGGCGGGGCGTGACAGGATAATGCGGTCCACTTCCCCTGTGGTCAGAGCCTCCACAGCTTTGGCAACAGCCAGATACGTCTTGCCCGTTCCCGCTGGGCCAACACCAAACACCAGTTCGCAACTGTCAATGGAACGAAAATAATCAGCCTGCAAGGGCGAGCGCGGTGAGATATGTTTTTTGCGCGTCTTGATCACCATGGCGGTATCGGGTAAGGCCGCCTTGGTCTTTTTCTTATCCGCCTTCACATAAGGGGCTTCTTGCCCGTCAATCGCCATACGGATGGCACCATCGACTTCTTGCGGGCCAACAATCATGTCTTTTTTCAAACGCTGATAAAGGCTTTGCAGCACATCCTTGGTATGGTTCACATTTTCAGGATCACCTACCACAATCAATTGATTGCCGCGTTCATGGATGGTGACATCCAACATCTGTTCAAGACGGGCCAAATTACGGTTATGTTCGCCAAACAGGTCTGGCAGCAGGCCATTGTCCTCAAAGTCCAATGTCAGATTAATTTCGTCACTCACGCATGTTTCCTTTCCACATTGACGAGTTCGGCCCCCAACGACGTTGGGCGCGCACTGATAATTTTAAGATCAGCGATTTTACCAATTAAATCAAGGGGTGCGTCAACATGAACAGGTTGCATATAGGGGCTGCGGCCCACCAACTGGCCGGGATTACGCCCTTCACGTTCCAATAAAATGGGGAATTTACGGCCAATACAGTTCTGATTAAAGTCGGTTTGAATATCGACCAAAAGTTTTTGCAGAATCTGCAAACGCTCGTTTGCCACCACTTTGTCGACCTGCAAATCCATGGTCGCGGCCGGTGTACCGGGACGTGCGGAATAGACAAAAGAAAAGGCTTGAATGAATTTCACATCGCGGATGATATCCAGTGTATCTTCAAAATCACGCTCGTTTTCACCGGGGAAACCAACGATAAAATCAGAAGACAGGGCCAAATCCGGACGGGCAGCTTTCAACTTGGCAATAATTTCAAGATATTCTTCACGGGTGTGATTGCGGTTCATCGCCGCCAGCACGCGGTTGGAACCAGACTGCACAGGCAAATGCAGATACGGCATCAACTGCGGGACCTCAGCATGGGCGGTGATCAGGTCATCATCAACTTCTGCCGGATAAGACGTGGTGTAACGAATACGTTCCAGCCCGTCGATCTCAGCCAATTCGCGGATCAAACGGCCCAGTGACCATTCCCCCCCACGACCATCATCCCCGTGATACGCATTCACATTCTGCCCCAAAAGCGTGATCTCCAACGCGCCTTGAGCCACCAGTTGCCTGGCTTCTTTCAACACATGTTCAGCCGGGCGGGAATATTCCGCCCCACGGGTATAAGGCACCACACAATAGGTGCAGAATTTATCACAGCCTTCCTGAATGGACAGAAACGCGCTGTAGCCTTCCGGCTTGGTCGGTTCGGGCAGATGGTCAAATTTGTCTTCTGCCGGAAATTCGGTCATCAAAATACCACGGCCCTTTTCATCACCGGCGCGGTGTGCCTTGGCAATCATTTCCGGCAAATTATGATAGCTTTGCGGGCCAAAAACCATATCCACATAAGGGGCGCGCTTGGAAATTTCTTCACCTTCGGCCTGGGCCACACAGCCTGCCACACCGATGATCATCTCATTCTCATCATCGCGCTTTTTCTTGATATTTTTTAAACGACCCAGTTCGGAATAAACCTTTTCTGACGCCTTTTCACGGATATGACAGGTGTTTAAAATCACCATATTGGCATCTTCCGGCCCCTCGGTCATTTCATAACCTAAGGGTTTGAGAACATCTTCCATCCGGGCGGAATCATAGACGTTCATCTGACAGCCATAAGTCTTGATAAATAATTTTTTGGAAGCACCCATAATCACAGCCGATTTTTTACAATATCCGATACGCTGAGTGCGACATAAGCCCAGACGAGCCAAGAGTCAAGTTCTTCAACAGAAAGCACATGCTCCGCAGACACTCTTATGCTATGATTTTATAAGTTCTCGCCCTAAATAATCCTGTGATGGTGGAATGCGTTTCGTTTTTGCCTTTTCTCTCTTTCTGATCTCTTTTTTCTTTCAGCCCCTAAATGCACAAGCTGAAACATGGCGCTTTACCGCCATACGTGACTGGCCCCCCTATATGGATGAAAAGCTGGGCGAGCGCGGCCTTGGCTATATTGCCCTGAAAAATGTTCTGGATGATATGGGGATTGAGCTGGAGATTGAATATCTACCATGGAAACGGGCCAAATACCTCCCCACCGTTGATGAGCGTTATGTGGGATATTATTGCGCCTGGCCCGAAGAAGTCGACACTGGCTTCTTTGCCTCGGTCCCCATTTTTTCCTCCCCCATTGGGGTTTTCAGCAGCTATCAACCGGGAACAGACAAAAAATCTTACCAAGGAATTGCCAGCCAAAGTATCGGACTGGTGAAATCCTATGTTTATCCATCCGTTTACGAAAACCATCCCTTACAAGAACGCGTCGATTCAGATGCCGTTTTGATTAAATTTGTCTTATTAGGGCGCACGGATTACGGGGTGATTGATAAATATGTGCTCAATTACCTGCTGGAAAATAATCCCGAGCTTAAAGCTGTGGCCGAACAGATCCAGTTTTATGACCAGACTGTGGAAAACAAGCCCCTGGTCATTGCCTTTCGCGACACAAAAGAAAACCGCAAGCGGGCAAAGCGGCTTGCGGCATTCATGCAAAAATATTCTAGATAAAGCCAGACTTAATCGTCTTTTAACGGCACACCGAACAGTTCCATACGGTGATCCACCAGCTTGAACCCATATTTTTCAGCGATTTTGCGCTGCAAGGCTTCAATGTCGTCATCATGGAATTCAATGATCTTGCCAGACTGTACATCAATCAGATGATCATGATGCGTTTCAGACGCTTCTTCATAACGGGCACGGCCATCACCGAAATCCAGACGTTCAATAATCCCGGCTTCTTCAAACAGGCGCACGGTGCGATAAACAGTGGCGATGGAAATATGGGTATCAATAGCACTGGAACGGTTGTAGACCTCTTCCACATCAGGATGGTCTGTGGCCTCAGACAAAACCTTGGCAATGACACGACGCTGGCCGGTCATTTTCATGCCCTTTTCAATGCACATTTCTTCGATGCGGGAGTCCGTCATCTTGTTACCCTCTTATTATTTCACTACCCAATCACTTTATGTTCCGCATGAAAGTGTTATCCCATAATGCCCATCACAAATGACCTGTCAATGCAAAGGACTATTATTTCCTAATTTACCCTGATTTTTGAGGCAATTACTTACGTGCGCGAGTACCAAGACCGATCTTTTTCGCCAAATTACTACGGTGTTCAGCATAGTTTGGCGCCACCATCGGATAGTCAGACGGCAGATTCCATTTCTCGCGATATTCTTCCGGTGTCATATTGTATGCAGTTTTGAGGTGACGCTTGAGCATTTTGAGCTTTTTCCCATCTTCCAGACAGATGATATAATCCTGCTGGATAGACTTTTTGATCGGCACAGCCGGTTGAACCTTTTCTTTTGCTTCCGGCTTCTCCCCCACATTGCCTAAAGTCTTATAGACATCTTCAATCAATTGCGGCAAATCCTGGGTCGTAACGGAGTTGTTACTGACATGGGCAGATACAATTTCAGAAGTGAGTTCGAGAAGTTCAAGTTTGCTTGGCTGGTCACTCATGGTAAAACGTCTTTCTATTTTGAATAAATCGTTCAGGATCAGAATAAAATGAATAATACACAAAATAAAGAAAAAGAACTACAGGCCGATTGTTTTATAGATATCACCTCCGACACCTGCCCTATGACCTTTGTCAAAACAAAGCTTCAAATAGAGAAAATGCAGTCCGGTCAAATTATTGAAGTATTACTCAATGGCGGGGAACCGCTAAAGAACGTACCCCTTTCTGCCGAAGAACTTGGTCATTCAGTACTTGCAACAGAAGAGCAAAGTGACGGTATCACGTATAAATTATTTATTCAGAAAAAATAGAACCATTTTTTAAATCTTGGTTCTTTCCATCACCAGCGCATCGGTTTTACGCCCATCGGGGTGCTTGTAATAACCTGTGCGCAGGCCGATCTGGTGAAAGTCACGGGCCTGATAAAAACTGATCGCACCGTCGTTTTCTTCATCCACTTCCAAAAACATGCGCCCTGTTTGTTGACAGGCATGTTCCAGAAGCTTTGTGCCAATCCCCGTTCTACGCTGTAAGCGACGCGTAGCAATAGTAATAATTTCAGCCTCAACCTCATCACCCTGACAGAGGATAAAGCCAACAGGTTCCTCGCCCACCTGTGCCAGATAACCATAACTGGCAGAAAGCCCCACCAAATCCTGAAAGGCTTTGACCGACCAGCTTTCCCCAAAGGCTTCTGCATGCAGGGCTGCAAGAATTTCACAATGGGCAAGTTCCAAAGACACGAGCCTCATGGGCGCAATCGTCCGCCATTTTTAGGCAAAGCGGCGTCAGGCGGGCGGATATAAAAGGCAGATGGTCGACCTTCCCCCTCTTTGGGCAAGCCTTTGCCTGCTGCAATCTCAACCACATCATGGGCATTGGGCAAGCGCACATCAGATGGGATCGCCTTAACCCCTTTCTCAGCCAACAGATCTTTTAAGCGGGAAAAGCTGTCGCCTGCAACGACAACCTGCGTACAATCTTCTGGCAATAAATCCACCACATTTTCAGGCAGTCGAGCCACAGGTTCTGATAGGGGCAGGCCGTCTCCATCAAACAGTTGGGCATAAAGATCAGCCCGCTTGGCATCCAGCGCACAAAGGATCGGACACGCCTGTTGCCCCGTCCCATGGGCCAGACTTTCCAGCGTAGTCACCCCAATCACAGGCTTACCACTGGCCGCAGCAAAGCCACGTGCAGAGGCTAACCCGATCCGCAAGCCCGTAAAGGCACCCGGTCCAACGGTAACAGCCAGCGCATCCAAGTCTTCAATGGAAACATCCGCGTCCTGCAACAAGTTTTGTACAAGCGGCAACAGCTTTTCAGCATGGCCGCGTGCCATTTCTTCAAGCACATGATGGGTCACGGCCCCTTCTTGCCACAAGGCGACCGAGCAAGCCGCTGCGGCTGTATCCATTGCCAGAATTTTCATCAGCTGAAATAACCTTTTCTAAATCAATGGCTCTTTATACTGCCTTTTCTTCTCACTCTTCAAGAGGTCCTGACCCTACATGGCATTAATCGAAATTACCGAAGACCAACATGGTGTCTTGCTGGATTTAAAATACGCAACCCCTGACAATTTCACCCGTGCCCCGATCTATCATGCCCCACACTGTTATCTGCATGAAGAGGCAGAAGGCTTGTTGCGCAATGCCATTGAAATTGCTGATAAACAGGGCTATCGCTTTCGTATTTTTGATGCCTTTCGCCCCAGTGAAGCCCAATGGAAGTTATGGAACCACACACCGGACCCGGAATTTCTTGCTGATCCCCGTCGGGGATCACCCCATTCACGTGGAGCTGCCATTGATCTGACCCTCGTCGATCAAAACGGAAATGATCTGGAAATGGGCACAGGCTTTGATGCCTTCACGCCTTTATCTCATCACGGTAATATGGGTGTCTCCCTTGAAGCCCAGAAAAATCGCCTTCTGCTAATGGGGATCATGACCACAGCAGGCTGGGATTTTTACCGCAATGAATGGTGGCACTATCAACTGTTCAATGCCCGACGCCTACCAACGTTCAGCGACACTGCCTTGCCAAACAGAATGATGGGATAATTTATCCTAGGTCGTAAACTCATAAAATAGACTTGTTTGGCGGAGATGTATTTGAGGATAAACAAGGCATGAAACCAGCAGAAGTGCGAGCACTTTAAGGGTTTTATAACGCAGTTCTATCCTCAAATACATTCCGTCCCTTACGGGATTTCCCTAAAATATAGGCATTACTGCGTTAAAGTCTTTTGAAAGTACAAGTACTTCCTGCAAGCCTTTGCCTTGTCTTGCCTATATTTTAGGGAAACCAAAGCAAGTCTATTTTATGAGTTTACGACCTAAGCCGCCTGTACAGCACTATAGCGGGTCGCGAGATTCATCAAAGTTTGCATGGGTTTGGTCTGGACGGTGGATTTATGACAAATCAGAAAGGTTTCCACACGGGCAATATCTTCTGGCAAATCCGTAATTGTCAGTTCTGCGCTTAATGTTTTGGCAACTTCAATTGGCAAGATTGTCACCCCAAGCCCCGCAGACACACAGCCAACAATACCTTCCTGCGTACCAAATTCCATGATGGTATAAGGCAATCGTCCTTCATGGCGCAGCCATTCTTCTGCCCGTGCGCGATAGGCACAACCTTTGCGATACACCAGCAATGTCTTGGAGGCTTCTTTGCCCGGCGCACTGACCAACACAAGTCTTTCGGTAAAGAAAGGATACTGGATGATTTCCTCACTCTTCACCGTACTGCCCACAATGGCACAATCCAGTTGATGATTCAGCACCTGTGTAATCATTTCATCAGTTGTACCCGTGCGGACCGATAATTCCGTTTTTGGGTGAAGATGATGGAACTCTTTTAAAAGAGAGGGCAAGCGAACCGCCATTGCCGTTTCCATCGACCCCAGTGATAAACTGCCCCCATCTTCCAGACTGGCATTCACCGCCCGCTTGGCCTGACGTTCCATATCCACAATTTGATAGGCATGTTCCAGCAAAACCCGCCCCTGTGCACTGAGTTCCATCCCCCGGCTTTTGCGCATAAACAAAGCCACGCCGAGTTCTTCTTCCAGTTTTTTAATGCGTGCGGTGACATTGGACTGAACACAATGCAACCGTTCTGAGGCTGGTGAAACACCGCCAGCTTCAGCAACGGCAATAAACACTTTTAAGGTTGTTAGTTCCATGAGACCCTCGACCACTTTGGAAATGACACTTTTCATGGTATCACTTTTTATGAATGATAACATCAAAACTAATCATTTGTAATGATTTTATAGATCCCGTACTATACTGTTCGTTCACTCAACAATTTTACGAGTAGGGTTATGATTGCTGTTATTTTTGAAGTTCTGCCCAATCCAGATCATAAACAGGAATATCTGGATATCGCCGCCCGCTTACGCCCTGAGCTGGAAAAAATTGACGGTTTTATTTCTGTTGAACGCTTTCAAAGCTTAAGCGATGAAAATAAAATTCTGTCTCTCTCTTTCTTTGAAAATGAAGAAGCCGTGCAGCAATGGCGCAATCTGCAAATCCATCGCGATGCCCAAAACGTGGGACGCGATCAGGCCTTTGACGGCTATCGCCTGCGCGTTGCCCATGTCATGCGTGATTACACCATGACAGAACGCACCCAAGCCCCACAAGACAGCCAGTCCATTCATCAGTGAGGTCCCTTATGTCTCAGCCTATTGCCACCTGGAAATTGCTTTGTGCAGGTATCTCTTCCCTGATCCTTGTTATGGGCATTGCCCGATTTGCCCTCACCCCCTTATTGCCCGCCATGCAGGCCGCAACAGGACTGGGTGATGATGGCGCAGGTTTTCTTGCGGCTTCCAACTATGCGGGTTATCTCACCGGGGCCTTGATCGCCAGCCGCCTGCGCAAGCCTGAAACAAAACTGCGCTGGTATCGTTGGGGCATTGTCTTGGCCGTTATCACCACCGCGATCATGGCCTTAAGCGATCATGTGATTTTCTGGTCCATCATGCGTTATTTTGGCGGCATGACCAGTGCAGCCGGCATGGTTGTCGGCACGGCTATTGTTCTGGATCACCTCAAACAGCGCCACCGCCCGGATTATATCGGTATTCATTTTAGCGGTGTCGGATTTGGTGTGATCATCAGTGGCACGGTTCTTACGTTGATTGAACCCATCATGGGCTGGGCAGAAGGCTGGGTCATTGTTGGCGCCATTGGATTTTTACTCGCCATCCCTGCCTTGTTATGGATGAATATTCACGGGCTTTCAGCCCCTAAAGTTGCCCACGGTGAAGGGGTGAAGGTCCGCTCCAAACCAATTACCATGTTGATGATTTCCTATTGTCTGGCAGGCGCAACTTTCTCTATCGGGACAACCTTTATTATCACCATCATGGCCCAAAGCCCTGCCCTGGCTGACAGCCGCAACCTTGCCTGGATTTTGCTGGGTGTTGCCCTGGCCCCCTCCTGTTACTTCTGGATGCGTACGGCCATTAAAATGGGGGACTTCAAAGCTTTGAGTGCAGCCTATATTGTGCAGGCGATCGGCTGTGCCTTGCCAGTACTCTGGCCCTCAACCGCCAGCGCCCTGATCGGTGGTTTCATGTTCGGGTCTTGCTTTATGGGCATTGTCACAGTTGTTCTGGCCCTTGGCGGTAAACTCTCGCCTCATAACCCCTCAGCCCTGATCGGCATTTTGGTGGTCTCTTATGGCGTTGGGCAAATTGTCGGACCGATTCTGGCTGGAATTGCCATGGAACAAACCGGGTTCAGCGAGCTGGGCCTGTGGAGTGCCGCAGCCTGTAGTCTTCTGTCCATCGTCTTTCTGGCAGGTTCACGTTGTCGTAACGATCAACCTTCATCTGAAGACTGCCCCTGTTTGACATAACCCAAGCACCCTTCCTGTTTTTGCGCTATACTCTTGTTATAACGTGCAAAAACAGGGGGGCGATATGACGGACGATTCAGAAAGACGTTCAGGCTATGATCGCAGAAAAGGACGCCCCCTAAATCCCACACAATCGGTTGGACGACGTGAAAGCGATATTTTAAATGCCGCAGCCCCTTTAACACCAAAATTCCAGCGCCCTGCAACAGGGCAAAGCCGACGCAACCGCCTTTATGAAATCATGGATGCCGGTCATCGTGCAGATATGGCGTCCAAAATCTTCGATATTCTGATTGTCAACCTGATCACACTGAATGTCTTGGCGGTGATCCTGGAATCCGTTGCCAGCCTGCGCACCCGCTGGGCCGATGAATTCTATTATTTTGAAGTTTTCAGTGTTGCAATCTTCAGTGTGGAACTGGCTTGTCGAATCTGGACCGCTGTGGAAAAACCTCAAGATAAATTCCACCATCCATTATGGGGGCGCTTGCGTTATCTCCTCACCCCAACGGCGTTGATTGACATGATTGCCATTCTACCCTTTTATCTCAGCTTTCTGATTGCCGTTGATCTGCGTTTCATGCGGGTTTTACGTTTATTGCGAGTCTTTAAACTGACGCGCTATTCATCCGCCATGACAATTTTGCTTAATGTCTTAAGACAGGAAGCCAAAGCCTTTGGCGCTGCATTATTTGTCTTGCTTCTGCTGATGACTTTTTCAGCCAGCATGATTTTCCTGTTTGAACATGAGGCCCAGCCCGAGGTCTTTTCCGATATTCCCAATGCCATGTGGTGGGCGGTCATTACACTGACCACCGTTGGATTCGGGGATGCCTATCCCATCACCGCAATGGGGAAATTCTTTGGGGCAGCCATTTCCATTGTCGGAATCGGCATGGTTGCCTTGCCAGCCGGGATCTTGGCTTCGGCTTTTTCCGAACAGCTGCATATCCGGCGAGAACGTTACCGCGACAAGGTTGCAGATTTACTCTCAGATGGGGTTTTAACAACAGAAGAAGCCGACCAACTTCGAAAAATTCAGAAAGATTTGGGTATTTCAGTAGATGAAGCACGCAATATTTTGCATCATAGCGTCCAAGGGGGGCTGCACTTCTATACCCATTGCCCCCACTGTGGGGAAAACCTGCAAAATCACAAACAAACTGCCGATAAACAATAAAAATGACCCAAAACCCTTTTGACCTGATTATTTTCGACTGTGATGGCGTGCTGGTCGATAGCGAACTTCTCGCCTCAGACATTCTATCAGAAGAACTGGCCCGATATGGGCTGGATATTACACCGCGAGAATGTCGCGAACGCTTTACCGGTTCCAGCCTGAAACGGGTTAAGGAAATCGTCTTTCAAAGCAAAGGCATTGAATTACCCGATAATTTTGAAGAACTTCTGCGCATTCGTGATCGCCGGGTTTTTGAAGAACGCCTGCGCCCGGTCTCAGGGATCGAAGAAACGCTGGATATGCTTCATCTCCCGCTTTGTGTTGCCTCCAGCGGATCGGTGGAAAAAATCACCCATTCCTTGAAATTGACAGGGATGTACAGCAGGCTTGCCCCCCATTTATTTTCCGCTGAAATGGTCAGCCGTGGCAAACCCGCACCGGATCTTTTCCTTTATGCAGCGGAAAAAATGGGCGTTTCCCCCAACCGCTGTCTGGTCATTGAAGACAGTCCCGTTGGCATTAAAGCAGCCAAAAAAGCCGGGATGACGGCCTTTGGCTTTGCCGGGGCCTCCCATGCCGGGCCCGGCTATGCGGAGATGCTTGACTTAACCGGGGCAGATATTACTTTTAGAGAGATGTTTGCTTTACCCAATCTCATACAGTTCTACCAAAAATGATGGATGTGGATTTAGACAACAAGCGCGATCTGGCGCACTCCCTTTTTGAAACGGGCCATCTTAAAGATGCGATTTCCGTTCAGCTGGATGTGTTTAACAAAACGCAGAAGATCAATGATCTAAAAATTTTCATCCAGTATGTCATTGCCAATCAGGATTACCGGGGGGCCCTTGATATGCTGGGGCTGCTCAAACGTTCGCTTAAAGGGCTGGATGACCCAGAAGTCACCCGTAATTTTGCCCTGTGTTATACACGTACCCAACAATATGCCCTGGCCCTCCCCATCTTGACCAAGATGCTGGAAGACAAGTCAGATGACACACTTCTTCACGACTGTCTGGCAGAATGCTATTTCCATTTGGGCGATGAACAAAACAGTCTCTATCACAGCAGCTGTGGGCTGACCCTAAAAGAATCACAATGTCAGGCCCCTGTGCTCAGCACCCTTGAAACCTGTCCTATTGCAGCCTTTAACTCCCTGAAAAAGGCAAAAAACATCATCGCCTTTTCCTTTAACGGGGATGAAAAAGAAACATTGCGCGGGGCCTTACAGGCAGTAGACAGTGCAAAACTGCTCTATCCGCAATGGACCTGTCGTTTTTATCTGGATGAAACCGTACCAGCACGCATCCAGAAAGCCCTGCAAGCCAAAGGGGCAGAAGTTATTTTAATGGACGTCGAAGACATTGCTCTGCGCACCAGCCTGTGGAAATTGCATGTCTGCATGGATGAACATATTGACCGCTATCTTATTCGTGATCATATGGCGGCAATTACCCATCGTGAAATCGCCGCTGTTAATGAATGGATTAATTCAGATAAACATTTCCACATTATACGCGATCATGTCAGCCAATCCGCCCTTGTGCCAGCGGGCCTGTGGGGCGGTGTGCAAGGGGCCTTAGCCAATATGGGCACATTGCTTTATAAATTCATCACCCACGCACGCCCTCAGATCAAAATGGATGAAATTTTCATTCAGCAGAACCTCTGGCCGACCATTAAGCAAAGTTGCATGATCCACGACAGTCGTCACGAGCTGGACAATTGCCACCCCTTCCCGCCAAAATCCGATTTACCGGAAGGGAAATTTGTCGGTCAGCGTTTTGATGCCTGATCATCCATAACGTTCCAAGACCTCATAATCCGCCCCATGCCGGGTGAGGTGGGAACGATACAGGCTGAAATGATCCACCACAAAGCGTTCCGTTTTAAAACCATTATGGCTGCTCATGTACGTTTGCACATTTTCCAACGGTGTTCCTTTTAACCAGGCCAGCGTGACATGTGGTTTATATTTGCGCCGATCCGGTTTCAATCCAGCATATTCAGCCGCCATCAGCACCTTTTGATGCAGATGGGCCAACGCCTCCACCTTGCCTTTAACCCCGGTCCAGACCACATGGGCACGCCCCCGGCTTTCAAAGCAATCCACTTCATTTAAATAAAGCTCAAACGAATCGAACTGAATATCGCATAAAGCCTCATGAAAATCAGCCGCTGCCCCTTGGTCAATCTCTCCCAGAAAGGCCAGTGTAATATGCATATTACGCGGAGCAACCCAGCGCACCTCTTTCAGGCCACTGCACAGCGAACGTAACGATTCATGAAAGGAAGTGGGGAGTTCCACCCCGACAAATAAACGCAACATGGTTGCCTCCCTCCTTCCCCCCTCATAAAAATTTACGGGGCCGGGTTTGGATTACCCACATGAACCGCTTCAATATCAGCCAGAACCTCTTCGTTCAGATCCATCTCATAAGCCGCAATATTGCTTTTCAGCTGGTCCAGGGACGTGGCCCCTATAATAGATGAGGTAAGGAAACTCTTGGTTTTCAAGTAGGACAGGGCCATTTCACTCATCACAAGACCGTGTTTTTGCGCCACATCAGCATAAGACTGGGTGGCCTCTTTCGCCTTGGGCTTGGTAAAGCGGCTGTAACGTTCCGGCCACAAGGTCATACGCGCACCTTCGGGCTGCTGATCGCCAAGATATTTACCCGATAAGGTCCCCCCTGCCAGCGGAGAATAAGCCAAAAGCCCGACATCTTCATGGGCTGTTACCTCTGACAGGCCCACCTCATATTGGCGGGTCACCAGGTTATAGGGGTTTTGGATGGAAACAATGCGCGGCCAGCCATTTTTCTCAGACAGGCGAAGATATTCCATCACCCCCCAGGCACTTTCATTAGATACCCCGATATGGCGAATTTTGCCTTGCTCCACCAATTTCACCATAGCGCCCAAGGTTTCTTCAATCGGCACAGCATTAGAATAATCGGCCCCATCCGGGTAATTGAGCTGGCCGAAATAATTGGTTGGGCGCGACGGCCAGTGGATTTGATACAGGTCGATATAATCGGTTTTCAGGCGCTGAAGGCTGCTTTCCACCGCTGTCATAATCTCTGTTTCAGTCAGGCGTTTTGCCCCATCGCGCACATAATCAAAGAAATTACCCGGCCCAATCACTTTGGTGGCGAGAACCACATCATTGCGTTTCCCTGATTTTTCAAACCATGTGCCGATGACCCGTTCCGTATCGGCATAGGTTTCTTTGCGCGGCGTGACCGGATACATTTCAGCCACATCAAAGAAGTTTACCCCCTTGGAAAGGGCATAATCCATCTGCTCATGGCCTTCGGCCTCAGAATTTTGTTCTCCCCATGTCATGGTGCCCAAACAGACCAGAGACACATCAATATCAGTGCGACCAAGTTTTCTATATTCCATTATCTCATAACCTTTTCAACATAGGGAAGGATACGCTCTACAATGATCGCAATGCCTTCTTTAGTGGGATGGATGCCATCGGGAAGATTGAGTTTAGGGTCCCCGGCCACACCTTCAAGAAAAAAAGGATATAGGGTGACATCGTGTTTTTGCGCAAGGCGGGGATAAACGCTATTAAATTCCTGTGCATAGACATCACCGTAATTGGGCGGGGCGAGCATGCCTGCCAATAATACTTTAATCTGGCGCTTTTTAAGCTGGGTAATCATCTGATCAAGGTTCTGTTCCATTAATTGGGGGTCAAGACCGCGCAACCCATCATTGGCCCCCAGTTCTACAATGACCATATCCGGGTTATCAACCAAGGCCCAATTGAGCCGGGCAAGCCCACCTTGCGTGGTATCACCGGACACCCCTGCATTAATAATTTTAATGTTGTTTTTCTTCTCATTAATCTTTGAAGAAAGCTGTTCTGGAAAGCCATCACCTTGATTAAGCCCATATCCAGCACTTAAACTATCGCCCAAAACAAGAATGGTAAAATCTGTTTTTCCTTCATTTGCACTGGCCGTGTTGACAAGAACCAGAAACAACACAAATCTGAGGGCAGACATCAAAGGATTTAAAAGGCCAAAGCCCATGAGCGATACTCCCGCGCTACAATTACAAGACATTCACCTTAAGCTGGCAAGTCAGGCCGGTCACGTCAATATCCTCAAAGGAATTAATTTGGAAATTGAACGTGGGGAAACCATCGCCATTGTCGGCCCCAGCGGGTCGGGCAAGTCCTCCATGATGATGGTCATTGCGGGATTGGAACGATCAACATCGGGCCGGGTGATCATTTCCGGTCAGGACGTAACAAACTATACAGAAGACCAGCTTGCTCTTTTCAGGCGCGACCATATCGGCATTGTCTTTCAGGATTTTCATCTGGTTCCAACCATGACGGCCTTAGAGAATGTTTCGATACCGTTAGAATTTGCAAATCATAAGAATGCCTTTGACCTTGCCTGCGAACAATTAGAGGCCGTCGGGCTTGGTCATCGCCTGCATCACTACCCTTCCCAGCTTTCTGGTGGAGAACAACAACGTGTTGCCCTGGCCCGTGCCTTTGCTGCCCAGCCGGACCTGTTACTGGCTGATGAACCCACAGGCAATCTTGATGGGGAAACCGGAAAAATGGTCATGGATTTATTATTTAACCGACATAAAGCTCAAAACAACACGCTTTTACTCATCACCCATGATCCCAAACTGGCTGAAAAATGTGACCGTATCATCCATGTTCAGGATGGGCTCATTCAAAACCTGAACCTGAAAGAGGTTGCTGCCTCATGAATAACTGGACACAAAGTTGGCGACTGGCCCGCCGGGAATTACGCGGTGGGACCAAAGGGTTTCGTATTTTCCTTGCCTGCCTGATTTTGGGGGTGACAACCATTGCAGCGGTCTTTTCCCTTAATCAATCTATCTCTGCCGGGTTGGCCCGTGATGGGAAAGTTCTCTTGGGTGGAGATATTGACCTTCGTCTTTCCGGTCGCGAAATTACTGATGAGCAACAAAACTTCCTTCAAGAAAACGGGCGCTTATCCCATGCCACAGAACTGCGTGCCATGGCCCAAAAACAGGATAAACGTCTACTTGTAGAATTAAAGGCCGTTGACTCTTTATACCCCCTTGTCGGGGCAATTGAGAGTGAACCTGCCGGGCTTTCTGTGGATGAAAACACCGCCCTGATCGAACCCACAATTTTAGACCGCCTGCATCTTAAACTTGGTGACACCCTGACCATTGGGAAGGCTGAAATCACCATTACCGGCGTTTTGAAAAAAGAGCCTGATCGTATTGCCTCTGTCATTAATTTTGGCCCCCGTATTCTGGTTTCCCAAAAAACATTGGAAAATACCCAGCTTCTGAAACCTGGCAGCGTGGTGCGCCATCATTATCGCCTGCTACTTAATGACATTAGCATCTCTAATAATTTCTCAGACATACTTAAGGAAAAGTTTCCAGAAGCCGGGTGGCGTATGCGCACCCCTGACAAGGCTGCCCCCGGTGTGGAAAATTTCATCGACCGCCTTTCCCTCTTTCTCAGCTTCGTTGGTTTCACCACTTTATTGATCGGCGGGGTGGGGGTCAGCTCCGGTGTACGGGATTATCTTAATGGCAAGATCGCAACCATTGCGACATTCAAAAGCCTTGGGGCCAGCAGCAAGACCGTCTTTCAGATTTATTTCCTGCAAATCTTTCTTCTTAGTCTGGTCGGTATTGGTATAGGGCTTTTCCTTGGGGCCAGTGTTCCCTATATTGCCGCCACTGTGGGGGCTCGTTTCTTTCCTGTGCAGCCTGAAAGCGCCCTTTATCTTCCAGAATTATTGATTGCTGCAACTTTCGGTATCCTGACAGTCTTATCCTTTGCCTTTTGGCCGCTGGGACGCACACAAAATGTACCGGCAAGCGCCCTGTTTCGTGACAAAACCACACCGATTACAGCCTCACCAGCCCCTATATATAAGTATCTGTCTTATCTCTTTGTCTTTTTCCTGATTGCCTTAACTCTCAGCACAGCCCATCGCCTTGATTTTGCGATTATCTTTGTCGTTGTTGCCGCCCTTGTCCTTGGTATTCTAAAGCTTGCCGGACAAGTCGTGACAAAACTGGCCCAAAGAGCCCCGCATTTCAAGCAAACCTCCTTACGCCTTGCCATCACAGCCCTGCATCGTCCCGGCTCCACTGCTCCATCTGTGATTCTATCTCTTGGCTTAGGGCTATCCGTACTTGTTGCTGTCACGCAAATTGATCAAAATTTACGTGGTCAGATTAATGATGACCTGCCCAAAGATGCCCCAGCCTTTTTCTTTATTGATATTCAAAACGATCAAATCACCCCGTTTGATGACACCCTGACAACCATCAAAGGGGCCAGCAATTATAAACGGGTGCCGTCCTTGCGCGGGCGCATCACCAAGATCAACGGAGTTGATGTGGATAAAGCCAAAGTCGCCAGTCAATCCCAATGGGCCATTCGCGGGGACCGTGCCCTGACCTATGCCGCCCAAACACCGGAAGGCTCCAAAATTATTAAAGGGGAGTGGTGGGCCGAAGAGTATCGTGGCAAACCCTTGATTTCACTGGATGCTGGCCTTGCCAAAGGCTTTGGTGTGGATATCGGTGATACACTCAGCGTCAATGTCTTGGGACGTAATGTGACAGCCACCATTACCTCCTTGCGAGAAATTAACTGGAAGTCCATGCGTTTTGATTTTGCCATTATCATGAGCCCGGGCCTGCTGGAATATGCCCCGCACTCCCACATTGCCGCCGTTCACGCCGATGATACAGCCCTGGACACAATCGAAAAGTCACTGGCACGCCATTTTCCCAATGTTTCCATCATTCGGGTGAAAGACGCGTTACAATCTGCCCGTAACCTGATGGACGGAATTTCCACCGCCATTGGTCTTGCCGCCAGCCTGACCGTTATGGCCGGTGGCTTTGTTCTGGCAGGAGCTATGGCCTCAGGACGGGAACAACGTACCTATGAAGCCATTGTCTTTAAGGTTCTGGGGGCCACACGCGGGCGCATGTTGCTGGCTTATCTGATCGAATATGGCCTGCTCGGCCTTGTCACCGGACTGATTGCAGCGATCGTGGGCACCCTGTCCTCCTGGGGGGTGATTACCTTCCTGATGAATATGGATTGGGCCTTTTATCCCCAGACCATCGCCATGACCCTTTTCCTTTGCTTGATCCTCACCATCGGGGCAGGCTTTATCGGGACCTGGCAGGCTTTGGGGCAAAAAGCAGCCCCTCATTTAAGGAATGAGTAAAGTAACGTCCGGTTTCCCTTGCAAAACATGAATTTCATGACATATTTAGACTCAATACATTTCATTGAGTTTTAACAGCTCCTATAAGAGGATTCACATGCAATTCGGTAATGACCGTCAAACCATGTCACATGCTGAGGCACGCGTTGCACAGTATGACGTTGGCCTTCGCAAATATATGCTGGGTGTCTATAACTATATGGCTGCAGCCCTTGCGCTGACAGGTATTGTGGCCATGCTGGCGTCCACATCCGCACCCCTGATGCAAGCCATCCACGGCACACCACTGAAATGGGTCGTCATGCTGGCCCCGCTGGGTTTTGTTTTCTTCTTCAGCGCGCGCATTCACAAAATGTCTGCTGCAACAGCGCAGATCTGCTTCTGGGCCTTTTCCGCCCTGATGGGTCTGTCCCTGTCTTACATTCTACTGGCTTACACAGGCACAAGCGTGGCTCGTACTTTCTTTGTCACAGCCATCGCCTTTGGCTCGCTCAGCCTCTATGGTTATACAACAAAACGTGACCTGTCCGGTATGGGCTCCTTCCTGATTATGGGTGTTGTGGGCCTGATTATCGGTGGTTTGGTCAATATCTTCCTGCAAAGCACCATGATGCATTTCATCATTTCAGGTGTGGGTGTGCTGCTCTTTGCTGGTCTGACAGCCTATGATACGCAACAGATCAAAGATACATACCACGAACTTGATAGCTCTGATGTTGCTGGGAAAAAAGCCATCATGGGCGCGTTGATGCTCTATCTTGATTTCATCAACATGTTCCAGTTCCTGCTGTCCTTCATGGGTGAGCGCGAATAAGGCTTTACACAAGCTCTCAAAAACCCCGCACGGCTTTTCGCTTTGCGGGGTTTTTTAGTGCCAAATTTCAGGAAATGAGCTTTTCAGACTACAATGGTAGATGACGTCAAAATCTTTTGTCTGCGATTGTAGTCACGACTTGACTTTAAAAGGTGTCAAACCGCCTCAGCTCAACATCAATGTTAAGTTTCTGTCTTTTAAGTCAATAGCTTACCTGCCAATCATCGCAGCAACCACCCCAGTAGTTATTTTATCTCTTTAAAGATCATTTGCACCACGGCTAACAACAATAGCAGTACAAGTTCAACTACATTATCAGTTAAAAGACCCCTTGTTTTCGTCATCATGATATGTCCAGCCCGACATGCTTCAATTTTGCTCTGTTCACCCCCAACAAAGGTGTTTGGAATGATGCGAATGCGGTCTGGTACATTCTGAATCAAATCGGTGCCGATTTGATCGTAAAGGCTATAGAAAATCATATACACACTTTTATAAGTGTTAAATTAATTTTCCATTCTGAGGTTCAAAGTTCCGACCTCAAAAATAGTTACAAATGTATCATTTTGCCTTTTCTCCCCTTTATCAGGAGATTTCTAAGCGATAAATAGGCAAGGCTATCCTCCTTGAAACTTCTTCAAATCAGGTTTGACCTATCCCTTCTCCGCATAAAAAAACGCCGTTCCGAGAACAGAACGGCGCCCTATATTTTACCCACAACCCTGTGGATAAGTCAGCTGGCATAGCGTAAAATTTCCATGGCTTGGTTTAATTGGCTCATCCTCTCATGGCTGCCATACTTCCCGTCTGGGTGGTGAATGGTTGCCAGCATACGAAACCGTGCACGCAATTCAGAACGATCAGGATAGGTCTTGGGCGGGAAGCCCAAAATATGTAAAGCATCACTGCGATCTTGCACCCCTTCGCTTAGAGGCTCAAAAGAAAGAACAGAGACAATTGCCTTAAGCCGTTCCAACTCCTCAGTTGTTTCGGGTAGTTGATGATTTTTATTTTCCTGTTCTGCTGCTTCACGCGCTTCTTTACGGATACGTTCAGCTTCCAGTTTTTGCTGACGCATAGTCTCTTCTGTATCAATGCGCACCTGAGCTTTTCCAGCCTCCATATACAAAGCCAGGTTGAGAGCCTTGCGAATATGGATCACCTCAAACCCCGGTGCCATGCGAACCTGCAAACGTGGCTTGCGACGCCAGGGACGACCCTTACTTGGACCTGATTTCAGGATAACTGTTTCACGATCTTGCGGTTCAGGATCACCCGGATCGGTGAAATTAGATATGTCAGCATCACTGACCATCAACAAAACGGAACGAGCAAGGTCAGCAACATTGACTTTTTTATGATCAGCCAGTTTGCCCACCCGATCGCGAAATTCACTGGCGCAAGGAATGGTATAAGAATGTTTCAAATTCGATGATTTTGATTTTTCCTTTGTCATTTTCACATCACCATTTTGTTCTTTGTCGGCTTCCCCGCCAACTGGTGAAGAGGAAACTGACGAATTCGCTGCCGTCTCTGTGGCGCGCATGGAACTATCTAACACGTTTCTTGCCTATTTCTCATTATGCCGGGAAAGTTCCCGTCAAATCAACTACGATTGTTGTTATAAAGCAGCTTCTCCCTAAAACCAAGAGGTTTCCTTGTCTTTTGAGGGTTTAACTACCTTCATCTAAGCTACTGAATTTTCGTAAAAAAAGTGTTACCTACATGTGCAGATATCTATTTTTGCCAAATCCATTCTTTCTGGATTCAAATGCAGTTACACATTGATTTTAAGAATACAAAAGTAGTTAAATCGCCCTCACCAGCCTTCTTTTCTGTGGATATTTTTGGGGATAATGAATATAAGACCTTGTTATTAAAGATTTTATGCAATTATCTTTATTGTCTTAACGCATTCTTAATATCATAACGCCCCCGTAACTTAGATAAAATTTTATCAATTCTAAGAATGGAATGCAGACAAAGAAAAAGCCCAAGACATCAAAGTCTTAGGCATCAACTTCATAAATAAACCTATTTTGCACTTAAAAACGCCTCAGCTCTCCCGTTATCAGGAAATTTTACCCCGCGTCATCAACATGATGTTAGACAGTACCTCATCAATTTCTGCGCATTGGTATTTACAAGCTGCCAAAAGGTCATTTGGGTCTGTCTTTGGACATGCCTTACAATGAACCTTAATCGCTTCGATGAGTTTTTGTTCTATTTGTATGTTGCTCATATTCATATCGAATCACCCTTAGCTGAGATACATACAGACTATAAAAAAACTATACGATTGGCATCATCCATTTAGGTGGCAATTTATGTCAAATCGACTTATGGTAAACTTAAAATAAAAAGCTACTTAAATAGCAATATACTATAAGCATAATTAGAATAATAAAAATGGCGCACCAAATGAATAATTTTGATCGTAATTCACATCATATCTTTATCGCAGACGATAGTGAGACTGTACGTAAAATGGTTTCCTATGTTCTGGGAAAAGCGGGTTATCAAGTCAGCTGCTTTGAAGATGGTGGGGAACTTCTAACCGCTCTTCGCAATTTGAGAGGTGCTCCTCTCCCCTCTGTCATTATTCTAGATTACAATATGCCCAATGTGGATGGGTTTGCCGCCTGTTATCAGATCAAACGCAATATGGCTGAGATCAAAACCCCGATTGTCTTTTTCACATCCATGGATCATCTGGAAAACAGTGCTCTGGAAGCTGGTGCTGATGAATTCATCATCAAACCTTTTCAGCCAGAAGCTTTGCTTGAACGTATTGATTACTGGGCACAACATGATACCCAATGGTCAATTGAACAGCGTCACCCCCCAGATGACGACAGACCTCTTGTCATGTTCGCAGATGACAGCGCACATTTTCGCAAAATGGCCACCCTTGTGATAGAAAGCGCCGGATTTAACGTAGAAGCCTATGAAGATGGGCTTGAACTAATCTGTAATCTGGAAGGAAAAACCCCAAAAGTCATTGTCCTTGATATGGAAATGCCTAGGGCGTAAACTCATAAAATAGACTTGCTTTGGTTTCCCTAAAATATAGGCAAGACAAGGCAAAGGCTTGCAGGAAGACTTGTACTTTCAAAAGACTTTAACGCAGTAATGCCTATATTTTAGGGAAATCCCGTAAGGGACGGGATGTATTTGAGGATAGAGCTGCGTTATAAAACCCTTAAAGTGCTCGCACTTCTGCGGGTTTCATGCCTTGTCTATCCTCAAATACATCTCCGCCAAACAAGTCTATTTTATGAGTTTACGCCCTAAATTAAACGGACTAAAAACCTGTAAGAAAATCAGGCTGGAATGGGAGCAGCTGACCTGCCCCATTCTGTTTTTCACATCGCAGGCTTCCAGCGAGACAATCCGGGATATCCGCCAAATGGGTGGAGATGACTATATTAATAAGTCACTTCCCCCCAATGTCTTAGCTGAACGCGTACTTCACTGGGCCGAAAAAACACATCAAGCCGCACAGTAAATTTATGTGTTATTTTTTCGGCGTTCGTGTTCAACACGGTAATTGCGACGACGACGCTCCGGCCCCTTGTAACTTTTACAATCAATAAAAGGACGTGGATGGATAATCATCGAACAAATTCGTGAATATAAGGTATGGGCATTAAAAGGCTTGGCCAAAAATTCATTAACCCCCGCATCACGGGCTGCTGCCACCGTTGACATATCCGCCCGACCCGTCAACATGATAATGTTGGAATATTGATAAGGTTCAAAAGCAGCCGAACGCAAACGCTTCACCAAATCCAGTGTGGTATTCTGCGAAAGCATATATTCCATAATCACGATATCAGGATTCTCATGCTTGATAATCCCAACCGCATCCACCTCGGTAAAGGCCACACGGATTTTTTCCACCCCCATGGCTTTCAACAAAGTTTCCACCAGGTTGGAGCCCCAGCGGTCCTTTTCAACAATCAAAACATTCAGGTCTTGCAGACCAAACGCCTGGAGATCACTCATACTTCATCTCCCAGCCAGGATTTAGGAACTTCATAATCTTTCAACAAGGCACTGATCTGATCATCCTTGCCTTTAACCATGTTTTTATAACCAAAGTCATTAAAGATGATATGTTCTAGAATAATCTGCTTATATTTCAAGACACTTTTCAGCTGGCGATTCTTATCAACCGTTGCCATTTTTTCATCGCGCACAGCCAGCAAGCGTTCCAGCATATCTTCGTGATTTGCCTTGTGCTTTTCAAGATCCGGGTCCCCGATCTTTTCCATCAGCAATTCTTCACGGCCAAAGTGAACGCGGCTGTAGCTTTCCAGCATCAACAAAATCAAATCCGTTTCAAACACACTGGCATGTTCTTTATTCATCAAATAAAGGTGCTTCACCAGATGGAGGAGATAACGGTGGTCCTCGTCCATGGCTGTACAGCCTGTTTTATATGTATCTTTAAATTCAAAGTCTTCCGTATGGACCTTGCTTGGGTCTGGATCATCACTATCGTGTGTTGAGGCATTGGCAAACATGGCCGCCAATGCTTCCTGAGACTGAACACCGGGCTCTGGTGTTGCTGGTTTTGGCGTTGTCGGCTTTGGCGCAGCTTCAGCTGTTGGTGTGGCTGCGGGTTTGCTTGCTGCTTGGGCGCTTTGCCCCGCTGGCGCAGAAGCAGAAGCTTTAGCCGATGGCGATGCTGCTTTTGCAGGGGCAGCTGGTTGTTCTGTTTTTGGTGCAGGCGCTTTTTCTTCCACTTTCGGGGCAGAGGCTTGCGGTTTTTTCTCTTCGACCTTCGGCAGTTCGAAGCTTTGGCTTTCCCCTTTAATCACAGCTTGGAGCTGCGCCAACAGTTTCTTACCAACATCACCACCAGTTCCGCTGATTTTATGGGTAATAATATATTCAAGTGTGGAAACATACGCTTCCATGACTGTCACACAATGCGTATCGGTCATGGGTTCCTGAGCTTTTTTTAACAAGAACTTTTCCAAATGCGCCCCAACCAGAGACATCAAGGGAAAGTTAAAACTGCCGCCCTGAATTTTAACCTCATAGGCAATTTCATTCAGGCGGTTCTTATGTTCGTCACTGGCACTTTGACCAGCAGCCAACCCTTTGACCACATCTGACAATTCACTGACCAATTTTGAAATCAACGTCAAAAACTGATCGGCCATCCCATAAAGTGCCTTATTGGCTGCATCGAGCACCGCATCATCCACAAGCCCTTCCCCGGTCAGGCGCACAACTTCACGCAATTGTTTTGTGTTGGCCGGACGGTGGGATTTCAACATATCCAGTTGCCCTTTGCGGGCCTGTTTAATCCCATCGGCAATGGAAGAAGCATCGGCCTTAAACAGCTGAATTTCTGCAATGGGATCTCCTTTGAACTTGGAATCCATTTTTGTGCAAAGCTCCGACCAATAGCTCGAGGCTTCCTGCTGTTCCCAAAAACCTTCAAAGTCTTTGTTTCCAGACTGCTTTACCATTGCGATTACAAACACTTAATTCTCTCCAGCAACACTATATGTGTTTATTCTTACTTAATAATTTGCGGTTGATACTTGCAAAAAATGCCAGAAATGGCAAGCCCGAGATCGAAAATGCAATCAAATAGTGTGAAAACATTCCGCCTAAATTATTGGAAGTATTATTTTAGTAGAATAACTCTAATATATCAGGCAAAAAACCATATTTAATCATGAAAGTGCAACTTACTCTTAATTTACACTTTGATGAATCGGCACAATACGGGCTCTCCATCTCAAAATAATCTTTTGCTAAACGGCCCTGTCTATCTATATAAGACTCCTAAAATAGTATTCGTCTTTTGTGGTGGTCCCTAGATGAGCAGATCCGGCTTTAATCCTGTCAGCAGTTTCCTTATTTTTGTCAGCGCCCTGTTCTTTGCAGGCACTTCCATTCTTGTTTTTGACCTTTTTATCGGTATTCCTGAAAGCAATGTGAAAATACCACGCCCCAATAGCCACCCTTATCGCGGGGCTTCCATTATGCTTACCCAGCAAGAAGCCACAGACTTACGTTTCTTGCGCGAAGAAGAAAAACTGACTGCTGACTTATACACAGCTCTTTATGAAAAATGGAAACTTCCCTTTTTTCACACAGCGGCCCAAGCCCAGCAGGCTTATTCCAAAGAACTCGTGACTTTGCTTGAGAACTATAAAATTCCCGATCCCTCACAGGGCAAAACACTGGGGAATTTTGAAGATATGCACTTACATAAAATGTATGCCGATTTAATGACCGATGGGGAAAAGTCGCTGAAAAAAGCCCTGTTGGTCATGGGGCAGGTTGAAGAAATTAAAGTGGAAGATCTGGACCTGTTTCTATCCCACTCTGCCCAGACCAGTCTTTTGGGCAGTTATAAAAATATCCAGATTGATGCTCGCAACAATCTGCGCAGCCTGACGGCTGAGCTAAAAAAAATCGGCGTCAGCTATACTGCGCAACATTTACCCCATAACAAGCTGAATTTCATTATCACAAGCGGGCATGAACGCATCATCACGCCCAAGATGAAACATAAGCCCGCCGCCACAAAGCCAGCAGAAGATAACCTTCTGCTCGATATCTTGGGCGGCGGGGCTCATTAACAGCTATTTTTTAGCGTATTCCAGCTCGCGATAAATCTCATCAAGGCTGCATAGTGCTTCAAAACAAACTGGATAATCGCTGCCCGGTTTTTTACTGCGCAGGAACACACGCACACCTGTAAACACCGCTGTTGCAACAGGTTCGATATAACTGATATCCTGCGGATTCACGAGGTACTCTTTCTCAGCGGTTTTAATCGTGATAAACATCAGTGCTTGCTTCCTTCTTCTATATTTCGGCTAACTCAATCTTTGCAACATTTTAGCCCCTTAAAGCAAGTCCTAAAACATTTCTAAAAAAGCGCCGGCAATCCATTCCAGACAACCCAATCCCAAGCCTGAATAAGGCAAGATGCATTTTGTTCTTCTGGGTCCTTGGCATGTAAACCTGTGGCAAACACAATAGATAAAATAGCTATGCTGATTATTTTGATCATCATTCAACTCCCGATAACAGCCACATTATCAAAAGGCTATGTCGCAATGATGTCACAAATGTAACACAATGTAACAAAAAAAGGCCCGAAAGATCGGACCTTTTTGATACTTAATCGTCATTCCCAACTTGATTGGGAATCTCTTTCCTTTTTGAAAAAGATTCCCGCATCCGTGAGGATGACTGTTTGGGTCATATTAATTCGGCAACTTACCAACCACACCTTCAACATACCAGTTAAAGCCGAGCATATCACCGTCACTCATCACAGCCCCCTCTGCAATGCGTTCCTTGCCCTCATTATCTTTAAGCGGGCCAGCAAACGGGTGAAGTGTGCCTGCGATAATATCAGCCTTGGCTTTTTCCACCATGGTCTGAACATCAGCCGGAACAGCCGCGTTAAACGGGGCAATCTGCACCATTCCTTCTTTCAACCCATCCCATGTGTCACGATTCCCCGTCCAGTTACCTGCCAGAACTTCTTCCACACGTTTCACATAATAAGGTGCCCAGTTGGTCATGGAGGCCGTCAAATGTGCCTTCGGTCCAAACTTGGACAGATCAGAATTATACCCGATCGCATAAATACCGGCATCTTCTGCCGCCTGAATCACAGCCGGGCTATCAGCATGCAGGTTCAATACATCTGCGCCTTGCCCAATCAATGTATCCGCAGCTTCGCGTTCCTTACCCGGATCAAACCAGCTGTTTGTCCAGATCACACGAACTTGTGCGTCCGGGTTCACGGTGCGAATCCCACGGGTAAAAGCATTAATGCCTCGGACCACTTCTGGAATCGGGAAGGCTGCGACATATCCAATAACATTGGACTTGGTCATTTTGCCAGCAACCAAACCAACCAGATAACGCCCTTCATAAAAACGGGCGAGATAGGTATTCACGTTGGCGGCGCGTTTGTAACCCGTGGCATGTTCAAAGGCCATGTTCGGGAATTTCTTGGCAACTTTTAAAGTCGGATTCATATAGCCAAAAGATGTGGCGAAGACAGCCTGATAATCTTCTTGCGCAAATTTCATGATCACGCGTTCTGAATCCGGGCCTTCTGCTACACTTTCAACAAAGCTGACCTTTACACGATCACCAAACTTTTCTTCAATGGCCTTGCGCCCTAGGTCATGCTGATAGGTATAGCCTGCATCCCCAACCGGAGAGACATAAACAAAACCAACTTTTGCCGGGCCTGCCGGTTTGGCCGGAGCTGCCTTTTTCTCAACAACTTCCTTTTTGGCTGGGGCTTTTTCTGTGGCCTGCTGTTTTGGTGCATCGCCTTCCCCACAAGCTGCCAGCGTCAATGAAACGGCCGCTGCTGCCATTACAGCCTTGAAATTACGCATTAAATCAAACTCCTAGACATCACTTTTTCTAATAGTTTACAAATTATATTATCCATTTGCCTGAAAAGGCTTGCCAAGACAAGCAGGTGCATTCAATCGAATTTTTGTTTCATCACGCGAAATCAGCACCAATACCAGGATGGTTGCGAGGTAAGGTAACATATTCATCAGGTGGGCGGAAACATCCAGTCCCATGCTTTGCACATTTAATTGCAAAATCGTCACCCCGCCAAACAAATAAGCCCCGATTAAAGCCCGCCCCGGCTTCCATGTGGCAAAAACCACCAAAGCCAATGCAATCCAGCCCCGCCCGGCTGTCATATTTTCTGCCCACATCGGTGTATAAATCAGGGAAATATAAGCCCCGGCCAGTCCACACATGGCCCCACCAAACAAAATGGCGGCAAAACGAATGGCAATCACCGGATAGCCAATCGCATGGGCCGCATGATGCGATTCGCCAACGGCGCGCAAAATCAGCCCCCACCGGGACTTATTTAAAAACCAGATACATCCCGCAACCAACACAAAAGACAGATAGACCATAATGTCATGACCAAACAGCAATGGCCCAATCACGGGGATATCGGTTAAGCCGGGGATATAAAGGCCAGAAAGCCCTTTAATCGGTGTTCCGACATAATCCAGCCCAAAAAAGGCGGACAGGCCGATACCAAATATGGTCAGGGCAAGGCCACTGGCCACCTGATTGGTGTGAAGAAACAAAACCAGCAAAGCAAAAAGACTGGATAGAGCCGCCCCGGCCAACATCGCCGCAACAAAGCCAAACCCTGTACTTCCGGTGGCTACAACCGCAATAAACCCGGCCACAGCCCCTACCAGCATCATCCCTTCAACGCCAAGGTTCAGGACCCCAGCTTTTTCCGTAATCAATTCGCCAATTGCAGCAAAAACCAGCGGCGTCGCCCCACGGGCAACCCCCAGTAAAATCGCCACCAGTGTTTCCAGCTCAAACCCGATCATGCGACCTTCCTTTTCAGCCCCAGAACCAGGCGGTAATTGATCAAGACATCACAAGCAAGTAGGAAAAATAACAGCATGCCTTGGAATACCCCGGTTACAGCCAAGGGCAGGCTCAATTGCATCTGCACCGTCTCCCCCCCCAGATAAGAAAGTGCAATTAACAAGGCTGCACATAAAATCCCCAATGGATGAAGACGCCCGAGAAAGGCAACAATAATCGCCGTAAAGCCATAGCCCGGGGAAATCACAGGCTGGAGCTGACCGATAGGTCCGGCAACCTCAAACATGCCAGCCAATCCGGCCAAGGCACCACCAACCAACAGCCCCATCCAAACAACTTTTTTTGAGCTGAAACCTGCATAATGCGCGGCCATGGGTGTCAACCCAACGACTTTTACCTGAAAACCAATTAAGGTCCGACTTAAAATCAGCCACGCAGCAATCACAATAAAAAGGGCAATCAAGGCACCAACATGAAGCCGCGATGCGTCAACCAATAACGGTAAAAGAGCGGCCTCACCGAACATACGTGATTCGGGGAAATTAAAACCTTCGGGATCACGTAACGGCCCATTGACCAAATATCCCAAAAAAAGTGTGGCAACGTAGGTCAACATCAGGCTGGTCAGAATTTCATTGGCATGGAAACGCGTTTTTAAAAAGGCTGGGATCGCTGCCCAAGCCGCCCCTCCCATAATTCCTGCTAATATCATAATTAGCAAAATTAATGAACTTGTCGTATCATGCCAGGTTACAGCAATTGCGCCTGCGGCAATTGCCCCCATAGTCAGCTGTCCCTCAGCCCCAATATTCCACACATTTCCCCGAAAGCCAAAAGCGAGCCCAATCGCGCAGAGCGTCAGGGGTACAGCCTTTAACAACAACTCAGACACGCCATAAGTATTACTAATTGGTTTTATAAAAAATAAATACATAGACTGGAGTGGATCGTATCCTAACGCCCCAAAAAGAATCCCCCCCGCCAATAATGTGAGCACAACGGCCAACACAGGTGCACCATAGATCATAACCTGAGAAGGAGCCAAACGCTGTTCAAAACGGATCATGGATGGGCCTCCTGATCCCAAGGATCAACCTGATCAAACATCCCGCCCATAAGCAAACCTACTTGTTCAACCGTTGTTTCATGGGTGGGACGGGCTGGTGATAAACGACCATGGGAAATCACCGCCATGCGATCGCTCACCGCAAAAAGCTCATCCAAATCTTGTGACACCACCAAAATGGCGCATCCCTGATCGCGCAAATCCATCAGCGCCTGATGAATGGCCGCAGCAGCACCCGCATCAACCCCCCATGTGGGCTGGGCCACAATCAGAACCGTGGGATTTTTCAACAGCTCGCGACCAATGATAAACTTTTGTAAATTTCCGCCGGAAAGAGATTTTGCTTCTGCCTTTGGTCCACCACTGCGGACATCAAACGCCTGAATAATTTTCTGGGCAAGATTCTGCGCCTTGGAAAAACGCAGCCAGCCCATTTGCACCAGTTCGGTCACCCCACCATGTCCAGACAGCACCGTATTATCTGCCAGTGACATTTCCGGCACCGTGCCATGACCAAGGCGTTCTTCCGGCACGAACGCCAATCCTAGGCGGCGACGCTTATTCGGCCCTAAATGGGCCACAGCCATGCCCTTGATCAAAATTGCATCATCATTGGGGCACAACCGTTCCCCAGACAGTACAGAAAGCAAGTTATTCTGCCCATTGCCCGCCACCCCGGCAATGCCAAAGATTTCACCGGATTTGACGGAAAAAGAAATCGAATCAAGATCTGCAACAAATACATCATCAGAAGACATAGACAAGTTATTGACCACCAGGCAATCATCACCTGTCTGCACACCTTCTTTTTTCTCAGGTGTTTTGATCTCTTGGCCCACCATCATCTGCGCCATGGAACGCGCACTTTCTTTGGCCGGGTCACAATCACCTACAACCTTTCCAGCACGCAAAATAGTTGCACGATCACACAGGGCCTTAATTTCTTCCAACTTATGGGAAATATAGAGAATAGAACGCCCCTCTTCACGCAGGCGACGCAAGGTCACAAACAGCTTATCCACTTCTTGTGGGGTCAAAACCGAGGTTGGTTCATCCATAATAATCAAGCTGGGGTCTTGCAACAGGCAACGCACAATCTCGACCCGTTGGCGTTCACCAACCGACAAGGTATGGATTGGGCGTTCAGGATCCAGCGGCAGGCCATAATGATTGGAAATGTCCACAATTCGTTTGGCAAGAACCTTTAAGGGGCCTTTTTCATTAATGCCAAGAGCAATATTTTCCAGCACTGACATGGAATCAAACAGGGAAAAATGCTGGAAAACCATACCAATCCCGAGTTTACGAGCCATCCCTGGATTTTCAATCCGAACCGTTTGACCTTCCCAAATCATTTCCCCTTCATCGGGCTGCATGATCCCATAGATCATTTTAACCAATGTGGATTTGCCCGCGCCATTTTCCCCTAAAAGCGCATGAATTTCACCGGGTTCCACATTAAAATTAACATGATCATTCGCAATACAGGCTGGAAAAGCCTTGGTCAGGCCCTTTAATTCCAAACGGTGCTGTTTAGGCGACATGTGTCACCTCACCCAATTCCTCACACACATGGGTATAAATCAAGGCTGGATCGCGCAACGGCTTAATGCGATCAAAAAGGGCCTTGGCCTCTGGGTAAGTTCGCCCCAATAACTTGATCCATTGTTTCATACGCCCTTCGCCCCATTTCGGGCGCTTGGTATCAATCATCATGTCGCAATAAAGCTTGAGCCAACCAAGCATTTCCGGCCAGAGAGCAAACTCGCCCCCTTTAATTTCACGCGCAAGACTGGGCCGTGCAATGGCACCGCGACCAATCATGATATGCTCACAGCCACTGACCTCACGACATTTTTGCGCATCTTGGGGCGTCCAAACCTCCCCATTGGCGACCAAAGGAATATCAATGACTTCCTTGATGCGAGCCAACCATTCCCAATGGGCAGGGGCTTTATAGCCTTCCAGTTTGGTGCGCGCATGAACCGTGAGTTTTTCAGCACCAGCTTCTTCAATGGCTTGTGCATTTTCAAGAGCAAGGGATTTATCTTCAAACCCAAGGCGCATCTTGGCACTTAGTGGGGCCTTGCCATCAATAGCCTGTTTGACCTGTGCTGTAATATCATGAAGCTTTTCCGGCCATTGCAAGAGCGCAGCACCCGCCATATGGCGGTTCACGGTTTTTGCCGGACAACCGAAATTCAAATCCACCCCAATCGCGCCAAGTTCATGCACCACATAGGCAGCGTTATCAGCCATCACATCGGCTTCGCCCCCCATCAACTGGACATGAACGGGAATACCCGCAGGGGTCTGGCTGTTACTTAAAAGTTCCGGGCAATATTTTAAAAACCATTCACGCGGAGCCACGGTTTGGGAGACACGCACAAATTCTGTCACGCACAGGTCATAACCTGTGATACGTGTCAGCATATTGCGCATATGAACATCAACCACCCCTTCCATCGGGGCCAGCGTGATTGTCATGGACGACCCAATCCTTGACCAATTGGTAAAAAAACCTTTTAGCAAAAGAGTCCGGACTTGTCTTTAATAAAGAGTCTAGGGTCAGGACCTCTTATTGCGCCGCCGTTGATTTATTAATCACCAGTTCAGCTTCCACAGCTTCGACCTCAACCACCTGCCCTTGGTCCAAAGCAGGGGGTGTCGTTTCAGCTTGTTGTGGCGTCTGCCAAATCTGCGTATCAAACCCTTCACATTTTGAACAAACAGAAGACCAATCAACTGACACATGGCCGCATTCTTGACAAACCCATGCGGGATTGGCCGCCGCTTCGGTCGCCTTGCGCAACCACTCACGTGCGCCAGTCAAATCACCATTTTCCGTTTCCACCAGTTCCGCCATCATAGCAAAGACCCGTGCACTGGGAGCTTCAACCAACAGAACTTTCAACTCGTCACGCGCTTCCCCCCACAACTGCCCTTCAAGCGCAGCACGGGCAATGATGATCCGGCTTTCAACATGTTTGCGGTTTTGACTTGCCAGACGTTCCGCCAAATTCACCCGCTTCAACGCATCGGGTTCGCCCTGCATCTCTTGGTACAAATCATAAAGAGCCGGGTGCGGCGTTTTGCGCCAGGTTTCTTCAATCAAAGAAACCGCCTTGCGGCGTTTATTGGCTTTCCCCAACAAACGGGCCTGAGCAAGAGCGGCAGGCACCAGCTCTTTATCCTGTTTCAACGCTTGACCAAGCAGTTTAATCGCCTGATCATTTTGACCTTCACGTTCCGCCTGCGAGGCACGTTCCACCATAAGTGCTGCTTTTTGACGCGCACCATCCTTGCTCTCCACCAGTTTATGTTTGATAGATGTAGACAGGATAGATTCAGCTTCCGCCCAATCGCCACGCTGAATTTGCAATTCAAACAGGCTTTGCGCCAACCATTCGGTTTTCGGTTTCAGCTTATAGGCCATCTTCGCCAGTTTTAGGGCTTCTTCCTTATCACCACGCGCTGTGGCCTGGTTCATCAGCCCACGCAGGCCCAGAAATTCCAGCCCCTTGGTTTTGGACATTTCATCAAAAAACTCACCTGCAGCCTCTTCATCCCCATCAAGCTGAGCTGCTTGAGCAGAAAGCAACATGGTCAGGCTGGGATCATCCAACAGATCATGGGCTTTTTTCGCATGTTTGCGCGCTTCTGCCGTTTCACCAGCGGCCACTGCGACCATACCTTTGGTCAAGGCTTCGTAGCCTTTGTGGTTGCGGCGTTCATGGCGGAAATGCACAAATGTTTGCGGGCTTTTGCGCACAAACACCCAAATCCGATAGGCCAGCGCACAAATGGCAATCACAATCAGCGCGGTCAACAGGGCCAGACCAATGGGCATTTCAACAATCAGCCCCTGCCATTCAATGGCGAGTTTGCCCGGATGTTCAGCAAACCAAACCCCAATGGCAACAACGACCAAAAGAAGAAGAAGATATTTTACAATACGTCCAAACATTATCCTTGCTCCCCTGATGTGCTTAACAAGGTCAGGATATTGGCTTGTAGGTCAGCCAGTGCGGCATTGCCAATCAAGCGCGATTTCGCCGCATCCATCCACGGCTGGGCGACTTCCAGCGGCTTGCCATACAGATTTTGCAGTTCATTTAATGCACCAACAAAATCACCGGCACGCACATTATGTTCGGCGCGTGCAACCATCCCCAACGGCCCGGTCCCGTCCAGATTGCCTGGGGCACGACGGATACTGACATAAGAGGTCAGGTTGCGCACGGTCTGTTCCATCCAGCTTGCCCCTTCCGGCACGGCAATGGCACGCACGATATCCTTGGCTGTGGTTTCAAAAGAGGTATGAAGAGACGCCAGCGACGCCATACCTGTTGCCGCCATAGGCTGAAGAGCTGCGACACTGCGTTCCAACGTGGGGTGGCCTTGAGCCAATACACTCAGTGTCTGAAGCTCAGCCTCAAAAGGTGATGAGGTTCGCATAGCTTCACGAAGCGCACTGAAACCAGCCAATAACGCATGGGCACTATCTGAACTGCTGCGCGCCTGCAAATTAGCAGCTTCCACATCAGCCAAACGGGCATTTAACGTTGCCAGCGCCTCACGCAAGGCTGCATTTTCAGCTTCAATTCCAGACAAATCAACGGGTTCAGCTGTCCCAACGCTTTCCAGCTTTGCCGCCAATTCTTTAAACTCAGCTAATTTTTCCTCACTGCCATTAGCAATTTCAATAGAGGAAAGACCCGTCCTGACATCACCCAAGGCCGCTTCGAGTTGAGCAATACGATCAAGCAAGGGCTGGACATCAACTGCATCAGAACCATCGCCTGTATTTCCACCGCCTGCTTCCAAAGCCGCGATGCGGTTCATCATATCCATCAAAACCTGGTCAGGCACCACTGAGCCTTGCACCGTTTCCAGTTTTAAAACGCGTGCAATTTCAGCCTTCACCCGTGGCACCCACATATCCTGCGTATAATAAGCGCCTGCCCCGGCACCTGCCAAAATCACAACCGATGCGGCCAAAGCTTTGAGCTTGAAAGATCCTTTTTTCTTCACAGGCTTGGCCGCTGCTTTGCTTTCCAGCGCCATTTTGACCGGGTCATCATCGCTAAAGGCGACTTTCTTAGGCTCTGTTTTTTTATTTTCTGGCTTTTTATCCGCAGACACCTCTTTTTTAGCCTCTTTCTTTTCTTCTGCCTTTACAGGCTCTTTGACTTTTTCCTCTGTCTTGGGGGGTTCGTCACTCTTTACGTCTGTTTTTTTGTCTTCTTCTTTTTTCGCAGTCATCGAGTCTTCCTCTGAATCAGATAAGATACCAAGCAGAGCCTCTTGGTCCGGTGTGGGGGCCGTCTTCATCTCTTTAAACGGCAGATGTTTTATTTTTGACGCAACAGCCTCGCTAAGTCCATAGGCCCGTATGCAATCTAAGTGCTTTACCAAATCAGCTTTTTCAATCAATTCGCCAAAAGACGTGGCTGTGCGCGGGGAATAGAGCAACACGGCATCAATTTCACGATTGGTAATTTGTTTCTTAAGCGAAGGGGACAGGCTGGTTGTTTTATCCGCATGATATAAAACAACCCGCTCATACTCGAATCCATCGGCCTCCAGCAATCCTTTCAAATCACCGGCAAGGCGGGAGCCCGCAATATGAAGAAACTTCCCTTTGGCTGGGTCGCCCTCTTTTTTAATTAATTTTGCTAATGACTCAACATCACCATTAGCATTTTCAACATGCTTAAAACCCGCCTGACGAGCGGCTTTTGCCGATGCATCCCCAACGGCCAACACTTTAAAAGAGCGGCGTTTATCCGCAGACGCAAAAGCACGTACCCCATTGGCACTTGTCACCAAAAGGGCTTGAATATCCTTAATCTTATAAGACGAAAGCGTCTTTGCCCCATCAGCCTCGTTCACAATGGTGAGTAAGGGGAAAAGAACGGGCTGATGCCCCCTCTTTTTCAACGCTTCAACAAGCGGCGCAGCATCTTCTTTCGGTCGCGTGACAAGAATACGCATCGCTATTACTCCCCTGATTAAAGGTCCCGGCATTCACAGGGACAACATTCTCTCAGAGTAGTATATTAGGCTTGGGTCGCTTCGGCTAGAAAATCTGCACCGGCGCGTTCTTTTAATTCTTCCCCGGCCCTTGTGCCCAGGCTATCGGGGTCACTCACCGGCCCTGTCATTTCATTGGTCAACACTTCAGAACCATCCGGTTTCGCCAAAAGGCCACGCAAGGTAATTTCATCGCCCTCAACAGTCGCCAGCGCGGCAATCGGGGTACGACAAGACCCATCCAGCACACGCAACAACGCACGTTCGGCTTCAATCCGGATTTTAGAGGTTTCACAATTTAGGGGCGCAAGATACGCCAACGCCTTTTCATCATTTTCCCGGCAGGTAATGCCAATGGCGCCTTGGGCCACCGCAGGCAACATCACATCTTCATCAATAACAGACGTAATCGCCTCTTCATTCTTGAGGCGGCGCAAGCCTGCATTGGCCAAAAGCGTGGCATCCACCACACCTTCATCCAATTTACGCAAACGGCTTTGCACATTGCCACGAAATGTCTCGACCTTCAGATGGGGGTATTTCGCCTTGATTTGGGCTTGGCGACGCAGTGAAGCCGTGCCCACAACGGCCCCTTGCGGCAAGTCTGCCAATGTTTTTGCCTTATTGGAAATAAACACATCGCGCACATCTTCACGCGGCAAGATACAAGGTAAGCACAGCCCATCAGGCAACCAGGTGGGCACATCTTTCATGGAATGGACCGCAATATCGACCCGACCATCAAGCTGAGCATCATCAATTTCTTTGGTAAACAGCCCTTTCCCGCCAATTTCAGAAAGAGGGCGATCCAAAATCATATCGCCTGTAGTTTTGATAACTTCGATCTCAATCGCCCCTTCCCCGCGTAGTTCTTCATGGGCGGCTTGTAAACGTTCACGCGTTTCATAAGCCTGAGCCAACGCAAGCGGGCTACCACGGGTACCAATGACGACTTTGGGCTGATCGGACATGAATTTGAATCTCTGTTCTTTATCGTTACACTGAATTTATGCTATCTCTGCCGCATAATTGTGACAGCATTAGGGCTAAGAGCCTGACCCGAAAGTATTTGTTGATTTTCATCAACTTATTCAAGGACAAACGTTAGGAAAGACGCGTGAAGATTTTAGGAATCGAAACCAGCTGTGATGAAACCGCAGCCGCCGTCATCACCGATGAGGGGGAGGGCGAAACGCGCATTCTGTCCAATGTTGTGCTCTCCCAACTGGATGAACATCGCCCTTACGGCGGGGTTGTGCCAGAAATTGCTGCGCGCTCCCATCTTGATCATATCGACCGTTTGGTCAATGAAGCCATGGAAAAAGCTGGTATTGACTATAGCGAGCTTGATGCCATCGCCGCCACAGGTGGGCCAGGTTTAATTGGTGGGGTCATTGTTGGGGTCATGACGGCCAAAGCCATCGCCCTGACCCATAACCTGCCCTTCATTGCCGTGAACCATCTGGAAGGCCATGCACTCACCGTACGGCTCACTGATCAAGTCACCTTCCCCTACCTTCTCCTCTTGGTTTCTGGCGGACACTGCCAAATTCTTGCTGTTGAAGGGGTTGGCAAATATAAACGTCTGGGCACCACCATTGATGATGCTTTGGGAGAAGCCTTTGATAAATCGGCCAAACTCTTAGGTCTTGGCTACCCCGGTGGGCCCCATGTGGAAAAGGCCGCAGCAAAAGCGACGAACCCGGAACGGTTTAAGCTCCCGAGCCCTATGAAAGGAAAACCGGGCTGTGATTTTTCTTTTTCCGGTCTAAAAACCGCTGTGCGTCAAACGGCCGAAGCCCTGCCCGAGGGTCCTTTTCAAGAAGAAGACCTCAATGATCTGTGCGCAGCCTTTCAAAACGCCGCAGCCGACAGCCTGATCAACCGCTGTAAAAACGCCATCAAGATGTTCAAACAGGATTATTGCGATGGCGATACATTGGTTGTAGCCGGTGGTGTTGCTGCCAATCAGGCCATACGTTCACAGCTGAGCGAAATGTGTGACAAACACAACATGCGCATGGTCGCCCCACCCTTGAAACTCTGCACCGACAACGCCGCCATGATCGCCTGGGCCGGACTCGAAACATTCAAAGCTGGTAAAACCGACGACCTCACCTTTGCGCCTCGCCCCAGATGGCCGCTGGACCCTGATGCGCCGAAAGCAGCCTTTGCTGGTGGGAAGAAGGCTTAAGGACTAAAGAAATGCTTTTGCAGAATATCTGCTGCTAAACGGTGGCCTTTTCGATCCCAATGCCCATCACACGGAATAAACAGGCTTTCAAGTTTATTCTCTGCCTGCAAGGTTTCTTGCGTCAGGTCTAAATATTCCACACCCATTTCATCCAATGAACTCTTGAAGACCTCCGGCAAATGGCTTTTATGCTGTTGCAGTTTTCTCAGATCTCCAAGGCGTGGAATTGTGAATAATATGACTCTTTTATTCCGAGCCAACTTCTTGATTTCACCAACAAAATAGAGTGAAGCCTCTATTTGGCTTTGTGACATATCAAAATAACCAGAATAGTCTGGAACATCCACATCAAACACTTGTTTATATGCCTTGATCTCTCGATAAATCCCATACATCCATGTCATTCGCTGAATTTTAGATTTGATAGAGCGATTATCGTGTCCAGCAGCCGTCATTTCTGCAAATGTCTTCATTTTTTGCGGCTTCTCTGCTGGATAGAAAACCTCATAGCCTTGCTCTAATTTACGATAATAAGGGCGATAACGATTTTTAAAAATCGTTGCACTCCCTTTATTCCACTCTTTCGGGTCATTATCAGTGAAATCATTATCTGGCAAAAAACTGATTAAAACAGTGTCGTGATCAAATGAACGTACAAGATCACGATACAGGATATAATATTGCACAGGGCCAAAATTTCCTGACGCTCCAAAATTCAGGAACTCTTTCTCTAAACGTTCCTCCAATACATCAGAAAACCGAAATTCAGTTGAGATGCCATAGCCTTCAGCGAAAGAGTCACCTAAAACAACCACACGCGAAGACGCAGACTCTTTCATCCGTTCCCTGTCACGTGCACCAAACGAATTGGCCAAGAGGTTTGTCGTAATACAACGCCTTTCAAAACTCGCTTTTCCATTGGGTAAATGCCAGGCCCCCCAGTCTTCAAATTCAGTCATCCATTGAGCTTCGGTCTTATGTACCCCCTGAACATAAGAAGGCTCATATGTTGTTAAACTTATCCCTGAATGAAAATACAAAAAGGATAAGCCCTCAAATAAAAATAAGAAAATAACTAAATTAATAAAAAGAACTCTAAGATTTTTCATAGTTTTCTATACTCAAGAAATCAATGTAGCGATAGAATTCTTTATCCGCAAAAAGAACATTAGATGTGGATCTTGGGATCTTGCCTGACTGACAAGTTGAATAGCTCCTATTTCCCTAGACGCCTTGATCTCTCTTTTTTGCTGTCGTTCGAATTCATTTGGTGACAGCATTTCGTTCCTAGCATGCTTGCGTTTTGGATTGTAGAACATTTCAATATAGTCAAATACATCCTGCCTTACATCCGCTCTGGTTTTGTAGACCTTGCGCCTGATGCGTTCACGTTTAAGCAGGTTAAAGAAGCTTTCCGCAACAGCGTTGTCATGACAATTACCGCGACGGCTCATAGAATGTTCCAAGTTATGAGATTTCAGAAACGAAGCCCATTCAATGCTGGTAAATTGTGAGCCCTGATCGGAATGTATGACGACTTTATTTTTAGGTTTTCGCCGCCACACAGCCATTAATAAAGCCTGCAAGACGAGTTCTGTCAGTTGCCTGCTTTGCATAGACCAACCAACAACTTTTCTGGAATAAAGGTCAATAACAACCGCTAAATATGAATATCCTTCTGTCGTTTTAATATAGGTAATATCAGTTACCCAAAATCGATTTGGTTCCAGAACATCAAATTGTCGATCAAGTGTATTATCAACAACAATAGACGGTTTTCCTCCATATTGACCAGGGCGACGTTTATATCCGATCTGAGTAAAATTCCTGCCAGACGAGCTAAACGTGCGACACGATTGGGGCTTATGAATTCGCCTAATTCGCACAGATCATCATGTAACTTACGATAACCATAGACCTTGCCACTCTCTTCCCAAGCCTGCTTGATAAGCTCCGTTTGACGTTGGTCTTCAAGGGCTCTTTTGCTGAGCGGTGATTTCAACCACGCATAAAACCCGCTTGGATGAACTTGCAATATACGGCACATGCTTCGGATCATAAAATCAGAACGATGCACCTTCATAAAGGCGTACTTCACTTGGCATCTTTTGCGAAGAACGCCGTGGCCTTTTTTAAGATGTCTCACTCCTCGGTGACACGGGCCAACTCTTTCTTTTAGCGACTGATCTCGGCAGATTGTTCCATAACTTCTTGGGCAACAGCTGGCAATTTAGAAAACCGCTTACGCCATTGATAAAGCGAATGTGTGCTGACACCTAAACGCCGGGAAACTTCTGCGACTGAATAGCCCCGTTCCGTAATCTGCTTTACAGCATCAATTTTAAATTCATCGGTGAAATAGGATTTGGATATTGAATAACTCCTTGCCTCATTTTGTAACCGACAAGGTGTCTAGGAAAATAGGGGCTATTCAGTTTGTATCTGTCTCCACCTACTCAAGTAATTGTGCTATGCGTCGATGAAAAAAGCCAGATACAGGCTTTACCTGTCTTGCCCATGATGCCAGGCATTCCGGAACGTCAAACCCATGATTATATTCGCCATGGCACAACTTCCTTATTCGCGGTACTTGATATTGCTTCAGGCTTTGTCATCGGAAAATGTTATAAACGCCACCGTTCCAGTGAATTTCTGAAATTCCTCAAGGAAATTGAAAAGAATATGCCAGAAGGGTTCGATATCCATATTGTGATGGATAATTATGCCACGCATAAAACAAAGGAAGTCAAAGCATGGCTGGCCCGCAGACCTCATTACCATGTTCATTTTACGCCAACATCAGCGTCATAGATCAATCAGATGGAACGCTCGTTTGCAGAACTAACACGTAAGCAAATCAAACGCGGTGTTCATACATCTGTGAAGGAACTGGAAAAGGATATCTGTGACTTTATTCAAGTTCACAACGAAGACCCAAAACCTTATAAATGGACAAAACCAGCAGACCAGATACTCGCTTTGGTCAAAAGATTTTGCCACAAAGTGAAACAAACTTTATGTGACGAACTTTAGATTCACATGACTAGAAACTTGGTTTGTCTGTATAGTCGGCAAACGTTTGTAAAATTTTATCTTTTGCTGACAGTTGAATTGTGTCGTCTTTAATAAGCCAATTAATATTGAGGTCAGGATCATTCCAGATAATACCGTCTTCGTAATCCGGTGCGTAAGGGGCTGAGGTTTTGTAACAGACTTCGGTATTTTCTTCCAAAGTAACAAAGCCGTGGGCAAACCCAATGGGAACGAATATTTGTGTCCAGTTATCTGCACTAAGTTCTGCGCTAACCCATTGACCGAAAGTGGGGGACTCTTTGCGGATATCGACTGCAATATCTAGAATTTTACCTTTCACAACCCTGACGAGTTTATCTTGGGCAAAGGGTGGTTTCTGATAATGTAGACCACGCAGTATACCGATATCACGTGATAATGAGTGATTATCTTGAACAAAAGGGCATTCAATGCCAGCCTCGGCGAAGCGCTGTTGATTATAGGTTTCTGAAAAGAAGCCTCGTTCATCCCTGAATTTTGCGGGTACAATCAATTTCACATCGGAGATATCAAGCGCTATAACGTCCATATTCTTATGTTTCCAAATCAGGTCAATTTTATGAAGCGGCTCATCTTATTTGCCCATTACGATAAAGACAACCTTGTCGACGATTATGTGGTGCGATTGTTAGAGGGGATAAAGCCACATTACGAACGTCTTGTTTTTGTATCTGATGTGGATTTATCTGAAACTGAATGTGCCAAGATTGCCCCTTTTGGGGAAGTGATCCATACCGCACCCCATGGTGAATATGATTTCGGTAGTTGGAAACGGGCTTTTCTGGCTGTTGAGCAGGATTTAGCAAATTATGATGAGGTTCTGTTTGTTAATGATAGTTGTTTTGGACCTGTTTATAATTTTGATGAGATGTTCAGGACAATGGATCAAAATCCCTGTGATTTCTGGGGGGTCAGCGGCACAATTATTAAACGAATTAATCAGTATTGTGTGAATAGTTACTTTATGGGCTTTCGTAAGCCAGTCGTTGGGAACAAACGGTTTCAGTCTTTTTGGAAGAACATTACCAAATTGGATAATCGATATGAAATCGTTGGGAAATATGAATTTGGCTTATCTGATTTATTACATGAAGAAGGGTTTAAGTCTGACTGTTATGTGGGTTGGTATGATACGAATATTATGGTTGCGAGTGCTTTTTTCCCTAAGGTTTGGCAAAAAAAACGCTGTCCTTTGGTGAAAATTAAACTTTTAAGAGTTAACCCAGAACAAGCTCCAAAGCTAGAAATGTGGCTTGATAAATTGGATGTTGCCTACCCAAGAAAGTTTATTGATGGCCTTATCAAACGCTATTTGGGAACGAAGCACCCTGATCATTATGATTATAGGTTTCCTATTTTCAAAACTTACTATGGGCACAAAGACCTACTAGCTTTAAAAGGGCGCTACACCAAGAATAGAAAATGGTGGCGTTTTTATATTAAAATTTTAGGTATTCCCTTGATGATTGTTTTGCCAAGTGGGCTTAAAGACACAGATTAAATACAGCTCTTTAGCATGTTTTGGATACCGTTTAGGAAAACATCAGACCATTTTTGTGCACTTTTATAATCAAGATGAGAACCGTCTACGGTTTTAAGACCTTGAATATTTGGAATAAAGAAACGTATTTTGCTTACTTGTGCCAATCGTTTAGTAAAAGAAATACTATTAACTTGGTTATTTGTAACAGATGTTAAGATGACGCATTGTTTCTTAACCTTGAACTTTTGAACTAGATCAAATAGTTGTGATATTGCCTCACTTTTAAATGGGATCTCAGCAGCTTTTTTAGCATCAATTGGAAAGGGGGACTGGGGAAACTTCAAGCTTTCTTCCCATACCCATTGGCCATTTTGAGAAGATCGATAAAAAGCCCCTTTTGATTGGGGGGAAACGGGACTAATCAGGCGGTGGATCGTTTGAAAAGTCTTTTTTAGGCGGTAATCTTTTTCGGTAATTGTGTGATTTGAAATTGCTTTTGTTACATCAGATGTTTTTGTGAAAAAAGGGTCTGTATTAATAATCAATACTTTAGGCTGCCAATGATATTTATCTTGCAGCATTTTGACAAATTCATCCCCTTCATCATAGCCAAAGCCAAGCAGGTAATAGCTCAAGTTATTTTTGTTGAAATAATCGGCCGTAACATTGGTAGATAAAGCAAATTGAATGCGGCTGTTACCAAGAAATAAGACATCTGCTTTTTTGAGATGGGCATTGACGTTTTCCAGATCAAAATAATAGGCACCATGTTCATAATCGCCATAGGCCGGGTGGTTGCAATAGGCCATGAATGTATTGGCTTTATAGCCTGCACCACGGCAGGTGAGAGCTCGTATATCAAAGAAAAAATAGGAAATTGCAACAAAAGTGCTGAGGAGCAAGAAACCAATGGTGAATGTGAATAAAAAGGGTCGCATTATTCACCTAAAACTGGAAATAAATAAATTCGCTAGGGCGATCAAGGTACCACAGGCTGATAGCCATGAGGACCAGACAAAAGCAAGCAGTTGTGACTTGAAGGGCTGGTTTTTGGATGTTCATGGTGGCGATTTGCCAACTGTTGGGGCTCAACCAGCAGACCAAGAGGGCGAGTGGTAAGGAGAGAATGCCCCATTTAAATTGATCTGCACTAAGATGGGTCTGAGTAAAACTTAAGAATGGAATTTGGGCAAGTTCTTCTTGCCAGACAATGGGGACAAAAAAATTTGTTTGCAGTGTCATTGCCTGAAGCAGATAAAAGGCACCATCAAAGCTTTCTACCCTGAAAAAGACCCAGGCGATCACAATGCACAGTAAGGTGAGAGCCCTGGACAGCCATTGGTTTATTTGAAAGGGACTAAAGTGATTACAAATGATAAATACACCATGAAGTCCACCCCAGGCAATAAAGGTCCAACCGGCCCCGTGCCACAGGCCGCCAATTAGCATAACACATAAGATATTGGCATATTGCCTAAGAGGACCAAGGCGGTTTCCCCCTAAAGGAATGTACAGATAATCGCGCAAAAAACGCGACAGGGTCATGTGCCAGCGTCGCCAGAATTCGATGATTGATTTTGCTTTATAGGGGGAATTGAAGTTTTGTGGGAGGCTAATGCCAAACAGTAAGCCTAAGCCAATCGCCATGTCACTATAGGCGGAAAAATCGAAATAAATTTGAAAACTATAGGCGAGTGATCCGATCCAACTTTCAAAAAAACCGATTGTTTTTTGATTGTCAGCCGCCGTAAAAATAGGTGTGGCCAGTGTCGCAAAATAATCTGCAATAATGACTTTCTTGAAGAGACCGATGGAGAAAATAATCAGGCCACGTGTGATTTTATCACACAAGATGTCTTTTTCGATTTTATGTTGGAATTGCCCCATCATTTCTTTGTGATGGACAATGGGTCCGGCAATCAATTGCGGAAAGAAACTAACAAACAGGAAATATTTAAAGAAATCATATTCTTCAGCCTCGTGACGATATGTATCAATAAGATAGGCAACTTGTTGAAAGGTAAAGAAGCTGATGCCGATGGGCAAAACAATATCAAAACCGGAATAGCTAAACAGGCTACCGAGAAGAAAATTGGTATATTTGAAATACCCTAACAGCCCGATATTAAAAATAAGCCCGCAAACCAATAAGGAATGCCGGTATGTTTGAATATGCTGTAGATATTTGCCGATAATGAAATTGATTAAGATGGAGCCTGCCAAAAGAGGTGCAAAAGCCCAGGACCACATGGCATAAAACATAAGGGAGCAGCCACATAGCCATAAAATCGCAGGGCTATGATGAGGGAGACGGCGCAGTCCGTGATAACCGATAAAAGCTATGGGCAAAAAAACAAATATAAATGCATATGAATTGAAAAGCATTTGACCCAAATTGGTAGGTTGGCAATGTGATCGCTATGATTTTGTATTGATTATGACGAGAAAAGACAAACAAACAATATAGGACTGGCGTTTTTTATCAAAATCAGTCACAACCAAATGGAAAAGATATTCTCCGGTTTTAGGGGACGGGTCCAGTATTCACATAAGACTGATTTTTACAGAGCAATAATATGCAAACCGAACATCAAGAACATCACGAAATCGAAGGCTCTTCGGATCGTAGCTTTGGTCTGACAGTTGGCGGTATTTTGGCCCTTATTGAGGCTTATCGTTTATGGTCTTCCAATATGCTTGATACCATTGGCATTGTCCTGCTTTCTATTGCACTGCCTTTGCTGATCCTGGGCCTCACCTATCCAGCACTTCTGGCTCCACTCAATAAAGCCTGGATGAAACTTGGCTTTATTATGTTCAAGGTGGTGAACCCCGTGATCATGTTTGCGGTCTATGTACTTACCATTATTCCAATTGGCCTGTTGTTGCGCCTGTTTGGTAAAGACCCTTTGCACCTCAAGCTAGAGCCCAATGCAAAATCTTACTGGATTGAACGCGATCCAGCTGGCCCGTCCCCTGAAACCATGAAAAATCAATTTTAAGAGATTTCTTCCATGTCCTTTATTGCTGAACTCTGGGCGTTCATGAAAGAACGCAAAAAATTCTGGCTCCTGCCCATCATCCTTGTCATGGTTTTGTTCGGTGGTCTGCTTGTCTTGGCCCAAGGCTCTGCTGTTGCCCCGTTCATCTACACATTATTCTAGGACATCCGTTTGATGCGTATCCTTGGTATTTCTGCTTTTTACCACGACAGTGCAGCCGCCCTGATTGAAGACGGTGTTATTATTGCTGCGGCTCAGGAAGAGCGTTTTACCCGCAAGAAACATGATGCGGCTTTCCCCCGTGAGGCCATCGCTTATTGTTTGAGCGAAGCCAAAGTCGAAATGAAAGACATTGATTATGTGGCTTTCTACGACAAACCATTCTTGAAGTTTGAACGGCTGCTTGAAACCTATCTGGCCTTTACTCCACGGGGGTTTCGTTCATTTAAAACGGCTATTCCAGTCTGGCTGAAAGAAAAGCTGTTTCAAAAAGATTACCTGCGCAAAGAATTTCAGAAACAAGACCCGGATTTTGACTGGCAAAATAAACTGCTTTTTGCCGAGCATCATCAGTCTCATGCCGCATCAGCCTTTTATCCCAGCCCCTTTGAAGAAGCTGTGGTCCTAACCATGGATGGGGTTGGCGAATGGGCGACCACATCTGTCGCCATTGGCCGAGGGAACAAGATGGAAATGGTTAAGGAAATCCATTTCCCCCATTCTTTGGGCCTGCTCTATTCTGCCTTTACCTATTACACAGGCTTCAAGGTCAATTCCGGTGAATATAAGGTCATGGGTCTCGCCCCTTATGGTGAAGCGAAATATAAAGACCTGATCATGGATAATATTATTGATGTGAAGGAAGATGGCTCTTTCCGTCTGGATATGTCCTATTTCAACTATTGTACCGGGTTGACAATGACCAATCAGAAGTTTGCGGACCTGTTTGGCCATCCCGTGCGCGGGCGTGAAGGGGATCCACTGGAACAATTCCATATGGATATGGCCGCCTCTGTGCAAGCCGTAACCGAAGAAATCGTTCTACGTCTGACCCGTTCCTTGCGTGAAGAATATGGCATTGACAACCTGTGTCTCGCAGGCGGTGTGGCCCTGAATTGTGTTGCAAACGGCAAAGTCTTGCGCGATGGCGCTTTCAAGAACATCTGGGTACAACCTGCCGCAGGGGATGCCGGGGGCGCACTGGGCGCTGCCTTAACAGCACATTACCATCATAAAGGCGGAAAGCGCAAAGCCGATACGGGCAAAGACTTCATGCAAGGATCGTATCTTGGCCCCGCCTTTGAACAAAACGATATTGAAGCGCGTTTAACAAAGGCTGGCGCGGTTTTTGAGACCCTTTCCGAAGGCGAAATGATTGAGAAAACAGCTGATGCCATGGCCTCAGAACGAGCAATTGGCTGGATGCAGGGACGTATGGAATTTGGCCCGCGTGCCTTGGGCGGACGTTCCATTATTGCTGATCCCCGCTCCCCCAAAATGCAAAAAACGCTGAACCTGAAGGTGAAATACCGCGAATCTTTCCGTCCCTTTGCGCCATCGGTACTGCGTGAAGATGTCGGGGAATGGTTTGATCATAACCAAGATAGTCCCTATATGCTGATGGTGGCTGATGTCCATAAGGATAAGCAAAAGGAAATGAGCGAGGAAGAAAAAGCCCTGTTTGGCATTGAAAAACTCAATGTACCACGCTCAGAAATTCCGGCCATCACCCATGTGGATTATTCAGCCCGTATCCAAACCATTCATAAAGACACAAACCCACGTTTCCACGCTGTCGTCTCTGCCTTTAAGGAACGCACCGACTGCCCTGTTTCCGTAAACACCAGCTTTAACGTGCGTGGTGAACCAATTGTCTGCACCCCAGAAGATGCTTTTCGTTGTTTCATGGGCACAGAACTAGACAATCTGGTTGTCGGCAACTGTTTCCTGAAAAAAGAAGATCAGGACGAGAAACTCGCCCTTGATTACAAAAACGCCTTTGAACTCGACTAATATTTGACCCAACTGCTTTTCCATCGCATAAAGAGGCAAAAGAAAGTCAGGAAGGTTTAAATGGCGAAAATTGGTGTGATCGGTGCAGGGGCTTGGGGAACAGCGTTAGCTTGTGCCGCCCAGCGAGCCGAAAACGAGGTTCTCTTGCAATCTCATGAGCCGGAAGTAGCGGATTTTATCAATCGCAGCCACACAAACCCGACATACCTGCCTAATACCAGCCTTGACCCCAATATCAAAGCCACACCTGATTTATTGGAAATGGTCGATAGTGATGTGATTTTGATGGTCGCGCCCGCACAATTTGTACGCGCCACCTGCCAGACACTCAAACCACATTATAAAGAGGGAACGCCCTTGTTGGTCTGCGCCAAAGGAATTGAGCTGAACAGCGGCAAGATCATGAGTGAAGTGATTGGTGAAGAACTTCCCCAAGCCAGCATTGGCATTCTATCGGGCCCCACCTTTGCGATTGAAGTCGCCAACGCCCTGCCATCGGCCTGTACACTTGCCATGGACGACATGAAGCAGGCTATGGAGATTGCCAATATTATCGGCTCTGACCGTTTTCGCATTTATGCCAGCGATGATATTATCGGTGCACAAATCGGTGGCGCGGTGAAAAACGTGCTTGCCATCGCCAGCGGTATGGTCTCAGGAAAAGGCTTTGGCGATAATGCACGCGCTGCCCTTATTACCCGTGGCATTGCAGAACTGGCCCGCCTTGGGGTGGCGAAAGGGGCCAAAAGTGAAACGCTTATGGGGCTATCAGGTATGGGTGACTTGACACTGACGTGTAATTCCATGCAATCGCGCAACTTCTCCCTTGGCATGGCCTTGGGACAAGGGGACAAGCTCGAAGATATTTTGAAAGCTCGCAAGGCAGTGACCGAAGGGGTTTATACGGCCCGCTCTGTCTGTAAACTGGCTAACAGTCTGAATGTGGATATGCCCATTTGTGCCGCCGTAAACCAAATTCTCAATGAAGGGGCAGATATCACCAAAGTCGTTGATAATCTGCTTGCCCGCCCGTTTAAGGAAGAAATTTAATGCTCTACGTTATTAAATGTGTTGATAAAGCCGACCACCTGCAAGTGCGCCTCGATAATCGTGCAGCCCATGTGGAATATCTTAAATCCTATGGCGAGAAAGTCTTTGCCGCTGGCCCGACATTGGGTGAAGAAGACGACCAGATGAATGGTTCAGTTGTTATTCTTGATCTGGAAAACCGTACAGAGGCCGAAAAATTCTGTGCAAACGATCCTTATGCCGCAGCCGGTTTGTTTGAATCTGTGACCATCTCCAAATGGAAAAAAGTTCTGCCTGCTGACTAATTTGAGAGGGGATATGAACCACTGGCTTGTGAAATCTGAACCGGGTTGCTGGTCCTGGGACGATCATGTCCGCGCAGGTATTGAGCCCTGGGATGGTGTGCGCAACTTTCAGGCGAGCAAGTTTATGAAGGAAATGGCCTGTGGGGATTTGGCCTTTTTCTATCACTCTCAAAAAGAAAAGGCCGTTGTCGGGGTGTTGGAAGTGGTGCGCGACGCCTATCCAGACCTCACAGATGAAAGCGGGCGTTTTGTCTGTGTCGATTTCAAGGCATTGCATCCTTTAAAACATCCCGTTACCTTAAAACAAATAAAAGAGGATCCGCGCTTGCAGGATCTTGCGCTGATTAAACAGTCTCGTTTGTCTGTGATGCCTATCGCATCAGAAGCATGGGACTTGATAAATGCCATGGGGGGTCTATAACCATGACACTTGAATACCGCTTGTGTGGCTATAACGATATCGACGAAGAAGACAGCAAAGAATTCTTCCTGAAAAAAGAAGACCAGCAGATTTCCATCATAGCGGTTAAAAAAGATGGGGTAATTTCCGTCTTTGTAAATAACTGCCCCCATCTTGGCGTGCCATTAAATTTGGAGCCAGACCGATTCTTGGACATGGAAAAGAACTTTATTCTTTGTTCAACCCATGGTGCTTTATTTAAAATTGATGACGGCGAATGCGTGCATGGGCCGTGTCAGGGCCAAAATTTACCCCGCGTTGCCAGCGAAATTCGCGGGGAAGAAGTCTTTATCGACAACAACTTGTAAGCCCTTTCCCCCAAAAAGATAAGGGAATTAGCGTTACGCAGTTTTCGGTATGACCAGTGTTAAAATTTTATTGCGCACTGGTAGTACAATTTATTCACTTGTTTCGCGATGATTTTCTGACATAATCACGCGCAGTGCATTGCTAGGCTCTGTGCAAATGTTTAACCGAAGCACGAAAATACGTGCTCATAGACCTCGACATACCTAGGGAGATTCGCAAGAAATGTCCGACATTTATCCAGTCAACCCAGAAATTGCCGCTAAGGCTCACGCCGATAACGACAAGTATCTGGAAATGTATAAGCAGTCCGTGGAAGACCCAGAAGCATTCTGGGGTGAACATGGCAAGCGAATCGATTGGTTCAAGCCTTACACAAAAGTTAAAAATTCCTCTTTTGACGGTGACGTAGACATCCGTTGGTTCGAAGACGGCACAACAAACGTCGCGCACAACTGTCTGGACCGCCATCTCGAAGAACGTGGTGATCAGGTTGCGATCATCTGGGAAGGCGACGACCCGTCTGACTCTGAAAACATCACTTATAAAGATCTGCACGGCCGTGTGTGTAAACTGGCAAACGCCATGAAAGCACAAGGCGTTGGCAAAGGTGACCGTGTCACTCTTTACTTGCCGATGATCCCGGAAGCTGCTGTTGCAATGCTGGCTTGTGCGCGTATCGGTGCCATCCACGCAATCGTATTCGGTGGTTTCTCACCGGACGCCCTTGCTGACCGCATCAAGGGTTCTGGTTCCAAAATGGTAATCACAGCGGACGAAGGTCTGCGTGGTGGCCGTAAGGTTCCACTGAAAGCCAATGCTGACATCGCTATGGATCGTGAAGGTGTTGAGTCTTGTATCGTTGTAAAACGTACAGGCGGTGACATCGACATGAAAGACGGTCGTGACGTATGGTACGAAGAAGTAACGGCTGCGGCTTCTGCTGATTGCCCGGCTGAAGAAATGAACGCTGAAGATCCGCTGTTCATTCTTTACACTTCTGGTTCCACTGGCATGCCGAAAGGTGTTCAGCACTGTACAGGTGGTTACCTTGTTTATGCGGCAATGACTCACCAGTATATCTTCGATTATCAAGAAGGTGACATCTACTGGTGTACAGCTGACGTGGGTTGGGTAACTGGTCACTCTTACATCGTCTATGGTCCGCTGGCGAACGGCGCGACAACACTGATGTTTGAAGGTGTGCCAAACTATCCGACAGTTTCCCGTTTCTGGGAAGTTTGTGACAAACACAAAGTTAACATCTTCTACACGGCACCGACTGCGATCCGTTCACTGATGCGTGAAGGTAAAGAGCCGGTTGAAAAATGTTCACTGGAAACTCTGCGCGTACTGGGTTCTGTGGGTGAGCCGATCAACCCGGAAGCTTGGAACTGGTACAACGAAGTTGTTGGTAAAGGTAAATGCCCGATTGTTGATACATGGTGGCAGACTGAAACTGGCGGCATCCTGATTTCTCCGCTGCCGGGTGCAACTGCCCTGAAGCCGGGTTCTGCAACGCGTCCGTTCTTCGGTGTTGAACCGCAACTGGTTGACAACGACGGTAACGTGCTTGAAGGCGCAACAGACGGTAACCTGTGTATGACAACCTCTTGGCCGGGGATGATGCGTACATGTTTCGGTGATCACGAGCGTTTCAAGCAGACTTACTTCTCCACATATGCGGGCAAGTACTTCACAGGTGACGGCGCACGTCGTGACGAAGACGGTTACTACTGGATTACAGGTCGTGTCGATGACGTAATCAACGTATCCGGTCACCGTATGGGTACGGCAGAAGTTGAATCTGCATTGGTTGCTCACCCGAAAGTGGCGGAAGCTGCTGTTGTGGGTGCACCGCACGATCTTAAAGGTCAAGGTATCTACGTTTACGTGACACTGAACGCTGGTGAAGAGCCATCTGACGAGCTGAAGAAAGAGCTGGTTAAATGGGTTCGCGGCGAAATCGGCCCGATCGCATCTCCGGATTGGCTGCAATGGTCACCGGGTCTGCCGAAAACACGTTCCGGTAAGATCATGCGCCGTATCCTGCGCAAAATCGCCGAAGACGATTTCGGTTCTCTGGGTGATACATCCACCCTGGCTGACCCGAGCGTTGTCGACGACCTGATCGAAAACCGTCAAAACCGCACTGACTAATTAGTCCTGTGATTTGACGCGTTAAGCTCAAAAGCGACCCCCGTTCCTGAAAATGGTGCGGGGGTTATTTTTATCTAGCTCTTTTGCAAAGAACGTCCTTAAAATGCATTATTTAAAAATAGACGCTTTTAAAGGGATTTTCAGATGCCAGATGGGAATAACAACAAGGCTTCCATCATCAGAAAGTTAAATGTCGAAGGTTTTGTCAAAGAACTAAAAGACAAATTAACAAACGATTCTGATGAATTTGTCTTCTTTATTGGGGCAGGTGCTTCTGTTAGCTCCAAAATCCCTGCTGCCTCTCAATTGGTCAATGGCTGGCTCAAAGACTTATATGCAAAAGAGGGGTATGACTTCACGCCCAGTGAAGAAGAAGAAATAGAGGACCATATTCAATGGGGTGCCTCAATCTTCAACACTCTCAACCCTGAAAATTTAGCAGGCTCTTATTCCAATGTCATTGAACATATGACAGGCAAACGCCCCGGTGCTGTGCTCAATCTAACTTCAAAACTTGTTGAAGGCAAAGACCCCGGCCCCGGCTATGCCACCTTGGTTAAGATGATGACGGAAACATCTTTTTCCCATCGCTGTAACCATGTGCTGACAACCAATTTTGATGATCTCGTTGCAGATGCCTGTTACCTGTTTACCGATAAAAAACCCCTAACCATCAATGATTCCGCCCTTATTCCGTATCTGGAACAAAACACTAGCCGCCCGATTATCCTTAAACTCCATGGAGACGCTAAAACCACCCCCCTGCATTTAACCGAAGAACTTTCCGGGCAGCTACATGAAGAATATAAAAAAGCCCTGCAAAAACTCATGGAACGAAAAGGCATTATTTTTCTTGGCTATGGGGGCAATGATCAAACGATTATGGACTTATTAAAGGGGACCCGGCCACATTTCCCTATTTATTGGGTCAATCGTACTTTTCCTGATAATGACCTTGGACAATGGATGCGTGACCATGGTGTTTTCTGGGTTGAACACCGTGATTTTGATGAACTTATGCTTCACCTCCATCAAAACCTTGAACTTAAACACCCCAAATGGGATCGTTTCACAACTTTACAAGAAACCTATCATGCTCATTTTAATCAACAGGCTGAAGAAACATCACGCAGTCCCAATGCTGAAACCCAGAAAATGGCACAAAAGGCCAAAGACGACTCCGAAGCCTGGGCAATCGTGCAAAACCTTTTAAAGTTTCATACTGATGAGCATCGAAAAGAACCCATAAAAGCGATGATGGAATATGACCAAGCAGTCGAGAAATATCCGGATTTTAGCCCCCTAATCAGCAACTATGCTCTTTTTCTGTATGAAGCAAATCAATTGGACAAAGCAAAAGGCATCTTCAAAAAGGCCCTTGAGCTGAATTCTAAAGATACAAAAATTCTAGGGAATTATGCCCTCTATTTAGAAAAAGTTGGTGATACAAAAAAGGCTGAAAACTTCTTTCAAAATGCCATATCTGCAGACCCAACAAATGCCCATGTTTTAAGAAACTATGCTTACTTCTTAAAACAAGAAGGTCGAAAAGAACAAGCGGAAGAATACTATCTTAAAGCTATAAGGATTGCCCCTAATAATGCAAATTATTTAGGAAATTATGCCCTCTTCCTTAAACAAGAAGGGCGCATGGAACAGGCTGAAGAATATTATCTCAAAACTATCGAAGCAGCCCCCCATGATGCCGATTATTTAGGAAACTTTGCCCTTTTTCTCAATCAAGAGAACCGAAAAGAACAGGCCGAAGAATATTTTGTCCGCGCTATTGAAGCAAACCCTAACAACACAAGTTGTCTTGCGAATTTTGCCTTTTTTCTCAGACAGGAAGGACGCAAAAAACAAGCTGAGGAATATTATCTCCTCACTATTGAAACAGATCCGGAAAATGCAGACTCTTTAGGAAGCTTTGCGATCTTTCTCAAACAAGAGGGACGCAAAAAACAAGCAGAAGAATACTATTGCAAAGCGATTACAGCAGACCCTAAACATGCAAATAGCCTTGGAAACCTTGCGCAAATTTTCTTTGAAGAAGGGCGAGACCAAGAGGCTATTAAGAAACTGGAAGAAGCCTCCGAATGTGCAATAGATCAAGCACTCATTCTTGAACTCTATTTCTACCGTTTTGCCCATCTTTACCATACAGAAGAAGGAAAAGCGGCTTATCATGAAATCACTAAGCTTCTAGATGAAGGAGTACGTTCCCTTGATTTTGATCTTTCTGGTAATGTGGCTCGGGCAGAAAAGGATAAGCACCCAGAAATTGACAAAGTGCGAGAGTTGGCCAAAGAGATTGGCACACCCGTTGGAGAAGATGAAAAATAGAAACCCGCTGCCACCTGCAACTTGATTGAGGGTCCAGACTCCCATAACCTCAAGGCCATACCGGTTTCCCAATCGAGTTGGGAATGACGTTTGTTTTATTTATCTTATTGTATGCCTTGATAGGCAACTTGCAAGGTTCTCAAGAGCTGTTCCGGATTAGAAACAGATTTAGAGACAATGAGAAACACGTCGGAGTCCTGAATAACATCACCTTGAACTTGAGCGGGGTTAATCTTTAAGTGCTCCATCGCCGTTTGGACTGGGCCGACATAATCCAGTAAATAATCTGCCCGCCCATTCAGTAACATTTTTACCGCCAAACCGTGATCCAGTACCGCATATTTTTCAATACGGTTGGCCGGATCATCAATATATTTGATCTGTCCGCCATACCCATAACCCAAAATCGTAATAATGGATTTACCCTGTAAATCTGTCAATTTCGTCACGGCAACTTGATCGGGTTTGCGATAGGCCCGCAAGCGGATTTTCCCGACGGGCAGGTCCCCCATCAAGGCCGCATTTTCAAATAAGGGATGGCGCACCAACATGGTGACATCCACATCACCCGTCTGCAAATTACGCAACAATCTTGGTGTAGGATAACTTTTTGCCGTCCAGTAAAAGCCGGCTTTTTGTGCAATTTTACCAAATGTCTTAATCAAATCGCCTTTGGGTTGGCCAGTTGGGGATGTGTAAAAGGCAGGGGCAAATTCAATATAGCCAAAACGCAACTGTTCCTGTGCCGAAACAGGCAAGGAAATGCAAAGCCAACAGACTAAAGTTAAGACAAAACCTTTCATCGTCCCCTCATTCTTGAATTTTGCATATCAAGGCGTGTTTATATACATCCCCAACCTGTCGTGCAAAAGGTGAATTATCTATTAACAGATGGCCCCAGTTCTGATATGAGAAGCGCAAGTTTTTCTCCCTTTTCGAATTAGGAGCTTAGGGTCTCATCATGGCTACTCCCATCCGTCGCGCATTACTGTCTGTTTCCGATAAAACTGGTCTGGTTGATTTCGCCAAAGCCTTGGCTGATCAAGATGTTGAACTGCTCTCAACAGGCGGTACGTTCAAAGCGCTGAAAGAGGCCGGCATTCCGGTGATTGAGGTTTCCTCTCACACAGGTTTCCCGGAAATCATGGATGGCCGCGTGAAGACCCTGCACCCAAAAATTCACGGTGGCCTGCTGGCCCTGCGTGACAATGATGAACATGTCGCAGCCATGGATGAACATGGCATCGCGCCGATCGACCTTTTGGCGGTAAATCTCTACCCCTTTGAATCTACAGTGGCTGCAGGTGCCGATTTTGATACCTGTATTGAAAATATCGACATCGGTGGTCCGGCCATGATCCGTGCCTCTGCCAAAAACTGGCAAGGTGTTGTCACCGTTGTGGATGTGGAAGACTATGACGCTGTTTTGGAAGAAATGAAACTGAACAACGGCGGTACAACAGAAACGTTCCGCAAGCGCATGTCCGCTACAGCCTATGCCCGCACAGGGGCTTATGACGCAGCCATTTCCAACTGGTATACCTCTCAGCTCGATATCGAATACCCAAAACGCAAAGTCTTTGCAGGCGAATTGAAACAAACCATGCGTTATGGCGAGAATTCTCACCAGTCTGCGGCTTTCTATGTCACGGGTGAAAACCGCCCTGGCGTGGCAACGGCTGAACAGCTCAACGGTAAAGAACTGTCTTATAACAATGTGAATGATACAGACGCAGCATTTGAGCTGGTCTCTGAATTCCAGGACGACAATGCCTGTGTGATTGTGAAACACGCCAACCCATGTGGTGTAGCCGTTGGGGATAACCTGACAGACGCTTATCTGCGTGCTTATTCCTGTGACACTGAAAGTGCCTTTGGCGGCATCGTGGCCTTTAACAAGACACTGGATGGCAAAACAGCCGAAGAACTGTCCAAAATCTTCCTTGAAGTGGTGATTGCACCGGAAATTGACGAAGAAGCTCTTTCTATCCTGTCTGGTAAGAAAAACGTTCGTGTTTTGCGCACAGGCGGCATGCCAACACCGGCAGATACAGCTGCCATGGTTAAAACCATGTCCGGTGGTCATCTGATCCAGTCTAAAGACAACCAAATTTTCTCTGATGACTTCAAGGTGGTGACAGAACGCCAGCCGACAGAAGCTGAAATGAAAGACCTGCGCTTTGCCTTCACTGTCTGTAAGCATGTGAAATCAAACGCGATTGTTTATTGCAAAAACAATATGACCGTGGGTGTCGGTGCCGGCCAAATGAGCCGTGTCAACTCTTGTCGTATCGCAGCCTTCCGCGCTGAACAAGCAGCCAAGACAGCGGGTGAAAATGAGAGCTGGGCAAAAGGTTCTGTTGTAGCCTCTGACGCATTCTTCCCGTTTGCAGATGGCTTGATTGAAGCCGCCGAAGCTGGGGCAACAGCTGTGATCCAGCCGGGTGGCTCTATCCGTGATGAAGAAGTTATTGCCGCAGCAAACGAACGTGGCCTTGCTATGGTCATGACCGGCATGCGTCACTTCCGTCACTAAGCCATTGCTGCTTATAGGTTTAAAGCTGGTTCCATATTTTTTGGAACCAGTTTTTTTATTGTTTCAAATCTTGTTGAATATGCTGACTAATAATACGTGCCACTTTTTCTGAGCCTTGATCTGAATAATGCAGATCATCGTATAAGTCTTGACCTGTCCAGACCTTAGCCTTTACCAAATCAATTAAAAGTGCCCCTTCTGAAAGAGCGACAGAGCGCGTAATTTCATTGAAATATCTCTGCATATCTTCAAATTGTCCTTGATTAAAACCTCCCTTGGCCAATTGTTCTTTAGAGAGGTATTCCGACTTTGAGTCCTGATTGTTAAGTACCACCTGCGTCATTAAAACGGGCTTTATCTGCCAAGCTTTCGCTGTTCTGACAAAAGTTCGCAATGCACTTTCAAAAGACTTCCCTTTATCCATCCCATTTTGTGCATGGGCCGGAGAGACGACAAGCTGCTTAAATTTTAATATGCCACTTTTCAAGGCACGATAAGTTAGCGGAACAGTCGCATCGCGTATTTGAAGTAAAAAAGGGACAAGCCCGGACTTTGGAGCCCGAACTAATGAGAAGGTCGGATGATCGGTCCAATAACCATCCTTACGCCCTAATACACCTATATCATTCACCCCATGCATCATGATCACGTAATCTGGCCTCATCGGAATAATTTTCCCCATAAGCTGTAGATTGGACATCATAACATTATTACCAGAACGCCCCGCATTATAACTGTTCACTTTAAGAGATGTTTGATCTGCCAACAAACGCCCCGTCAGATAAGGAAATCTTTTTTTAGGATCAACAAACATGCATTCCGTTGTGGACCCCCCTAAAAATACCAATGTTTTATCTGCTATTGCATGTTGTTTGTTTGGAAGAATAAAACCATTTTCATCCGTTGAAATTTCATAAAAGTCAGGCACGTTTTCATTTTCAGAAAAACGGCTTTCAGGTGTTCTAAAACGATAATCCGTATTGGGATGCCATTCACGCAAAAGCAGATGACGATTCTGGCTAGATGTATTTCGCTGATGCCCTTGTGCCGTCAAAGAAAGGAACATTTCAGTCATCACCACAAGGACAAGAAGGAACAATAACATCACGAGGGTCATTGTAATACGGGGGTTTCTTGTGATAAATGACATCTCTCGGCTCAAATAACGGCTGGAAGGTATAAAAATATTGCATTAACCTAAACGATAATTGAATATTAGACAGTATTTTTGCCATTTAAAATAAGGAATATCATCATGATCGTTACCACAACGGATAATGTAGAAGGTAAAACTGTTTCTGAATACTGTGGCATTGTTTCTGGTGAAGCGATCTTGGGAGCCAACCTGTTCAAAGATTTTTTTGCAGGCATCCGCGATGTAGTTGGCGGGCGTTCTGGCGCGTATGAAAAAGAATTTCGTAAAGCTAAAGAAGCGGCTCTGGAAGACATGATGGCCGAAGCCCAAGAACTCGGTGCGGATGCAGTCGTTGCAATTGACCTTGATTATGAAGTTATTGGTGGCGATCAAAAAACAATGCTGATGGTTTCTGCAAATGGGACAGCTGTAAAGTTCGCTTAAATTAAGCATGACAAAAAATAAAACGATTACGTATGTTATCGGCACCACAAACATCGGTGGCGCCGAAATGCATTTACTGCGCATTTGTCGTGGACTTGTTACAAGAGGCTGGACGATCAACCTTTATTCTTTGTCGGAGCCTGGAAAATTATCTGACGACTTTGAAAAAGCTGGCGTCTCAGTCCAACATGCGCTCTCTGTACCTTTCACAGGTCTAATGAGAAAACCATTCAGGCTGTTGAGTATGTTTATTCAGGTTCTGCGGCTTTTCTGTCATTTTCTTTTCCAGCGTCCGAATATTACCCATTTTTTTCTGCCAGCTGCTTATTTAGTAGGTGGGCCTTTATCTGTTCTTGCAGCAAACCCTATTCGTTTAATGAGTCGTCGCAGTCTGAATATTTATCAACAGCGTCGCCCATTTTTCGCAAAAATTGAGAAGAAACTACATAGCTATATGCATGGTATTCTCGGGAATTCAAAAGCAGTTATTGAAAATCTGAATAATGATGAGTACGTTTCAGAATCAAAGCTTGGCCTTATTTATAACGGAATAGAAATAGAACCGTTTGCGTTACAGGTTGATCAAAAATCGATCCGCCAATCCATTGGTTTGAAAGAAAGTGATTTGGTATTTATCCTTGTGGCAAATCTTATCCCTTACAAAGGACATATGGATCTGATTAATGCGTTGGATTTGATAGAAAAAGATCTTCCAGAAAATTGGCAAGTTATTTGTGCAGGTTACGACAACGGATATCGCAAACATTTGGTTCAACGCTTACAAGAGCTAAAACTTGAACACAAAGTTCATTTCTTAGGCCAAAGAACAGATATCGGTGATTTACTTAAATCATCAGATATTGGCCTATTGTGTTCCCATGAAGAAGGGTTTTCCAACGCTGTTTTAGAAGCTATGGCAAGTGGACTTCCCATGGTTGTCACCAATGTGGGGGGGAATCCCGATGTGGTTGAGAATAATAAAAACGGCTATATTGTCCCAGCCAAGAACCCTGCAGAACTTGCTCAAGCGTTACTTCGAATCAGCAAGGATTCCAACAAAATGAAAGAAATGGGGCTTCGGGGTCAAGAACTTATCAAAGAGAAGTTCTCAATTGAGACATGTGTTGCTCAATATGAAGAACTCTATCAAAGTATGTTGAATAACAAATCACTCCCGGAATCAATCAAGACACCTTCTTAACCATCACAGCAAAGAAACCATCTCCACCTTCATCCGGCGTAGAACGATAAACCTCACCTTCAACTTCAAAATTCTTATGACCTTTTAAGAAAGCTTTGAGCATAAGTTCACTTTCTTCAGGCTGAAGAGAACAAGTGCAGTAAACAATTTTACCGCCAGAGCGCACCCAATCGGACACTCGGTGCCAGAGTTTGCCCTGAATATCAGACATGGCCTTGATGCCTTCTTCCTTTTTCGTCCATAGGCCGTCGGGGTGGCGGCGCAATGTTCCGGTTGCGGAACAAGGTGCATCCAGCAAGATCATATCGACAAAATCATCTGGCTCCCATTCCATCAGATCGGCTTGGACAATTTCAGCAAACAGACGGGTGCGTTCCAGGTTTTCCTCTAGGCGTTTCAGGCGGTTTTTCGATTTATCCACCGCAATGACATCCGCTCCAGCCGCGGCTAATTGCATGGTCTTTCCACCCGGGGCAGCACAAAGATCAAGGACACGCTTCCCATCCACATTACCCATCATTTTCACAGGATGACTGGCTGCAGCATCCTGTACCCACCAAGAACCATTTTCATAACCATCCAATTCTTCAATACGTCCTCCCACAGGCAGACGCACCGTGCCGCTTTCAAGCACTTCACCTTTCAGGCGTTCAGCCCAAATTTTAGCTTCATCTGCATATTTCGGTGTAATATCCAGTGGCGCTTCTTTCAAATGGGCCTTGGCAATTTTCAGAGCTTTTTCTTCGCCATAAGCCTTTTCCCATGTGGAATATAACCAATCCGGAATGTTTTTCCTTGCAATTAAATCTGCTGGATATTCTTTCCTTTCACGATCAATGCGACGCAGCACTGCATTTACGAGCTTTTTAAACTGCATAAATTTCACCCGCCCTGTCAGCACTTGTGCTTCTGAGAGGACTGCATGAGGGGGCACATGCATGAAATAGAGCTGGGCAACCCCTAAACGCATGATATTTAACACATCACGATTGCGCCCTTTAGGCCGTTTATCCAGACACTCATCAATCAAATGATCGATAAAACCGCGATTGCGCACCGTGGTGGTCAAAAGTGCACGACAAAAAGTCCGTGCTTTAGGCGTCAGTTTTTCAAGGTGAGGATGGGTATTATAAGCCTCATCCATCGGGCGTTTCTTACCAAAAACTTGGCATAAGACATCATAGGCAATACGACGAGGCATAAATTATTTCAATCACTGTTAGAGATGGATACCAAAATTCAGAAAGTTACTTTGCTATTATTAACCAGCGAGTGCCCTTATTGGTAACTTAAGGTACGATACGCCATTCTCTTCCGGAGGAGGCATTTCTCCAGCTCGTACATTCACTTGTAATGAAGGAAATAACAGTCTTGGCACAGGTAAGTTTTTGTCTCGTTCTATACGAATGTTAACAAAATCTTGAAGTGTTATCTCCGTATTAACGTGAATATTCTTTGCTTTTTGTTCACAGACACTTGCTTCCCAAGCGTAATAATCACGCCCTTTAGCTTTATAGTCGTGACCTGTAAACAACTTTGTCTCTTCAGGTAGAGAAAGTATGCGTTGGATGGAAACGTAAAGTACAGCTGCATCGCCTCCAGGGAAATCACAACGGGCTGTACCGAAATCAGGCATGAAGATAGTATCTCCGACGAATGCCGCTTCTCCAATAATGTATGTCACACATGCAGGTGTATGGCCTGGAGTATGCAGGACACGAAGCTTCATTGATCCTAGGTTTATCTTTTCATTATCTTCAAACAGATAATCGAACTGCGAACCATCTGTACGAAAACCAGCTTCAAAATTAAACATACCTGCGCATACTTTCTGGACCTTGGTAATTCCCATACCAATACCCGTTCGACACCCAAGTGCGTGCTTCAGGTAATGGGCGGCGCTTAAATGGTCTGCATGAGCGTGTGTTTCCAAGACCCAATCAACATCGAGTTCATTTTCTTGAATAAAAGTCAAAATTTCATCAGCCGATTGATTGGATGTTCGACCTGCATCACGATCAAAATCTAAAACTGGGTCAATGATTACTGTTTTCTTAGTATTAGGATCCCAAACAACATAAGAAACTGTATAAGTCGCTTCATTGAAAAAAGCTTTGACTAACGGAATCATATTAACCTCTGAAATTTATGATGCGCCGCATCATTGAAGTAATAGGAGATGGGTAGATATTTGTAAATATCAATATACTAAGCCTGCAACACATAGAACCCAAAAAACAATGCGTTAAATCACCCCCACGGCCCTTTCGTCGGTTGGTTACTTTGCGGGAGTTTTGAACGCGACGTCCGTTTGGCAGATTGGCTTGGGCTCATATCCTTCAAGGCTGCAATTCGGTTGTCCATATTGGGATGGGTGGAAAAAAGGTTATCGGTTTTGCGGGTATGAAGCGGGTTAACGATAAACATATGGGCGGTGGCCGGGTTATTTTCAGCCCGGTGATTATCAATCAGGCTCGCCCCTTTATCTAATTTATTCAGGGCACTGGCCAGCCACATGGGTTGACCACAGATTTCTGCACCAATGCGATCAGCCTCATATTCACGGGTGCGTGAAATCAGCATTTGCACCACCATAGCTGCCATGGGGGCAAAGATCATAATAAGGATCGTACCGACCATCCCCAGCGGATTGGGATTTTCTTCATCATTGGAGCCACCAAAGAAAAAGGCAAAATTCGCCAGCATGGAAATGGCACCGGCAATGGTCGCCGTAATGGTCATGATGAGTGTGTCGCGATTTTTCACATGGGCGAGTTCATGGGCCATCACCCCTGTAATTTCTTCATGGGACAGCATTTCCAACAGGCCCGTCGTTGCTGCCACGGCTGCATTTTCCGGGTTGCGCCCGGTAGCAAAGGCATTGGGCTGGGGATTGTCCATAATATAAACCCGTGGCATAGGCATGTCAGCACGCCGGGCCAAATCAGCAACCATTTGATAAAGTTCCGGTGCACTTTGACCATCGACTTCACGGGCGCCATGCATGCGCAGGATCATCTTATCGGAATTCCAATAAGAAAAAGCATTCATACCAAGTGCCATGATAAAGGCGATCATAATGCCGGTCTCTCCCCCCAGCATATATCCAATCACCAGAAATAATCCGGTCATACCCGCCAGTAACAGGGCCGTGCGTGCGTAGCTCATGAGTTTTAAATCCATTGCAAAATCAAACGTCACTGAGTATTTAGGAAGAAGATCATCCAAACTGCAACCCTTTTGAGGCCCGCCATGTCCACAGAAAGCGAAAATAAACCAAAATTTAAAAGCACAGACGTGATGCGTAACGAAGATGGCCGCCCAATTGCCCCCCAGCCTGCACGCAAATTTGATACGATGGCTGACCAAAAAGATGAACCTACAGAAGTAGGTGGGCGCAAAGATGGCTCAGACCCAACCCGCTTTGGCGATTGGGAAAAAGGCGGTCGTTGTGTCGATTTCTAAGAACCAAGCTCGATAAACACGGGGTTTGCTCGGGCACGCCTAAAATATTCTTCTAAAGTTCGATCTTTAAGTGAGGGGAATTTTTTCGAAAGGTCAAACCGTTTCGAGTTCAAAAGGAAGCTATGACTTTGTGGATATTCAATGGCTGCAAAATATCCATGATCTAAATAAGGTATTGCTTTTGTTTCTGCCCAGCCACAACTCGAATTATTACAAGCTTTGACCGAAGCCATATTTTCCATTTGAGTTAATTGTGCAATAGATAAACGATTACCATCTGGACCAGTGAAAAACAGATTATACATGGGATCATGGGCTTCCCAACGACCGGTATTCGGATTTTGCGCCTCTAAAATCACATGGCTACCGTCAACCAGCCCTTCTGTAGACCACAAAAAAATAACTCTTGAATCAATATTTTGGGACTTCAATAAACGCTGCATAGCCAATGCGGATGGCCCACATAATAAATCGGCTGTTTTCTCATTACCTAATTCGTGTTGGAAAAGTGTTTTGAGAACAACACCTGTATCAAAGGCATAGCGATCATAAAAAACTGTTGAATCCTGAAAAGACGCATTGCGGGCAATAAAATGTCGTGCATTATCTAGAATGTTAGTAGAAACAGGTTTTTGGTTAATATGCTGAATAATCTCATGAGAAATACGGTTTGTTTCAATATGTTTTTGATACATCAGACCTGTGGGCACAAAAACACAGGCAAAACCAGCACCCATAAGAAAAAACAGGTTTATTTTCTTTGAGGTAAACAATGTAATGATAACGCTAACGCTTAACGTTATACCCAAACTGATCGCAATATGGCGTATTGTTTGTTCAACCCCTTCAAAAAGAAGGGACAAAGGGCCAAATTGTAGGAATTTTGGTCCCGTTAGTGCAAAAAACTCTTCAAACCTAAAAATAAACGCACTTAATGAAAGAAGCAAAGCTACTAGACTCAAGATGAAAAAAAGAAAAAAGTAAACACGGCTGATCACGTTATAAATCCATTATTCTTGAAATCTGGTCCAAAATTATTTTCTAACATACTTCTTCTGCTATCAAACAGGAAGTGCCCAATTTTTCTTCTCAACAAGTTCTCAAAAAATACACTTATTGGTGCGTAGAAAAATATATACACGTTCAGGTATATTATCTCTCTGTGGTAAAAACAGAGGCCCTGATTGTGATTTGGCGTGTTCTGATTTGTCTATTTCTATCTTTTCATACGGTGCAAGCAGCAGAAATGCTTCCCGGCCCTGTGCCTGCGAGGGTTGTGCGTGTGATTGATGGTGATACATTGGATGTTCAGGCTCAGGTCTGGATTGGGCAAGTCGTTCAAACCCGTGTCCGCCTTGCCCAAATTGACAGTCCGGAATTAAACGGCCAATGTGAGCAGGAAAAACATCTGGCCAAACAGGCCAAACAGGCCGTCACCCAGTATCTTAACGATCAGCCTATTGTCTTAAAAAACATTCACTATGGTAAATATGGGGGGCGTGTGATTGCCCATGTTGAAACCCATCAGGGACACGGTCTTTCAGACTTATTGATTCAAAATGGATTAGCCCGCCCATATGGCGGTAAAAAGCGTTCTTCATGGTGTCCGTAATTTATCTTCTTTACCTAATCCCTGCTTAAAGAGTATGAATACTGCCAAGAGTTTTTCCTAAGTCCTGAAGATGTAAATGCTGTCCTTTGTTAATCGTTTCATAGATTGGTTTTTGATGCGTGAAGCAGCGGCCAATGCCATGGGCCAGGATGGGCAAATCGCACAAGCGATCGCCGATGTAAACGTGCTGGTGGCTGAACCTGCAGGCATTTTTAATAATGAAGAAGACAAGCCTGCCTTATTACAAGCCATTATCCATCCCTTAAACGAAAGGGCCGGACTGGCCGCACGTTTGATTAATCAAACATTCTTGCGTGACCCCAAACGCAGCTTAAGTGACCAGTATGAAAAAGTGGTTGAAGAAGGTCGCCAAACGTTACAAGAAGAAAAAGGTGATTTACTGCTTTGGGGGTATCTGGAGCCTGAAATCCAGTCTGTACGGTGGCATTTCTTGTCAGCAGAAGAAGGAGAAGCAAATTTAGGCGTCCCCGGTATTGCTGAAAGTCTGCTTGTGCCTTTTGTACCGGAAAAAGGTAGTCTGGATGTCCTTTATGCTGCCATTTTTGCAGCAACACGCAGTAGCCAGCCGACCCATGCCGTAAAAATCGGGGAACATCTGTTAGGGGCTGTTGAACCTCTGAACAAGCTCGCTGGATCATTGAGTAACCGCAAGACCCCTATGCCTGCAAAAGTTTCGGCCATGGGAATGGCCGCCGTGGTTATGGCGAATATCGCCCAGCGCAGTAAGGAACTGGGCTGGTTTACCCCAGCCATTAAAGCCTTTAAAATCTGGGAAGAGGTGGTTGAGAAAGATAAAACCCCGATTGACTGGGCTTTGGTCACCAACCATTACGGCTGGCTGTATGAAGAAATGGCAAATCACACAGATGACGAGCAGTTGGTTGACCATATTTCACGGGCAATCACCCTGTTTGAACAAGTGAGTGAAGTACTGAATATCGAGCTGCACCCGTTTGAATGGGCAGCTGTACAACTGCGTATTGCCGGAACCTGTGCCAAAATCGGGCGAAAGATGAGTGAGCCGGAATATCTGCAAAAAGCAGCGCGTTATTATAAGAAAGCCACCAAAGTCTATAACCAATATCAATATCCGCTTAACTGGGCGGAAAATATGTCAAAAATGGCTAAAACCATGATGCTCCACGGTCAGTTGGTGAAGGGCGCTCAATCGCTGGAACAGGCTGGCGTCGCCTATCAAGCGGTTTTAAAAGTTTATGACGAAGAAAAATATCCCGCCCAATGGGCCAATACGCAAAATAATCTGGGTGCCACCCTCTTTGCGCTGGCTAAACGAGATCCGCATACCCATGCCTGGCTGGATCACGCTTTATCGTGTTTTGAAAATGCCCGAGATTACTATACAGAAAACGGCAGGCCACAGTTGGTTCATGTGATTGATAAAAACATCGCCAAAGCCAAAGAGCTGAAGGAAGATATTCAGGCGCGTTATTACACTGATTTTATCGACTAAAAAGGTGAAATTCCTTATTTACCGTCCGGTTTCATAAAGCTATGATGCCGCGCAACACAGGCTCTTAAAGGGAAAATCGGATATGAAAGTCCTTGTGACAGGTACAGCCGGGTTTATCGGTTATCATCTGGCAGAAAAATTGATCGCCAATGGTCACGAAGTGGTTGGGATCGACTGTGTTTCTGATTATTACGATATCTCTTTAAAAGAAGCGCGACTGGCGCGGTTGAAAAAACACGCTGCCTTTACAGAAATTCGCGAAGACCTTGCCAATTCTGAGGCTGTGATGGAGGCTTTTGCCACCCATAAGCCCACCCATTGTGTGAATCTGGCAGCACAAGCCGGTGTGCGTTACTCTTTGGAAAACCCAAAAGCTTACACCCATTCCAATATTGATGGTTTTTTGAGCATTTTGGAAGCATGTCGTGCTCATCCAGTTCAGCATTTGGTGTTTGCCTCAACCAGTTCGGTTTATGGCGGCAATAAAAATATGCCATTTTCTGAACATAACAGCACCGAACACCCAATGACACTTTATGCAGCCACTAAAAAAGCCAATGAGCTGATGGCCCATAATTATGCCCATCTCTTTGACATTCCATCTACTGGCATGCGCTTTTTCACTGTCTATGGTCCATGGGGGCGCCCGGATATGGCGCTCTTCCTCTTTACCAAAGCTATTTTGGAAGGCAAGCCGATCAATGTCTTTAACCATGGCAAAATGGAACGCGATTTCACCTTTGTCGAAGATATCGTTGAAGGGATTTTCCGTTTGCTGGGTGTGCCGCCGAAAAAGGATGAAAACTGGGATGCGACAAATCCGGACCCTTGTACCAGCGGTATCGGCCCTTACCGGGTTGTCAATATCGGTAATTCGCGCTGTGAACAGCTCACTCGCTACATTGAAGTGCTGGAAGACAAGCTGGGTCGCAAGGCTGAGAAAAATATGCTGCCCATGCAGGACGGTGATGTGCCTGCAACCTGGGCTGACACATCTGAATTAAACAAAATCACAGGCTATGCCCCCAATACATCTATTGAAGAAGGTGTCGGCAAGTTTGTTGATTGGTATGTCGATTTTTATAATGTGGACCTGTGATCATGAATCGTAAGATTGCTGTTATCGGCTTGGGCTATGTGGGCCTGCCTGTCGCTGTTTCCTATGGCCGTGCCGGATACGAAACGATTGGTTTTGATATTGATCAGACCCGCATTGAAGAACTGAAAAAAGGCTATGATCGTACCGAAGAAGTTGAAGAAGGTGATGTTCTTCACAACAGCTTGACCTATACCAGTGATCTTGAAGACCTACGTCGCGCTGATTTTTATATTGTTACGGTCCCCACGCCCATTGATGATGCCCATCGCCCCGATATGGGGGCTGTACTGGCAGCCTCTCGTACAGTTGGGTCTGTACTCAATAAAGGCGATATCGTTGTTTATGAATCAACCGTTTATCCCGGTGCAACCGAAGAAGATTGCGTCCCCGTATTGGAAGAAATCTCCGGCCTATCCAACGATGGTGATTTTGCTGTTGGTTATTCTCCAGAACGCATTAACCCTGGAGATAAAGAACATCGTTTCGAAACCATTTTGAAAGTGGTTTCCGGACAAGATGCGGGAACACTGGAAACGGTTGCCCAAGTTTATGAAGCCGTTGTGACAGCAGGTGTACACCGTGCCGCAAACATCAAAACAGCCGAAGCAGCCAAAGTGATTGAAAACACCCAGCGTGATCTCAATATTGCTTTTGTGAACGAATTGTCCCAAATTTTTGAACGTGTCGGTATTGATACCCATGACGTGTTGGAAGCAGCAGGCACGAAATGGAACTTCCTTAAATTTACACCGGGCTTAGTCGGGGGCCACTGTATCGGCGTTGACCCCTATTACCTGACCCACAAAGCCGAACAACTGGGCCACCACCCCCAAGTTATTCTGGCAGGTCGCCGTGTGAATGATCGCATGGGACACCATGTTGCCATGCAAGCCATTAAAATGTTGATGAAACGGGGCCGCACAGATGAACCGATTGTAACGATCTTGGGATTGACGTTTAAAGAAAACGTGCCTGATTTGCGTAACAGTAAAGTTGTCGATATCATCAGTGAACTGGAAAATATGGATATCCAAACCCAAATTTCCGACCCTTGGGCTGATGCAAATGAAGCCATGCATGAATATGGCGTGACCTTGACAGCGCAGGATGATTTAAAACCTGCTGATGTGATTATCCTTGCCGTGAATCACAAGGAATATGTTTCCAAAGGGTGGTCTTTGATCCAGAACTTGCTGAAAGAGCAAGACGGTGCAGTCATTGATATTAAAGCGACTTTAGATCGAGACACGATTCCAGATCAAATCACTCTTTGGCGACTTTAAACTATGCATTCAAGTCTGACACGACTTACGAATAAGGTTAGTATCCTAGGAGCTGCCAGCTTGGGCTTGGCCGTACCCGCTGTTGCCAGTGGGCGTGCCACATTAGCCATTTTCTTATCATTAGCTCTACTCTCAGTTATTTATCAGACTATAACAACCACAAAACGTATTGGTTTCCAACGTTCATTTATATCTGAATATTTTGGTTTGTTTACTCTATGCTGCCTAACATGCCTTCTTTTTACTCCAAATATAATTTTTTCTTATGACACGGGTTCTTCCTTAGAAACATGGATACGTCATATTTTATTACCCATAGCAATTTTCTTCGTTTGCTGGCATTTGCAGAATTGCACATTTATTCAAGGTAAACTTTTAACAATAGGCATTTTATTTGTCTCCACTGTTGGCATTACTGCCTTTTATATTGAACCAAATATTTATAGCCTCTTGAAGTTCACACCGGTTACTTTCCTTCAAGTATATCAAGGATTTAAACCGCCTTCCAACGCTTTCGTTTTAGCCATTCCCCTACTTATTTTCTTCGCCTTTAATTATTCGGGAATCTGGCGTTTGTTATCTTTGTGTGCTGTCATTTGTATTGTGTCATTAATCTTCATTTTTGATGCCAAAGCTTCTATGGTTGCGCTGATTGCTGCAGCCCTTGCACCAATAGCCCTATATATTTTCTCATCAACGACATGGAAAATAAATTTAATTGCGATTATTCTTATTACACTTGCAATCCTAGGAGTAGGAGAGTGGTTAGTCCAAAAACAATATATGACTTCTGTTGCAAATCAGGACTTAGCCTATCTTCCTGTTTGGTTAATCGACTTTCATCGTCAAACAATTTGGCAATTTGCATTGGAACTGTGGCAACAGTCCCCATGGGTCGGTTATGGAATAAATGCGTCAAACCTGCATCCAATGGCAACTCAGACATTGATCAACTATTACGGGCCAAGCTATATTCCTCTTGCAGATGTGCCTGCTCAACTTTTGCCAGGACACCCCCATAACTGGGTACTGGAAATCTTACTTGATACAGGGGTAATCGGTTTTGTTCCCTTTATCTCGTTAGTCTGTGTTATATTTTGGAAAAACATCACTGAATATTGGAAAACAAGACACCCAGCCTTATTGGTTTTGTTTTCAATTAATGCTGCCTATTGGGGCTCTGGTTTATTTAATTTTTCCTATTGGGCCGCCTGGTGGCAAGCTAGTTATTATATTTGTGCCTTTACGTCCCTCATTATATATTTAAATGTGCGCAAAGAGTTGAGTTAAACAAATGCCCCAAAAGAAAGTACTTATTTTAGTATCCAAAGATTGGTATTTTCTGTCCCATCGTTTGCCCCTAGCCTTAGGTTTGGTTAAAGATGGATATAAAGTCCATGTTGCCTGTCATATTAATCAGGCAAAAACGGAACTTGAGAATCACGGGTTTATTTTACATGACCTAAATCTTGGCCGAGAACAAATTTCGCTCCAATCCACACAATCAGCTATTCAGAACATTACAAAGTTATATCGTGATGTTAAGCCTGATATTGTCGTGCATGTTGCTTTATTTACTGTTCTTCTTGGCACAATTGCAGCATTACGCGCTCCTGTTGGTACAGTCATCAATATGATTACAGGAATGGGCTATAGCTTTATTGCAAAGAACTTAAAGGCTCGCTTGATTCGTTTTATGATCAGCATATTTATGCGGCTGTTTTCACAGACTAAACGTATTCATATGATTGTACAAAATGGCAATGATATTGAACTTATGCAATCTTTTGGCTTCAAAACTGAAAAGAACCTTTTTTTAATTCGCGGATCTGGTGTCGATGCAAAATATTTTAGCCCAAGTCCAGAGTTACCTCAAAATGGATTAATCACATTTGTTGGTCGGACTCTTTGGTCTAAAGGTGTTAGCGAAATTGTGGAAGCTGCCAGGATATTGAAAAACAAAGGAAAGAGTTACCGTATTGTTCTGGTAGGCGCCCCAGACCCCGGAAACCCACAAAGCGCAACTCAACATGATATTGACATATGGCAATCTGATGGTTTGGTTGAATGTTGGGGACGTAGAAGTGACATTGCCAATATATATCAGCAATCCAGCATTGCTCTTCTCCCTTCCTGGCGAGAAGGTTTACCAAAAAGCCTTTTAGAAGCTGCCGCTTGCGGTCTTCCCATGATTGCCACGGATGTTCCTGGCTGTCGAGAAATCGTCCATCATGAAAAAAACGGACTTTTAGTTCCCCTAAAGAACCCGACTGCTTTAGCAGATGCAATCGAAAACTTGATGGAACATTATGATATACGAAAACAATATGGGGCTTATGCGCGCAAACAAATTGACACTGAATTGAATGATAAAGCTATCATCGAACAAACGGTCTCTCTCATTAACAAATTAAGCGCGTTTGAATAGTCCCTAGATTTCTAGACACCTTGTCGGTTACAAAATGAGGCAAGGAGTTATTCAATATCCAAATCCTATTTCACCGATGAATTTAAAATTGATGCTGTAAAACAGATTACGGAACGGGGCTATTCAGTCGCAGAAGTTTCCCAGCGTTTAGGTGTCAGCACACATTCGCTTTATCAATGGCGTAAGCGGTTTTCTAAATTGCCAGCTGTTGCCCAAGAAGTTATGGAACAATCTGCCGAGATCAGTCGCTAAAAGAAAGAGTTGGCCCGTGTCACCGAGGAGTGAGACATCTTAAAAAAGGCCACGGCGTTCTTCGCAAAAGATGCCAAGTGAAGTACGCCTTTATGAAGGTGCATCGTTCTGATTTTATGATCCGAAGCATGTGCCGTATATTGCAAGTTCATCCAAGCGGGTTTTATGCGTGGTTGAAATCACCGCTCAGCAAAAGAGCCCTTGAAGACCAACGTCAAACGGAGCTTATCAAGCAGGCTTGGGAAGAGAGTGGCAAGGTCTATGGTTATCGTAAGTTACATGATGATCTGTGCGAATTAGGCGAATTCATAAGCCCCAATCGTGTCGCACGTTTAGCTCGTCTGGCAGGAATTTTACTCAGATCGGATATAAACGTCGCCCTGGTCAATATGGAGGAAAACCGTCTATTGTTGTTGATAATACACTTGATCGACAATTTGATGTTCTGGAACCAAATCGATTTTGGGTAACTGATATTACCTATATTAAAACGACAGAAGGATATTCATATTTAGCGGTTGTTATTGACCTTTATTCCAGAAAAGTTGTTGGTTGGTCTATGCAAAGCAGGCAACTGACAGAACTCGTCTTGCAGGCTTTATTAATGGCTGTGTGGCGGCGAAAACCTAAAAATAAAGTCGTCATACATTCCGATCAGGGCTCACAATTTACCAGCATTGAATGGGCTTCGTTTCTGAAATCTCATAACTTGGAACATTCTATGAGCCGTCGCGGTAATTGTCATGACAACGCTGTTGCGGAAAGCTTCTTTAACCTGCTTAAACGTGAACGCATCAGGCGCAAGGTCTACAAAACCAGAGCGGATGTAAGGCAGGATGTATTTGACTATATTGAAATGTTCTACAATCCAAAACGCAAGCATGCTAGGAACGAAATGCTGTCACCAAATGAATTCGAACGGCAACAAAAAATGAGACAACAAGGCGTCTAGGAAACTAGGGGCTATTCAGTTTGACAAAATGGACTTGTACTGAAAAAGTAGAGTGTGTCTCACTCACTTAGGCAACCCTTCTCTCAAATTTAATCGGGCTGAGGCCCTTCAGATATGAATGGCGACAGCGACAAGCACCCTCCACAATTTCATAAGTTAAGGCATAGCCCTAAGCCTCCTTAGGCTATGTTAGGGTGTGGGGGCTGCTCCACAAATCAATAGAAACATAAGTAACTGTAATTACTCAAATACTTCTGAATCAGACTCTAACATTTGGTACAGAATCACTTTTCTGAAGGGAGCATATCACGCTTCACTTCTAAGAAGCGTAAGTTAATTAGGAATTTTAGTCCGTTCGTCAATTGCAATTTATTATTCTCTTTATATGTCCAAGATCTAATTGGATCGTTTTGAGGCGTAAGTTCAAATGGCATTTCGAAATCAAAAAACTTAATGTGATGACAATCTGAGAAGAAATCTTGCATAGTCGACATACTATAAACGTTCCAGCCTTTTTCCCAATCCCCAGTTTTGCCATCAATACGTTTTCGGTGTGAAACAAGAAGGTCAATGTCGTATTCATTAAAATTACCAAATATATAAAGAGTCCCTCCTTTACGTAAGCAATCCAGAGCTTGACGGCAGGCAGTCATAGCATCATCAAAATCAAAAATACCAATTACACCACTTAGGATCACAAAATCGAAAGATTTTTTAAATTCATCAGGAAGGCTAAGTGCTGAACCCTGGATGAATTTATGTTGAGGGAGTTTAGTTTCAGCTTTTTTGACAAGCTCGGGAAAATAATCTAAACCTACCATTTCATATTTTGGTAAAAGGGTTTCCAAATACCCGATTAATGCCCCTGTTGCACAACCTATATCAAGTAGACATCCAGAATTTTCATTGTCAGGGAGCTGCTTCAAAATAAGTTTACCAAGTTCCTTAAAGGACTCTTTTGCCTTTATATGATGATCTTCATTTAGATATGTACCAATATTCTTATAATTGGCATGATTAGGTGAATTATCCAATTTCACTTCCTCTTTGTAACTGGTTTTTCAGTACGTCTATTATTTTTTTAGGGGCATATAATGGTGAAGGCAATTTTTTTACTGCTACCCAGCTTTGCATACGGCTATTGATTGCTTTATGTATCGTTTGCAGTATTTCACTTTTCTTATAGATTACATAGGCTTCATTATGAGAAAAAGAAGGAAGCATTTTAGTTGCATGATGCTTTTCAAAAGAATTTCTTATCTCTTCATTATAAAATAGATACACAGAAACCCCTAAGGGGGCAGAAGAAGAAGCATTCATATAGATATTGTCAAGGTTACATGTAGAAAAAGATGATACAACTATATCACAGGCAGAAATTGTCTCATAAACGTTGCTCTCATTGTTGTCTAAAATGATTTCAACTCCTTTCCTACGGAAAATATCATAAACAACATTACGTGTTTGCCGAGGCGTTCCAGGATGAAAACGGAGTAATAATTTGAAAGACTGCTCTAACTGAGTGATAGACGCTGCAAAATCACTACATAATGTTTTATAACCTTCATCAAGTTTCAAAGGTTGATCAAAGAAACCGATCAATAAGTCTAAATTTGATGATAATTTGATAGCACGTCTTTTAGCAGTACGTATACTTACCCAGTCCCGTGTAACGATAGAGCTATGTTTTACAGAGCCAATTGGCAAAACTTTTTTATGCCGTAAAACGCTTTTGGTTTGTTTTTCTGCATATTTATCTAATACAAAATAAGTATCTGCATATTGTCCACTATATGGATTTAGAAACCCCCAAAAATCTTGGATCGTGAAAGAAGGCACATTTGCACAAAAAATCAAATACTCATCAACCCCAAACCCAGGTCCACTACTACCTGTCAGGATTGCATCTGGGGTAAATTTTTGGATTATTTTTTCACAATAGGCTAGGGCTTCTGTCTCATGTTTCCATTGAGGACATGATATAAAATCTATTTTATGAGAAATAAAAATTTTGTCAGCCGGAGAACCCGCAATCAAAATAGTTTGACACCACTTTTCTTTGTCAAATAATGGTTTTAATATGCAAACAATTTGTGCTGCTGCAGTATCTCGTGCAGATAACAGAATAGTCTTTTTCATGTTTCTCAGAATTAGCTAAAGTGCTTTTCAAGTTCAATACTAAACTTCTTAGATTGTTTGAATAATGTATCAAATTTTGTCCATTCTGTTGCTGAAACTTGATGATTATTCGCTTCCATTTCAGCAAGTAATAACATTGATCTTAGATTAAGAAATGATAACCAAAATGATATACTATGCTTACCTTTGAATAAATTATATTCATTTCCACAATAACCTTTAAAGAATGCTTTAATAAGCTCTCGTTTATTCTGATAAGGGTGTACGAAGATAAGCCGTTCTAATATGAAAGCAATATCAGCTTCAGGAGGCAGATATGAACAGAGAGTATCTTCAAAATCTAGGAAGAAGACAGATGACTGTTGCTTTGAATATCCAATATTCCCACTGTTGAGATCACCATGTATAATTTGAGCATTATCAAATGATTGAATGAGACTCTTCCGATCAAAATCTAAAAGGGCATTCAATATAATATCACGGCCTATCCTTGAAACTCTTTTCAAATTAAAACTACGTTCATATAACTTTCGATAACGTCGTTGGCTGTTTTTTTTAACAGATACATTCCAAAAATCCGACATAGATTTTAACGCATAATGTAACTCTGACAAAGCACAGCCTAATCGAAAAAATTCTATTTCGCTGTTGGAAAGAATAGACAAACTATAAAATGGATAAGCAAAAATATGATGTGTAGTGCCTAGTGGTTTAGGATAGCCTGAAATGGGTTTAATTATTATATTTATAGAATCAGCTAGATTAAGAGTTATTTGATCAGATTTGATATATTGATCTAGGAATCTGTTTTCGACTGTTTTCAGAAAAATAGACGAACCATCTAAGTTTTGAGTTTTTAAAAATAAACGTTTATTATTTTGGCATGTGGAAAGAATGAAGAATTTAGAATCAAACAGGCCAGTAACCTTCTTTATTTCATCTAAAATTTCTCCTTTAAATAAAATAAAAGTATATTCCGTTGTATGTAATCCATTTAGTGCGGGAGGTCTAGGAAGTTGCATACTTGACATTAGACCACTCGATAATAGCCCCTTTTGGAACAGATGAGATAAGTTGGCGCCCTAGAATATCTTTATAATCTGCAGCTGAAATACCTTTAGGGGGGAACGCAAAATGCAAATCATCAAAACTTAAAATGTGATTTTGCTGAAGATTATTTTTTGCGACAAGTCCCATACGTGCTTTTGGCTCTGGACGTTCTATAGAAAGATGTCGATAGGGTGTTCCTAGTGCTTGGTATACATTATTACAACTTTTGATAACTTCAGCTATTTTATAGACCTCGGTTGCATGACGTACGTCTTGATCTGTTATTTTTTTATTGAGGCAAACTCCCGTTTCTAAAATGGAAGCCCCAAGAGCTGTAGCTGCAACCATCATTTCTTCACCATTATGATGATCTGATAGTCCAAAAGGCACTCCAAATATTTCACCTAAAGCACACATAAACCTCAGATTGTGGTTATCAACAGGTGCAGGAGGAGCATCTGGACTGTGTTCAATAATAAGTTCATTACAACCAGCATCTAAAACCCAGCTAATAGCACGGGAAATTTCCTCCATTGTTGATTTTCCTGTATCCAATATCATTGGTATATTTTTTTGTGCAATATATTCAATTAGCGGGCGGTGTGTGATATTAGATGAAGCGATTTTTAAAGCGCACGCACCTTGTTCTATAGCAAAATCAGCGCCTGTTATATCGTAAACAGATAGAATAAATTCCATTTCCAACTCTTTAACTAACTTAAAGAGGTCTTCATAAGATTGTAAATCAACTACTTTGCGTTCAATAAGTTGACGATATCTCTCGTGGACTTGCTTATCGTTATTATCCAGATAAATCTCTTCTGTATCATCATCTAGGCAAATTGTAGAGTCATGTAAGATTTCACCTTTAATGATCTTACATCCTGTATCTTTTAAGGTTCGAACGAGTCTTTTTGCTTCTTTCATATCACGATTGAAAAAAGTACCAATGTCAGGCAGAATAAGTGGCGGGCAATTAACGCCTACTTCCATGTTGCCAATGAGAAATGTTTGTTTGAAATTTTGCATTTTTCAACCGATTAATTTTATTTTTATGGACAGTGTTCTTTAATATTAAGCACTATTTTTTTAAGGTGTTCCTCAAATTTACCGTCAAGTATACCATAATGAGCCGAACATTGGATTTGTTGTTGCGTATAATGATCAAGATTTTCTAATAAATTTAAAAGAGTTTCTTTAAAGTCTTTTGTTTTTGTCACTTTAAACAAACTTGGGCATTCTTCATAGTTTTCATCATTCATATAAATATAATCTAAGTTAATGATTGGCAATCCTAGAATAATAGCCCACTCAATTGTACTTGAATTCCCACAAAGAAACACATCTGCACAAGGTAAAATCGTAGCAAGTGGGCTTGTTTCAATATGAAAGCCAAAATCACTTTCTAAAAAACGATAAGTCTCAATATCTGATTTTGGATGCAGAGAGCAGATAACATTACATTCAAAATGAGATAAAACAGTTGAGAATTCACGTAATTTCTCTAGATGCTCGTCCCAATGCAAAATGTTGTGCTCTGCATAATTAGGAATAGCAAAAACGATAAGCTTTTTGCCCTGAGATAAAACAAACTTATCGTTAAATGCTGCAATTTGTTCTTTACAGATAGACTTTGCGTGAAAAAGGGCATCAAATGCAGCATCACCTATTACAAGTGCTTTATTACGATCTAAACCTTGTTTGATAGCAAAGTGTGCTTTTTGATCACTACTCATAAAGATGAAATCTGCATACCCCCCTCCTTGCACCCAAGGATTATCAGGAAGCATATCTAACTTAGCTAAAGCCAGTATCAACCAGCCGGGAGAAAACAACAATGTTGAAGTTCTAGTTGGGAACTCCTGTTTAGGGAATCTAAATGCAGCAATGAGGTTTAACAATAGAGGGCATGAAGTTAAATTCGCTTTAAATCGAATATCACTTTGTCTTGAAGCTGCAATACCCTCTACTGAAGGAATCCCCCCTGCAGAAATAATAGTTTTTATGTTTAATTTTCTTGCAGCCCACAATAAAGGTGGCACAAAGCCAAGTTCACGGTCTCCTGGTAAGAACACAATATCTGGGGCCTCTGTTTGAAGGAAATTCAGCCAAAATTCAGCCTCTTTTTTATAATTCTTTATTACATAATAAAAACGCCACAAAGAAACAGGAAAAGAAAACGAAACCCTTTTCCTTCTTAGTATACCGGATATAAGTTTAGGAAAAATATTACAAATACTATCCCAAATATTGTCTGCACCAATGATAGGGTCACCCGGTACTTTGGGTATAACATCTATATGCTTAATATTTTTCAGATCACAAAGAGAAGTATATTTGCTAACACGCTGGTCAGCTAAAATTATAAATGGATCAAAGCGACAATCTTTAGATAGAGTTTCATATTGTGGAAACATTCTTTGGAAAGATGTTTCATGACGTGGAAATAAAAGAATTTTCATCTTTTCTAAAGTTATTTTAGGGAGAGTTAATGTCTAGATTAATAAAGTTTTGTAATACCTGAATTCCGACTGTACCGCTTTTTTCAGGATGGAACTGCACCCCAAAAGTATTGGAGGATTGGATCGCAGCTGTAAATACATATCCATCATGTTCTGCGTATGCCAGTATATTATCTTTTTCTTCAGACCTTACTGAATAAGAATGTACAAAATAGAAAGCTGAATTTGGTTTAATGCCCTTAAAAATTCCACCTTCCCACATAGTTTCATTTTTTAATAAAAGTTTATTCCACCCAACATGAGGAAGCTTCCGAATGAATACATCATTCTCCATGTTTGGTATCTTATGTACTTCACCTGGGATAACTTGGAATCCTTGATGTTCACCGAATTCAAAGCTTTTATTAGTCAACATTTGCATACCAACACAAATACCAAGCCATGCTTGCTGCTCATTTCTTAATGAGGTCAGAAGCGGATCATATAATCCCCGTCTTTTAATTTCAACAATACAGTCGCCGAACGCCCCGACACCCGGGAGAATAGCACGACGAGCGGTAATAATTTGATCGGGTTCACTTGAAATAATTGGATTGCCGCCAGCTTTTTTAACAGCCCGACTAATACTTAATAAGTTTCCGATTCCATAATCAACAATTAGCACGTCTCTAGTCATAATTCGCGTATATATCTTTCAGTTTTTTGTTTAATTGCAGTGCGTAATTGACTGAGATTTACTTTATTGTAGTGTAATACATGGGCCATTGCAATTGCATCAACATTGGTTGAGGTAACTAGTTGATGCGCATCAGTGATATCACCCATACCACCACTTATAGTATATGGAATAGAGATGCTCTCATCTAATGTTTGAGCCAATTTAAGATCAAAGCCTTTTGCTGTCCCTTCTTGGTCAACTGACGTCACAAGAATTTCACCTGCACCAAGGTTCTCTCCTTCTTTGGCCCATTGTATAGCATCTTTATAAGTATGTTCACGACCATTATCAGTTAAGGCTTCCCAATTGCCTTGAGGGTTTCTTTTGGCTTCAATACTTAAGACAACACACTGAGATCCAAATCTTTTTGCAATTTCTGTAATCAGGTTTGGGTTCTTAATTCCGGCAGTATTCAAAGCAATTTTATCTGCTCCAGCTTTAAGCATTCGTTCCACATCGGAAAGTGAACGAATGCCACCTCCAACAGTAATCGGAATGAAAATATCTTCGGCAGTGCGTTTTACAATTTCTTCTAGTCCGTTCCTCTCATAAAGACTCGCGACTACATCCATATAAATTAGTTCATCAATTCCTGCTTCATAGTACTTCCTAGCATACTCACTAGGATCACCGATAACACGTAACCCTTCTAATTGTACTCCTTTAATTAAATTGGGAGCTTTTATATCCATGCGTGCAATAAATCGTAAATTCACAGTAAAACCTCATCTGTAATCAATTCTATGAAGCTTTCCAGACTGGTTTGCGTAAACCCCATTGACCTTCTTTGAAATGCCAGATGTGAGGAGATCTATTTCTATCTACAATGTTATTGAAGTATTCCTTTGTCATTTCTGGCGATTCAAACCATTCTTTTGCATTTGGGAATTGCTTCGTATCAATCGATAGGTAGTCCATCAGAGTATCAAAAAAACGCTCGGGGTATTCACCATCAAACCGTTTCACCAATGCAACACCTTCTACACGTTCAATATCTCTAGAACGAATTTCCTGGGCAGCATCGTATGAGCAACGCCCAATGCCAAATTTGATAAATGTCGAGTACCAATGTAAATCATCAATTTTATCATCAATACTCGCGTATTTACTAAATGTTCCTGTATTACGTTCTGGACAAGCTTCAAAGTCACCATGCTCTACTGAATAATAGTAACATTCTTGAGGATGCCATTTCATATAATAACCAAGATAATGTACATCTACCCCTACTTTACTCATCAATCCTGGATTTGCAGGCATAAATGCTTCTAAGTCATTTTTCGTTAATCCGTATTTATCAAGAAGTTCCGACATTGCAACACCTGCAATGTAAACCTTATCAGGGTCTTCAGTCGTATAATATCTATGCGAGCGCTTGGCAGTCGACATATCCTGCCTAGGATTTCCGTATTCTGCTTCATTTTCCCCATAAACAACAAAAGGTATATTAAATTGGGCGGCTAACTTAGGTGCCATATTCTTCTGCCCAAGCATAAAAGGCTGAAAAGGATGAAAAATAGTTTCTGTTGCCAAGCGTGTAAGGAGGCGGTGTATTTTTTTATTTGGAGTAAAAAGGTAATTATCAAAACCAGCGTCAATCCATTTATGCAAGTTTCGATATCCCCAATCAGTATAAATATGAGGTGCAAATGTAACTGTAAGAGGATTCATACCAAATTTATATTTGAGAATATGCGCGGTATAGAAACTATCCTTACCACCTGAACCAGGAACCAGAACGTCATACGTGCCATCATTTTTGCGATACTTATTACAAACCTCTTCAAGTTCTTTAGCTCGATCAGCCCAGTTAACATTTAGTTTATCTTCAGCAACCTGACAGGCATCACATATACCTTCTTCATCAAAAGAAATTGTTGTTTTTCTGGTGTTTTTTGTATGTGAGAATTCAACTGCAGAATTTGGGCGTTGATTAGAAATTACACATTTATTGCAATACTGCACTTCTTTAGGCAAACCAAAAAAAGCATCATTATCAGACTTCAATGGTTCATATTGTGAGTAATCGATCTCTTGAAAAGCTTTAAATATTGTCATTTTTAAATATCTTCACATAATAAAGGTCAATCTTTGATGAGGGATTCAACGATCTTGAAGTCCAGTTCCGTATCAATGTCAATTGAATGTGCAGATGTCATAGCATAGCCTACTGTTTTGTTCGATATAAAACTATCATTGTTCTTCAACCATTCCCATTGTGCGACGTAGACCGCACCGTTTAGGCTCCAGAGTTGTTCTGTATCTTGCCTACGGCTTGGTATATTTTCACCACTGCTAAAGGGGGATAATTCCCCTTTATCGTTATTCATTCTAAACATCCACATAGGGCTTTTATCAACTTTGCACACAGATACGCAGGCAGGAGTATTTGTATCAATACACTTACGTATGCATCCATCAATATCATCAAAAGTTCTTAATGGTGAAGTTGGTTGTAGTAAAACAATATAATCATAATGTTCATAAACGTTCGACATCACGTGGTGCAGAACATCCATTGTAGTGGCCTCATCTGTACCCAGTTGCTTTGGACGCATAAATGGGATATTGCCCTCCCATTGTTTAGCTACATGAGCAATATCAGGACAATCGGTTGAAATAATACAATGATCAATAATTTTAGAATTTTGTGCTTGTTCAATGGACCATGCAATAAGTGGTTTGCCCGCTAGATTTCTAATATTCTTTCCTGGCAAGCCTTTAGACCCGCCCCTCGCTGTGATTACAGCCAGCACTTTTTGATTTTTATACATTTTAATGAACAGTTTATATCGAATTATTTGACAAGGTTGTAATCTTCTGGCCGACCAATATCAATCCATTGCTCATGAATAGGGAAAACACACGTATTCAAACCATTTTTAATCCCACGTGTAAATAGATCGGGCATGTCGATATATTCACCTGGCGTTATAAGGTCTAATAATTGCGGTGATACAACATACATTCCTGCATTTATCATATGTTGAAATATTGGTTTCTCACGAAACTTAATAAGTTTACCATCTTTTGTTTCAACGACCCCAAATGGGATTTCGTACTTATAAGGTCCGACGCACATGGTTGCATTACTTGCATGATCATTATGGAAGTCTAATAAGTGACCAAAATTGATTTCTGTTAATACATCTCCATTAACAACAATCATGGGTAATGTATTTTTATCTTTTATAAGACCGAGAGCACCTGCTGTTCCTTTGGGTTCATTTTCTTCTACATAAGAAATGTTAACATCCCAATTTGAACCGTCCTGAAAATATTCTTTTATTATTTCAGCATGATAGTGAACAGAAATAATAAAATTATCAAAACCACTTGCGATGAAACGATCTAAAATATGCTCAAGGATTGGCTTGTCCCCAATGGGAAGCATAGGCTTAGGGGTTTCTTTGGTTAGCGGAAGGAGACGCTTACCAAATCCACCGGCCATAATAAAGATGGTATTAGGTCTTGATGTTGTGGCTATTAGGTTCTGTAGTGTCACAACAGAAACAACTTTTCCATATTTATCAATAACTGGCAAATGGCGTCTTTTATAAGATGTCATTTTATGAAGTAGAGTTGCTTTACTGTCATTTTCATGAGCAATCGTTGGGTCATTGTTCATGATTTGATGGCATGGAGTTGTAAAATCTGAATTTTTTAGCAGTACGCGTCTAATATCTCCATCTGTAATAGTGCCTAAAAGTTTTTGGTTCATATCAACTATGAGTGCAATTTTGTATTTGCTATTTTCAATAGCTAATAAAGCATCCTGTAACGTTGATGTCATTGATATAAAACATCTATTTAATTCATCATTTGACATTTTTTACTCAGAACAGCGTAAAGTTTAGAGTTGACCCGCATTGATTGATGTATTCTGGGAAACGATTTGTACCTAAACTAAGTATTACTTTTTTTAACGTGGAACTGCAATACCTTCAGATACATCAATAATTGAATCTGCGACATTACGAATACCAGCTTGATGAGTGATTGCAAGAATTGCAATGTCTGTATTAAGTTCTTTTAAATTCTTACAAAATTCAGCTTCTGTTTTAGCATCTAATGCACTCGTTGGTTCATCAAGGATAAGGAGTTTCGGTTTGCGTGCTAGAGCACGAGCAATCATTAGGCGTTGTTTCTGCCCACCGGAAAATGTCCCACCTTTTTCACTAACTTTGAAATCCAGCCCATTAGGTAAAGCAGCGACAAATTCTTTACACCCTGCTAATTCAAGAGCCCAGTAAATATCATCATCTGAGATTGAAGAGTCACCTAAAGATAAATTTGTTCTAAGGGTATCACTAAATAAAAAATGTTCTTGCGGTACATAACCTATTTCATTACGCCATTTAGTAATATCAATATCATTAAGGTTCACATCGTCAATTTTAATAGATCCAGATTTAGCAATTTGCAATCCAAGAAGTAAATCCAGCAATGTGGTTTTTCCACTACCAGACACTCCACTTAATGCTGTAATCTTGTTACGAGAGATATGGAATGTTGCCTTTTTTATAACCGGATGTTTTCCATATGAGAAAGTGACATTGTTAAAAGAGATGCTTGAATTAAATGTGACATCTGCTGAGTTCTTTTTCTCTTCAAAACTTGCTTCAGCTTTTTTTATCTTTTTAAGATAAGAGTAGTAATAATTCTCTGCGAACATAAATTTTTGAGTATGGGATTGAACTTCTCTAATTGTATTTAGAGCCTTATAGAAAAGAGCAGATACGATTATAATGAAAGAAATCTGAAAATCAAAATATGTTACTCCATAATAAATTCCTAATGCCAATATTATTGCAATAATAGGCTCAGGTATTTGCCGAAGCATTTGTTGATAAAAGCCAAACATATAGTTTGTCTTATTTAAATATTCTGTTTCTTTAGAGAGTATAGGTAATAGCCATTTTTCCCGTGACATAGCTTTTAAAGCTTTCATACCTAACAGGCCATCTGTGACTCTTATTGCAAGATTCTCATAGGCTAATGCCTGTTCTTTTCCTAATTTCTTCGATTTTGTATTTAGCCCTTTGAAAAAGATATAGAGAAAAACGCCACATAGAATACCCGCAACACTAATTTCCCAAGCAGCCATTGATGCAATTAGAAGATATATAAAAGCAATACCAGTTCTTGATAACATATTACATGTCATCGAATAAACTTGTGCTGCAGCATTTGCTTCTCCTCCAAGGGCATTAGAGAAAGCACCTGATTTTTCATTTATAAAATATGACCAACGTGCAGCCAAAATCGCTTGTATAAAACGTAACCTTAGATCTGCTGCAGTTTGAGATCCAAGTCGCGTAACAATGATGTTAGAATAAAACATTAAAATGCTTTTCAGAATCATTACGACTACGATGAAAATGAGCATTGTTTCTATTGTTTTGTTAAAACCTAACGAATTGAAAAATGAATATAAAAGATCAATAGCCATTGACCCATCAGATGGATCACTATTCTGTATGCTCGTTAAAACAGGAATAAAGGCAAGTATTCCTATCCCCTCTAAAAAACCGGCAAGTATAGTAAGTATAAATATTGAAATACTTCTGAGTGGGTGGATTAAAAGGATTTTATAAATTCTTTTAATCAGATGCTCATCTGAATTATAAAGGGACATATTAGAACCAAAATGTGTATGAAATTGTGTCTGAGTTAACCTGAAAAACGTAATTCCGACGAGAACCACAGCACAATAGTTAGTTAAGTTAATTATTAAATATGAAGACTTAATAGATCAATGCAGATATCTTTTTTCCATCTAAAATATATAAAGCTCCTGCGCTAAAACCTGCCTCTAAATCGTTATCTGCTGTTAAAATAATATCACTATAATTATCTTTATTAATGTCCATATAATCATAATGGAAACCAGTTGGAACTAATTCACTAAATGGTTCCCCAAGAATTTTTACAACCTTCTTCGATGTTATAGGTATTTTACAATCAGATTTAAGATGTTTACCAGGAAGGATATAAAGAGCACCATTCCAGGACATATGAAAATGACCACCAATAGAAAAATCAGGTATTCCATCTTGGTCAAAATCACCTGCTATTGGTGATATAGTTGAACCAAGGCCATCTGTATCAGAATATTTTTTTGAGTCTATTAATTCACAATATGAATTTCTAATATCATACTCACTTGTCAAATCCTTGCCTGATACTAAAAATGAACGACTGGTACCGGGTTCTTCATGCCTAATAACTACCCAGAAATCGTTGAAACCATCCCTATTGAAGTCACCTGTTGCTCCCAGTTTTGCCCTCCATAGACTTTTGTCACCTATGATTTTAATTGGAGGGGTGGAAAATACGTTTTGTGACAAAAAAATTAAAATATATTCAGCAGATTTCACAACAAGTTCATCATTACCATCAAGATCAATATCACTAAGGAATGAAATACTTCTGTCTGTAGGATAGTATTTCTCTTTTGCGGAAAAGTCATCTGGGAGTGTTATGATACGAACAGTGTCATTTTTATGATAGTTAGTAAGAAATATTTTACTTTCTTCTCTGAATGCGAGAAGGGGAGCGTTGTTATTTTGTTTTAAAAAAACTGAATCACGTTGTATTTTTTGAAAATCATCAATGTTTATTGATTGAGGAGTTTTAAGAGAAATGTTCTGAATTAGCCTGTTTCCAAGGATAAAATCGAAATTCCCATTTGTTCTATTAAAAAATGCATTTATGGAGGTTGGAGTATATTCTCCATCTCCAGTAATTTCAGTAATTAGCTCTTTACCGGATAAATGAATTTTTGTCTGCTTACCATCGCTTAAATCCACAAGAGAAATAAATTTTGAAAAAACATCACCAAATTTGCCAGATAAATATGGAATTGAGAGAAGTTTTTCTTTTCCCTCATCGCTATTAATAAGAAGGGTACGAGCTCCCCACCAAATAAACTCATTATTATCCCAACTGCTCCACCAATCATTTGTTGATGTTTGAGGTAGAACTTTTCTTATTATTAATTTATCAATATTGATAAATTCATTTTTATTTTTAGAAAGAACCATAGTTGCTTGCGTATCTTTTTTAGAGATATTTTGTGCAAAAAAAGCCCCAAACTTTTCCCGGTATATTTCCCAGACCCACTTTTTAGGGTCTGTGTGAACTAAATCTTTTTCCGGCGTCTCTTTTATTAAAAACAAAAGAAACACAAAAAGCGATAACACAAGTATAAAATTGATATTCTTTCTTATTTTTAGAAACACTTTATTTATCCTGTGCGAATGCAAAATAACGGTAATAAATCTAAGTTTTGGCATTCTTAAACGTCATGGCAAGGTCTTAAATACACAAAGAACGGATACCTTAATGCCTATAATCCGTTGGAAATAAAGCCTGACAGCATTGTTTTCACGGAATGCCATCATTCTTACAACACATTGGATGTCAGTGAATGTACACACATGTGGATCAACCACTCGACCCATTTTGCAGACAATCAATATAACCACATAAACGGTATTGATAATTTTTGGAATCAAGCTAAACGTATTCTCAAAAAATATAATGGCATACCAAAAGAGGCTTTTCCCCTGTTTCTGAAAGAGTTCGAATTTAGGTTCAATTATGGATCACCAAAAGAGCAGTTTAAAATGCCCAAAAAATGGTGTTGGTGAAACCTAATCCATGCCAGCCCCAATTTTTTTGTACATTGAAACCTCCTGACATTAAGATAATTAACTCAGGAGACACACCCACTTTTTCCGTACAGGCCCACTTTGAACTTTACAAAGTCTTACGTGCAACGACCATGATTAACCCTTTCCGTGGCATCAAATGATCAATAATCTTATATAAAAAATACGGTAGAAGTTTCAGGTCAGCAAACTTTGTGATAACTTGACGGAAACGAGCTTCAAGTTTATTCATTTGTTTCCAAGATGAAACCCAATCATAACCATAATAATCTTCAATTGTGAAACCCGCTTGTTTCAAATTCGTATGGAAAGTGGCATCGTTAAACAAAACTGGAGGAATATTTAAAAGCCATACCCCGTTATTATTTAAAATGCGTGCAATATTTTTCATTGCGGTTTTTTTATCCCCAATATTATTGAAAACCCGTAAAGAAACTATCGTATCCATTTTCACTTTATCATATGGATCCTCAAAACAACATTCTTGAAAATTTTCTACAAAATCTGGCTGTTTTGAACGCGCATAATCTACATAAACACCACAAATATCATAACCAAAAACATTAAAGCGGTCCTGAAAGTTTGGATAAATTCGACCTGTCCCAATAGGGAAGTCACAAAAATTTGGACCTTGAGCATATTTATTGATAATGTCTAAATCTCTTTGTAGGCGCAAAGCCTCTAAACCATTTGCAAGTGTTCTTTCTGCAATGGAAATTTCCTCAAACTTCTTATCTCGGAACATTTGAGAGTATTCTGAAATATCAACCATTGAACTTTACCTACCCTTTACGACTTAATACACTCTACCAATTCTTCAGCACCAAGCCATTCAGTGTTTGTATCACTAGCATAACTAAATCCTTCAGGGACGGAGTGCCCATCTTTTTTTGCCAAGGGGAAACGGTCTGTCCAAGGGTACTCCGACAAAATAATATAACGATCATCACGTTCCACAGTTGTGCGTGAATCATCGCTCGAAATCATTACTTCATGTAGTTTCTCACCCGGCCGTATACCTATAATCTTAAACTTACAATCTGGCTTCATAGCTAAGGCGAGGTCAGTAATTTTCATACTTGGGATTTTGGGGACGAAAATCTCAGCACCCTGCATCTGCTCCAGTGTCGTAAGAACAAAACTCACACCCTGATCTAAGGTAATCCAAAAACGCGTCATACGTTCATCGGTGATAGGGAGTTCTTCACTCCCATTATCGATTAAATTCTTAAAAAATGGGACAACGCTACCACGGGATCCCACAACATTGCCATAACGAACACAAGAAAACAGCGTGCCATCAGGGCTACTTAAATTATTAGCTGCTAGAAAAACTTTATCCGATGCAAGCTTACTTGCTCCATATAAATTGACAGGGCTACATGCCTTATCTGTTGATAAGGCTATGACTTTTTTAACATTATTTTCAATCGCTGCTTCAACAATATTCTGTGCACCTAAAACATTGGTATTAATACACTCAAAAGGGTTATACTCAGAAGCAGGCACTTGCTTCATTGCAGCAGCATGAATGACATAATCAACACCTTTCATCGCCATATGTAAACGACGTCTATCACGCACATCACCGATAAAATATCTTAAACAATGTGTTTTATCTTCCGGAAACAAAGCAGATACTTGCATTTCATGCTGTTTTAATTCATCACGAGAAAAAATAATCAAACGAGATGGAGTATAGTTTTCTAATATTGTTTTAATAAAGTGCTTCCCAAAAGATCCTGTGCCGCCTGTAACAAGAATACTTTTCCTGTCCAATAATTCTTTTGGGGTTTCATTAAAACGATCTTGAAAAAAAGACATTACCTAGCACTCAATATTAAAGGAGGTTCTCTATTAAATAGTGTCCCCTTTTTTAATAGATATTAATCTGATGTCAATCTAATACAGTTAAAATCAGAGCTCGTTTTCTCGTCATATGAGCCGGAGATAGGTCTCATTTATTTGATTTTTCAGTTGGACTCGTTCCGTAAAACTGGAGAGTACCTTCTCGTTTATGCGGCGTTCAATTCAAACTGCATCGGAGTGATATTTCCCAAATATGAATACCGACGCTTGGGATTGTAAAATCGATTAATGCATCCGAACAAGGCTTTTTCTGCCTGTTCTCTTGTCGGCAACTTCATTCTCTGAATAGTCCCTAGATTTCTAGACACCTTGTCGGTTACAAAATGAGGCAAGGAGTTATTCAATATCCAAATCCTATTTCACCGATGAATTTAAAATTGATGCTGTAAAGCAGATTACGGAACGGGGCTATTCAGTCGCAGAAGTTTCCCGGCGTTTAGGTGTCAGCACACATTCGCTTTATCAATGGCGTAAGCGGTTTTCTAAATTGCCAGCTGTTGCCCAAGAAGTTATGGAACAATCTGCCGAGATCAGTCGCTAAAAGAAAGAGTTGGCCCGTGTCACCGAGGAGTGAGACATCTTAAAAAAGGCCACGGCGTTCTTCGCAAAAGATGCCAAGTGAAGTACGCCTTTATGAAGGTGCATCGTTCTGATTTTATGATCCGAAGCATGTGCCGTATATTGCAAGTTCATCCAAGCGGGTTTTATGCGTGGTTGAAATCACCGCTCAGCAAAAGAGCCCTTGAAGACCAACGTCAAACGGAGCTTATCAAGCAGGCTTGGGAAGAGAGTGGCAAGGTCTATGGTTATCGTAAGTTACATGATGATCTGTGCGAATTAGGCGAATTCATAAGCCCCAATCGTGTCGCACGTTTAGCTCGTCTGGCAGGAATTTTACTCAGATCGGATATAAACGTCGCCCTGGTCAATATGGAGGAAAACCGTCTATTGTTGTTGATAATACACTTGATCGACAATTTGATGTTCTGGAACCAAATCGATTTTGGGTAACTGATATTACCTATATTAAAACGACAGAAGGATATTCATATTTAGCGGTTGTTATTGACCTTTATTCCAGAAAAGTTGTTGGTTGGTCTATGCAAAGCAGGCAACTGACAGAACTCGTCTTGCAGGCTTTATTAATGGCTGTGTGGCGGCGAAAACCTAAAAATAAAGTCGTCATACATTCCGATCAGGGCTCACAATTTACCAGCATTGAATGGGCTTCGTTTCTGAAATCTCATAACTTGGAACATTCTATGAGCCGTCGCGGTAATTGTCATGACAACGCTGTTGCGGAAAGCTTCTTTAACCTGCTTAAACGTGAACGCATCAGGCGCAAGGTCTACAAAACCAGAGCGGATGTAAGGCAGGATGTATTTGACTATATTGAAATGTTCTACAATCCAAAACGCAAGCATGCTAGGAACGAAATGCTGTCACCAAATGAATTCGAACGACAGCAAAAAAGAGAGATCAAGGCGTCTAGGAAAATAGGAGCTATTCAAACCGACAATATCACGCTCTTCATCACTCAAAACGATTAAACTGGCCGGACGACCTCTCTTTCCTATTGATCCCTCCTATCTGTTATTCAGAAAGGATAAAGCAAAATGAAAAAATGATCCTTACTTTTGGCTCAGGTGACGAGACAATCTGCTAGACAATTCATAAGAGGTCTTTATAATCTCGTCGTTTTTTTGGATTGCTTGCAATTTGCTCGTAATATAACTTATCAAATAGGCAATGGATTATGAAAAAAATATGCATTGTAGTCGGTTCACGAGCTAACTACTCAAGCATCAAGTCTGTAATGGAAGCTGTTAACAATCATTCCGACTTGACGTTACAGGTTGTTGCAAGTGCTTCAGCATTACTTGATAGATACGGAGCTGTTATTCATCTCATAAAAAAAGATGGTTTTGCGATTGATGCACAAGTAAACATGTTGTTAGAAGGCGAAAGCTTAACTTCTATGGCCCAATCGACTGGTATAGGTCTTATGTCTTTGCCTCCTGTCCTTGAACAACTACAACCAGATACAGTAATTACTGTTGGTGATCGTTTTGAGACAATGGCAACAGCTATTGCTACAGCATATATGAATATACCCCTTGCCCATACCATGGGAGGGGAAGTTAGCGGTACTATTGATGAATCTATTCGTCATGCCGTAACTAAACTTGCACATATCCACTTCCCAGCCTCACAAGATGCAAAAGATCGGATTATTAAACTTGGCGAGATCCCTAAAAATATTCACCTTGTGGGATGCCCTCGTATTGATCTAATCAAAAGAATTCTTGATGACCAGAACTATCGTTTAAGAGATTTACAAAATAATCTTTTTAATCAAGGTGTTGGAATGCAATTTAATCTTGGAGAACCATTTATTCTCGTCTCCCAGCATCCGGTAACTACCGAATATGGAGATGGACAAAAGCAAATCACGGAAACACTTGAAGCAGTTTCTAAAACTGGCATGCATGCGATTGTTTTATGGCCAAATGCAGATGCAGGATCAGATGATATTGCTCGTGGTATTCGAATTTGGCGTGAGAAGGGCCTAGATAAGAATATGCATTTCTTTAAAAATTTGCCGATTCATGTCTATGTCAAACTGATGCAACGTACGGCCTGCCTTGTTGGTAATTCTTCAAGTGGTGTACGAGAGGGCGCATTCATTGGTACGCCTGCAGTTAATATAGGTTCACGGCAACAGCAACGTGAGAGAGGCCATAATATTATTGATGCAGAGACAAATGCAGATGATATTTATGAAAAAATTCAAATGCAAATAAAGCATGGGTCTTATGAAATAGACCCGATCTATGGTCGTGGTGATGCAGGGGTTAAAATTGCTAATATTTTAGCCTCAACTACAGTTGATATTCAAAAAGTGATTAATTACTAATCGGAGAATATCAATATGACAAATTTTGCACTTATTGGAGCAGCGGGCTATATCGCACCTCGTCATATGAATGCGATCAAAGAAAATGGAGGCTCTATTCAAACAGCTTTTGACCCATTCGATTCTGTAGGCGTCATAGATTCTTATTTTCCTGAAGCACGTTTCTTCACAGAATTTGAACGCTTTGACCGTTATATTGATAAACTTCAACGTGAAAATAAGACAATTTCTTATATGTCTATTTGTTCACCCAATTATCTGCACGATGCGCATATCCGTTTTGCATTAAGATCAGGTGCGCATGCGATTTGTGAAAAACCAATTGTACTAAACCCATGGAATATTGATGCCCTTGAGGATTTTGAATCTCACTATGGTAAAAAAATCAATACAATTCTCCAATTGCGCCTTCATTCATCCATTATTGCGTTAAAGGAAGAAATCAATAGTTCTCCAGATAAGATCTGGGAGGTTGATTTAAGTTATATCACTTCGCGTGGTAATTGGTATCACAATTCTTGGAAAGGCAATGAAGATAAATCGGGCGGTATTGCAACAAATATTGGCGTCCATTTCTATGACATGCTGACTTATATATTTGGTAAAGCTAAACAAAATAATGTTCACTTGCGTGAAGCTAGTAAAGCTGCTGGTTATCTCGAATTAGAAAAAGCCCAGGTTCGCTGGTTTCTGTCTATTGATCGAAATGATCTTCCGGAAAGTGTCCAGGGTAAACAACCAACATACCGATCAATTACTGTAGATGGAAAAGAGATTGAATTTTCTTCTGGCTTCACTGATTTACATACCAAAAGTTATCAAGAGATTTTAAGCGGTAATGGTTACGGCCTTATTGATGTCCGTCCATCCATTGAAATGGTTTCTGCAATTAGGACAATGGCTTTAGCCCCTAATAAAGGTGATATCCATCCGATGGCACGAGGACTTATATAATGAGGAGCAATAAGCAAGGTGAAAATTGCTTTTTTGTACACGAAAGTGCATATATTGATGATCCCTGTGAAATAGGAGCTGGGACAAAAATTTGGCATTTCTCACATATTTTACCAAATGTTATTATTGGGTCTAACTGTAGCTTTGGACAAAATGTTGTTGTAGGGCCTAATGTTAAAGTCGGTAATAATTGTAAAGTCCAAAATAATGTAAGCCTATATACAGGCGTTGAATTGGAAGATGGCGTTTTTTGTGGTCCTTCATGTGTTTTCACTAACGTGAATAACCCCCGTGCAGAAATAAACCGCAAAAGTGAATTTCGAAGTACACTTGTAAAAAAGGGAACTACAATTGGCGCTAATGCAACAATTGTTTGCGGGCATACAATTGGTGAATATGCGTTTATTGCTGCAGGTGCTGTTATAACGCAAGATGTTAAGCCTTATGCTCTTATGGCAGGTGTTCCTGCGTGCCAAATTGGTTGGATGAGTGAAGAAGGAGGGAAACTCGACGATGATCTAGTTTGTCCTCTTTCAGGGCAGCAATATAGGTTGAATAACGAAAACCAGTTGCAAAAAGAAACCTAATGACAGAAATCCCATTTATTGATTTGCAGGCTCAACAGGCAATTATTGGAGACCAGATTAAAGAAGCGATTTCCAATGTTTTGGTACATGGTCAATATATTTTAGGTCCTGAGGTTCGTTCTCTTGAAAAGGAATTAGCTGATTTTTGCAATGCACAGCATTGTATTACATGCGCAAACGGTACTGACGCACTATCTTTAGCCCTAATGGCAGAAAATATATCTTCCAGTGATACTGTATTTCTCCCAGCTTTTACATTTGTTGCAACAGCTGAGGCCCCTTCTCTTTTAGGCGCTAACCTTTATTTTGTTGATGTCGATCTTCAAACGTTCAATATGTGTTCAGAAAGCCTTGAGGATTCTATTCATGATGCAAAATCAAGAGGATTAAACCCAAAAGCGATTATCTCAGTGGATTTATTTGGGCTTCCTTGTGATTATAAGGCTATTCGCAAAATAGCAGATAAAGAAGAATTACTTTTTATTGCAGATGCAGCCCAAAGCTTTGGTGCAATTTATGAAGGAAATGTTGTTGGTACATTAGCTGATTACACAACAACAAGCTTTTTTCCTGCAAAACCTTTAGGTTGTTATGGTGATGGAGGAGCGGTTTTTACGGAGAAAGCTAAAAATGCTAGCCTCCTCCAATCCTTACGCTTTCATGGAAAAGGGGAGTATAAGTATGACAATATTAGGGTTGGTCTTAATAGTCGCTTAGACACGATTCAAGCTGCAATTTTACTTGAGAAATTAAGAATTTTTCAAGATGAGTTAAATCAAAGAGAGCTTATTGCTCAAAAATATTCTTCTGTACTAAAAAGGCATTTTTCAACACCCTTCATTCCAAAAGAAACTAGCTCAACATGGGCTCAATATACTTTAACTGTCTCAAATAGAGAAAAAATACAAGAACAGTGTAACAAAAATAATATTCCAACTCAGGTATATTATCCAATTCCATTACATCGACAAAAAGCATATCGCGACTCTTATATAGCTCCAGGCGGCCTCCAAAACTCTGAAACTCTATCACAGTCAGTGCTCAGCCTACCAATGCACCCATATCTTGATGAAGAAAGTCAAAATAAGATTATTAGCACTCTATTAACGCTATAATTATGTGAATATTTGAGCAATACGTTTAGCTGCGATTGACCAGTCATGTGTTCTTTCAACCATTTCTCGGTTCTCTTGACAATGAACCCCCTTTATAATGTCAGCCTTTAACTGCTTATATATATACTCTTCATTAAGGGGAAGTAATCGATGTTTGAGGCCTGTTTCCAACAGTTCTGAACGAATAAAAGGACTACCTTCATGTGGAATATAAATTAACGCTCCACTCATAGCTGCTTCAATCACGCCGAGACCAGCACTTTCACGGTGAGTTACACAAAAAATATGGCTCTTCCCATATTCAGACATAATATCTGGCCAAGAAACCTTTTGCTGACGGTCATATTTTTCGTCATGCCAGCTTGTACCTAATGGCCAGCTCCCAATACCTTTATTCTCTTGCAGATATACTTCAAATTGGGGGATGCTTGTATCTAAAGAGAGTTTATTTAAAGCAGAAACGAAAACTCCTGTAAAATCATCACCACTATAATGCCCATGATCCAGAAAAATTCTTGTCGGCTCTTTCTTTTGATTCGGGGTACAATATTTAGCTGCTGCACTCCATCCCATATGGATGACGTCCGATCTATTTACAAAACGCTTAATACACCCTTTCCAGTTTTTTTCAGGTTTTAAAACAGTAAAAAGAATGTCTTCAGCATAAGGCTGTAAGCTCGCGAAGTCGACTATTGATGCGATTTTTCCATTAAAGTTCTTTTTGATTTCCTCAAAAATATTAGGCTTGTCTTGTTTGAGGCGCGTAAACCCCGCTTGGAAAGTGGATAAAACTGCCACAGCATCTTTGTGGTGCAAAATATCTAAAGCATCTAAGAAGCTTGTAATTGAAACAATTGTAAAATACTGCTCTAGGTTTTCTCTTAAAAAGAAGGCGTTAACAGAAGCATGAGAATTTAATTCTTCAAGTAATAGATTTTCTCGGTGTTCTGTCCAGAATCCCCCCCATATAATTAATTTTGGTTTATTCATCTGTCTGAGCCTCTTTTGGGGAAAATTTTATTAAGATATTTAAGCATGTGTAAAAATTCATTAGATAAAATTCAAGTCTATTGATACTTGTTTTCTTATATCAATCTATTGTTTGAAATGATAAAAACTACTTTAGAATTATGGACGTATTGATTAAACAGTAAAACTGCAAGAAATTTAAATAATGATAGCCACATCTTTTGACAGAAAAATTATTGCTGAAATTGGCTCTGTCCATGACGGCTCTTTCGGTAATGCATTAAAGTTAATTGAACTTGCTGCAAAGTGCGGAGCTGATATTGTCAAGTTTCAGACGCATATTGCTGAAGCTGAAACTTTACCAAATGCTCCAATGCCCCCTTATTTTAAAGGCGAGCCAAGGCTTGAATACTTTAAACGAACCGCCTTTTCTATTGAACAATGGGAGCAAATTGTACAATGTTGTTCTGAAAATAAAGTGCAATTTCTATCATCCCCCTTCTCTTTAGAAGCTGTTGATCTCTTAGAAAAAGTCAATGTCAGCTGCTATAAAGTCGCATCAGGTGAAGTCAGCAACACCCCTTTATTAAAAAAGATTACTCAAACTGGAAAACCTGTTTTGCTTTCTTCTGGCATGAGTAACTGGCAAGAGCTGGGACGTGCAATCACAGCTCTATCTGACTGCCAAGAAATTATGATCATGCAATGTACTTCGGCTTACCCCTGCCCACCAACGCGTGTTGGATTAAATATTATTTCTGAAATGACCAACCATTATAAATTGCCTGTTGGTTTTTCTGATCATACAACAGATTGTGCTGCTGCATTTGCTGCTGCTGCACTAGGAGCTGTTTGCATTGAAAAACATCTTACTTTTTCAAAGGCAATGTATGGTAGTGACGCAGCTAATGCGATGGAACCAGAAGAGTTTACGACCTTCTGCCGGGGTATTAAGAGTATCTGGAAAATGTTAGATAACCCAGTCAACAAAGATGACCTTTCACCATATTTAGATATGAAAAAAGTTTTTGAGAAGAGTATTGTCACCACCAAAGCACTAGGAAAAGGTGACTGTATTCAAGAAAAGGACCTATCATATAAAAAACCTGGGGATGGGATTGCCGCATGGCGTTATAATGAGGTTTTATCAAAAAAGTTACGCCATGCTGTTCCAGCTAATCATCAGCTTTCATTTGATGATTTTGAATAAAGTGTCCCTACAAGCTTTAGATTGATTTTCAAGGGATTTAAATGTTTGATTCATCTGAACGTTTTTTGATTATTGCAGCCCATCCTGATGATGAAGTGTTAGGGTGCGGTGCGACTATTGCTCTGGCTAGACAAAAAAACATTCCTGTGAGAGTTGTTTTTTTAGCAGAAGGAGTAACCGCTCGATATGATGAGAAAGTCCTTGAAAGCGCTGAAGTTAAAGAAAAGTCAGTTAAGCGTAATCAAAATGCGATCAGAGCTCTTAAATTTTTAAGAATGACGGAAGAAGAGATTTACCTCGGTTCACGTTATTGTTGTCGTTTAGATGAAGTTTCCCTCATCGACCTTACCAAAGAAATAGAACATCATATTAAAGACTTTAACCCTACGCGTATCTTTGGTCATTCTGCACATGATGCCAATATTGACCATCGGTTGAGCTATAAGGCTCTTTTGGCTGCGGCTAGACCTGCTACATCCCGTGCGTTTAAAGCAATTTATGCATACGAAGTTCTTTCTTCAACAGAATGGAATCCACTTCAACCCTTTATGGCGACTTCTTTTGTAGATGTTACTCAAACTATCGATCTAAAAATTGAGGCTATGCAGGCGTATGAAGACGAGATGCTACCTGCCCCACATCCTAGGTCAGAAGAAGTGCTAAGATCACTGGCTCAATATCGAGGAACTCAGGTCGGAGTTAAATATGCTGAAGCATTTACTCTGATTCGTAGTCTTGATCTTTAGAATGAATATTCCAAAAGTTTATATTAGATGCGATGCAGGAGGAACTTATGGTCTAGGACATGTTGTTCGTTGCTGCAATCTTGCTCGTGAATTTTGCTCTCATAATCTAGAAGTTGTTTTTATTCTGCAGCCAAATGCACCAGAAGGGGTGACTTTCGTACAAGAGAATGGGTTTAATTGTATAGTATCTCACGGGATTGTCGGATCGGAAGAAGACTTTGTTTTCTTACACAATTTAGTCAATGCAGAAGCCCCTTATTGTCTGCTAATAGACAGTCGTGACCTTACTGTGGGAACGAGTACCCGCTATAGGAATCTGTCTTGTCTTATTTGCATTGATGATGAAAAGTTCCGAGACCTTGATTGTGACTTTCTTATTAATAACAATGCGTTTGCAAAAAAAACATCATACCCGATACAGAATAACAGGACCGTATTATGCGGATTGGAATATAACTTTTTAAATAAGCAGCTATTTTCTCATGAGAGAGAAAAAAAAGACAAAACGCATGTATTGTTAACGACAGGAGGGGAAGATCCCGGGGGCTTTACAGCTTGGCTTATTAAAAATATTGAACCAACTCTCTTTGAAGGATACCAGTTTGATGTAATTATCGGTCCCTCTCACCCCTGTCCTGAAATTGTTTTTAAAGCATCTCAAGAATCAGCTTTAAAGATTACACATCATATCGCACCTAATGGTCTTATCCCGTATATAAAAAGAGCCCATTTTGCTTTTACTGCTTGTGGTACAACTTGTTACGAACTTATTGCAGCACGTATTCCAATGTTTGCAATTGCTGTTGAAGACCACCAACTTGCTATGGCAGATAAGCTTCAGAAACAATGCCTTCTGACATATCTTGGTGGCCCTTCACCTCTATGTGCTGCTAATGTAAATTCACTTATCTCACAAATAAAAAACTCACCTTCTGAATTGGCGAGAATTTATGAGAACCAATGCGCATATATTCATGGTGCGGGTAGTGAATTAGTAGTAAAGCTAATTAAAGATAAAATTGGACAGTGACATTGTTCAAAGGAGGATGGTAAGTGTTTGCTTATATACCGGCGCGGGGCGGTTCCCAACGCATTCCACGTAAAAATATCCGAGAACTTGATGGTACACCTATTATTGGGCACGTCATTAATCATTTAAAGGAACTAGATTTCTTATCGAATGTCTATGTTTCAACAGATGATGAAGAAATTGCCGAAGTTGCGCGCTCATATGGGGCAGAAACATTAGAATTACGTTCTCCTGATCTTGCTGATAGTATTAGCGGCTTCACGGACCTTATTCGTCATGATATTCCCCGTTTTATGAAGGCAGAAGAAAATGATCATGAGGTTCTATTTTGTCTGGCAACTGCAGCCTTAGTCCCGGCGGAAATTTACCTTAAAGCATATGAACAATTCAAAAAAGATGAACCGGAAGTTTTGATGAGTTGTGAACCTTTTCATGAACCTGCCTTTTGGGCAATGACGCAAAAAGAGGATGGATTTTGGTATCCTCTTTTTCCAGATAAAGTTCTAATAAACTCACAAGATTTAGAACCAACCATTACGGATTCCGGCTTATTTTATTTCTTTGATCAACGCATTCTTGCTCAATATGACTGTCATAAACTAGCAAATAAACTTCAGGCCTTCCTTGTCCCCCATGGATATAGCTGTGACATTAATAATGAAGCTGATTGGGAAAGGTTAGAATGGAAATATGAACGTTTGCAAAGAAAAACAACTATCTAAATATTGAATAACTAATGCCAGTTTTAAATTATCACCCAAAAGATATTAAGTTTGATACAAGCGGTGTAGAAAACTTCTTTTTACCTGTTTCAAATCAGGAAACCGATGTTTTTGTTAAAACTTTTTGTAAGCAAGCTTGTGCAATTTTGCGCACATATAACATAGAACAAAACCGCCAAGCAGAGATTGCGTGGCTATGTCTTATTTATCTTGGTCTTGAGGCCGTACAATTTTTTATTTTTGCACGTATTAAAGAAAGTTGCCTTGAAAAAGGGATTCAGCCAAGGTTTGATCAAGAAAATAGTATTTTAGAGAATCTTCTGCATAATAATATTGCGTCATCAAATTTTGATGCGGCTTTTCATAAAATATTGGATAAAAATTCTCGCGGTTTAATGTGGCTAAGGTGGCTTGCTTCACCTTTAAAGAAAGATAAATTTTCAAGACGCCCTTCAAAAATAATTTCTAGAAAAAAACAAATACTATGTTTTTCTTCTGAAAAATGGATACAAGATCTAGCTGATTACAAAGAGGAAAACCTAGTTTTATCTCATTACCAACAATGGTTTGATCTTAAGAAAAGCAGTCCTATTAATTTTGCTAATAATGATATTGCAAACGAACTTGTTGACCTTGTGCTATCTCTTTTTAGCCAAAATAATTTGGCCGATATTAAATTATATCGCAAATCAATCTTGCAATCTTTTATTCAATTGCTTGATACAACCAATTTACTGCTTGTTACTGCGGAAAAGAGCCAGAAAAATTTACCTTATCGTTTTTGGGCACCGTCTATGGGCAATATTGCAAACCGAATTTTAGCCCATATTATTTATAAAAATGGAGGAGAAAATACAGCGCACGATCACGGTACAGGTTGTGGCTGGATGGATTGTCCTGAATTTGCTTTAACCGAATGGTCTTATTGTCAAAAGTTTATTGCTTATAGTGATGCCCACCTTCAATCAATTCAAAAACAAATTATTCCAGATTATAAACTTACAGATAATTCTATAAAACTAGAAAAAACACCTGTCCCACTTTATGATGTACCAAGAAAATGGGACAGGAAATCTGGGAAACACTTGAAAATTATCTATGTACCTTCGCATTATATGATAGAAAGATATTATTTTCCTGCACTTCAATTTGATATAGCCCAAATTGATTTTCAGACTAAACTGCTTATGTACTTATCTAGCAAGGGTTATGAAGTTGTTGTAAAACCACACCCTGGATGCAAGGCTGGTTTTCCTCAACAACTCCTTAAGATGGCAGGTATAAAGGCAGATAATAGACCCTTTGAAGAAGCATATAATGACGCCGATATCATGTTGATGGATTATCCTCAATCTACAACATTTCGAACTGGCCTTCTTAGTCAAATGCCGATCGTTATCTTTGACCCTGGACGAACACCATTTATGAATGATGCTTTGCCCTCTCTGGAAAAAAGAGTTGTACGCCTTCCATTAGTTTATTCCGATGATAACCAAATTGAATTGGATGGAGAGGAATTAGAAGAGGCTTTTGTAAAAGCATTACAGTTAAGAGATAGCTCTTTTCAGGAACTATATTATCCTTCATAAGTTTTATAAAGACATCAATATTTAAGACACATTTTAAAATGCTATTGCGTGAACAAATAACGGTTATATGCCAACCTGCAGAATCAAAACCTATTGAAATTCCTTTTACGCCTGAAAAAAGCTATTCTGTTATATTTCCGGGAAGAAAATGTACAATTAGCTATCAAGGCTTGAAATATACACCACTGATTTCAGAGCAAGAGAAGCATTTTATAATTGTTTTTGGTCATCTTATCAAAGATGGAAGAGTTTCTAAAACCGTTCCCACTGAAATGATTGAAGATGCACTTGATAATGAGCGTTCTCTTGAAGAGTTAAATGGAGAATTTCTTATTGTCGTGATTGATAAAAAAAATGGCACTCTTCACACTTTTACTGATCGTTTTGCTTCAACTCAATTTCATTACAGTGTTGATGAAGGTTCATTTATTGGAGCCTTTTCTTTTAACGATTGTTGTGAAATCTTAAAACAAAAAAACAAATTAGATTGGGATCCTGTTTCTGCATATGATTTTCTAAAGTTCAGACGTGTTCATGGTCCCTATACTCTTGCTAGAAACATTTCATTTTTACGTGCCGGGTATCACCTGATTTGGAAAAATGCTACTTGTTCTCTTTCAAGATACTATCAACCAAATTTTGAAAAACTTTCTGGCTCAGTTGCTGAAAATGCTGAAAAACTGGGAATAGCGCTAAAAAATTCAATTTCAGCTAAATGCTCGGACAAGAATAAACCCGGAATTTTTTTAAGTGGCGGGCATGATACAAGAACAGTTCTGGCTGCCTGTAATTTCCCTTTACATAGTATTACTGTTGGGTTTCACGATAATACACGTGAAATTCTCAGAGCACGTGAACTTGCTGCCCTTAAAAACTGCCCTCATCAAACTATTATAATTGATGAAAAACATTATCTAAATACGTACCAAGGTGCTTTAGAGCAGAACGGTTCACAATATAACATTGCCAACATATTTTTCGGCCTTGATGACGTGCCTAATGATATTGATGTATTTCTATGTGGTACTGGTATTGATTATATGTTTCAGGGTATGTATATGCCCTCAAATTCTTTTGATTTTGCCTCAAGAAGGATTGGTGGTAAATTTAAAGCTAAGTTGCCTTCACAATTAACTGATCATTATATCAATAACTTCTCCTCACGTTTAAAATACAATGGAGTGGAAAACTGTTTCCACAAAACCATTATTGAGGACATTAGAGCTGCACACCGTGATCGGATTCAGGAACTTGAAATAGAAGCCCGACAATTTACTGATGATCTTGATGATATTTGGCATTACTTGTTCTTATCAGACCCAAGTCGTCATTATAGTTATCCTGATAATCTTGGAATGCGAACCCAAGGTGAATTAAGAACACCAACATTTGAGAATTCTGTTTTTGACTTATTTCACCGCATACCTATGGTTCAACGATTTGACAGGAAACTCGTTCGACACACACTGAAATACCTGTATCCTGGATTTTTGAAGATCAGAAATGCCAATGATGACTTACCGATTGTTTCGTCACATCGTAAGTTTTTATATCGTTCTCTATCAGCGATAAAGCGCAGGATTGTTCGTGAGAGGTCTAATTCGCCAATCGAAATGTTTCGAACTTGGCCAACAAATGATACCGTTTTGAAAGGAAATCAAGATTTTGAATCTTATCTTCTCTCTATGAGAGATTCTCAGAAGTTATTTAATGCTGATTTTATCAAATATGAACATATCGCGAAATTAGCTGAAGACTTTTATTCCAATGACACAAAAGTTAACCCACCGAGAGTTGCAGATTTCTTATGGAATTTCATGTCCCTAAATAAATTTATCTCTACTCATTCATAATAGAAGGGATCAATTAATGTGTGGCATCCTAGGAGAAGTCCTCGTTTCCCCGGCGATAGAAAACAGAAGCCAAAAATATAAAGATGCATTATCTGCAATATCCCATCGTGGTCCAGATGGAGAAGGGGTATGGCAGACCCCAGATAAAACAATTACTCTTGGTCATCGCCGTCTTGCAATTATTGATCTGAATAAGCGTGCTGCTCAACCTATGACACGGGGCGAGTTAACAATTACGTTTAATGGTGAAATATATAATTTCTTAGATCTGAAACAAGAACTTGAAGAAAAAGGCCATAAATTTACCACTCAAAGCGATACAGAAATTCTTCTTAATGGGTGGCGTCAGTGGGGGAAAGGTTTAGTTCCTAAACTAGATGGTATGTTTGCTTTTGCTATTTTCGACGGGACTTATACACACATTGTTACTGACCCTTTTGGAGAAAAGCCTGTGTTTCTGCGTGAAACAAGTACGGGTTATCAGTTTGCTTCTGAATTATCTGCTTTGGATAAGCTATTACCATTAGAAAAGAACCTTTCACAATCAGATTTATATAGTTTTTTAACTCTAGGTTACCTGCCAGGTGGCACTTCTGCTTACAAAGGGGTAAAGAAAATTGATGCTGGTACTATAGTAACTCTTAACGCAAAAGAAGTTATTAGTGAAACACGTTATTGGTTCCCACCTCGCCCTACCTTATCTACCGCCCCCCCCCGCCCGGCAACAAATGCTGATCTTGAGCGTATACGAGATGCCTTAATTACTTCAATTGAACGCCGGCTTATATCCGATGTCCCATTAAGTTTATTTTTATCTTCTGGAGTTGATTCAACACTAGTTGCTTTGATGTGCCGTTATGAATTGGATATTCGCCCTGAAACATTGACTTTTGTTCAAAAAGGTTATTTGTCTGGCAAAATTAAAATTGATGAATCTTTCATCGCAAGTCAATTGGCTAAATATTTAGGCTGTCCCCATCATATTGTTGAATGCGATCCTGCAGAAAACGAAAATAATATAGATGATATGCTTCACCTCTTTGGGGGGCCATGTGATAATTCAGGTGCTTTTTCAGTCAAAACAATATGTCATGCTGCCAAAAAAAATTATGTCGTTGGATTGACTGGTGTAGGGGGCGATGAACTAGCTTATGGCTATGGTAAGGTTGCAACATTGTACAGATTCCGAAAACTTCATGTCCTACCTCACTTCTTATTAGATGGAATCTATGCGACATCACAATATTTGAGGCCATTTTCCAGTAAGTTTCAAGCTATCGCCGATAGAGCGTGTAAAACAACAAGTCAAATATATTCAGCAGAAAAAAATTATCCAATGGTTCGCTGGTTAAATAAATTGGACGGATATCAAGATTGGTGTGAAAACTATTTTAAAAATGAGTTAGCTCCATATTTGGAAGCTGGTTACGAAGATTTAAATGGCACACTTCCAGGAAGTATTTTATTTGCTCAAGATCATGCAAGTATGTCTGAAAGTTTTGAACTTCGGACCCCATTCTTATCGAAAGATGTTTTTGAGGCTGCTTCTCATATTGATCCTCGTAGCATGATTAGTTTCGGGCGCAAAAACATTTTAAAAAGATTGAGAAAAAGTTACCTTAAAGATATTGATTTTAATATTGGAACACATGGTTTCCTTTTTTCCTCAAACCATCTTTTGAAAAATTTAGAAACTACTGTGCCACAGATTAATGGAATAGACTCAGCGTTCAGTGAAAAAGTATGGCACAAACGTTCCGCTGGAGAAGGGTGGACCCGTATGGCATTAAGGCTGGCAATTTTAGAAAAATGGCAAAAAACATAATATTATGAAATGTATATTTATTTGTCGTTTGATGAATGGCTTTGAAACTTCAATTAAGCAAAAAAAATGGGAACCTTTTGGTTCTCCTGCTATACGTTATATGTTGGAATATATGGATCAAGCTAATGATATTGATCTTGAAATTATTATGACGCGGTCATTTAATATTAATCATAAAAATGATGACTTTGCTCCATTGAATAATAAATCATTTCAAATAGATGGATTAAAAAACCCTATTAGAATTTTAGCAATGCCATGCCGATGGGCAGGTCGTTTTGCATTTTATATCCGGGAAATTCAACATGCTATATATCTATTAAAAAGGGTTCGAAATTCAAATCCAGATATTGTGTATATTGATCGAGGAAATGTTCTTCAAGCTGCGATACTTGCACGTTTCACCAGTGTTCCTATTGTTTTGAGGATGTTAGGTATCCCCATTGACTTACAGCATGCTCTTGCTGGTACCAGCCCCTTTGAACGTTTATTAAGATGGGCATATAAGTCCCCTTTTTCCCATGTAATCTGTACAGGCGATGGCAGTGGAGGGAAAACTTGGATGGAAAAAGCACTTCTTCCGACTGTGACACGAGATGTTTTACTTAATGGTGTTGATCAAATTAATAGAAACAGAGAGTATAGAAAAAAAGTTTCTATAGTGCTTCTTGGCCGTTTAGAAGAATTCAAAGGGTCAGACTTCTTTATAGAAAGTCTATTTTATTTGCCTCAAGATTTATTAAAACAAACAGAAGTTAAAATTATTGGGGATGGAACATTAAAACATGATTTGGAAACAAAAGTAACTAATTCACAGATTGCTGATCAGGTAAAATTTTATGGTGCTGTACTTGGGTCTCAAGTAAAAAATGAGCTTGCAAAAGCTGATATCTACGTTTGCTTAAACAAACAAGGGCATGTAAGTAATGCAAATCTTGAGGCAATTTCTGCAGAATGTTGTTTTGTTGTACGTAATATTTTTGGGGAAGGAATGCATGATGAAGAGTTTGACGAGTTAATGCCTGTTGGAACTTATACATCTATTCCTAAGAATGCAAAACCTAGTGATCTTGCAAAATGTCTTGCTGATTTAATTCAAAGTCCTGAAAAGCGCAAAGAATTCCAAACACATATTGCTCAACAAGTTAAGCCCCGCATTTCATCTTGGTCAGAACGTATTGAGTTAGAAATAAATCTTATTCGGCAAATGGCAAATTAATGAAAAACCTATACAAAGATTCTGTTGTTTTTGTTCTCGCTGATATGGGAGGTGGTGGCGCACAGAATGTATCTCATAATGTCATGAATTATTGGGCGGCAAATGGCAAGAACGTCGCATTGATCACAATGGCTCCTGTCAGTGAGGATAAATTTCCGATTCATCCGGCAATAACAAGACATGTAATTGGAGGGATTATCCCATCTACCAATTTAATATCTCGACTATTCAATAATATTAAACGAATTATACAACTTAGAAAAGTTTTAAAACTATATTCTGGCTATACGATTTTAAGCTTTATTGCACCGATGAATATTTTAACCATTCTGGCAACAGTAGGATTTAAGTGTAGGCGAGTTATTTCTGAGCGTAATGACCCTGCAAAACAAAGTTTCGGAAAATTTTGGGACTATTTAAGAACCAAACTCTATCCCTGTGCTGATGTAGTTACAGCTAACAGCCAAGGGGCTTTAGAGACATTGTCATCATATGTTCCCTATTCTAAGCTCGGATATCTCCCGAATCCATTACGTCATAGCTTTCCTCATCATCCGGTTTCTCGTGATCAAAAAATCATTTTGACTGTTGGTAGATTGCATCAACAAAAGGCACATGATGTATTAATTCGAGCCTTTTCTCATGTCGCGGATAAAAAAGAAGACTGGCACCTTATGATCGTAGGTGAAGGGCCAGAAAGAGAGATGCTTACAGAGCTGATTTCTCAATTACGACTAGAAACAAGGATTACTTTATGTGGTTTTCAAGAAAACGTTACTGAATACTATAAAAAAGCATCAATCTTTGCTTTACCCTCACGTTACGAGGGAACCCCAAATGTTCTTCTTGAAGCATTGTCATATGGGATTCCCTCTATCGCCAGCGATGCGATTCCTTCAATTGAATCTTTAATTGAAGATAAAGTTTCTGGGGCGATTATCCCATGTAACAATGAAAGGGAATGGGCTTTTACCCTATTGAGATTTATTGAAAATCACAATAAACTAGACGGTATGGCCTTTCAAGCACGACAAACGGCACAGCGTTATACTCTTGATAATGTTATTCATGATTGGAATAAATATATATTCCCTGATTCATTTAGATGAATAGCTTTATCTTGACTTATTCTACTGATCTGCCCAAAAAGTAACAATATTTAGATATAGATTTGAAAGAGTGCTCAAATGCAGACAGATCAAATAAAAGTGTGGCTTGGTGATTTTGGCCAAAACTACACAAATCGCAATACCTTTGAGAATCAGAAAGCATTTGAAGCGCTTTATATTGAGCGATATGGAATAACTCGAGCAGAAATTATTGATCTTCTCCTCAAAGATTTGGATCGTGATATCCGTATCCTAGAAGTTGGCGCTAATATTGGCAACCAGCTCCGCGCCTTACAAGGCAAAGGTTTCAAAAACTTGTTTGGACTTGAACTTCAAAGAGATGCTATTGAGAAAGCAAAACAATATTGCCACAGCATTGATTTCATTGAAGGCTCAGCCTTGGATATTCCATTTAAAGATGAGTATTTTGATCTGGTCTTTACAAACAATGTTCTCATTCATATTTCTCCAGATAATATCACACAAGTCATGCAAGAAATGACCCGGGTAAGCCGAAAATATATCTGGGGTACAGAATATTATGCACCGGAATACACTGAGATTAAATATCGCGGAAATTCCGACCTCTTATGGAAATGTGACTTCGCAAAAGAGTTTATAGATCGTTGTGGTAATTTAGAAGAAGTAAATTCACATCTTCTGGAATGTAAAGATGAAGCTGGACTGATTGATAAAACTTATCTTCTTCAGAAAGCTTAGAACGAAAAGCAATCATTATGGGCCATACAGTACAATTAGGTAATCGTCTGGTTGGGAATGACCAACCTGCATATGTAATAGCAGAAGCTGGCGCCAACCATAATGGTGACCTTTCTCTCGCATTTGAACTTATTGCTGCCGCTAAAGAAGCTGGATGCGATTGTGTAAAGTTTCAGACTTTTTCTGCTGAAGAATTTTGTGCTGATAAAGAAAAAACATTTACATATCAATCCCAAGGTAAAGAAGTTACCGAAAGTGAATTTGAAATGTTTAAACGTTTTGAATTTACAGCTGATGAGTGGGCGCAGATTATTCAGGAATGTGAGAAAAAAGATATTTTCTTTATGACTACTGTCCAGGATATGGTTAATTTAGAATTAATGCAGACCCTTGGACTTGAAGCTATTAAAGTTGGCTCTGACGACTTTGATCACATTCTAAATCTAAAGAAATTTGCGGAAACGGGCTTACCTTTAATCATTTCAAAGGGGATGGCAAATCTTGCAGAAGTAGATCATACATTATCTGCATTAAAAGATCATTGGTCTCAAATAATTGCACTTCATTGTGTATCCATATATCCAGCAGGGCCAGCATTTCTGAATCTAAATCAAATTCCACTACTTAAAAAAATATACCCAGAAATCATTTGGGGCTTCTCTGATCACTCTCAAGGTACGCTTGCTTCTACATTAGCTGTTACAATGGGAGCTAGAGTGATAGAAAAGCACTTTACTATGGACCATAGCCTAGCTGGTCCAGACCACTGGTTCTCAATGGACCCCCAGGAAATGTCTCAGTTAGTTCGTGATATCCGTTTTGCAGAAGCTGCAATGGGAAGTAATTATATTACGCCCAGTGATGAAGAATTAAAAAGTAAAAAAATTATGCGCCGCCGAATTGTTGCCAAAATAAACCTAGAACCAGGCACAGTTTTAAGTGAAAAGAATGTTGGTTTTAAACGTGCTGATAAGGGATCCTTTTTAGGAGAATGGACTAATATCGAAGGTTCAATTCTAAAAGTATCTAAAAGAGCAAATGAGGGTATCTCATTGTCTGATGTGAACTTTTCTTAAGGAAACATCATTATATGAAAATCAGTATTCATCAGCCAGCTTATCTTCCTTGGCTTGGTTATATGGACAAGATTATCCAGAGTGATATTTTTGTGTATTTAGATACTGTTCAATTTCAGAAAAACAGTTTTCAGAATCGAAATAAAATTTTAACCGCAAATGGCCCTTTATGGTTAAGTATACCAGTCTTAACCAAAGGAAAATTATTTGAACTGTCTTTAAAAGAAATTGAAATCGATTCAAAACAAAAGTGGCAAAAAAAACACCTGAATTCAATTCGGCTAAACTATAAAAAGGCAATTTGCTATAAGGAAATTTTTCCTGAAATTTCTGAGTTTTATCAGAAAGAATTTAGAACTCTTAGCGACATATGCTTTGAGATGTTAACTTACTATTGTCACAAACTCGGAATTACGACACAAATAATCAAATCCTCTGAACTCGGTTTTTTTGATAGTCAAAAAAGCGATCTAGTACTTGATATCTGCAAGTCACTTTCTGCAACTTCTTACCTTTCGGGGTCTCTTGGACGTAACTATCTTGATCTTCCTTCATTTGAAAGAGAGAATATTGAAGTAAAATTTCAAGATTATATCCACCCAACTTATCAACAAGTTACTGGGGCTGAATTTATTCCATATATGGCCATTATTGATTTGTTAATGAATGAACAGGAGGCAGGAACTATATTTAAGGGGATGGAGTAGCTAAGTTTTAGTGTTTAGTCTGTTTATATCATGTTTTCAGTTACTTTAGGAGGTCTGCATAGTTGTACCTCCATTGAAACACCATTCGCACCCGCTGAATACACGTATAAAGTGTAATTTTGAAGATTGTGAAAGAATGCCTCGGCGGGTGTCCTGAACCCAAGGGATTCTCTGGGTGTGGTGTTTAAGTTCCATGTAATGTCATCAATGTCCTGATCGCTATCATCCTTGATGTCTGTTTTTCGCGGCATGTCCCGCCGAATAATGCCATTTGTGTTTTCGATACCACCACGTTGCCAAGGTGAATGCGGGTCACAAAAGTAGGCTTCGATGTCCAAAACGTCTTCGATCTTGGCAAAATGAATAAACTCACCGCTATTATCAAATGTGGATCTTGGGACCTTGCCTGACATTTTGTAAATAATTACATCATGTATTTTGAGGTCCACCATGACACCTGCAGACGAACGTGTTGTTAAGCACAAAATCAAGGTTCTGAATTACGCTGTTGAAATCGGCAATGCTTCCAAAGCTTGTCGTTATTTTGGGATTTCACGAGACACTTTTCATCGCAGGAAACGTGAGTATGCCAAGCATGGTGAAAAGGGGTTGATTAATAGCAATGAATAGCCCCTAGATTTCTAGACACCTTGTCGGTTACAAAATGAGGCAAGGAGTTATTCAATATCCAAATCCTATTTCACCGATGAATTTAAAATTGATGCTGTAAAACAGATTACGGAACGGGGCTATTCAGTCGCAGAAGTTTCCCAGCGTTTAGGTGTCAGCACACATTCGCTTTATCAATGGCGTAAGCGGTTTTCTAAATTGCCAGCTGTTGCCCAAGAAGTTATGGAACAATCTGCCGAGATCAGTCGCTAAAAGAAAGAGTTGGCCCGTGTCACCGAGGAGTGAGACATCTTAAAAAAGGCCACGGCGTTCTTCGCAAAAGATGCCAAGTGAAGTACGCCTTTATGAAGGTGCATCGTTCTGATTTTATGATCCGAAGCATGTGCCGTATATTGCAAGTTCATCCAAGCGGGTTTTATGCGTGGTTGAAATCACCGCTCAGCAAAAGAGCCCTTGAAGACCAACGTCAAACGGAGCTTATCAAGCAGGCTTGGGAAGAGAGTGGCAAGGTCTATGGTTATCGTAAGTTACATGATGATCTGTGCGAATTAGGCGAATTCATAAGCCCCAATCGTGTCGCACGTTTAGCTCATCTGGCAGGAATTTTACTCAGATCGGATATAAACGTCGCCCTGGCCAATATGGAGGAAAACCGTCTATTGTTGTTGATAATACACTTGATCGACAATTTGATGTTCTGGAACCAAATCGATTTTGGGTAACTGATATTACCTATATTAAAACGACAGAAGGATATTCATATTTAGCGGTTGTTATTGACCTTTATTCCAGAAAAGTTGTTGGTTGGTCTATGCAAAGCAGGCAACTGACAGAACTCGCCTTGCAGGCTTTATTAATGGCTGTGTGGCGGCGAAAACCTAAAAATAAAGTCGTCATACATTCCGATCAGGGCTCACAATTTACCAGCATTGAATGGGCTTCGTTTCTGAAATCTCATAACTTGGAACATTCTATGAGCCGTCGCGGTAATTGTCATGACAACGCTGTTGCGGAAAGCTTCTTTAACCTGCTTAAACGTGAACGCATCAGGCGCAAGGTCTACAAAACCAGAGCGGATGTAAGGCAGGATGTATTTGACTATATTGAAATGTTCTACAATCCAAAACGCAAGCATGCTAGGAACGAAATGCTGTCACCAAATGAATTCGAACGACAGCAAAAAAGAGAGATCAAGGCGTCTAGGGAAATAGGAGCTATTCACGTACCATTTTGATATTATTATCTTTTATCAAACGAGCGACACGTTTCTCACTGACTGTGAAGTCAAGATCTCGCAATTCATCCGTCATGCGTTCACGCCATAAGACTGGTAGTTCTCTTTATGGATCGTGCGAATATTGGTCAACAAAATCAGGTCTTCACGCTGACGTTGTGACATGGGCCGCTTTCGCCAATCGTAATAGCCACTGGGACTGATATTGAAGGCTTTGCACAGCAGATGAAGCGGATGGTCAGCCTTTTTAATATATCACGTCCTCCTTGAGAATGCGATTTTCTTTCCGAAGACGGACAAGTTCCTTGTAAAGGTCATCATGGGAGCGTGACATCAAATCATTATGCTTATGCTGAGCGACCCATTTGTTCAAGGTGGACATGCCAATACTAAGACCGGCAGTAACCTGTTTCCGTGATAATCCACTTGCCAGTGCAAGCTGAACAGCTTCACGTTTATAAATTCATCAGATTTTCTAGGACTCATTTATTCCTCCTGTAAATCTCAGTTTAACAGAAGGTACTCTCCAGTTTGAAGAAACGTATATATTATTTGCAAATAGATACTAAGAGGCCGGCCTGCTCACATTTCTGTGCAGCTTCACTGATAATTTTTAATGAGGTTGCACTTTTTTTTGCTATTTGAAGCAAATCATGATTACCATCAGATAAATTTAAGACCCATAGGAGTGCTTCAAGTTCTTGAGTACGTCTACTTGAAGCACCGATTGTAGGATATAGCCCCCTTTTTCCTAACTGCGGTTCACAATCGGGGAAAAGATTTTGATAAGTTAAATTCATTTCATGAGAGCTACAGATTTCCTCGAAAAAATCGACAGTTTCCCATATGGCATCAGTTGATATCTTTTCTTTTGAATCAAGAGAAGAATGATATTCTTGGAAATAAGGATCTCCCCGCCAGATTGAGCAAACAGGGAGGTTAAAACCAGGTGAACAATATTGTCGTTCATCTGAAGCTAATGGTGAAAAATCGTTTAAAACTCCCTGTTCATAGCGCTCATGCTTTAAAACATACTCAAGAATTTGGTCCACCTTTCCACCACACCTACTTCGTTTGGCATTAAAGGGTTGTTCCCAACATATATTAGCAATAACGTGTCCTGCATGAAGGTTTTGTTTTAATTCTTTTCCTCTATGCGCGAGATAGGAAATGGAACCAATGGTTTCTGGGTGTAATAAGAAACGATAAGTATAAAAATTTTTCTTCTTAAGAAGACGATCCGCTAATAGGGTAAGAGCAATCATTCCACCCATCTCATCATTTCCCATCCCTGGGTGGCAACTATAAGCGGTAAAAAGGATTTCCTTTTTTGAGCGACCAGGAATAACATATTCAGCTATAGATAATGAGCCATTAGGATCAAGTGATGTTTGAATATCTACACGGTAATTTCCCGGTTTAAGAGCTTGCCTTTGCTGTTCTGAAACGCACATCCCCCATCGCTCTTTATAATAGCTACTAACATACGGAATAGCTTCTGGGCGTTCAGGTAAACTATATAAATGGTCCTGTAATTCGTTTAGAGAGACCGTACCACTAAAAGGGATTGAATAATTCAATATATGTAAAGGGTGATCATCCACGTCAACAAGAACATTACCCAGATCATCTTTAATCTGCGCTTTTTCAACATTCCATTCTGGTGGAATTTCCCAATCAAATACTTTGGTTCCTGAGGGGAACTCAAGAACATCATAAGGGATGATCTCAGAAAGTATTAAGAACGTTTCTCGCACACCATTGCCTGTTATACTTCTCAGAATAGGAAAAAGGCGATCCAGATAAGAAGCTAGCTCAATGGATTTTTTTTGGGCGTTTGACATTTTATCCTAGAGTTTTTTTGATAGCTTGAATAATCTCTTTTTCATTTAATAATGTCGGGGCAATTACATTTTCGATTGAAATATCGAAACGTTCTTCAAGTAAATCTATTAGATTCAAGTGTGCTAACGAGTCCCATGTTTCAACCGTTTCAACTGAAATCTCAGTTGGTAATGAATGTTCATTCAATTCCAATGCTTCGATAAGACATTCTCGAATAATTTTTCCGATCTCATTCATTGTAATAATTCCTAAAACGCGTTCATGTTTCTGTCACTTGTGCGATTAATTCTTTGCGATCAATCTTACCATTCGCATTGAGTGGTAATGATTTATTTTGAAGGTGAAAATGGGAAGGAATCATAAATGCAGGTATAGACTGTATCAAATGACGTTTTAATTGTTTCTTTGTTACCATCTCATCACAATGCACATATGCATATAAGCGTTTTTCATGGCTTTCCCCAATAGGCACAACACATGCATTTTGAACACCTTCAAAATTAATAATATGTCGCTCAACTTCACCAAGCTCTACACGGTTACCGCGAACTTTAACCTGATTATCCCGTCGCCCTACATAATAGTATAAATCATTCTCATCTTTACGCAATAAATCACCTGTTTTATAGACCCTAATAGGAAGGTCGGGATGATCTGGATAACTAGAAAAAACGGTATCGGTTTGCTGGTCATTTGCCCAATAACCAGGGGATAATTGGCCTCCGCAGATAACACTCTCCCCTATTTGACCATTCTCAACAATTTTACCATCATCCATTAGCATAACTCGAATGGTTGGCATTGGATAACCAACAGCAACTTCATCACCTGCTTTAATATATGAGGGAACTTTATACCAATGAGATATGATAGCCGTTTCAGTCGTTCCATACATATTATAAACTTGGCTGTCAGGGTGTTCGTCATACCATGCACACAATAACGGAGCAGGAACTGCCTCACCTGTTAAAAGAAGATGTTTGAGTGTTTTTAATGCTTGGTCGGACAACTTTCCCTGATTTTGGAGCTGTAAAATAACAGAAGGTACAGTAAATAAAACGTTGATGTTCTGAGAAAGGAGAAACAAAGAAGGATTAATCTTATACTCTCTTTTATTCATTGGTACCAATGTACCTGCACTTGCCCAGCAATAAAACATATCAAAAACTGACGGATCAAACGTTAAGTCCGAAAAATGGGCAAAACGACTTTTAGGTTGAACTTGAAAGAATTTTTGACATTCAGACAGAAATAGAACCGTATTACTATGTCGAACCATAACCCCTTTGGGCTCACCTGTAGAACCTGAGGTGAAAATAATATAGGCTAAGTCATTATTATTAATTTCAGCACGTGATGGTCGCTCAGCGGGTAAGTTAATATAATCTTTTATAGATAGAGTACTATCATCTGGATCATCAATGTCTTGTTCATCTATATAGACAATATCCCATTCAGCCTTTAGCTCTCTTTTTAGTGCTTCTGTAATTTTAACAGAAGCACTATCACAAATAACGGCGCAGGGTTTCAATGTTTGAAATAGAAATTTAATTCGCTCAGTTGGGAATGCCTTATTTAACGGCACCCAACATCCACCTGCCTTTAAAGTCGCTAAAATTGCTGTGTAAGCTTTTATCGATTTCTCAGTAAATATGCAGACTCTATCATTAGCAGCACAACCTAATTTCTTTAAAAGGTGTGCTAATTGGTTAGAATTTCCGTCTAAGCCCAAATAGGTGATTTGATCACCATGATCATCCACCGCAATATTGTCTGGAAATTGCTCAACCGTTTTTTCAAAGAAGTCTTGTTGTAAAAGCATGTTCGAAATCTACGTTAGTGGGAGTTGTTGCTGATCATAATTTGGTACTGCCTTAAGAAAACAGTGAATGTCTTTTCTCAAAGCATCTGAGCAAATATCATAGGCTGTTTGCATATCCCAATAATATGCAAAGCCTTTTCCAATTTCTACTTTTTTCAAAAAACCTGATTGCTCGACAGACCTATGGAAAGTCGACATATCATAAGTACTGTCTAAGTGCCGATAGCGAAGAGGAGCTGTAATTGTAACATCTAGTCTTTCACCAGAATTAATTACAGGCGTGTTAAATAATTTATTGTAGAGGTAAGGAACACCAAAATGAGTTTCGACAAAACGAGTGAAAGTCATTGCTTCAAGCCCGCATCCTAAAAATAACATTTTCGCATTTAGGTCATACATCGTTGCCCATGGGGAGCCTTGACCAAATGGAGAGCCTATATGATTATCACAAATTTCTGATGCATACTTCCCGACTGCTGCCACACTAAAGAAAGGGTTAGAGGAGCGGTGGCATCCTTTTTCATTTAAAAAAACATTTGGTAACACACCTAGTAAACGTTCAACGGGAGAGTCTTGGAGATTAAAAGGCTCAGACTTAGAGCCATACTTAAAGAAAGCAGAGGGTACGCAAAATGTACCTGTAGGACCAAGATAATCTCTAAACAATTGAATGGTCTGTTTAGGATATTCTGTCATATTAACGCCGTCTGGTTTTCCGATGTGTAAGAGAGAAGAATGAACCAACAAGGTATCGCCAGATTGAATGCCGAAATATTCTAAAACATTTTTTAAATCAGAAAGAGACCATTTTTTTTTCGCCATGCTTTATACTCTCTACAAATTTATATTTTGTGCAAGCTCTATCGATAATTCAGTCAGTGTTTTATCTGTACCATCTTGATACCAAGTCATCATTGTTCCATCATTTGCGAGAACAACAGAATCGGGTTTTTGCCAACTAGGATTCCAACGTTGGCGGTCTTCTAATTTAAAGCCAGAGCGTAATAAGAGTTTATTGTCCTCAGTGTGCTCATCGACGATTGTATCTTGATAAATAACAATTTTCCCAATATCACTCAAAACAGCATATCTTGGTTTAGCTCGCCCCGAAAATTGTCCGCAAGATGAAAGCTGATTAGCTAGTGCTAAACCTTTGCGCAAAGATGTCCGATGGTGTTGCATGCCACGCATTGGAATAGCATGAAAGAAATAATGCGCCTCAATACGATGTTTACGTAAAAGGGAATACAGTTCTATTAAAGTCTCAATGTCATCATTAACCCCTTTTAAGAGCGGGTGTTGATTGTAAAATGTAACGCCGATAGATTGAAGTTTCTTGATCGCAGAAACAGACTCTGGCCAAAATTCAATTGGATGATTAACATTAATGCCGATTTCAAAGTTAAACTGGCTAAATTCCTTAAAAATAGCAATCAGGCCATCGTTGATCCTCTTAGGGTCCTGAAACGGAACACGGGAACCAATACGTACATTAATCACATTAGGAGCATGATCTGTTAAAGCCTGGAGGGTAAAACTTAACAATTTTTGTGACATTAACGGATCACCACCAGTAATCAACACTTCATCAATATCTTGTTTGTTTTGGGGACTACCGATATATCTTGCAGCATGAACAATATCATCCTGCGTCATTGTCTTAACAGGGTACTGACCACGAAGACACCAACGGCAATGAGCAGCGCAAACGGTTGTTGGTTCGATGAGAATAGTTCGACGATATAGACGCTCAACACCAATAAGGCTTTGCCCTTCAAACTCAATTTCCATTTCCGCTTCATAATGGCGGCGACGTTCATGTGATTGAATTAAATTTTCTAAAGGACTTCTCAAATACTGATGTGTAATAGCAAAGACTTCCTTGCTGTCTTCACCGAAATCCCATTTGGCTCGTTCTAACTTTTCTTTCAAAAATGGAGACAGAAGTTCTTTAAACTCCCCACCTTTAGCTCCAGCCATAATTATTCCTTTAGAATTCTTTCAATTATTACATGAGATGTAGTGGATTTTTTAGGGAATCACAAGGCCTCATAGCCACCACGTGCATTAGTGCCGTCAAATTCTGTTAGTGGCGGCCTTGAGGCAAAGCCCAACAAGATTTTTTCTCTATCAGTGAGTTTTTTAAGAATATTTTTGGGAATAGCATTTGGAATATCAAAACGTTGCTTGACCCACCAACGTTGAATAGTTGCAATTAAGACCCATTTATCCTGATCACTTATATTTGCCAAAGCCCCATGCCACAAACGACTATCCCACATCACCACATCACCAGCTTTAATTGGCACTTTAACAACATTCGGGAATTCACGATCAGTGTAATCACCAATGCGATGGCTACCAGGAACTAATGTTGTACAGCCATCTTCCTCGTTACGATCATGCAATGCAAAAACCACTTGCATCATCCAGCAATGATTACCTGTTGAAGGCATCCATGAATCAATATGAAGCCGCAGGGGGTCTCCACTTTTACGTGCGATAAACTCACCAAGAATATAGTTTGGATGATTATCTTCTAGCGCCGGATAATATTCATCATTGATACGTTTCATTAAGATATTTTCTATATTTGAATCTGATAATAAACGTAGGAAATCAACATCTTTATTTTGAAGGTTAAAAACTTGCTCGTCCTTACTTCGTAATTCTGAGTAGCCTGGATAATGTCTGTCTTTATTAAGTGCTCTCTGCTGTTCCAGTTTTTTTCGCATTTTCAGGACCACATTATCAGGCAAATAATTTTCTAAAACCGTATAGCCTAAAATCTCGAGGTTTTGGACATGTTGTACAATTTCTTTATTTGTGAGTTTAAGCATAACTATATTACCTTGAACGAACTTGCTCTTTTGGGACTGTAAATTAGAAATCGTCAGATTAAGATTACTTTATTGCGAGAACACCAATACCACGTTTAACATTGATGAATTGTCCATTTCTATCAAAATATTCAGCTACCAACCTTTGGAATTTATCATCAAATTCTTTGTTATATAAATTATGACTTTTCCAATAAGTATTAATGCTTTCTATACATGGAAAGGTTACTTCATTTTTGAAAGTAAAGAGTTCCACATTCTTAAATAAACTTTTGACAATTATTTGACTCTCCATTTCCATAAATTTAGAAGCGACGGTTGGTTCAAGAACGTTTTTATCTTGCGTGACGCTTGCAATGATATTACGAAGCTCAATATTATTTTCATGAGAAGGACCACAGTAGAAAAAACGCCCACCATCATTAAGATGTTGATGAATAGTCTTAAACATATGCTCTGCGTTTCGAACATAATATAAAGAATAGCTCCCAACTACGCGGTCAAATTTTTTGTTTTCTAAGTATTTATCAATATTATCTAATTCACTATTGATTGTGTGTATACGAGTTAAAGTCTCTTGTTCACGTGCGCTTTTTTCAAGAGCTTGCAAGGATTCTTTTGACAAATCAATAGAAGTGATATGACCATTTTCACCTATGGTTTTTGCAATCTCCAGAGTTTGGTTTCCTCTACCACAGCCTAAATCAAGGCATGTTGCTCCTGCATAAGGAGAGAGATATTGAAAAATCCATTCGTTCAAGTCAAAAGAACTTAGCTTTTTCTGTAAATCAACTCGATTTTTTAAAGACTCGGAATGGGTATCAAGTTTCCCAATTTTCATGGTTTTTCCTTTATTATAAGCCTTGACGTTTGACAGCAGGAATTGTCTCTCTAAGAAGGCTATCAAAATTTGATACCTGTGAAGAAGACATATCACATGTACGGTATTGAAAAAAATGTTCTAAAGAAAGATCTGGAGAACAATGTTTATCTGACCACCAAATCGGATGGGTTAATGTTTGTCCAAGTAAACCATCAAATTTCTTCAATCTTTCTAATGGGTTACCTGAACGCCAATTTCCTTTTGAATCAGAAATATAAAAATCCATAAGTTCTGCAGCATATGCATTAACACAACCACATATATGACTAGGCCCATGTAAGAAAGATTGAATTGGACGATGGAAAGAAATTGATAAAACACGATTATTTGTGATTGATGAAATTTTATCCATATCACGTTGAATGCATTGTTCTAATTGTTCATTATTTTTGAGATCTGTAACGCCAGCAGTAACAATATCAAAGTGTAATGCGACTTCATGCCCTAACGCTTGAAGTTCATTTATATATGACTTGTTTTCTTGGGAACTAATATCATAAATCGGTGAGTCAGGAATAACCATATAAGTAGATTTAATACCGAGTTTAGCTTCCACCTCTGCCATTTTAACGGCAGCCCTCAAGTCAATATCAATATCATGTCGCCAAACAAATGTCTTACGATCTACGCTACCCAGATCGAATTTATGCAAAGGGATAATTTCTCCCTTAGTTTGACAGTATTGTAATATGGTTTCATAAAACGCGTAACTAAAATTACTAGAAAACATTATAAATATTCCAAAATAAAATGGAGCCGAAGCTCCATAATAGTTTTTATAATTAAGATGCTAAGAAAATAACTTTTTTCTCGAAACTTCGAAATAATTTCCTAACATTAAACGTCCACCTGTTTGTGGTGTTGTTGCCTTATGAATGCCTCTGGTATCGACAAAAATAAGAGTACCTGCCTTAGCGGTGCATATTTTATGTTCGTAATTATTTTGTTTGATAATTTCATCCATTTCACGACTATCAAAGCAGTTCCCGCGCCAACCAAAGGTTGCTTCATTGCCATAGGTTTCCCAAGCATGCATTTGAATTTCTTTGGGGATACGCCATGAAGCATCTTCATGAGAACCTATATAATAATCAAAAGGAGCAGTGCTTTCAGACACATCTGTCAAATATAAAAAAGCTTTAAACTTGTGGTAATAACCTTCATCCACATGATAATCGTCTGCAGGTCCATGCTTATTGATTGGTTTACGGCGTTCTAACATTTTTTGTCGAGATTCAATTGTTTCACAAGCATATGTTTTCGCCACTTCATAAATAAAAGGATCTTCAAAGAAACTTTTTATGTTACCTTCAATTTTGTGCGCATTCAAAAGTCGGGTCAGACCAATATCATCAAAATGATGAATTGTTTCTTCCCATATTTTTTTTTCATTTTTTAAATCGTCAAGCCATGTATCTAACATTTCCCCTAATGACAATGCCTCGTTATGATCGAAATAATTTTCAATAACGCAAAGACCATCTCGTTTTAAGGTGCTAACGACATTATTAACTTTAGGGTTTTCTGAGGAAAGGGGGGAGCCTATTTTTGCAAAATACTCTTTCTTACGCGAATTATAGGCTTCAACTAACGCTTCATTAAAACAATTTATCATTTATATACCTTTGAATAAAATTAGTTATTAAGCTTCATTTTATTATGGAAATATGAACTAACCTTGATATTTGTCAAATAATGGCAAGGACTTAATTTAGTCTTGAGGATATGAGGCTTGGACTAGAGGGAATGTTAATAATAGAAGCAAAAAGGTTAGAAGCAGTACTTAAATCATGCATCCGGGGTGAGGATGAATACATTGGCAAATTATGCATTAAATTCCAAATTGGTCGTGTCATAATGTTACTTTTATTTGTAACTTCTAATATTTCATTACGAAGCTCCAAGTTAGGTTTGTTTAACTGTAATATATTAAGCCAATAATTAATTTTAGTATTTGGCGCTTCCTGTATAAATTGAATACCTTTGACTTTTTGAAACGCGCTGAGATAATGATTGCTTAATTCACGTTTTCTATTTAAGAAATCTTTGAGACAGTTAAGTTGGGCACACCCCATTGCCGCATTAATATTTGGCATTCTATAATTAAACCCAATCTCATCATGTGAATATTCCCATGCATGTTGTTGTTTTGCTGTCGTAGATAAATGCTTAGCTCTTTTCCAAACACTAAAATCACTTGTTGCTAATACACCACCACCTCCAGTCGTAATGATCTTGTTTCCATTAAAGCTAAATGCAGCAAACTTGCTATTAGAACCAATAAAAACACTACTCTCTTCTGAACCTAAAGCTTCTGCAGCATCTTCAATAAGTTCTAAGTTCCATTTATCAGCCAAAACTCTTAACTTTTTAATTTGTGCTGGTCTTCCAAAGATATGGACAACCATTAGTGCTGTAATATTTCTATTTGTTTTTTTATTATAGCAAATCCCATTACGCATTACTGCAATTTGATTTAAATAGTCAGATAATTTGTCTGGGCAAACTCCGAGAGTTATAGGGTCACTATCAACAAAATGGGGAACTGCACCACAATAAGAGATAGCATTTGTAGTTGCAACAAAGGTTAACGTTGGCGTGATAACTTCATCATCCCTCTGAACTTTTGCAAGATGAAGAGCAAGATGAAGAGCTGCAGTGCCATTCGTTGTAGCAATAGCATATTGCGCTCCAGTTATATCACAAAATTGTTCTTCAAATTGATCCACATATTTACCAACTGAACTTACCCAACCACTATCAAGGCACTCTTTTAGCAAGTTCCACGTTTCAAGCGAAAATTCTGGTTCGTGTAACGGATAAAAAGTATCAGGGTTTGGAAGAACCGTTCTTAAGGCATTAAGTATGGAAGCAGGTAGATTAGACATTATTATTGCTTGTTATATATTATAATGATCTGATTTATATGTTTTTTGATTTTGGGGATCAGAGAACCATTCAATTGTTTCTTCAATTCCTTTTTGGAAACCAGCAAGGCCACTATATTCTGGTTTCCAGCCAATAATTTCTTCAGCCTTCTTATTACAGCCCCATAACCGTTCCACTTCACTATCTTTTGGGCGTATACGATCATTGTCTGCAATAATTTCAACTTCCTTACCAGTAATGGTTTTTATAGTTTCAATAAGTTGCTTAATGGATATTTCAAAGTTTGAACTAAAGTTGATAACATCACCAGCAGCTTTAGAACTTAACCCCATTTCGATAAAACCTCGTGCAATATCTTTAACAAAATTAAAATCTCTTGTTGGAGTAAGAGAGCCTAATCTAATTGGCCCATCATTATCCAAAATTTGAGAAATGATTGTTGGAATCACTGCACGAGCTGATTGACGTGGACCATAGGTGTTAAATGGGCGCATAATTGTAACGGGCGTTTGAAAAGACCGATAATATGATATAGCTAATTGATCGGCTCCGATTTTAGAAGCCGAATAAGGTGATTGGCCAACTAAGGGGTGTTCTTCAGTAATTGGGACAAATTGAGCCGTGCCATAAACCTCACTCGTTGAGGTATGTACCATACGCCCTACATCGTAATCTCGAACAGCCTGTAATACATTCAAGGTGCCTGATATATTTGTGTCAATATATGAATTTGGTGCCACATATGAGTAGGGGATACCAATGAGGGCAGCTAAGTGTAATACTACATCACACCCTTTAACGGCATTTCGTACTAAAACAGGATCACGAATATCACCTAAAATAGGTTCAAACTGTTTCTTTATATTTGGGGCACATTGGTCAAGCCAACCAAATTGACCAAATGAGTTATAGTAGCACAATGCGCGTACGTCATGCCCTTGGCTAATAAGTAATTCAGTTAAATGTGAACCAATAAAACCATCTGCACCTGTAACAAGAATTTTCTTAGCGTTCATGACATACTCATCTAAATTATGGAGATTTAAAAACTGTTGTTTTGCTCACATATAAAAAAGCTATATAGCTTGAGCTATAAGAGTAGGTTAGTCTTCTACATTTTTCAGAAAAGTTATGCAATGGACTCGTACTTAAAAAAAAGTGGAACGTGTCTCCTGAGTAAATTATACAGACTACAGGAGAATATAATGAGTCGCAAACGCCCCCTGTATTTAGAGAAGAAGCAGCCCGCATTGCTTTAAGCAGCAACCAACTGCGTAAAGTTGTTGTTGCCGATTTTGGTGTTAGTGTCGGCAGTTTGAACCGTTGGGTTTCTCAATATCGTAAAGAAGAAACGGCAGAGCCAAATGATGAGGTTTAAAAGAAATTGTCCCTACTACGCCGCGAGATTTATGAACTGCGGGAGGAGAGGGACATCTTAAAAAAGGCAGTCCGGTACTTTGCGAGCCAAAAACCGTGAAATTCCAGTTTGTCCAACAACACCGCGAAAACCACAGCATTACAGGACTCTGCCGTGTGATAAGCGTTTCACAAAATCGCTATTTTGCTTGACGTAATCTTCCATTCAGATCATGGCAGCCAATATTGCTCAAACAAATTCCGTAAAATGCTGGAAAATACAAGTTCAAACAGTCGATGTCTGGCAAAGAAAATTGTTACGATAATGCCGTTGTGGAAACCTTCTTCAAAACCTTGAAAGCGGAAATAATTTGGAAAATTGCCTTCCAAACACGCGATCAGGCCAAAAAGGAATTGTTCAAATACATAAATGGGTTTTACAATGCTCACCGTCGCCCTTCATACCTGAAGGGCCTCAGCCCGATTAAATTTGAGAGAAGGGCTTCCTAAGTGAGTGAGACACACACCAATTTTTCTGTACCAGTCCACATTTGGCTATTGAGAAAAATCTTGATAACCTGATGTCACAATCGGACAAAACGACCTCAAATATTCTTTCTGTGCGATAATTCAACTTTGTCAGATCAAATTCTGACTTTTACATTTTATGTGTTGCTTATGACCTATTTATATTTTGTCAGTATTTTTGCATTGAGTACATGTGGGGGCCTCTTTGCAACGGGGGTTGTTCTAAAATACCTCCATAAAAAAGCCATTCTTGACCACCCTAATGAACGCAGTAGCCATTCAACACCAACGCCTCGTGGTGGCGGTATCGCAATTGTCGCTATCGCCTTATCGGCAATGGCTATCGTTGCGACCATATTTAAAAATAACGAACTTATTTTATGGCCTGTTATATTCAGTACACTTTTACTAGCAAGCTTATCTTGGGTTGATGACTTACGTTCTCTTGGCCCTGGGATACGTTTTTTAACTCAAACCTGTGCCGTCGGTTTAACGCTATTTTTCATGCCTGCACCTGAGTTTGGTTATCTTGGTGGTTTTTTACCAATTGCAATAGAGAAAATTTTACTCGGCTTAGCCTGGGTTTGGTTCATCAATCTTTTTAATTTTATGGATGGTATTGATGGCATTAGTGGTGTTGAAATCATTACAATTACTTTAGGTGTCGTCATTGTTTCAACGCTCTATACTCTAAGTCCGCAATTACAATTTATTAGCCTCGCTCTTGGAGGGGCCTCTCTAGGCTTCTTAAAATGGAACTGGCATAAAGCTAAAATTTTTATGGGTGATGTCGGCAGTATACCAATTGGCTACCTTCTGGGCTGGATGTTAATTCACCTTGCCGGTGAAGGATTTGTTTTTGTCGCCCTTATTTTACCTTTATATCATTTGTCCGATGCAACCATTACTTTACTTAAACGAGCATTTCGAAAAGAAAAAATATGGCAAGCCCATCGTGAACATTTCTATCAACAGGCCACTCAAGCCGGAATAGCGCATAACCGTGTTGTTCTTTCTATTACTGCGCTTAACATTGCCTTATTAGGATTGGCTCTCTACAGCATTACAAATGGCCTTGTTGCCTTCTTCCTTGGCTTATTAGCAACCTTTTCCTTATTGTACTTCTTTGCCACAAGGAAAAAACAATGACACGTGTATTAGTCACTGGTGCAACCGGGTTCGTCGGTTCGCGTCTTTGTCAATTTTTGAATGAGCAATCCATTTCAGTACGAGGTTCAACGAGACGCCCCCCCCATACACACAATCAAAAAATTGAATATATTAATATTGGAGATATTAATAACGATACAAACTGGCAAGATGCTCTCAAAAATATTGATATCGTTGTTCATTGTGCTGCACGGGTCCATATTATGAATGATATTGCAGATAACCCATTAGAGGAATTCCGCAAAACCAATGTTGAAGGTACACGCCAGCTTGCTGACCAGGCTGCCCAACATGGCGTTAAGAGATTTATTTTCTTAAGTTCAATTAAGGTTAATGGTGAAAGTTCCTCCCCAAATTTCCCTTTTAAAAATAGTGATCGCCCTCATACTGAGGATCCATATGGGCAATCCAAATGGGAAGCAGAGCAAGCTTTAAATGCCATAGCTGCAAAGAGTAATATGGAAGTCTGTATCATACGACCGTCTCTTATTTATGGGCCAGGGGTAAAAGCAAACTTTAAGCGATTACAAAACTTGGCAACAAAGGGCTGGCCAGTCCCTTTTGGTTCTTTAAATAATTTAAGAAGTTATGTTTTTATCGACAATCTATGTGATTGCATCAAAATATGTCTCACACATCCACAAGCAGCCAACCAAACTTTTTTGATTTCTGACGGCCATGACCTCTCTGTTCGTCAACTCTATGAGAAACTTTGTTTTGCACAAGGCCACAAAGCAAAACTGATTAACATTCCAGCTAAGTGGATGGAACTCATTGCAAAAGTATTAGGCAAACAGGACCAAGTAGGGCGTTTAACCCAGTATCTACAGGTCGATAGCACACCTTTACAAAGCAAGTTAGGTTGGCAGCCCCCTGTGTCTGTTGATCAAGCAATTGAACTCAGTTGCTCTGCTCCTAAAAAAGAAGCATAACGGTTGCAGTCATTTTCAAAACAGGTTACTCAACTCAGTAGAACCTAATCAAATGAATGCCTAATCATGATGTTCTTTCAGAAAAGACAATTCAGCTTACGTGCAATGGTCGCTTTCAGCCATGATATTTTTATGGCTGGGTTGTCTTTTGTGATTGCCCTTTATTTAAGGCTCGGGGAACAGGCATTTGATAATGTGTCTTTTTTAACAACAGGGACCGTGATCAGTGCCTGTGTTGCAGCACTTGTTTTCTATTTGATGGGGCTATATCGCGGAGTTTGGCGCTATGCCTCCATCCGAGATTTAGTTGCCATTACGAAATCAACCAGTCTTGCAGTACTGATTATTGCCCTTGTCCTATTTATGGCAACGCGCCTTGAAGAGCTTCCTCGTTCTATTCCTCTTATCAATTGGTTTGTTTTAATGGCCCTATTAGGAGGACCACGTTTTATCTATCGAATAATCAAAGACCGACATTTTGATCTTACTCATGTTGCTGGGGATATTCGCACTGTACCTATTTTATTGATTGGAGCAGGAGACGAAGCAGACCTTTTTTTACGGGCCATAAGGCGCTATCCCACCACTCCCTATATTCCACTTGGTTTGGCAGCAGAGAAAAAAACACGTCTCGGGCTTGATATTCAGGGTACCCCTGTTCTTGGATTGGTTGATGATCTTCCTGAGATTATTAAAAGATTAGAACAACAAGGGGAAAAACCTCAGCGTCTTGTACTTACAAAAGAAGACTGGCCGGGGGAAAAAGTCAGGCAGCTTTATGATTTGTCAGAAGAACTTGGGATTCCTTTATCCCGAATGCCAAAAATGACGGAACTGAAATCAAGTAGTACAGATCAAATTCAAGTTCGCCCCATTGATGTGGAGGACCTCCTTGGTCGACCACAAAAAGCATTGGACAAATCTTTGCCTAAATCCCTTGTTCAAGGCAAACGCGTCCTCATAACAGGTGCAGGTGGTTCCATCGGAAGTGAGTTGGTTCGCCAGATTTGTAGTTTTTCCCCAAGCGCAGTCTTGCTCTTAGAAGCCTCAGAATATGCACTTTATTCCATTGATATGGAGGTCTCTCGGAAATTTCCAGACATTAAACGTCAGGCACTCATCTGTAATATTCGCGAAGCCAGCCGTCTTCATCATATTTTTGAAGAAACAAAGCCAGATCTTGTCTTTCACGCAGCCGCACTTAAACATGTGCCATTGGTTGAAGAAAACCCACTGGAAGGTATTTTAACCAATGCCATCGGGACCCGTAACGTCGCTGATGCTTGTGTTACTCATAACGTGCAGGCTATGGTTCAAATCTCTACCGATAAGGCTGTTAATCCTACCAATATTATGGGGGCAACCAAACGCATTGCAGAAAGTTATGCCCAAGCTTTGGACCTCAAACAACTTTCCTGTCGTTTCACCACTGTACGGTTTGGTAATGTTTTGGGCTCAACAGGGTCTGTTGTTCCCTTATTCCAGAAACAGATGAATCTGGGCGGGCCTTTAACTGTTACCCATGAAGAAATGACACGTTACTTTATGACCGTGCGTGAGGCTGTTGAATTGGTCCTTCAAGCGGCTGTTCTCACGCAGAAAGATCATTCCCTTGACGGTAAAATCTGTGTTTTGGATATGGGAGAGCCCGTCAAGATTTTACATCTGGCTGAACAAATGGTCCGTCTATCTGGTCTTGAGCCCTATAAAGATATAGATATCACATTCACTGGTTTGCGCCCCGGTGAAAAGCTTTTTGAAGAAATCTTCCATGGTGATGAACCCCCGACACCATCTGAACTGACAGGTGTGATGATCGCAACACCTCGGGTCCGCAATTGTGAAAAACTTCAATCTGAACTGAAACAATTGGAACAACTTTGTCTTTCTAAGGAAATCAGTACGGCCCTTGACTATGTTCAGACAATGGTGCCAGAACTTAAACATAATAAACTAGGATAAATAAATCACCCCACCCGGCTCAGGCGCCACTTCACAACAGCCCCCTCGCCACGTAAAGGTCCCTGGATCAAAATTTGATCCGTATGGCGCATATCGCCGGGCTGACCAACGTAGATACTTTCACGCATATCCAGCTTTCCGCCCTGTACACGCAGGTGCCAGCCCATACCGTTTTGCATTTTTAACAAAACAGCCTGCCCATCTTGTACCAAGGAAGCATGGGTATCAGGGTGGAGATGCAGGCTGATGGCATAGGAACTTCCCCCCATGCCGGTAAGTTTATCTTCAACCCGGATATCATCACCGGTTTTATTAACATAAACACTACGGGCATGGATCAGGCCAAATGTTTCTTTATACGCATCATGATTGGCATGGATCAGAACTTCGCCGTTTTCTTCAATGCGTTGATACGATACCGTAATATTTTGAGGTTGAATGCCTCCACCGTGGACCAGAGACATACAATTTTTTTCATCTACTGTCAGGGTATTATGGGCAGCTGTGGCAGAAAGAGCTTCTTGCCAATTGGGATCACCACCTAAAACAGAGCCACAATTCACCAATAAACGGTCCTGATCATAGCTTACCTCCATACTGAGAGGGGCAGCATGACCAAAAGGGTGGGTGTGTATGTCCGGTGGGCTGTCTACATCCATGAGTAAAACAGTTTTCCCAGCTTCGACCCGTTGAAAGCCGGTATGGCGGGCATCACTTAAGGGTTTGCCCTGGTTTCCAGTTCGATCCAGTAAAGCTTCAATTTCCTGAGTATTGCCTTCCTGTCCCCCATGGAATAATGCTAATCCGCCATCTTGATGTAACATGGTACGGATCATCGGGGCCATACGATCAATACACAGGCGAATGGCCTTAGGACATTCAATATTCATGGCCTCAAACACATCAACCAGTTCAAGGGCAAGACGCAAGACGTCCAATGTGGTTTGAGGACAACGCGAAATATGTCCCCCATCAGGTAGAACCTGCTTGTCGAACTCATTCGCCAGGCGATTAAGTGGCTTTTCCCCTCGCCGTTTTAAATCCTTTATGAAAAAACAGGCGTAAAGCTGCCCGCGCAAAGCTTTTAATAAAGCATATCCGCGCAAATCATTAAAATAGGACCGCGATAAATGTGAAGCTTGTAAAGACAGGCTGGTGTAAAAAGAATGAATGAAATCTGCATCCGCATCTTTGGCGAGCGTACGTGCATGACACATCCAGGCGACCAAACGGTTGCCAATCACGTCTGAACGCCAGGCAAGCGGGGTCCAGACGCCATGCAAATCAAGCCAGCTTTGCACATATTCACGTGCCTTGGGCAGGGCTTCCGGGTCATCATATTCACACAAATCCCCCAACCAGCCGAAGCCATGGACCCAACGTTGCCAAGCCAAGTCATCTTGTGCTGTTGACCAAGGCTGGCCTGTACTTTGATAAATGCGTCCGGCAAAAGGAAAATTCCCTGATTTCAGGGACCGTCCATGCCCAACCCGAATATCGAACAAAACACCGGGAACAAGGTCAATTTCCAGTTGTTTGCGTTTTTTTAATGTAATGAGATAAAGTGGGGAGCGATAGGTCAGGGCGCGAATTTTATTCAGCCACTGGTGCCATAGTGGGGGCTCATGAATATTTTCTTTGTTGGACAAAGACATAACCACTCTCGACGCAGCTGAAACCAAATATTTTTGTTTTTCTTACTTCATACCTATCAGGTTCATAGAATCAGGGCAAGATGGGGGAGAAAAAAAGCGGTCTCTGATTTCTCAAAGACCGCTTTTAAAGTGTATCTATGTATTAAATTTCAGGGAACCAAACTCCTAAGATTCCTAAATCTTCCAGCTTCTGAACAACGGCTTCGGCCGCTTCTTCAGCATTCAGAGTTGCCCCATCCAGATGAATTTCAGGCTTTTCAGGTCTTTCATAAGGCGAAGAAATACCCGTGAAGTTTGGCAAGTCACCTGAACGGGCTTTGGCATAGAGCCCTTTGACATCGCGTTCTTCACAAATCTCTAGTGGTGTATCGACAAAAATTTCGATAAATTCCCCTTCTTCCAGCAGGTCCCGTGCCATTTTACGTTCAGACTGGAACGGTGAGATGAAGGACGTAATGGTGATCATACCGGCATCAACAAACAGTTTTGCCGTTTCACCAATGCGGCGGATATTTTCCACCCGATCGGCATCACTAAAGCCCAGATCCTTATTCAAACCATGGCGAACATTATCCCCATCCAGGGTATAAGTATGTTTATGTAGTGAATGAAGTTTCTTTTCTACCAGGTTGGCAATAGTGGATTTTCCAGAACCAGATAGGCCCGTGAACCACAGTACACATGCTTTTTGACCCTTACGTTCAGCGCGTTGTTGCTTGCCAATATCCATGGATTGCCAATGCACATTGGTTGCCCGACGCAACACATGGTCAATCATACCGACACCAACCGTTGCGTTTGTGTAACGGTCAATCAGAATGAAACGGCCTGTCCCTTGGCTTTCAATATATGGATCAAAGGCAACACTGCGATCCAGCGCAATATTACAGACACCAACTTCATTGAGGTCCAATGTCTTTGTTGCCGTATGTTCCAGACTATTCACGTTGACTTTGTATTTGAGTTCACTGATCTGAGCACCCGCCGATTGTGAACCAAACTTGATCAGATAAGAGCGCCCCGGCAAGAGCGCTTCATCGTGCATCCAGATGACTTTAGCTTCAAACTGATCGGCAAAATCCGGGCGTGCCTTGGCATCCACCAACATATCACCCCGTGAAATATCAATTTCATCTTTCAGAGTGACAGTGACAGCCTGCCCTGCGCCTGCTTCCTCAAGATTACCATCCATAGTAACAATTTTATCGACAATCGAGGTCTGACCAGAAGCCGGAACCGCAATTTCATCCCCCGGCTTGATGGTCCCTGCTTCAATCGTACCGCTAAACCCCCGAAAATCAAGGTTGGGACGGTTCACCCATTGTACGGGCAGGCGGAAAGGTTTATCTTTTAAGTCAGATGCGACCTGCACCGTTTCCAGATAGCTCATTAAAGTGGGGCCATGATACCAGTGGGTATGGGCACTTGGTTCAATGATATTATCGCCTTTAAGGGCAGAAATGGGCACACAGGTAATATTATCAAAGCCCAGATCGGCTGCAAACTCACGGTAAGCTTCTTCAATGGCGTCATATTTTTCCTGATTATACTCAATCAGATCCATCTTATTGATGGCGACAACAACCTTACGAATCCCCACCAAGGACACAATATAGCTATGTCGTTTCGTCTGCGTTAAGATACCTTTGCGCGCATCTACCAAAATCACGGCCACATCAGCATTGGAGGCGCCCGTTGCCATATTACGGGTATATTGTTCATGACCCGGCGTATCGGCCACGATGAATTTACGCTTGTCTGTGGAAAAGAAGCGATAGGCCACATCAATGGTAATGCCTTGTTCCCGTTCAGCCTGCAAGCCATCCATTAACAGGGCGTAATCAATATCACCGCCTTGGGTCCCAACTTTTTTGGAGTCAGATTCAAGAGCTGCGAGCTGGTCTTCAAAAATCAGTTTTGAATCCCAGAGGAGACGGCCAATCAGAGTGGATTTCCCATCATCTACAGAACCACACGTGATAAAACGCAGCAGGCTTTTTTCTTCCTGTGCCTTGAGATAGGCCAGAATATCTTCGGCAATAAGTGTATCTTGGTGGGCCATTAGAAGTACCCTTCTTGTTTTTTCTTTTCCATGGAACCAGCTTGGTCATGATCAATCATACGACCTTGACGCTCAGACGTGCGGGTCAGTAGCATTTCCTGAATAATTTCCGGCAAAGTGGCCGCTTCAGATTCAACTGCACCGGTCAGGGGATAACAGCCAAGGGTGCGGAAGCGCACAGATTTCATCATCGGCGTTTCACCTGGGTCCAGCGGCATACGGTCATCATCGACCATAATCAGCATGCCATCACGTTCCACAACAGGACGTTCCTTGGCATAATAAAGCGGGACAATGGGAATATTCTCTTTGTAGATATACTGCCAGATATCCAGCTCCGTCCAATTGGACAGAGGAAAAGCACGAATGCTTTCACCTGGTTTCACCCGTGCATTATAGACATTCCACAATTCCGGGCGCTGATTCTTGGGATCCCAACGGTGGTTTTCAGACCGGAATGAAAAAACACGTTCCTTGGCACGGGACTTTTCTTCATCACGACGCGCCCCACCAAAAGCTGCGTCAAACTTATATTTGTTCAAGGCTTGCTTGAGACTTTCCGTCTTCATCACATCGGTATGCATGGAAGAACCATGCGTAAAAGGACCAATACCCTGCTTCACACCCTCTTCATTAATATGAATAATCAGATCAAAACCATATTCATGCGCAATTCGATCGCGAAACTCAATCATTTCCTTGAACTTCCACGTCGTATCCACATGCATAAGCGGAAACGGAGGCTTGGAAGGATAAAACGCCTTGCGTGCCAAATGCAGCATCACAGCGGAATCTTTACCAATAGAATAAAGCATCACCGGATTTTCAAATTCAGCGGCCACTTCACGGATAATGTGAATGCTTTCAGCTTCGAGTTGTTTTAAGTGTGTGAGTTCTGAAGTCGTCATAAATCCTAATCCTTGGATTTTAAAATTTCGTGCAACTTAGTCTCAATGAGCCTGCAAGTCAAATAAAAATACATATTTTGTGTTAAATATAAATTAAATACAAAATATTGATGTTTAATATTGAAAATAAGAAACCGCTAATCTTTGAGGACTAACGGTTTCTTCTAAATTTGTAAAGCTTAACGACCCTGCGTCAGGTCCTCTTCCGGGTAAGCCCCAATATGATGGATGGACAAATCTGCACCACGGAATTCTTCTTCTTCATCCAAGCGAATACCAACAGATTTGGCAAGCACACCATAAACAATAAAGCCAGAAACCGTTGCAAAAGCCACACCGATCAAGGAACCAACCAGCTGGGCCATAAAGCTGACACCGCCCATACCGCCAAGGGCCTCCATACCGAAGATACCGCAAGCCAAGCCGCCGAGTAGACCGCACATGCCATGCAGGGGCCATACACCGAGTACGTCATCAATTTTCCATATATTTTGGCACTTCTCAAAGCCCCAGACGAACAGAGCACCAGCAAGACCGCCTGTGACCAAAGCACCGACCGGATGCATCACATCAGAGCCAGCACAAACGGCAACCAGACCAGCCAACGCGCCGTTGTGGATGAAGCCCGGATCGTTCTTGCCAACAACAACCGCTGTCAAAATACCGCCGACCATCGCCATTAAGGAGTTGACTGCAACCAAGCCTGTCACACCTTCAACAGATTGCGCAGACATCACGTTAAAGCCGAACCAGCCGACACAAAGGATCCAGGACCCCAGTGCGAGAAACGGGATGTTGCTTGGCGGGATACCAACGACAGATCCATCTTTTTTATAACGGCCTTTGCGTGCACCCAGCATGACAACAGCGCCAAGGGCCAGCCAGCCGCCCACACCGTGCACAACAATGGAACCGGCAAAATCGTGGAAACCTGCACCGAAAGCCTCTTCAATCCAGCCTTGCAAACCGAAGTTGCCATTCCAGACAATACCTTCAAAGAAGGGGTAGACCAGCCCTGTCAAAATAGCTGTCGCCAGCAATTGTGGATAAAATTTCGCCCGTTCCGCAATACCCCCAGAAATAATCGCAGGGATCGCAGCTGCAAAGGTGAGTAGGAAGAAGAATTTCACCAGATCGAAACCGCTTTTGGCAAATAAGTCACCCGTTGCACCGGAAATTGTGCTGGCAGGCGCAAGAAAACTCACCCCATAAGCCACCATATAACCAACAAAGAAGTAAGCAATGGTCGAAACGGCAAAATCCACAATGATCTTAACCAAGGCATTGACCTGGTTCTTCCGACGAACAGTCCCAACTTCCAAAAATGCAAAGCCTGCGTGCATGGCAAGGACCATAATAGCCCCCATCAGCACGAAAAAGACATCTGCCCCAATTTTTACGGTTTCCATATCTCTCTACCTTTAAGATGACGAGTGAGCCGCCCCATCCCAAAACTGGAACTGCCCAGAAATTAAACATTGGCACCCTATAATCAAAAAACATGCCAATTAATTAGGCAAACCCGGCTATAGGCAGAAACCTGCGGAGTCGGGGCGAAAGGTGCACAAAAAGTAGTCATGATATATTTTGCTCAAATGCTAATCATATAGGCATATATTTGATTATTTTTTGTGCATGGTTATTCTTTGACCAATGGATTCAAAAAGAAAACCCCGGCACTCAAAAGAGTACCGGGGTCGACCTTTGGGAAGGTAGAGATGATGTAATCGAAAGATCAATTACACAGTTTGGGAACCACGTCCGAACTCAGGATAGGCTTCCATCCCCAATTCAGCACGGTCCAAACCAAGCTCCTCATCTTCTTCGGAGCAACGGATGCCAACTGTTGCCTTCAGCACGAACCATACAATCGCAGACGTTACGATAACGAAGGCGCCGATGGAAACCACACCAATGGCTTGAGTGACAAATGACGTATCAGCATTTGTGGCCGGAACAATCATTGTGCCCCAGATACCCGCTGCCAAGTGAGCGGAGATCGCACCAACAACATCGTCGATTTTAAATTTATCAAGCAGCGGTACAACAAAGACCACGATCACACCACCAACAGCACCGATCAGGAATGCCGAAGCCAGTGTCGGCGTATCCGGACCTGCTGTGATGGAAACCAGACCAGCGATCGCACCGTTCAGCGTCATGGACAGGTCAACTTTTTTGTACACAACTTGCGTCAGCAGAGCTGCGGCAATCGTACCACCAACAGCGGCCATATTTGTATTGATGAAGATGTTGGAAATCGCGATCGCATCAGCTGCTGTACCCAGCGCCAACTGAGAACCACCGTTAAAGCCGAACCAACCGAGCCACAGGATGAATGTACCCAGTGTCGCCATCGGCAGGTTCGCACCCGGGATCGGCGTTACACGACCTTCTGAGTCATATTTACCCTTACGCGCACCCAAGATGATTGCACCTGTCAGCGCACACCAGCCGCCTGTTGAGTGTACCAGCGTGGAACCGGCGAAATCAGCAAAGCCCATTTCAGCCAACCAGCCGCCGCCCCACTGCCACATGGCAATTGTCGGGTAGATGAAACCGGAAAGAACAACAACAAAGCCTAGGAACGGCCACAGCTTAATACGTTCCGCAACCGTACCAGATACGACAGAGGCTGCTGTTGCAACGAATACCATCTGGAAGAACCAGTCACTGGATGCCGCATAACCGCCAGAGAAGTCACCACTTAATGCAGCTGCATCATCCGGCCCCCAAACGGAGAACGAACCAATGAAGCCACCTTCAGCGCCACCGTAAAGAACGTTGTACCCGACGAGGTAGAACATGAAACCTGACACCGCATAAAGTACGATGTTTTTCAAACAGATCGTCGCTGTGTTTTTGGAACGAACCAAACCAGATTCCAGCATAGCGAAACCTGCTGCCATAAACATGACCAAGAAGCCACAAACCAGGAAAAGGAAACTGTTAAGAATATATTGAACTTCAGTTGTGGGCGCATCTTCAGCCAGCGCCGGATCAATCGCTGCGACCAGACCAAGCAGGGCCACAAGCGAGATTTTGGAAAGTTTTTTCCACGCAGTCATTGTCTTAAAACTCCTTAAAGCGCTTCGTCGTCTGATTCACCTGTACGGATACGTACAGCTTTGGATACGTCATACACAAAGATCTTACCGTCACCGATACGGCCTGTTTCAGCACTTGTGCGGATGGTTTCAAGAACGCTTTCCACCATGTCATCACTTGTGACGATTTCAATTTTTACCTTCGGCAGGAAATTCACAACATATTCCGCACCACGATAAATTTCCGTCTGACCTTTCTGGCGACCAAAGCCTTTAACTTCAGAAACGGTCAAGCCATGCACACCAAGGCTGGTGAGGGCTTCGCGAACATCGTCAAGCTTAAAGGGCTTGATGACGGCCATTACCATTTTCATTTCACACTCTCCTAAAATCGAGAAAATCAAATAATAGATTCAAAACAAAAGCTTAATTGCTCTTGCCTCTTCTATTTCAAGGAGCGTGCCAGTTTCAAAAAATGCTATTTTATTATTTAAAAACAAATAGTTATATTTCCTGAGTCGATTCGATGGAATGTGCACTGCACAAAATTTAATGCCTATTTTTTAGGCTATTAAGTTTTTGTGACTATTTTTTGGGCATAATTATATGGCAAGAGATTTTTTATCCATGACAATTTTACCTGAATCGCCTATTCTCCGCCCCAATCACCTTCATCAACTTATCCGTCTTTAGCTTTTGGACTTTTTTAAACTATGGTCAAACATACAACCACTGTTAAAAAATTGATTTCCAAAGGGGCAAAGGAACTCTCGAGCGCACATTATAAAAAAGCGCGTCAAACGTTTGAAACCGCCCTTGAGCTGGACCCCAATAACGTCAGCATCAACTACTTTTTGGCCGCTGCTCTGGAAGAGCTGTGTGAAACAGAATTGGCGATTAAAGCCTATTATAAAGTCATCACACTGGACGCTACGGTTCGACAAGCTTATGTGCAGCTCTCAAATCTTTATTACACAATGACAATGAAACAGGATGCCCTGAGCATTCTGGAAAAAGCCCGCAATCAATTTGGTGATGATCTGGACATCCTCTACCTGCGCGGTCAGGTCGCCATGCAATGTATGCCGGGATGGCATTTACCCATGCTGGCTGATCAGGAACGCAATGATATTTATGACCAGGCCATTTCAAAGATGGTGCGCCCCGATGATATCGTTCTTGATGTGGGTACAGGGTCCGGCCTGCTGGCCATGATGGCCGCGCGAGCCGGGGCTGCCCATGTCTATGCCTGTGAAGCCAATGGATTTATGGCAGAACAGGCGCGGCAAATCATTAAACTTAATGGGTTTGAAGATAAAATCAGCGTCATTCACAAACGCTCCAGCGATCTCGTCATTGGTGAAGACCTCCCTGAAAAATGTGATCTGCTCCTGACCGAAATCTTTGATCGCGCCATTGTGGGGGAAGGGGCTCTACCCACCCTTAATCATGCCTGGCACCATTTGCTCAAAGAAGATGCCCGCATTATCCCGCAAGGAGCCACACTTTACGGGGTGTTGATTGAATGTCCGCATTTGCAAAAATTCCACCATGTGGACCAAGTGAACGGCTTTGACCTCAGCCCCATGAATGTTCTGGCCCACCCTCTCTCTTATAAAGATGCTCAGATTGGTCTGAATGAAACCGAAGACCACCGTATTCTAAGCGCCCCCTTTACCATCAAAAAATTTGATTTTACACAGGCCCCTTCTGTAGGGTTTCGTGAAAAAACAGACATTCCGATTTGCCAAACAGGTCAGGCAGACGCCATTTTGATGTGGTTTGATCTTCACCTGAGCGATGATTTAATCTTTTCTACCCAAGCCCCGAAACCCCATAACCACTGGCGTCAGGCTGCACAAATTCTGCTTGCCCCCCACCCATGTAACAAGGGGGAAAAGATCCAGCTCAGCAGCACTTATCACACCTATTTCCATTTTGAAGTAAGCCCTGTTCAACCCTAAAGGCATAAGGGAAAATACTGATATCCTTCAAGAGAATTTTACCTATAGGATTTCTACGCTATAGTTAAAAAAAACGTTGATAGCGGGCGAGGATAAGATGGTGAAACCAGATATGGTTCAATTTAAGGAAGCGGCAAATTCCCCTTGTATGCAACATTCCCAAATGTTGCTGCAACAGTTCATCAATGAATTACTGATCACCGGGAAAGACAGTTTCAGCCGTAGCGAAATTACAGACAAAGCCGCCCAGTTTCTGTCATCTGACATGATGCAGGAAGACCATATGCAGCGCAATATGAGCTGCCCGGCAACCTTTACGTCGCGCTATTTTGAATCCAAACGCCGTGGTTTTTTCTGGCGTCTGGTCACCTATCAATTTGAGAACCTGATCAAAACAGAATTCCTCACCCGTGACAAACTGCCCTATTACTTCGATCTCTTTACCGCCATATTTGAACGTGAAAACGTTGTGCGCGAAAATGAACGCTGCATCCAGATCGTCAACATGCTACGCGCCAGCGAAGATAAAGACTTCACCCTTTATCATTTCTATGACCATCCAGAAAGTCAGGCCATTCTCCAAGCCTTCCTCGTAAAAGTCGCCGCTTATATTATGTATAATTATCAAGACCGCCTGGACTGGATGATCAACTTCCTGGAAAAACGCTCTTTGGTCGACAATGTTGAGATCAACAAGGAAACCGAACTCAAAGTGATCTTAAAAGAACTTTATAACAGTTTTGACAAAGCTCAAATCAGCACGGCTGACTGGGAAAAGCTGGATAAACTGGTCGGACTTGATACAAAAGCCATTATTCAGGACCTGAGGGCGCAATTGTAAGCCTCTAAACGTAAACTCATAAAACCATCCTGACTTGATCGCAGAGAAAGCAGGAGTTATTGTATCATTAAATTGATTATTCCTCATAAGAGACTGAATAACCAAATGATTTTTGGTAATGTCTGATAAACACGTCTGGATCTATCGTTGTACCGATATCTTACGTATATAAAATCCTTGTTCACCAACAAGGAACTCGCGATTGAACTGATTAAAGGGTCAGGCGGTACATTTATCATTAACCTAACGTCCGCAGCACTTATCTTTTTTTATCAGGTTTTCCTCGCACGCAATCTTGGAGCAGAGGAATATGGCCTCTATAGCTATACCTCAAGCTTTATCTATCTCTTGTTGATCCTTGCTGTTTTTGGCCTGGATCATACATCAGTACGTTTCAGCGCAAAATATCTCGCAGATGGTTCATCAAATTGCTATCAAGGATTATTTCGGTTTGCCACATGGTCGGTTGTAATTACATCTGCACTTTGTTTCGCTGTCGGTTTGATCCTGAATATATGGCTCAATATTGATCCAGACACTTTGTGGATTGCTTTAATCTCTCTGCCATTTGCCGCCCTTATGCTTACCTGGCAAGCCTTTTTAAGGGGCTCTGGTCATAGTGTCTTGGCCGCCACACCGGAAGGGCTTGTTCGTCCCCTGTCATTCTGGTTCTGTGCCTTTCTCTTTATTTATATTCTTGGTGCGCAAACAACAGGCGATGTCTGGGTTGGACAAACAATCGGATTTGGAATTGCTGCAATTTATGCATTTTATATTCTTGTTAAGAAAGTTCCTTCCCTTCTTAAGGGTGAAACCAAGCCGGCCTTTGCCAAAAAAGAATGGTTTATTATCAGCCTATCCATGCTTGTCTTTAATATCTGTCAAGCTGCAAACGGCCAAATCGGTACCTTGTTTCTAGGTTCCATTCATGAAATTGAAAATGCTGGCATCTTTTCTGCTGCCATACGTCTAGCGACTTTAACAGCCTTTGGTCTGGTTGCTTTAAATGTCGTTGTTGCCCCGCTGTTATCAAAGTTCAATGCAACAGGATCAAAAGACAACCTGAGACAATTAATCCTTTATGCCATTGTTGGAGGCACCGGGTTTGCCCTTCCCATTTCAGGGGTGATGCTTGTTTTTCCAGAATGGTGCCTAAACTTCTTTGGAGCACAATTTAAATCAGGAGCAACAAGCCTCCAAGTCATGGCTTTTGCACAATTGGTAAACGCTATTTTCGGTATCTTTAGTGTCACAGCCTTAATGACTATGCGTCAGGTTCTTGTTGCCATGTTGGTCAGCATCAGCGTTTTGATCAATATTTTGCTGAACTACACCCTCATTCCCCATTATGGCATTGATGGTGCTGCTATAGCCTATGGAACGGCCATTATATTTTGGAACTTCTCACTCTTTCTCTTTTTCATCTACCGCGTCTCACAACGTTTAAAACAAGCATCGTAAATAAGACAGTTTACGCCCGAGACAAATAGCTTTACAAAAGTCACATCTATCCAAGAGCCTTTAATGGATTTTAAAGTTAAAGATGACACAACATTACGATACGGACGTCCTTATTATTGGTGGTGGCCTCGTCGGTGGCATGACAGCCTGTGCCTTGGCCCGTGGCGGTGTTGATGTCGTTGTCGTGGATGCCGACGATCCCGAAACCTTGCTTAAGGCAGAATATGACGGGCGCTGTTCTGCCATTGCCCGATCGGTTTATAATGCGTTTGTTTCTCTTGGCCTATGGGACCATATGGAACCTGAAGCCGGCATTATTGAAGATATTCGTGTAACAGATGGGACATCACCCCTGTTTTTACATTTTGATAGTCTCGACCTCACTGGTGTACCCTTTGGCTATATGCTGGAAAATCGCACGGTGCGCAAAGCCATCCTCAAAGTCGTACCAGATATGGACCATGCGACCTATCTTGCGCCTAAACGTGTAGAAAAGTTAGAACGTTCCGCTTCCGAAGTTAATGCAAAACTCAATGATGGGATAGAGATTAAAGCCAAGCTGGTCATTGGGGCAGATGGTCGGGGTTCATGGGTGCGCCGTTCAGCCAATATTGACATCACCAAATGGTCTTATGATCAAACAGCTATTGTTTGCACTGTTCAAAGTGAGAAGCCTCATCTCAATGTCGCCCAGGAACATTTCCTGCCCAATGGCCCCTTTGCCATTTTACCGATGCAAGGCACACGTAGCTCCATTGTCTGGACAGAAAGCACACGCAATGCGCCTATGATGATGAAACTAAGCGACGAAGATTTCCAAGCCGAACTGTCTGAACGTTTTGGTGATTATCTTGGTGAGGTTAAAGTTGAAGGACCACGCTGGTCCTATCCTTTGACCCTACAATTTGCCAAACGCTCTATTGATACCCGTCTGGCTTTGGTTGGCGATGCATCCCACGGCATGCACCCGGTTGCAGGCCAAGGCTTTAACATGGGTGCACGCGATGCCTGCGCCATTGCTGAACTCATCATCGAAACCAAAAAACTTGGCCTTGATGTAGGGGCGGGGCGCGTATTGGAAGACTATGATCGCTGGCGCCATTTTGATAACCACCTTATGCTCGCCTCCACCGATGCGATTGTGAAACTCTTTTCCAATAACAGCACTCCTCTTCGACTGGCCCGTGATATTGGTCTCACGGTTGTGGATCAAATTCCTTTTGCCAAGAAATTCTTTACAAAATCTGCTATGGGTCTTGTTGGTGAATTACCCGAAATCATGAAAGAGCGCGAGGCATCTTAAAATGTGTGGAATTGCCGGTTTTATTGATTTAAATGCCCAAACCCCCACAGAAGAACTTGCCCAAACCACCAAAAGAATGACCGACACCCTCTATCACCGTGGCCCAGATGGTGGTGATACCTGGGTCGATAGCGAGGTGGGTGTCGGGCTTGGTCATCGCCGTCTTGCTATTATCGACTTGTCACCTGCGGGTCATCAACCCATGCAGTCCAGTGATGGCCGTTTTGTGATCGTTTACAATGGAGAAATCTATAACGCAGATGACTTACGCCCTGAACTAGAGGCAAAAGGCTACACATTCAAAGGTCATTCCGATACCGAAGTGATTGTTAACGGGTTTGCGGCCTGGGGGGTGAAAGCCACTGTTGAAAAACTCATCGGCATGTTCGCCATTGCCGCCTGGGATCGCAAAGAACGCCGCTTTTATTTGGTACGTGACCGGGTAGGGATTAAGCCGGTCTATTGGGGGCTCCAACATAACCAACTTATTTTCTCTTCAGAACTTAAAGCTTTCCACACCCTGCCCAATTGGACACCATCGCTATGTCGTGAAGCCATTGCTGCATACCTCAGATACACATATGTTCCTGCGCCTTATTCCGTTTATAACTCGATCTATAAACTTGAACCAGGTTGTATTTTATCTAGTAACCTTAAGGGACAACCTCATATTCAACGCTATTGGGATGCTACCCAAGTCGCTCATTTTGGCAAGAAAAACCAACTTGACCTTTCTGAAAAAGACGCCACAGATGAACTCGAGGCTCTACTTAGTGATTCTGTCAAAAGGAGAATGATTACTGATGTGCCTTTAGGGGCTTTCTTATCTGGCGGCGTTGATTCTTCTACTGTTGTTGCACTTATGCAACAAGCTGGAAGTAGCAAAGCAAAAACATTTTCTATCGGTTTTGATGTAGAAGGGTTTAACGAAGCCGAATATGCCAAAGCTGTCGCCAACCACCTTCAAACTGACCATACAGAACTTTATGTCTCCCCAAAAAAAGCAGAAGAAGTCATCCCTAGTTTAGCAACTATGTATGATGAACCTTTTAGCGATTCATCCCAAATTCCGACTTTTCTTGTTTCTGAAATGACAAAAAAAAATGTCACGGTTGCTTTATCAGGCGATGGTGGGGACGAACTTTTTGCAGGCTACAACCGATATACCTGGGGCTCTCAGATTGAAAACTTCAGGAAAAAGATTCCTGATTTTGCCCGTCATGCTATTGCCAATAGCCTGCAACACCCCTCTCCTCAAACATGGGATAAGCTCCTTTCCCCACTAACAGGCCATTTCCTGCCTTCCATGATTGGTGATAAAATCCATAAGGCTGCCCCGTTGTTAGGAATGGACGACCCCTTATTAATGTATCGCTCACTTGTGACCCATCTTGAAGGAGTTACGCCGGGTACATTAGAAGCACAAAGTGCAGGATGGACACGTACAGCAGCCGCTTCTGGCCTTAGTTTTGTTGAACGCATGCAGCTTCTGGACACCACGACCTATATGCCGGACGATATTCTAGCAAAGGTTGATCGAGCCTCTATGGCTTGCTCGCTGGAGGTCCGCGTTCCCATTCTTGATCATCGCGTTATCGAATTTAGCTGGCAATTGCCTGAAAAGTACAAACTGCAAGGCACAAATGGCAAACATATCTTACGCGAAGTTCTCTATCGCTATGTCCCTAAAGAATTAATTGAACGGCCTAAAGCTGGGTTTGCCATTCCCCTGAATGCATGGTTACGTGGTTCCTTAAAAGATTGGGCACACAACCTGATTGAAACACCGATCCTTTATGAAGAAATGGGTCTGGATAAAACAGCAATCATGCAACGCTGGAATGAGCATCAGTCTTCGAAACGAAACTGGCAATACCAACTTTGGGCCGTCTTAATGCTAGCCAACTGGTCACAGACCTGGCACAAGCCATCCTGTAGTGATGCTCCCCCAAATATCCCGACACTTAAAACAAACACAACAAAGAAAAAACTCGCCTATTTCTCAGCGTCATCCATCCCTTCTCCCATGGCAAACAGTGTTCAAGTCATGAGTATGGCAAGCGGTTTTGCCCGCCAAGATATTGATGTCACTCTTTTCTGCCGTCAAGGTTATGAAAAGGGTCCAATCGATCCCTATATTCATTATGGCATCAGTGAGCCGGTCTCTATTAAGCAACATATATGGCCGAAGGTCAGACTTTGGGGTGGCTTAAAATATGCTCATGCTGTTAAAAAGACACTCTCAAAAAGCAAAGATAATTTCGACTATGCCTATGGCCGCGATGTTTACAGCATGCAAAGCTGTTTAAACCTTAATGTTCCTTTTGCCTTCGAAGTACATACACCCCCACCAAATTCATTCCATGAAAGTTTGGAAAGAAAACTTTTTGAATCCAAGAATTTTAAAGGCTTAATTTGTATTTCTACCCCCTTGAGAGACTATTATATTTCAAATTTCACAGAATTAAATGAACAGAACGTTATTGTTCTGCCAAGCGGGGCTAACATTCCAAGTAAAGAAAATTTACCTGTTGCTTTACCGGGTCGGGCCAATACCACACATATCGGTTATGTTGGGCAATTCCATAAAGGAAAGGGCTATGAAACAGTTATTACCCTTTCAAAAATGATGCCTGAATTTGATTTTCACCTTGTTGGCGGTGCTCCCTCACAAGTAGAAGAATTACGAGCCCAACATACAAATGGAAACCTTCATTTCCACGGGGCAATCAACCATGCATCCGTCTCACAATACCTGCAGGCATTTGATATCTGTATCGCACCGTTTCAGGAAGAAACCTATGGCTTTGGTGGCGACAGAAATATTGCCCCTTGGATGTCCCCCTTAAAACTCTTTGAATATATGGCACATGGAAAAGCCATTATTGCCAGTGATTTACCCGTCATTAAAGATATCCTGGAACACGAAACAAACTGTCTGCTCTGTCCCGCAAATAACATCAATCAATGGGCTACTGAATTGCAACGATTAATATCTGATGACAAGCTAAGAAGTCATATTTCTAAGAATGCCTTAAAAGATATTGATCGCAAATTTGATTTTTATCATCGGGCAAAAAGGATCATGGGCCTTCTTAAAACTAATTCCACTCTTCCAGCCTCAATCACTGCATAATGCTTCCTTCTGCCTCTCAGTTTATTCAAACCTGCAAATCTCACCCTGTCGCCAAAGGGGGCATCCAAATGCTTTTTGGTCAAGCAGGGGCAGCACTGGCAACAATGCTAAGCTATATGTTTATCGCATCTGCCCTAGGAGCAGAAGCATTCGGAAAATGGGCCGCAATACAGGCGGTAGTTCTTGTCCTGATACAGTTTTTCACCTTTAATACAGGTAAAGCCTTCATTCATTATGCTGAACGGCTAAAACAAACAGATTATGCAGACTATTTCCAACATAAACTTGCTCGACTGTGTTTTCTTTTAGATCTGACCAGTAGTCTTCTAGCCTGTTTATCAGCTTACTTCCTCATTCCTTACCTTCCTCATTGGCTAGAAATCAAAGCCGAAGAGGTCTTCTATGCTCAACTTTATGCTCTTACAGCCATTGGCACATTAAGTCACCTTCCTATCGCGATCCTACAGTTTTATCAAAAATTTTCCAAAGTCGCTTGGTTCATTGCCTTAAACAGTGGGCTTCGGCTTATTTCATTAGTCGTTTGTTTCTTTTTATTACCAAAAGAAGATCATTTTTCAGGCTTTTTATTAGTTTGGGCTGTATTTGAAGTTTTTATCCCTATTATATTTTTAATTTCTGCTTCTCATTTTATCCCGAAGCATAAGAAATATTTGTCTTATTCAGTCTTGGAAAAATGCCCAAACTTTTTTGGCTTTATCATTAAAACAAGCCTGAATGCGTTTGTACGCCTCTTTCCTAAAGATGGCGATATACTCCTCACTGGCTTGTTACTAGGGCCTGCAGCAGCTGGTATTCTTCGAATTATCAAACAGCTTTCATCAATCGTGATGCGAATTATCGATCCGTTCACCCAAGCCTTTTTTCCTGAAATCAATAAATTAGTTGTTCAGAAACAGCTCAATGATTTACGTAAACTCAACAGAACAACATTAAAGTACTGCATAATTATTAGCCTTTTTTTCTGGTTGGGGTTCACCATATTCGGTTACCCTATCCTTTTGCTCATAGGTGAAGATTACACCCAATCCTATATAGCCTTAGTTATTTTCACAGCAGGGGCTTCGGTGATGACATTAAGTGCCCCATTAAGCCCTTTAGGATTGGCTCTTGGTATACCTGGTAAACTTCTTATCAATCAAACAATCGCAGTACTGGCCTATATTCTCTCTATTTTCTGGCTACATAGTCTTCTACAGCTCAATGGCATATCAATTAGTTATCTTATTTTTAGCATAACCTGGACAAGTCTTATGTTTTTCACTGTTTTTAAAAAACTATCCCTTTGGTCGCCTTCTCAATAAAAAAATCTGTAATTTTTGAAAACGCCCCTGCTCTGCCCAAATACAAAAACCTATTGCTAAAGCCAGTGCTAATCCTGGTACCGCTGTCATTTGATAACGTGGGATATTTAAGCTAATCAAAGCGTAAAAGATCATATTAAATAAACTGGGAGCCAAGATAAGAGGTAAAGCAAACTCACGCTTCTTCCAAGCCAACCATAAACACCAGAAAAAGAAAGGCACAGACAGAAAAGCAAACTGATCCACCCAAATTCCATAATAAAAAACTGGGATTGTAACCAATACATGAGTAATGGGATTACTCACAATATCCATCATCAGACGGCGGTCAACCATCTTGCTTGCAACCGTCTTATTGACCCCCTCTTTTAACATGACTTCTTTGACAAGTTTTGGATACCCAAGTTGAGCCTTTAAATAAAAACCATCCGGATTTGCAATCTCAAATTCAGTCCAAATTTCTTTTGGCAATAAAGCTCGTGCCCAATTATCCCCAAACCCTCGTGTCCAATAAAGGAAAGACGTGAAATATTGTGCGGGTGTCATATGATTCAGCACTTCCCGCGTATTCAGAGCAATACCCGCCCGTGAAGGCGTAATAATACGTTCCCCACTAATATCATTATTCCGTTCCATCCACATAAAAACTGGGACAATAAAACACACAGAAAATAAAAGAAAACGAACTGTAGTTAAAAACCTATCCTGCTGTTTACAAAATATTTTATAAATACAATAAACAACAAAAGTCGCTATAAATAGTAAACCAAAATAATAAAATACGGCTTTGGTTAAGGTTAAAGCTGCCAGCACCCCACCTGCCAGAGCCCATAAGAAAACGACTGGTTTATTTTCTCGCTTTTTAACCGCAATCACAACAAGCAATAGCAAAAGAAATGAACTCAACATTAAAGCTAATGGATCAGATACAATATAATCCATATTTTTTTGCATATGTTTATTAAACCAGATCGCCCCCCCTGCAATGGTAGCCCCCAACAAACGCCCAGACGCCAAATAGCCTGCGATAAACATCAAAACACCGCTTAAGGCAAACAGAAATCTGTTAAACCATTGCGCACCTACAAACTGCTCTTTTGAACAACTAATAGCCTCTAAACATTGAATTGTTAATGACTGGAATCCGCTATCTAAATATGCCCATAAAGACAATACAAAAGCATAGGCTGGCTCCCGACCAAGACCTGCGGGTGGCATTGTTATTGAAATATGCTGCGAAAAGACACCGTGATGATATAATGTAAAAGCGCCTCTCACATAATCACTAGCATCCCCATAAAAAGGGTTTTCCGCCTTTGATTTTGCATACATTAGCCCCATACACAAAATAGAACCCACAACACAAATGGCAATCATCGTTAGCCATTCTTTTTTTGTCGGCTTTTTGGGTTGGAACAAGGTGGACAGCATGAGACAGTACGATCTAGCGCTTCACATAGTTCGGCTTATCAATATCAATCGCTTCAACTGACAAAGCTACATCTTCTGACACCAGCGCATCCATTTTATCGAAGACGCGTTGGATCATATCCTGTTTTTGCTCATCGGTGCGTCCGACAAACAGCTTGGCATCTACATGGATGAAGAGCTGGTCCGTATTGGCGGTGACATAATGCTCCACAGGGAAAGCACGGGCCTTGATCGCATCGGGGTTAAACAAGCCACTTTCTTCGGCCCCATTCCAGACTTCTTGTACCAATGTCTGAATATCCACCTGTTTTTCAACAGACTTTGCGTAAGAAATCACCATATGAGGCATGTTTTTAGTCTCCTTAATCTTTCGGGCGGGAATTTTTCTCGTCAATCCCGGAAATACCTTCGCGCCGCGCCAACTCAACCCAAACCTCTTCCGGTTTCACCCCGGCTTCGGCCCACAGCACCAGTAAGTGATAGAAAAGATCGGCACTTTCTGCGGTCAGCTTATCATTGCCCTCAGACAGGGCCGCAATGACACATTCTACACCTTCTTCACCGACCTTCTGGGCGATTTTGCCACGGCCTTTGGAAAAAAGCTTGGCTGTATAAGATTCAGATGGGTCAGCACCTTTGCGTGATGCAATGGTCTCAAACAGCTTATCAAGTACGGTTGCGTCCATCAATCCAGCCTCACAGGGATACCGGCTTTTGCCATATGTTCTTTGGTCTCTTGGATCGTATACGTTCCAAAATGGAAAATAGAAGCGGCCAACACAGCCGATGCATGGCCCTCAGTCACCCCTTCGACCATATGGTCCAAATTGCCCACACCACCGGAAGCAATCACCGGGATTTTAACCGCATCGGCAATGGCACGCGTTAAAGGCAAATTAAATCCAATCTTGGTGCCATCACGATCCATGGAGGTCAGCAGGATTTCCCCTGCGCCATATTCTTCCATCTTTTTCGCCCATTCCACCGCATCAATACCGGTTTCCTTGCGCCCACCATGGGTGAAGATTTCGAACTTGTCTTCGCCAACAGATTTAGCATCAATAGCAACCACAATACATTGGCTCCCGAATTTCTCAGACGCTTCACGGACAAATTCAGGACGTTTCACGGCTGCGGAGTTGATGGAGACTTTATCGGCCCCGGCCAGCAAGAGCTTGCGGATATCTTCCACTTCACGCACACCGCCACCAACGGTCAGGGGCATGAAACATTGCTCTGCCGTGCGACGCACCACATCATAGATGGTGTCGCGATTTTCGTGGGTTGCAGTGATATCGAGAAACGTCAACTCATCGGCGCCTGCCGCATCATAGACCTTGGCCTGTTCCACCGGATCACCCGCATCCACCAAATCAACGAAGTTCACACCCTTGACCACGCGACCATCGGCCACATCGAGACAGGGGATAATTCTTACTTTCAGCATCTTTCCACTCACGTCATCCCCGACTGGATCGGGAATCTTTCTCCGTTTGAACGAGGTCCCCGCCTGCGCGAGGACGACATTTAGCCTTTTAATACTTTCATAGCTTCCGCCACATTGAGTTTGCCGTCATAAATGGCACGACCGGAAATCGCCCCGTCCAAGCCCGGTACTTCTGCGGCCTTAATCGCGGTGATATCTTCCATGGATGATACGCCCCCAGACAAGATCACCGGTGTAGAAATCGCTTCGGCCAGTTCTACAGTGGCTTGCAGGTTCGGGCCTTCCATCGCGCCATCTTTGGAAATATCGGTAAAGATGATGGCAGAGACACCCGCATCTTCAAATTTCAGAGCAAGATCGAGCACTTTCATGTCAGAGACTTCTGCCCAACCTTCAACCGCCACATAGCCATCACGGGCATCAATCCCCACAGCCACTTGGCCGGGGAAGCGCTTACACGCCTCAATCACAAAATCCGGATCACGCAATGCAATGGTACCTAAAATCACACGGGAAATACCTGCATCCAGCCAATATTGAATGGTCTCAAAAGTACGAATACCGCCGCCCAGCTGGGTTTTTGCCTTGCCATCAATGCCATTGAGGATAGATTTCACCGCTTCAGCATTGGCTGGTTCACCGGCAAAGGCCCCATTAAGGTCCACAATATGCACCCACTCACAACCATCAGCGACAAATTGCGCCGCCTGATCACCGGGATTTTCATTAAACACGGTGGACGCATCCATATCACCGCGCAAAAGGCGCACGCAGTTACCGTCTTTAAGGTCAATGGCTGGATATAAATTCATCTGCTTTACTCTCTTTCGTCATCCTCGCGCATGCGGGGATCTTTTTCCTGTGATTTTCGAGATCCCCAATCCAGTTGGGGATGACGTTCTTTATCTATTCTCTTAAGGTTTCCATTTCAGGAAATTAGTGATGACTTTCAGGCCAATCGCCTGACTTTTTTCCGGGTGGAACTGGGTACCGACCATATTATCACGGCCCACCATCGCAGTGACATCACCACCATACTTCACTGTTGCCAATTGGTGGGCAGGATCAACCGTTTTAAACTGATAGGAATGGACAAAATAAACATCCGCATCGCCTACGCCGTCCAAAACAGGGTGTGCCCCCTCATCAAACGACAGCTCGTTCCAACCCATATGCGGAATTTTCAGGGATGCATCTGTAGGTTCAATCGCCACCACATCACCTTTGATCCAGCCCAAACCTTCATGATTGCCATGTTCCAGGCCACGCTCAGCCATCAACTGCATGCCCACACAGATGCCCATAAAGGGTTTGCCTTTTTGATGAACCGCTTCGTTCAATGCTTCCAACATGCCATCAAGGCTGCGTAAGCCCTGAGCACAATCACCAAAGGCACCCACACCGGGCAGCACCACATGATCAGCGGCCGCAACATCTTCCGGTTTATTAGACACCAGCACATCAAGCCCTAAGCCCGCTTCGCGTGCAGCACGTTCAAAGGATTTTTCGGCAGAGCGTAAATTGCCCGACCCATAATCAATAATGACAACAGACATACTGTCCTTCGCCCACTTTCTAATCAGTTTGAAGCTTGCTCACCACCAACTGCAATCCATGATCCACAGATTGTGCAGAGATCACATCTTCTTCCAAATATCCCCGCCGTCTTAATGTCCAGCGCGCCAAATCATTAGCATAGATACCCAATAACATATTGAAACTGATATTGACCACAGCTTGCCCAAAAAGATCAAGCCCAAAGACACCTAAAAACACACTTATTGCCATGGAAAGGGCAAAAATACTCAATGCAACCCACCAATAGCCTTTCATCAATGCCCAAAAGAGCGAGAAGACAAAAGCCGCCCAGTTAAATCCCTCTTTAACCAAACGAACATCCGGTTCTGGATCAAGGCCGAATTTCTGGATATGGACGGTGTATATTTTCATGCAAACAAGCGATCCTGATATAAACTCTCTGCCAAACCGATTATACCCGGCTTTACAACAAACGCACCCCCACTTTGCGGATAGCGCACAAGCTGCCCGGTATCCATTTCCTGACGGGCCGTTGTGATAAAGAGCTTATCCAAATTTTTACCGCCAAAACAACAACAAGTCACATTCAGGGCTGGAACCTTAATAATAATATCGCGTGTCCCATCTGCTAAAAACCGCTGGACACAGGCCCCATTATATTGAGCATTCCACAAACCACCTTCACGATCAATACAAGACCCATCTGGCAAACCTTCCTCTTCAGAAAGTTGGGCGAAAGAGGATCTCTGTGATAAACACCCTGAGTCTGGGGCGTAAGTAAAGCTCGCAATCTCACGGGTCTCTGTATCAGCAAAATACATCCGGGTGCCACAGGGTGAGAAACAAATGCTATTGGCACATTTCACCCCGTCAAATAAAGAGGTTGCCTCACCCTTTCCAAAAGAAAGAACATGGGTAATGGCTTCTGGTCCGGCTTCATAATAGCCCCCGACAATAAACCGGCCCTGTCGATCACAACGTCCATCATTCAAGCGAGTCGCGGGTTGATGAGTTTCATAGGCATAGAGCAAATCACGCTGTCCGCTTTGGATATCCAGACGGTATAAACCGCTAGCAAAGGCTGCGAGGATTTTACCGTCCAGATCAAAGGCGAAAGAACACAGACGTTCTTCAAGCTCATAACACATAAGGTCATGACCAAACTCGTCACAGCTATAAAGGTGTTTGTTCTGAATATCCGTCCAATAAAGTCGCTGTTCTGCCCCATTCCACTGGATACCTCCCCCCAGTTCATTGTGACAACCCACCAACAACTCTGCCTGTAAGCATTTCATGGGATTTAGATCTCACCCATGGGTTTCCAGCGCGGTTGTGCCTTGATCCGGTCAAGCCATGCCTGAACCTTGGGATAACCGGATAGGTCAAAGCCCCCTTCATCGGCCACATGGGTATAGGCAAACAGGGCAATATCGACGATGGAATAACGGTTACCCACAAAGAAGTCCTGATCAGACAAATGCTTTTCCATGACATCAAGGGCGCGATATCCCTTTTCCCACAGTTCCGACAAACGGGGATCATCAGCTTCGCTATTGCCCAGATAATGCATGGAATAGCGCGCCACGGCGATGGCGGTTTCATGGCTATATTGTTCCCAGAATAACCATTGATAAGTCAGCGACTTATCAAAATAATCCATGGCCATATATTGGGTTTCATCGGCAAAATGCAGCAAGATAGCATTGGATTGGGCCAGAACCATGCCTTCATCCAAGACAAGAGCAGGGACTTGGCCCATGGGATTGATCGCCTTAAACTCATCTGTTTGGCAATCACCAGCCACCACATCCATTTCCTTGATAGTAACATCACAGCCCAGCTGATGCAGCAGCAGGCGTACCTTGTAACAATTGCCAGAACTTTGACTAGAATATAGCGTCAGCATAGCTGTTTAGAGAGACCCTTTGGTGCTGGGAATTTCATCAGATTTGCGCGGATCAATCTCCACCGCTTGACGCAAGGCCCGCGCCAACCCTTTATAGGCCGCTTCCGCAATATGATGGTTATTTTCCCCATCCAGACATTCCACATGCAGGGACAACCCGGCTTTCAGCGCGAAAGATTGGAACCAATGCTGGAACATCTCCGTATCCATATCGCCCAATTGTGCCTGTGAGAATTGAACTTTCCACACCAGATAGGGGCGCCCGGAACAATCCAGCGCCACACGCACCAAAGTCTCATCCATGGGGATATAAGCATGAGCGTAACGTGTAATGCCTTTTTTATCGCCCAAGGCTTGCGTAAACGCCTCACCCAGCGCCAAAGCCACATCTTCCACCGTATGGTGACAGTCAATATGGAGATCACCGTTGCAGCGGATTTTCAGATCAATCAACCCGTGACGTGACAGCTGTTCCAGCATATGATCCAGAAAACCGATCCCGGTCTTAATGTCATACTCGCCTGTCCCATCCAGATTAATCTCAACGGAAATATCAGTTTCAGACGTTTGTCGCTGAACAGATGCAGTGCGCATAGGGGAGTGTCTCCAATAGAAAAACTTCGTCAATAAAGCGTGTTATACACCAAACTTCTTAAGCAAGAGATAAGTTATTTGATTTTTTGTGCAACGATCAATTCGTGACGATACCAATAACAGGTTCTGACCGTTTCATATGTAATGTCAAACCCTTGATTTTTCAAAATTTGACGAGCTTCGCCCTTGTCAAAATATGTAATCCACTGACGGGCCAAGACCAAATCGTGCAAACGATTCATAAAGGCAAAAAAGAACGGTTTTTTCGCCATATCCTTATAAATAATCTTTCCGCCGTTTTTGACTTTCTCGCATGCTTTTTCTAAGAAAATACCTTGTTGCACAGCAGGTACATGATGCATCACATCAATCATAGAAACCACGTCAAACTGCTTATTTGGCCACTCTTGTGGCCTTATGGACATGATAAACTCGACACGTTCACTCTCCACAGCCTCATCTGCCGTTGCCAGGGCCGCCTCATTTACATCAGCACCGACACTATCTTGAATATGACAATAGTGCTTGGCTAACAACAAAAACACCCCGTTGCCACATCCAATATCGAATTGCGATGCCCCATGGGGAACATGTTCCAGCAACATATCAAACGGGCAGATATAAGGACGCAGACGACATAGTAAACGCGTTAAAAAACCTGCCCTTTTATAAGCCTGAACATTAATCTTTGAAATTTCTTGTGGCGTCATTTCAACCTTATACCCGACTTAAAAAATGAAAGGCAACAGTGGCCCCACTAAGCCAAAGACTAATGATATTTGTTCCACTAAACACAATCGGGTCCTGATGCATCTTACCTTTAATAGTCTGCAACCAGATATAACCGATCCACAAACCAAAGGCGATGGCTGACAACCAAAGATAGACATATTCATGATAACGATCAGCCACACTGGGGTCTAACTGAATAAACAACCCATATACAACCGTTGCTATGACTGCCAAACCACAGCCCAATGTAACAACCAACGGATAATGCTTTTGACGATAGCCTCGACCTGTATCTTCCCCCACCTCGTCTTTGAGCCCTGCTGCACGTTTCACAAATGCCAGACTAAGAAAGGTCACAACCACAAAGGCGATAAACCAGGAACTCATGGGAAGATCAAGTGCGACCCCACCAATAATAACCCGCCATGTATAGAGAAAGGCCAGAAGCATAACATCAACGATAATCAACCGCTTCACATAGAAAGTATAAGCCAGTGTTACGATCAAATATGTCCCAAAACACAGGAATAAAACTGGATCTAGATATGTGGCTAACCCTAAACTAAATAGTAACATCAAAAGCGATAAAGCAATAGCATGAGGAATCCTGAATTCCCCTTTTGCCAGGGGCCGATACTGTTTATAGGGATTTTGCCGATCAGCTTGTAAATCAAACAGATCATTGATGATATATGTGGCACTGGCCATCATTGAAAATAAAACAAAAATACCAAAAGCAATGCTCACATTCTCAAATGTCGGCACTCCCCCAATGATTAAGACGGCGAATATGAGAATATTTTTAGACCATTGATGAGGGCGTAATCCCTTAAATAATCCCGATAAAGTTGTTTTACTTTGTTGTGGCAGGAGTGCTAAATCCAGATTGGCCGAACCACTTTCAATAATATTTTTTGTTTGAAAAAGCTGGAGAGGATTTTTTTTCACAAGGTTGATGACACTTTCCCAATAAATATCTTGAATTTTCGGGTCAGACATCAGGAAAGCTTTCTCAACTTTATACAATCAATATCAATAACAGGCGGGTTTGACAGACCCGTGGGCTCTAACAGGTGGGCTATCTTATTCCATATTTCAGAACGGGTCGCAAACATTTGCCAGAAGAATGCACGGCTCAGCGCGACAGTCACCACAAAACTCAACAGCCACGCCAACCAAGCATACCGACTATGTGCCGTAAAAACCCACAACACGCTATGCTGGACAAGGGCAATATAAGAAATCAAACGTAAGGCAAAATGTGTTTTAAATGGATTAAAACAGACAAAAACCACAGAAAGAAAAGCCCAAAGATGAAGGGGATGCCACCCCTTAGACCATAAAGAAAGCTGCTCCCAACATTTCTCCACAGCCCCACTTGCCATGTCAAAAGATAACAGATCACCCAGTGCCTCTATCCACAAGGCAGGTGGGGCATGTAAATTCACACTGGCCGTAGCCGCTGTGGTAAAGGGAACAAAAACGCCCCCAAAATACCAGTTATGAAACGGCACAAAAAGAAGGGGAGAAAAACCAAACCCCAACCATAAAATATTTTTCAAATTCCCCTGTCTAAGGAATAAAACAGAAAGCCCCAACAACAAGACAGCAGCCCCTGGGGCCATATTCGGGCGCATAAAGACAGCAAAGGCTAAGAACAATCCGCCCAGCCACAGGGCCACAAGCGAAACCTCTTTCTCCTTCAAAACCTGTTTAACAAGAACACATAAAGACAAAAGAAACAGCCCATATCCTAAAGCCCCCGGAAAACCCAGAGCCATATTGTCCATATAATGGGGGAAAGAAAGCCCAAAACTACGCACAAAAGGCGTGAAGAAAAACAGTCCCATCACAGGCAAGAGCCACAGGCTTGGAATAAAAATCCTGAGCAAAGAATATAAAACCAGGGGGACAAAGGTGAGAATAATCAAATAGCCATAAACCGTTTCCCCAAACATCAAATGTTCTAGAAAACGGAAATAACGCAATCCGGGCATGTAATAAAAAATGTCAACGCCACCCTGAAAAACCTTCGACCAATCATCCCTCAAAAACCCATCCAGCATCAAGCGTGACATACTGTCATGGGTTAAACCGTCAAGCCCCCCTGGATACACAGGTAATGCTGTAAAGAGATGACTTACCTTTCCTGCTAAGACGGACAAGCTTGCACAAACAAAACCAAAGGGAAGAAATAGCTGTTTAAATTCAACGCGGACCAAAAGCAGGACCAAAAGCACAGCTCCCACATAAGGGGCAAACTGATGTATTTGCATCAAAAATGAGGTTTCCAGCCTCATTTCAAGAGAATCAATCCCATTACCATAAAGCTTTAAGCCTTGTGCCTTTTCAAGAGAACGACACGCCAATTCAAGATGATGAAGAAAAACAACAGGCTTTTTTTCTTCAACCCAAGCCACTTTACCTCGCCAACAGATCTGACTTGCCGGATTATTCCCCTTAAATTCAAACAGGACAAAAAACGGCATATCCGCACGTTTAACGTCACTACGTGTATCATACCAGTTATAAGAGCGATTGATAAAACCGCCACGCAAACTCATGACATCTGAAAAATTAATATCAGAGACAACACGTGAATAAACAGGATTTTGCCAAATCCCATCGGCATTTACATCATATAATTCTGTGGGTTTTTGATGTGTTTTCCAACAATTACTCGTCTTTGATACATCCACACCCAGACAATGGCCTTTTACAGGATACTTTCGCAGGAAATCAGCTTCCAGCCAGCTGTAAATTTCTTCAGGCAATTGATCTTTAAAAACCTGGCCCTGTGGGGCTGGCATAAACAGATTATGACCTTCCTGTATCTTATGTTGAGGCAAAACAGATTGAAGAGTAAGACAGATCAACAAAACTATTAAGGCCGATCCCCATCTTATAAATCTATCCGTAACACCTGCCCAAAACAATATGGGCAAGAAAAACACAAGAAAAAGAAAATCCCCAAATTGATTTAAAGGCAATGACAAACAGGCGACAACCAAGAAAAACACAAGAATACGAAGCAAAAACTGGGGAAACAAAAGGGACATATCGAAAAAAACGTAAAGCCTTATTTGTAAAAGTCAGAACTTGATCCGACATATATGAATTATCGGACAGCAAAAATATTTGAGATCGTGTTGTCCGATTGTGGCATCAAGTTATCAAGATTTTTCTCAATAGCCAAATGTTTGACATTCTCGAAGGTCTGCATGGGTGTTTTTCCATAACAGCGCCAGCCGGCCTGAATGGGGTCGCATGACGTTGTCCCATGGCGTTCCCCGCACCGATGATCAACGGGTTATTTCATGTATTATTCATGTGCCTAAACGTGGTCTTCAATGGCGTATGGCGTGACACTCCGACAGGTTACGGTTCACATAAAACGCTCTACAATCGTTTTGTTCGTTGGAGAAATATGGCGGTGTGACTTTGCAAATAATCCATGACTGGGTTTTGCGTTTTAATAAAGAGGGACCTGATGGTCTAAAAGATCAATGGTCAGGCGGTCCAGTGTCATTGCCCGTTCAATCAGAGCTTTCTTCAATTTTTTGAGAAGTCCCTCTTCACCCATCAAGTCTTGTGGGTTGTCAACGGACGCAAATAGCTCATCGAGCAGTTCTTTCTTGATAACCATCTTCTGGCACCTCCTAAAAGGAGTTTACACGATTGAATAGCCCCTAGATTTCTAGACACCTTGTCGGTTACAAAATGAGGCAAGGAGTTATTCAATATCCAAATCCTATTTCACCGATGAATTTAAAATTGATGCTGTATAGCAGATTACGGAACGGGGCTATTCAGTCGCAGAAGTTTCCCGGCGTTTAGGTGTCAGCACACATTCGCTTTATCAATGGCGTAAGCGGTTTTCTAAATTGCCAGCTGTTGCCCAAGAAGTTATGGAACAATCTGCCGAGATCAGTCGCTAAAAGAAAGAGTTGGCCCGTGTCACCGAGGAGTGAGACATCTTAAAAAAGGCCACGGCGTTCTTCGCAAAAGATGCCAAGTGAAGTACGCCTTTATGAAGGTGCATCGTTCTGATTTTATGATCCGAAGCATGTGCCGTATATTGCGAGTTCATCCAAGCGGATTTTATGCGTGGCTAAAATCACCACTCAGCAATAGAGCCCTTGAAGACCAACGCCAAACTGAACTCATCAAACAGGCTTGGGAAGAGAGTGGCAAGGTTTATGGCTATCGTAAATTACACGATGACCTGTGAGAATTAGGCGAATGCATCAGTCCTAACCGTGTCGCACGCCTGACTCGTCTGGCAGGAATTTGTGCTCAGATCGGATATAAACGTCGTCCTGGTCAATATGGTGGAAAACCGTCTATTGTTGTTGATAATACACTTGATCGACAATTTGATGTTCTGGAACCAAATCGATTTTAGGTAACTGATATTACCTATATTAAAACGACAGACTATCGCTAAAAGACGCTTGATCTACCAAAATCAGGCCGTTTAAAATCAACCAAAGAGAAATCATGATCTCTGGTCTCTAATGTTTTGACAACGGACACTCTCAACCAGCGTGCCAAAGCTGATATTTAAATTTAGTTTTTACTATCAATTCGCGTCCCAATTGGCCATGTTGGCTTAAGTATCTTTTCTGGCTGTTGTTGCTTGTTAATGTGAGCATATTCAAGAATTTGAAGTGTCGTATCTCCAGTTTTTATTATTACACCTTCATTATTTTTGCCTATAATTTCACCTGGTGTTCCCATATAGCTAGGTACTCCTAAGATTAATCTCGTACGAACAATAGCTATATCATCAGATTTAATTTTTGCACGGGCGCATGGACCAGGAGAAGAAATTCCTCGGACAAAATTGTGAATACGTTCACTAGTCCAATTCCAGTCTACATTTTCATCTCCGACTTTACGTCGACCACAATAGAAACCAACGGGATGAATACTACTCTGTTTAATTGGTTTAACTTGTTTATCTCTGATTTTTCTAAGACCTGTTAAAAGTGTCTCAGCACATAGTTCATGAGCTATTTCAAGAATATCATAGTAGGTGTCATCTTTGCCAATAGAAGAAAACCTTTGCTCAATGATATCCCCAGTATCAATACCTTCATCAATATAATGTAGTGTGACCCCAAATTTGTCTTCACCATTAATTAAAACCCAGTTGAGAATATTTCTTCCCCGATAAAATGGTAAAGCTCCTGCATGACAATTGACAAACCCCTCAGGACACAGGTTGATTAATTCAGGTTTTATAATTTGATCATAAGACATTGATACATTTAAATCTGACTGAAATGTGGATATTGTCTTAAGAAAATCCTGTGCATTGACTTTGGGAGGACAAAAGAAAGGAATATTAAGGTTACGCGCCATATTTTCTAATGAGGGGTCGACTGAACCATAACGGCCAACAATAAAATCAATTGTGATATTATTTTCATCTCTTAATAATTCAAGCGCTCTAACAGCCCAAGGACCATCGCCAAAATAACCTATTTTCATTTAATTAATGCGTCCTTTTTATAGTCAGCCTCAGCTATTTTACCTAAATAGTCCCAATATTGCATAGGACTTATGCCATCACCAGGTCTTTTAATGCTTAAGTTTTCAGCCGTAAATGTCTCACCTTTAGAAATATCAACTTTGGCGACAAGGCTTTTGCGCACGACTGGTAGATTCTTTTTTTCGCTTTTTGTAGTTTTTTTAATGCCGTCTCCTAGCGCGACCTCAACATCCCTGATAAGTTGAACCATTTTAATTAATTCAGCTGGCTCTAATGATGCTGCATGATCTGGTCCAGACAGGTTGTGGTCCAGTGTAAAATGTTTTTCAATAATTCGCGCACCTCGTGCTACTGCTGCCAAGGGAATATGAATACCAAGACTGTGATCAGAATAACCAACTGGAAGCCTGAATTCTTTTCTCATATTATCCATTGCCCGAAGGTTAATCTCATTGAATGGAGCTGGGTATTCAGTTGTGCAATGAAGTAAACTGATATTCTCGTTTAAAGCTCTTTGATCACTTTTTTCTATCAATGCTTTAAAGTCTGGAGGACCATCGCGGTGACATAGGCTATGAGATAGAACCTTTAAAGCTTGTTTAATTTCAGACAATGATGACATTCCTGAAGATAAAATAATTGGTACCCCTAAACGTCCAACATGATCAAGTAAGGGACCGTTAATGATTTCACCTGAGGGAATTTTTAAACGTTTAACTTTAAGTTCTTTAACCAAAAAGTTAGCACTAATAGTATCAAAAGGAGTCGACATAAATTCAATGTTATATTTTTCACACTCTTCTTTGAGCCTAAAGTGCTGGTCTGGACTTATTTCCAGACGCTGAATCATATCGAAGTGACTTTCTGATTTATCTGTCTGTTCTAATTGATAGTTTGCTTTTGGCGTCCCTTGACTTACAAGACGTTCAGCTTTGAAAGTTTGGAATTTTACAGCATCTGCCTTAGCCTCAGCCGCCGCTGCAATAAGTTCGTATGCTAGTTTCTCATCACCATTATGATTTACGCCAGCTTCTGCAATAATAAAACATTTTGTCATTAGGACTTGAATTCTTTTAGTAACATAAATGCTTCTGCTGCATGGCAGCCTACCTGGGAGCCACGTTGTTCAGCTAATGCACGTATTGCTCTTTCGGAGCGAGGAAAAGGAAACTCTTTCATTTCACCACCATATATTTTCATAATTTCTATTTTTTTGTCAATAAATTCAGATATATTTATAAAAACATTGGGTTGAAAAAAAGAACTGTCAGGTAATGAAAAATCGGTTTCTGAAATAGTTTCATATATATAGGTTCTCTTAATGCTGGGGTATCTAAACCATTTAATACAAGGTTTAGCAGACTGATATACAGCATAATGATCTGAATGAATATCTCCGCCATGAGGAAGGTATACAACTTCAGGCTTAATTTCTTTTATAACATCACTGATTCTTAAGACAAAATCTGACATTGGAATTGTATCCAATAGGGTGGAAGGATAATTAAGCTCAAAGACACTATCAAATTGAAACTGTTTAGAAACTTCTACAATTTCAACCTTTCTATTTCTAATACGTTCAGCTGAAAAGCCCTGTTCAACATTCATACACGTTATAATCAACCAGTGAATTCGATCACCGTTTGCTTTGTGCTTGAGCAGGGTACCACCACAGCCAAGAGTCTCATCATCTGGATGAGGTGCAATTACTAAGATATCCATTATAAATATTCACCTACCTCAGGTAAGGTTTCAATATCATGTTCAATTAAGACTAAAGAACCCTCTCCACACTTTATGCATATATTATTACCTTCAATATATAAAACTTTTCCAGGTTCAATGTCATTTGGGAACTTTGGTCCTATTTTACTACGCCATACTAAATATTCTTTTTTTCCAACAAATAGAGACGTGCCGCAGTAAGGATAGGATAAACCTCTAATTAAATTATAAATATTTATGGAAGACATTCTCCAATCAATCATCCCATCCTTCGGAGATCTTTTGCGCCAATAACTTGCTTCTTTATTACTTTGTTTTTTATGAGTTAAATTTCCTACATAAGCTTGGTCAATGATTTCAGATATTTGTGAGGGAATTAAGTTTAATATTTTTTGATACAAGTCTTTAGCATAATCCTCAAATTTAATTTTTATTGGAATTTGATGTACTAATGCTCCTTCATCAGGTTTATTTTCCATTATAAAAAAGGAAGATGCTGTTTCTTCTAAGCCCAGAACAAGTGCCCAGATTAATGGATGGCGCCCTCTATTTTTTGGCAAAGCTGCTGGATGATATCCAATAGCTGCAATACGAGGGATCTTAAGAATAGAAGGGGGTAATAACCAAGACCATCCAATGCAGAAAATTAGATCAGGTTTTTTTTCTGTAATCCAAGAAGTAAGCTTATCCTGACGATGTTGTGAGTTAGCATAATATACAGGACATCTATCTCCTTTTATATGCAATGAAAGGTCAGTGAAATCAGAATTGAAGTTATTAAAATCCCGTGTAACAATGCCCACTAATTCACATTTAGGGTGGTTCATAAGAGTTTCAAGTGCTGTCTTACTTGTTTCTACACAGCCAATCAAAATAATACGCATACTCATTATTTGGTCCTTATTTCACCAGAATATCATGGAATGATTTGATTATAATTTTATTCCAATTAATATTATTTAAATGATCGACCATACGTTTTGCAGCACCTGGTTGCCCAAATGGAGAAGTTTTCTTTCTTGTAAGTGCGATGTGTTCATCTGATAGGGCTTTTTGAATAGCTTCCTTGATGCTATCTTCATCCGTCTTACAGGATATAACAGAGGGTGCTGTGAGCCTGCCTTTTTGACGTATTCCTATATTTACAGTTGGAACTCCCATAGCTGGGGCTTCCAAAATCCCACTGGAAGAATTCCCAATAACGACATCAGCATAATGCATAAGAGAAAGGTAGCGACGTTGACCAAGTGTTTCGACAGCTGCAAGGTCCCTAGGTTTTTTTCGTACATAATTTTCGATTAAATGTCGAATTTCTCGACCAGATGTATCTGCATTAGTACCTGTAAATACAATGGAAGTTCTATCAAATTGATTTAAAGCATTTATTAGATTATTAATACTACGAGATGGCTTTTCTTCAAGTGTAACAGGATGATAAGTAACAATAAAAATCTTTTGCTTCAGATCAATTCCAAGGAATTCTTCAAGCTCTTTCTTGTCAATCAAATCTAAGTTACCGATATTATCTAAACCTGGCGCACTTACGTTGAAACAATATTTGGGATCTTCTCCCATCTGAATTACACGATTTCTATATGGTTCAGCTGTTACAAAATGAACATGAGACATTTTTGTAAGGCTATGACGAATAGCCTCATCAATTAGGCCCTCTGTAGCTTCTCCCCCATGTATATGTACGAGCGGTATTCGTGCGGGTAAGGCGGCTTGGGCTGCAGCTAATGTTTCGTACCGATCACCCAATAAAACAATAATATCTGGTTTCAATCGATCAAATGCATCAGCGAAGCCAATAACGCCAAGGCCAATTGATTTTGCAATACCTATAGGTGTATCACTACTTAATAACATTTCTATTTTAGCATTTATTAAAAAACCATCTTGTTCAATTTGCTGATATGTATTACCGAACTCAGGAGAAAGGTGGGTGCCCGTTACCGCAATTTGTAGATTGAAATTAGTTGATTTGTTAAGTTCTTTAAGTAAATAGAAAAGTAAGCCGTATTCTGCTCGGGTTCCAGTTACAACACATATATTTTTTATTTGTTCAGACATAATCTTTTAGGTATCGCATTATTAAGGTAGTCTCAAATTTGCACATGATGTTTCTTGAAGCAAGATATACATAGGTAAATGATATGCGAATAATAGCAGTAATTCCCGCCCGAGGTGGTTCAAAGAGGGTACTTCGGAAAAACATTAAATTATGTGCTGGCAAGCCTCTAATTGCTTACACCTGTATAGCAGCAAGAGAATCTCAACATATTAATTCCTATGTTGTTTCTACTGATGATTCAGAAATTGCAGATATATCGCTACAATGGGGTGGGACAGTGCCTTATGTACGCCCCAAAGAACTCGCAGAAGACGCAACACCTATGTTGCCAGTCTTAATAGATTTATTAAATTTCTATAATGAAAAAGGTGAACATTATGATATTTTAGTCCTCCTGCAACCCACGTCGCCTTTGCGCACATCTATACACATAGATGAAGCTATTAAATTATTTAGGTCTAATGCATGCGATAGTGTCGTAAGTGTAACTGAATGTCCTCATCAGTTTAATCCTATGAAATTAATGACTGAGCATGAGGGGTTTCTAAATACTTATCATGACAATGCTCCAAAGCCTGGGCAAACTCAGACCATTCCAAAAGTTTATGGTAGAAATGGTCCTGCTATTATTGTTACTAAAACAGATAATTTATTATGTAAAACACCATCATTATATGGTGAAAAAATACGCCCATATATAATGGATGCCAAAGTTTCGATTGATATTGACGAACCGTTTGATTTCGAAATTGCGGAGTTATTATTAGAACGCCAGAACTACTACTTATAAAACTTTTTTAAGTTCTTCAATGACACGTTGGGACGTTCGCCCATCATCATAACCTAAGTAATTTCGGATAAATTTTTGATATACTTTTCTATCACTAGACTGCGTTGTATCTTGCCCTTTAGCCAATTCAAGCAACCGTTCTTCTAATTTTTTAGCAGAACTTGGAGTTTCAAATAATTTTAAGTAATCACGAAAAAACACATTATCTTTATAAGCTCCGACCGCTTCTGCAAAAACTGGAATTAATGTAGGCTTATCCAAAGCTCGCGCTTCAATAACTACAGTTGAATTAAACCCCACAACGGCTGTTGATTGACATATCAAATCAGGTGCGGGATCAAAAACAATTTCTAAGTTCTTAATTTCTTTAATCGACTTTCCAGTACCATACTCTACATAATGGTCAATTTCTGCGAACCAATCAGGATCATTATATTTGGGCTTATAAACAAACCTAAAATCAGGACGTTTAAGGGCAGCCCTTGCAAAAGCTGCATGGCTATCACGTACAAGTTCAACAAAACCCAAGTCGTCATTAATACTAAAATAATGAGCTTTACGCTCTCGTGGAATATATTCCATATCACCAGAAAAATGCCCAAATGAAAACATTGTCATTTGTTTGGATGAAGTAGGTTTACGAAATACACTGTCAGCTTTTAAAATTCGATCCATACGGGGTAAACCTACTACCCCGATCTTTTCACCAGCAAAAATATTAGACTGAATAAACAGTTCCTTACCTGTTTGATTTGTTACAAGTAAACGACTACCTTCAAAACGAATTTTTTCTTCTTTATTAAGTTTAACTCGGCGTGGAATATGATGTTCATCTATCAGTGTGAACTCCTTATGAATTGCAACAAAAGGGAGCCCGCCTTCAGGTAAACCTTTGACCCAAGCCTTTTCATTAACGTATTGCATAGATGGAGTAATCGCAATATCGTAATGAAAAAGCTTCTTTAAAACCCATCCTACTTTTCTAAGGAACAAAACTTGCCTATCTCTTAAGTTTAAAAGAACTGGGTCTTCTTCAAGGTGATAGAAAATATTTTCCGTTTTCCCTTTGAACGAAAAGATTGCATTAATTTTTTGAAAAAGCTCTAAAGGAATAGTATAAAAACTAGCTTGTTCTACCTTCGAAATTGCGTCGAGATCTTGCTCGTAACGATTAGAACTAAACACAATGATTTTTAACGAATCTTTATTATTAGATTTATAAATACACTTAGACTTAAAACCTAATAAAATACCTGCAAATATTCCGAAAAATGAGAAACGGAAAATATTTTTGAAAGCATTTGAGGACAAAATTTGGCTTATTATCTTCGTTTGCAGCATGGGAGGTATTCTGACAGAATTAAAATTAAATTAGAATTGTAAAACGTATAGCCTCTTTTTATTGCTCCATCAAGTTAAGAGCTAGATTCAGGACTGGGGCTGCCCCCATTTCATAGCGAGATTAGGGCGTGCGTACTATCAATACCGTGTTTTCTGCGTTTAATGTAAATACCCTTGATTTGATCCCAAGTCAAATTACGGACTTCACATCCCCTTAAGCCATGCCTAGGATCATGGTTGCATCGCGTAGACCGTACCGTCCTTTTTCTCAGGCAAAATAAAGAAGGCGTTTTGGACATCGAAGCCTACTTTTGTAACCCGCATTCACCTTGGCAACGTGGTGGTATCGAAAACACAAATGGCATTGTTCGGCGGGACATGCCGCGAAAAACAGACATCAAGGATGATAGCGATCAGGACATTGATGACATTACATGGAACTTAAACACCACACCCAGAAAATGCCCTGGGTTCAGGACACGCGCCGAGGCATTCTTTCAAAACCTTCAAATTACACTTGAGATGTGAACCAAGCTAAGACTAAACAACTAGTTATCTAGGATAGCTCCAAACTTTTTTAACATTTCCTATGTTAACTAGCGTAATTGATTTACACTTTCTTCAATTAAATAATTGCATTTATAATTAAGGGCATTCTAATTATCGAGTTAATCTTATTATATCTACGAGGTGAACTAAGTGATAAATAGATGAAAATATGATGAAAATTCTTTTGACAGGGGCTACAGGATTTTTAGGTGGGTATTTAGGCCCAAAACTCAAGACCTGTGGAGAAATTTTTAATTTTGGCCTATCACAAGCTGAGGAAAATTCAAACTTCTTTAAATGTAATCTTTCTGATGCATCTCAGATTGAGGATTTACTTCCAGAAATTAACCCGGATGTTATTCTTCATACCGTTGCAGCAACAAATGTTGATTGCTGTGAGGAAGATCCACAATCTGCTTATATCTCAAATGTTCAAATTACAAGAAACCTAACAAGTTGGATATTGAAAGAATCCTCTAAAACTCGATTTATATATATTTCAACAGACCAAGTATATTCCGGTATAGGCCCCCATTCTGAAAATATAGTTGCTCCAATCAATATTTACGCAATGACAAAATTATGGGGGGAGGACCTTGCTAGGCAGTTACCAAATCACCTGATTATTAGAACGAATTTTTTTGGTTTAGGCAGAGAAAAACGTCTAACATTTGTTGACTGGTTGATCCATTCTTTTTTAGAGAAAACTAAAATTACTCTTTTCGATGATATTTATTTTTCACCTTTATATGTTGAAGATTTAGCTAAGCTTATAAAAGCAACGATTCTTTCTGATAGAATAGGAACATATAATTTGGGATCATCTTGTGGAGGAATGTCTAAAGCTGATTTTGCATTGTGTATTGCAGATTATTTAATGCTTGACACCTCAATGGTAAAAATTGGGAAGAGTATAGAAAAATTAGGATTAGCACCTAGGCCAAAAGATATGAGAATGAATAGTAACCGATTCTCTAAAGATTTTAAGATTACATTGCCTAGTATACATGATGGTATTAAGGAATTAAGTCGAAAAAGAAAAGCATCTCAGAGATGATCCCAAAAAACTGGACAGAGCCTGACCTAAAAGTCGTTGAGTGATTACAGTTACTTATGTTTCTATCGGTTTGCGACAACTGATGGAGAACAATAATGGCTTGGACAGCAACCACTCGAATTGTCGATATGCAAGCGATTTAACGGATAAAAAATGGAATTTGATTGAAAATTTCATCATACCTGTGCCTTGCCCTCAGGGACGTCCACGAACAACGGATTTACAGCAGGTTATGAACGGCATTCTGTATATTGCGACAACGGGCTGTCAGTAGCCAATGCTCCCCAATAATTTTCCGCCACACTTAACAGTTCAGAAAGTTTTGCCCCCCCTTTAGCGAGTCAGCTTGTAGCTGAAGCGCTCTAAATTTCCCTCAATCGTTAAATCATGGCGAAATAACTGGACTGGATTCAGACTCTTATGAGTCAAAAGTTTACGGTTTTGATATGACACCAAGAAAATGTCTCTTTAAGCCCTATTGAATGAGCTGGGCAAAAATGTCAAATTGTTATTCCTAGTGAATGTTGTATTTTGCTCCTGAAACTATTGAATAAACTGATTAAATATTCATTTTAATAATATTGATATAATAGATGTTAAAAAAAAAATCTTACATATTAATGTATATATTAATGTATATATGTGTTTTCTTTTTTATTTTTGGATGGAAATTAAGTAAATATGTTGATATTATAGTAATTGTATCATTTGTATTTACATTATATACATTTTTTTATATTAAAAATATATTATGTTTTAAACATGTGCGATTTTTATTTATTTTATTTGTTTTAATTATTTTATATTTATCATTTATTTATTTTTATCATAACAAAATTGAAATGCATTTCATATTAAGAACAATTCGATCTGGGATTAATTTTAGTGCTGCAATAGGGATTATTTTTATTTTTTATAAATTATTTAAAAATAATTGGGATAAAATACTTATTCAGTTTATTCTTTATGCGATTGTTTTACATAGCTTAATCATTATTGCAATGTTCATAAATGAAGAAACTCGTAGTGCTATTTATGAGTTAACTAATGCAAAACAATATGTTAATTGGGCTGGAACTGAAATTTCAACTGGCGCACGCATAACGGGTCTAACTTATGGTCTAGCACAAACATCAGCAATCCATTTAATTGGATTACCTCTCATTTTTCTTGATGGGCAGGTCGCTAATAAGTTCTTAAAAACCATATTTTCTATAATTATCTTAATTAGCATTGCTTTAACAAGTAAAACAGGGTTGATTTTATCTCATATTGTATTTTTATTTATTTTTTATCAATTGAGCGGAAATATAATAAGTACAGTTAAATATACACTTTTAATAATGATTGGAAGTATATTTTTGATTATATCAGTTTTATTATTAGGTAGCTTTGATTTTATAAATAGTTCTATTCTTTTTTCCCATTTTATGGGATCTGCTCTTAACTTTCAAATGATGATATCTGACCCTCAGAACTTTTACTATTTCAAACATATTCGTGAGATGTGGATTTTTCCAACCGATTTAGAAACTTTTATGTTAGGAAGTGGATCTCTTGGCAGGGAGGAAGGGGGCTATATTGCAACTGATTTAGGGTATAACAGGTTAATTTTTGGAATTGGGTTGCTGGGATTAATCTTATTACTTTTACCATTTCTCTACGGTTATTATATTGCCTTTCAGATAAAACATGCTGATACGACTTTATATATTGCTCTTCTATGTTGCTTGACTTTATCGTTAATTATCAATTTTAAAGAAATTGCCTTAATGACAAGAGGTATGTGGTCAATAGAATGCCTACTGATTTGTTTATGCATCATAAAAAACAAAGGGGCTGAAAATGAGGTTCTATAATGGCTACGATGTACAGCCGAAAAAGTCGTCTAACTTCACGTCAGCAAAGCAAGTTGATTGAGGATTTCGTCGCAGGTAGCACCGCTCGAGCGACTGCAAGAATTGTTGGCGTGCAGGCGAACACGGCGATCCGTTTCTTCATGCAGCTTCGTCAATTGGTTGCCAGCAAGTTGCCGGGCTATCGACTGCATGGCGAAATTGAAGCTGATGAAAGTTATTTTGGCGGTACCCGCAAAGGTAAGCGAGGTCGCGATGCAGGTGGCAAAGTAGCTGTATTTGGCCTTTTAAAGCGGAAAGGTAAGGTCTAGACAAAGATCATACCTGATGCCTCCTCATCAACTTTATTGCCGATTATCCAAGATAAGGTTGTGCCAGACAGCATCGCATATTCTGACTGTTGGCGTGGTTATAATGTGCTGGATGTATCCGACTTTAAACACTATCGGATTAACATTCCAAACTCTTTGCAGACAAAAAGAACCACATTAATGACATTGAGAATTTCTAGAACCAAGCGAAGCATCATATGCGAAAATTCAACGGTGTTTCTAAGGAGCATTTTGGGCTATTTTTGAAGGAATGTGAGTGGCGTTTTAACACTCCTGATCCTCAGGAGCAATTACGTCAGATTAAACAGTGGGTTAGACTGTATTTAATTTAGTTATCTGGATCAGCCCCTATCGTTATCTTTACCGCATCCGAAAATCAAGCTGGACAAGCTCTATCGCTATCTCCCCAGAGCCAAGGCAAAGCGAGATCGGCGATATTACAAACGCAGGCGTGAACCTTTGGAAAACCGCCGTTTCATCCATGACCGCCCAAGGAAGTGGAAGGACGAAAGACCTTCGGGCATTGGGAAGGTGACTTGATGAATCTCCGAACACCAAAAAGCAACTTGCTCACGCTGATGGAACGCAAGACGCGTTTTACATTAACGGCTTCCCTGCAGACAAAAACAGCGGCTGAAACGGCTCAGAATATACAGGAAAGGCTTGCTGACTTACCATCAGAGGCACTGAAAACAATCACTTTTGATAATGGCGGTGAGTTTGCTCATTTTGCCGAGATCGAAGACGTTTTGGACATCGAAGCCTACTTTTGTAACCCGCATTCACCTTGGCAACATGGCGGTATGGAAAACACAAATGGCATTATTCGGCGGGACATGCCGCGAAAAACAGACATCAAGGATGATAGCGATCAGGACATTGATGACATTACATGGAACTTAAACACCACACCCAGAAAATCCCTTGGGTTCAGGACACCCGCCGAGGCATTCTTTCACAATCTTCAAAATTGCACTTGAGATGTGAATCCAGCGTCACGGATTATTTGCAAAGTCACACCGCCATCGTAGATAATCGCAAGGCTCAAGAGTCGACGGGCCTGTGTTGCATCATTGGTTTGTTTGACAAAATAGCGAAGAGCATCACCGTTGTAACCTGATCGCAAGGGAATTGGGGCACCCATAGAAAACCCCTATTCGTTTTCTATATTGAATCAGGGTTTAAGCGGTTTGGTAATAATCCCCTTTATGAGTCAAAATCTATAGGATTTGATATTACTCCCATGTACGCAATACCATTTCAAGGTAACTGCGATATTCATTTGGTTTAAATTGGCCAATCAACTTTTCGAACTGATCGGAATCAATAAATCCTTTGCGCAATGCCACTTCTTCCGGGCAGGCTATTTTTAAACTTTGGCGTTTCTCAACAGTACGTACAAAGTTCGCAGCATCCAACATGGCACTGTGAGTACCAGTATCCAACCAGGCAAAGCCACGCCCCATTTTTTCAACTTGCAACTGACCTTTTTGTAAATAGGCGTTATTCACATCGGTTATTTCCAATTCGCTACGCCAACTCGGTTGTATGTTTTTAGCAATATCAACAACTTGGTTGTCATAAAAATACAGACCTGTTACCGCATAATTAGATTTTGGCTCTTGCGGTTTTTCTTCAATCCCTTGAGCCGCCCCTGATTTATCAAATTCGACAACACCATAACGTTCAGGGTCTTGCACATAATAGGCAAAAACAGTCGCACCTGTTTCTTGAACCATCGCATTTTCAAGCAAGTTAGTAAAATCATGCCCGAAATAGATATTATCACCTAAAATCAAACAAGCTGGCGCACCATCCAGAAATTCTTCGCCGATGATAAAAGCCTCTGCCAGCCCACGTGGTTCATCCTGTACAGCATATTGGATCTCAATGCCCCATTGCTGACCATTTCCCAATAACTCTTTAAACATGGGAATATCACGCGGTGTGCTGATCAGTAGAATTTCACGAATACCTGCTAACATCAAAGTCGTCAGCGGATAATAAACCATCGGCTTATCATAAACCGCCAAAAGCTGCTTGGAAATCGCCCCCGTAGACGGATAGAGCCGTGTACCAGAGCCACCAGCCAAAATTATCCCTTTACGCTCCATGATATCCCCTTAATGCTGATCAAGTTTCTTGAGACAAAAGGATAAACTTTCTTTCCAGTCCGGCAAGTTAAAACCAAATTGAGCTTCGAATTTATGACAAGAAAGGACTGAATAGGCCGGACGTTGCGCTTTCGTGGGATAAGCAGAGGTCTCAATTGCCTGAACCACACAATCCATATGAGTCTGTTCTTTTATTTCGACTGCAAAATCATGCCAAGATAAAACTGCATTTGTAACAATGTGATATGTTCCATAACCATCAAATGATTGATTAATAAGCTGTGGTGCAATCTTTAAAACTGCATCAGCCAAATCAAGGGCAGATGTCGGGCAACCAATTTGGTCGCTCACAACAGAAATTTTATCATTAGCATTCATTATCCGTAACATGGTTTTAACAAAATTACCGCCAAAGGGGCTATAGACCCAGGCTGTACGTAAAATCACATGTTTGGGACAGCTGGCCCGCAAGGCTTCTTCACCTGCCCACTTGCTTTGCCCGTAAATACCCAAGGGATCCGTTAGCTGACCCTCCTGATAAGGTAGGCAAGCCTGACCATTAAAAACATAATCTGTTGAAAAATGGACAATCGGTACCGTGGCAATTTCACCAAGATAACCAACAGCAGTTTCATTCAGTAAAAAAGCTGCTGCTTGGTCTTCTTCAGCCTGATCCACAGCCGTATAAGCAGCTGTATTAACAATCAAATCCGGCTTTATCTCATCGAGAGTCGCAATAATCTGACCTTTATCGGTAATATCACAGTCAGCTTGACCTTTACAAACAAGGCTTAGCTCAGGATAAAATGGTGCTTGAAATGCAAAAGATTTTGCGACCTGCCCATTTGCCCCAAATACCAGAATACGCATGACCTTACGCCTTCCCTAAACGTTGGCCATCATATTTCCCCTCAAGAATAGGGCGCCACCAGGTTTCATTATCTAAATACCATTGCACGGTCTGCTCCAGACCTGTTTCAAAAGTATATTTAGGTGTCCAGCCCAGTTCTTTATCAATCTTGGATGCATCAATTGCATAACGCCAGTCATGACCGGGACGGTCCGTAACATAGGTCAACAAATCTTCAAAATTTTGTACAGGGATATCTGGATTTAATTTTTTCACAGTTTCAAAAAGAGTGCGGACCACATCAATATTTTTCACTTCATTATGGCCGCCAACATTATATTTTTCGCCATTTCTTCCTTTTTCTAGAATTATGGCAAGAGCGTCAGCATGATCTTCCACATGCAACCAATCTCGCGTATTTAACCCATCCCCATAAACGGGTAATTTCTTACCCTGTAAAATATTCAAAATCATCAAAGGAATAAGTTTTTCCGGGAACTGATACGGGCCATAATTATTTGAACAATTACTGATAACAACAGGCAAACCATAAGTATGATGCCAAGCACGAACCAAATGATCTGAACCCGCCTTTGACGCAGAATAGGGTGAATTTGGCCCATAGGGTGTGTCTTCCGTAAAGAGACCTGTTTTTCCTAAACTGCCATACACTTCATCAGTCGAAATATGATGAAAACGAAAAGCTTTTTGACTTTCCTCACTCAATTGCAACCAATATTCACGCACAGCTTCCAATAAAATATATGTACCAACTAAATTGGTTTCGATAAAAGCGCTTGGCCCATCAATAGAACGATCCACATGACTTTCTGCCGCCAAATGCATAATTGCATCTGGTTGAAACTCACGAAATGCCTGACCCAATGCAAGTCGATCACAAATATCAATTTGTTTAAATTGATAAGATGGGGTTTCCTGAATTTCCGAAAGAGAGCGTAAATCGGCCGCATAGGTTAATTTATCAATATTTAAGACATACCAACCTTTTTCTTTGACCAATAAACGACAAACAGCTGAACCAATAAAGCCAGCCCCACCAGTGACGATGACTTTCATAACGTCTCTTCTCAAACCATAACTGAATATTTCTTTCTTCTAACAAAGTAAGTGAAAAATACCAGCATTTATGGTCTATAGGGTTGACAAATCCCCTTATTCAAGCACAAATCCGCATCAAGTTTTTAAATTTATAGGACCTGCTTCATGTCTCAAGATCACAAATTTCCCGGTTGGCGCGGGACAACGATTTTATCCATTCGCAAAGGTGATGAGGTCGTCATTGCTGGTGACGGGCAAGTGAGCCTTGGTCAAACCGTGATCAAAGGCAATGCACGCAAGGTGCGCAAACTGGCTGGTGGCAAGGTGATTGTCGGTTTTGCGGGGGCCACAGCCGATGCCTTCACCCTGTTTGAACGTCTGGAAGGCAAGCTTGAGCAATATCCAAACCAACTGACACGCGCCTGTGTGGAAATGGCGAAAGACTGGCGCACAGACCGTTACCTGCGCAAGCTTGAAGCCATGATGGCTGTAGTCGATAAAGACGTTTCCCTCGTCCTGACAGGCACAGGCGATGTGCTAGAGCCCGAAGACGGCATCATTGCCATCGGTTCTGGTGGCAATTATGCGCTTTCTGCCGCCCGCGCCCTTGTAGATCGTGAAGATTTGAACGTAGAAGAAATGGCGCGCAAGGCTATGGGCATTGCTGCTGACATTTGCGTTTATACCAACAACAACCTGACTGTAGAGACTCTGTAAATCATGACAAATTTCAGCCCCCGCGAAATCGTTTCGGAACTGGATCGTTATATCATTGGCCAAAATGATGCCAAACGCTCTGTCGCTATTGCGCTGCGTTCTCGCTGGCGTCGTCAGCAGTTGGAAAACCCACTACGCGATGAAGTTCTGCCCAAAAATATCCTGATGATCGGCCCAACAGGTGTGGGTAAAACCGAAATTGCCCGCCGTCTGGCAAAACTGGCCCAAGCGCCTTTTATCAAGGTGGAAGCGACCAAATTCACCGAAGTGGGCTATGTGGGTCGCGATGTGGAACAAATGATCCGCGATCTGGTGGAATCCGCCATCCATATGGTCTCTGAGAAAATGAAAAAGGACGTCAAGGCCAAGGCAGAAATCGCTGCTGAAGAACGTGTCCTTGATGCCTTGGTCGGTGATACGTCGTCCGCAGACACCCGCCAGAAATTCCGCGCCATGTTGCGTGAAGGCAAGCTGGATGATAAAGAGATTGAGCTGGATTTGGCCGATAATTCCACCCTTTCCATGCCAACCATGGATATTCCGGGTATGCCCGGTGCCCAAATGGGTATGATGAATCTCGGTGAAATGTTCGGTGATGCCTTTGGTGGGCGCCGCAAAACCCGCAAAGTCACCGTGGCTGATAGCTACGGCCTGCTCTTGGATGAAGAAGCGGACAAACTGTTAGATAACGACAAAGTGGTTTCTGAGGCGCTAAACAGCGTTGAAAATAACGGCATTGTATTCATTGATGAGATTGACAAAATTTCTGCACGTGGTGAAAAAGCCGGTGGCGATGTCTCTCGCGAAGGGGTTCAGCGCGACTTGCTGCCTATGTTAGAGGGTACAACGGTCACCACCAAACACGGTACCGTGAAAACAGATCACATCCTGTTCATTGCCTCTGGTGCCTTCCATGTGGCTAAGCCAAGCGATTTGCTGCCAGAACTGCAAGGCCGCCTGCCAAACCGTGTCGAACTTTCCGCCCTCACTCGCGAAGACTTCAGACGTATTTTGACAGAGCCAGAAGCCAGCCTGATCAAACAATATGTCGCTCTCATCGGTACGGAAGAAGTCACACTCAGCTTCGAGGACGATGCCATTGAAGAAATTGCCAATCTAGCCGCAGAGATCAACCAGAATGTAGAAAATATCGGTGCGCGTCGCCTGCATACAGTTCTGGAACGCCTGCTTGATGAAATCAGCTTTACCGCAACTGATCGCAGCGGCGAAGAGATCACCATTACCAAAGAAATGGTGACGAAAAATGTCGGTGAACTGGCGAAAAATGCTGACCTTTCCAAGTTTATTTTGTAGTCGATATAATAGCCATCTCACCTTACATGTGAGATGGCACCCTTTCATTGATCGCTCGTAAAGCAACCGCTAAAGAATGCACATCATAAAGGGCATTATGATGGTGCCCCTCAAGGGGTTGTCCGACAAGACCAGCCAAATCACTGGTATAATGCCCATTGCGATAAGTGGGAATACAGGCCCGCAGATAGGGATGAATGCTGATTGCCTGCTCAAAATAAGATAATTCTTCCAGCTCAACCAAGGCAGCGTTAGCATTAATCAGATATCCATCGACCCCGTTGCTTACAACTTGGACGGGTCCTTGAAAACTCTCAATAAATTTTTCTGATAAGTGAAGAGCCTCAACGAGGTTGATACCATGTTGATCCACATTTTCCTGTATCAATCCGGTCAACTTCATAAAATAATCACTAAGTTGAGGGTTCAGTGAAGGTTTGACCAAGCAGGAAAAATGGTTATGAGGCTGTAACGTCTCACGATCCAAGGCCAACATGGCAATCTGTACAATCTCTTTTTCTTCCCAGGGCTCAGACCACCGCCGAGCTTGAGAACCCTCCCAAGAGGTGTATTCACAATCCAGTAAAATTAATGTCCGGCAATCAGGTAGTACTTGCATTAGGGCGTAAACTCATAAAATAGACTTGCTTTGGTTTCTCTAGCTTTTATCCACGGGGAAAAATGGTAACGCAACCTTATACAAGAACCTAAAGAAAACTTGCCTGAGACCAGATAATCAGGCAGAAACAAGGCATCTTTTCATGCTGCTTTATTGATGACATTATGACCACATCCTTTGAACAAAAGAAAATCGCCGTTGTCTTGCCCTGTTATAATGAAGGCAATGCTATTGCAGATGTGGTCGCTTCTTTTAAAAGAGCGCTTCCTTCAGCAAAAATATATGTCTTTGATAACAATTCTACAGATAACACTGCTGTAGAAGCTCAAAATGCTGGTGCCCAGGTCATTACTGAGCGCCAACAAGGTAAAGGCAATGTGGTGCGTCGGATTTTTGCAGAAGTTGATGCAGATTGCTATATCATGGCCGATGGCGATGGCACTTATGAAGCAGCGGCTGCTCCTCAATTGGCCAAAGCCTTGTTTGATCAAAAACTTGATATGGTCGTTGGCTGTCGTAAATCTGTTGAAGGCGAAATGACCTACCGTGCTGGCCATGCCTTTGGGAACAAGCTTTTAACTGGTATTGCCCAAACTGTGTTTGGCCGTGGTTTTACCGATATGCTGACCGGATACCGTGCTTTTTCACGCCGTTTTGCCAAGTCTTTCCCCATTTTATCCAGTGGTTTTGAAATCGAAACGGAAATCACCATCCATTGTCTAAGCCTGAACCTGCCCGCCTCTGAAATACAAACCAAATATTATGAACGTGCAGAAGGTACAGAAAGTAAGCTCAATACCTATCGTGATGGTTGGCGCATCTTGATGACAATCCTGCGCTTATTCAGAGACGCTAAACCGTTGATTTTCTTTAGCTTAACTGCATTAATTCTTGCAATTCTTTCAATCGGCTTGGCTGTGCCCCTCATCTCAGAGTTCCTCAACACAGGTCTTGTAACACGCCTGCCCACCGCCGTTTTATGTACGGGCCTGATGCTCAGTGCCTTAATGAGCATAACTTGCGGCATTATTTTAGACAGTATCGCCCGCCAACGTCTGGAAAATAAAAAAATAGCTTACCTTCAACACAGCCAGGGTGAATTTTAATGTCGGAAAAATTTTCTGAGATTAATGCGGATACGTTGCGTGTCATGCTCAACGCATTTTATGACGAAGTTCAAAAAGATGAACTGATTGGACCGATTTTTATCAAAAAAATTGGCACAACAGAAGAAGACTGGGCCCCGCATATGGACCGGGTCGTAAAATTCTGGTGTTCAGTCTTGTTGAATACCAAAGAATATGGCGGTGGCTTCATGATCAAACACGCCGCCTTGCCTAAATTGGAAATGGAACATTTCAAACGCTGGATGGAAATCTTTATGCGCACAGTTCCAGAACATTTTGAGACCTCCCAGTCCGTTGAAATTACAATCAAAGCCCAGACCTTGCTGAAAAACTTACACCAACAATATGGGCAGTTTCAGGTCCAGCGTGCACAAAAACGCAACAAACCTATTCAGTGAGTTTTCTCTGGCAATTTCTTAAAAACCAGATATTTCATCGCCACAAAATTAAACACCATGCTTAAAGCAGTGGCGGGAATCAGCGCAAAAAACGGATAGGTCTGGGCCAATTCCACCGTAAAAATAACCGCCGTATATACCCCGACATTAATCGACAACCCAAAGCTCTGAGTTGAAAGATAGCCAAAAAATTCCTTAAATGACAAAGGGGTAGAGACTTTAAAACTGATTTTTCGATTCATCAGCCAAGTAAAGACAACGGCTATTGAGAAAGAGATACTACGCGCAGTAAAAGGGGACATCTCCAGCCCCGTGACAAGAGCCTGCAAAATGCCCCCATCCAGCATAAAAGCCAACCCGCCAGTAACAAGAAACCCCAAAAGCTGGCGGCGCGTTTCTTTTGTGCGCATGGCCTCAATGCCCAAAGCCAGCAATCGACTTAACAGTAAAATCACCAGATTTGTTGGATAAGGCCAGCCCAGTGAAATCATCGCGGAAACTATGATCCGTTATCTGGATCAAAACTTTATCATCCAATGAAACCGTCATTTGACCGTTTTTATCGCGTTTCCAAATCCATTTATGATTCTTCTGGTCTTCCAAATTCAAACTGTTATAGCTCGCCACCACCGCAGAACTACTGGCATAATGACGCATCAATTGCAGGGCAGGGGTCTGAGCTGAGCGATAGACCAGACGATAGCCTGTTTTCTGGTTCGTCCCCTGATAGGGCCCCCAATGAAATTCGCTATTGGCTGTCCAGCTCGACATATCGAGCTCAAAACGAAAGGCATTGTTGATGGGGTGAGCTAAGGAGATATCAGCCGCTTGAACCGGGCTCGGGGCTGTTTTTTGCTGCTGGGGTTGCTGTTGTTGCACTTTTCCACCCAAAACAGCACCCAAAACGCCAATGATGAGTTCTTCCTTAGATAATTTCTGCTCTTGGCTTTGGCTAGATTGTGTTGAAGAACCAGATTTTTCTACAACAGAACGCAGGCCGTAGCCTTTTTCAATCCAATATTTGCCATTGCGCACCAGCCATGTTGGATTGGCGGTATAATTGCCATCCATGAAATCGTCCTTAAACAACAAACGTTCAAAACTACCGTCATAACGTGCGGCCAAGTCTTTCAAATCTTGCAGGAATTTTGGGTCTGCAGCACGAGCATGTTCGGCTTCCCCGACAAGGGTTTGCAACTCTTTAATCATCTTTTCCAGCTCAAGAGACTGGCTGGTTTGTGGTTTATTCGGGTCAGACCATGTGGAATAACGAGGTTCTTGTGCCAGAACCTGACTGCTTAAAACACAAAAGGCTGTTGCGAACAGAAGTTTTTTCATCATATGCCTCACCCCGGAATGGTTGCTTCGATACGCGCAATCAAATCTTCAATGGTCTCTTCATCCAAACGGTTAATACGCCGTGACAGCAAATTTGCCAGCAACGTTGCGCTTGCAGAACGATCAACTGTATCAACCACCACACGCGGATGAGACAGACCTGCCAGCTCTTTTAACTCTTCGGCATCATCCCAAATCAGATTGAAATAACCTGCCACCTGCATAACAAAGCCAGGACCGGGCTTGCCCCGCTTGCCATGTTCCAAAGCAGAGAGATAAGCGGACGAAACTTCCAAATCTTTCGCCATTTCTTTCATCGTGATGCCGCGATTCTTTCGCAATTCACGAACTTTTTCGCCAAAGGGTGTCATTTTACCAAGTTCTAGTTAATCCAGTTAACGCCAACGTTTTAATAATATATATAACGCCCCTTCGCCACCCTCATTTTTCGGCGCATAGGTAAAAGCAATGATTTTAGAGCGCAATCCCGGCTGATTAAGCCAATGCGGAACCATTTCACGCAGCACCCCAATCTTGCCATTGAGCTGTGTGCCCTTACCCGTAATGACCGAGACACAGCGTTTACCCTGCCCAAAGGCGGAATTAATAAAGCGTAACAAAGCGCTATGGGCCTGATCCTGCGTCATGCCATGCAAGTCAAGACGCCCTTCCATGGGCATTTTGCCCCGGCGCAAACGATCCATAGTACGTTTATCCACCCCTGCGGCCTTACCATGATGCAAGGGGTCAAAGGATTTATGAGATTCATCGGCGCGAATCGTCTCTAGTGGTTTGGCCGTATCAGGGTAGGGACGTGTGGCCACAGGCTCAGGGATTGGGTCAGCCCCGTCCAGATCAACAAAACGACCGGGCAACGCCTCCACATCATCAGTGACCTTTTTCCACAGCTGGGTTTCCCCCACACTCAAGCCCCGAGTGCGTTTTTCCGGCTGTTCCACATATTTTGCTTTTTTAGCCATGATCCTCTTCTACCAGCAAAATATGGAGGCTGCGTGGCCCATGCGCACCCAGCAACAAGGTTTGTTCAATATCGGCTGTTCGTGAGGGACCACTGACCCAATTCATGGCTCGCGGCATAAAATCGACAGAGTTGCTTTCGCGACGCATCCGGGCATAAATCGCTTCATAATCGCCCACAATCTCTTCCGCCTTTACAACAACGATATGATAATCCGGCAGGAAATTTAGCGTTGTCGGACTATCAGGCCCGGACAGAAGCGCCAAAGAACCCGTTTCAGCCGCCCCACCATAAGCCATCACCACCGAAACCATATCACGACCCTCACTTGCCCCGGATACGGTCTCCAGTTTCGACCAATCCAACGCTGCTAAGGCTTCATGGCTTGCCAGTCGGACAGATGTTTTAAGTTCATGATCTTTCAGGTATTTCGCCACTGCACGCGGTACATTTTCCAGGGATTTGATGCGCGAAACAGTCGCATTAACCTCTTTTGCCATTTTCACAAACAGGCTGAGCTGCGCCTTATGATCGAGCTGACCACGTTTGGGGATCAAGTTGGCTTTTGGTTCAGCAATACGTTTTGCCAGTTGCTCTTCACTTTCACGCTCAAACGCGCTACGCCCCAGTGACCAACGGATTCGGCCCAAGATATAATCACGCGTACTCATGAGCGTTTCCCCCCTTTTTCAGACCAAAGTTGCTGAAAGGTCTTGCCTTCAGGGGCTGGAAAATCCTTATGACCCGTCCAGCCTTTGGTGAAGGCCAGGGATTTGAAATGACCGTTTTTACGCGCAAGCCAGCCCATAACCCGCATTTTGATCTTGGCGGCAAAATGATAGGCTTTGGGACGTTTTGCCCAAAAGGCCCACCAACTGAGACCCCATCGTTGCAAAAGCGGAACAGGGCCATCTTCCCACTGTTTTTCGCGCCAGGATCGTAACATACGAGGGATGGGGATGCGCACCGGGCAAACTTCTTCACATTTGCCACACATAGTCGAGGCATTGGGCAAATCGCACGCTTTTTCCAAACCATGAAGGGCAGGGGTCAGAACCGAGCCCATCGGACCGGGATAAATCGAACCATAAGCATGACCGCCAACAGATTGATAGACCGGGCAATGGTTAATACAGGCTGAACAACGGATACAGCGCAACATATCATGGGTGTCATGGCCGAGCATGCGTGAGCGGCCATTATCCAAAATCACCACATGGAATTCATCCGGCCCATCCAAATCTTCCGCCCGTTTGCCCCCTGTGGAAAACGTCGTATAGACCGACTGTTCCTGACCTGTGGCAGATCGCGCCAAAACGCGGAGCAAAGTGGTACAATCTTCCAGGGTCGGCACGACTTTTTCAATGGAACACAGCACGATATGGACACGGGGCAAGGTCTGGGTCAAATCCCCATTGCCTTCATTGGTGACAATCACGGTGGAACCTGTTTCCGCAATCATGAAATTGGCCCCGGTAATTCCCACATCCGCCTTGATAAATTGCTCACGCAACATGGCACGGGCTTCTTTAAGCAAATCTTCCGGTGCATCCAGATTACGCTCTTTGGGCAGATCAGTGTGGGTTTTGCGAAAAGCTTCTTCCACATGGGTGCGATTTAAATGTATCGCAGGCGCAATGATATGGCTAGGCGGCTCTTTGCGCAGCTGGATGATATATTCACCCAGATCGGTTTCCACCGGGATCAAGCCTTTTTCTTCAAGGAATTCATTCAGGGCCATTTCCTCGCCGATCATGGATTTGCCCTTAGTCACCGTCTTGGCCCCAACGGATTTACAAATCTCATAAACGATATCGCGCCCACCCTTGATATCGCGCGCCCAATGGACTTTGCCCCCTGTTTCCTGAACACGGGCTTCAAATGTCTCCAGATAATAATCAAGATGACGCAGGGTGTGATCTTTGATATCGCGGGCCTGATCACGCAAATTCTCAAATTCCGGCAGGCGTTCTTTGGCAGCCAGTCGTTTTAAGGGAAAGCCTGTGCCTAACTTAAAAAGCGAGGCTTGAAGGTCCTTATCTTCCAAAGCCTTCTTGGCATTTTCCTTAAACTTATGGGAATTGAGTTCCATTTATTGACTCCAATCCTCTAAACGTAACCCATCAACACGGGAAAATTCCCGTGTATTATTTGTCACCATCACCAAACCACGTGAACGCGAATGTCCTGCCAACATCAAATCATAAGGCCCGATAGGTAAACCTTTTTTTTCAAGCGCAGCACGAATCTCGCCGTAATGGTTTGCCGCTTCCTCATCAAAATCAAGAGTTTCAAGGCGGGACAAAAAACCCTCAACCACTTTCAGGTTTTTCTCTTTTTGTACTGATTTTTCAGCACCATAGATCAATTCAGCAACAGTAATGGCGGATACACACATAGAATGAGATTTTTCATTAAAAACAGCGCGCATATGTTCAGGGCGGTTTTTAATCACAAAAATACAAATGTTCGTATCCAGCATATAGCGTAACATTACAGTTCCTCACGCACCTGCATTTCAGGTTCAGAGCGCTCAACCATAAAATCATCGCTTGGCTGCTCTCCATCGAAAAAACTGTCCCAAAGACAATCACTGGGCACAATAAGGCGTGCATTCCCCTGTTTGATGACATCCACCTTTTTTATATGTTCCGGTAATGCAACAGCCTTAGGGATACGAACAGCTTGTGTTTGATTATTCTTAAATACACTGCTCTGTGTCATACCATACACCTCGTATATATTTCTTGTATATACATAGCATTATTCTATGTATATATCAATTGTATATACTACTCCTTCACCTGTGAAATCGGAGGGACCTCTGTTGTCATATCCGCCAAAACTTCGGCAATATGGCGCACTTCCACCATTTCACCGCGTCGTGTCATGCGCCCGGCGATATTCATCAAGCAACCAAGATCACCGCCCAATACGGTTTGAGCGTCCGTTTTTAACAAGTCTTCGCATTTATCATCGGTAATACGCGCTGAAATATCAGAAAACTTTAAGCAAAACGTCCCGCCAAAGCCACAGCAGCGCTCCGCCTGTTCCGCTTCGACTAATTCAACACCTTCAACGCTGTCCAAAAGTTTACGTGGCTGTTCCTTGATCCCCAGTTCGCGAAGCCCGGAACAACTATCGTGATAGGTGACTTTGCGATCCAAAGTGGCCTGGACTTTTTCCACACCCAACACATCGCTTAAGAAAGTCAGCAATTCAAAGGTTTTACCAGACAGATCCAGTGCACGTTTGTGCCAGTCTACATCATCTTTAAACAATTCCGGGTAATGTTTGACAATCATGGCCGCGCACGACCCACTAGGGGCAACGACATAGTCAAACCCTTCAAATTCTTCGATAACCATTTGCGCCATAGCACGGCTATCAGCCATATCCCCACTGTTAAAAGCGGGTTGTCCACAACAGGTTTGACGTTCTGGCACACAAATTTCACAGCCAGCATCCTGCATCAATTTCACTGCGGCAAAAGCAACACTCGGGCGAAAGAGATCAACCAGACATGTTACAAATAAACCAACATTTTTTCCGTTTTCAGCCATAGGCTCAGGATGACTTCTTTAAGCCGTAAAGACAAGCGTTTAAGCCTGCTTTCGACGTAAAAGCGGCAGAACTTCAACAGAAAGAATACTCATAAACATGATCAACGCCCCCATATAGCCCTCAATAGTGAGGCGTTCCCCCAATAACAACGCCCCTGCGATAGCGGCAAAAAGGACTTCACCACTCATAATAATCGCGGCATCGGCTTGACCTGTATGGCGTTGAGCCACAGCTTGGAGGGTAAAGGCAATTCCAATCGACATGACCCCGGCATAGAAAATCTCAAAGCCTGCCCCTTGAATAGCAGCCCAGCTGATTGTTTCCAATCCCAGCGCCCCAACTGTTGCAAATACGGAACAACATAAAAACTGGGTACAGGCCAAAATAATCGGTGTGTCTGAACTGCGCACAACAAATCCCACCGTGATGATCTGCAAAGCCCAGAAAATGGCAGAGACCATCATCCAGAAGTCTCCATTATTGAAGCTGCTGAAATTACCCCCAGATAAATAATATGTCCCGATCAAACAGCCAAAGGCAGCAGGCCAGATCGACCAATGAGGAAGCTTGCGCCAGAAAATCAGAAGCATTAACGGCACCAATGGTACATAAAGCCCCGTCAAAAACCCTGCATTTGTCACCGATGTATCTGCAATCCCAACTTGCTGGGTAATGGAAGCGGTGAAAAGAAACACACCGCATAACACCATGCCAAGCCAGTGACGCTGACTTAAAGGCACACCGCTTTCCTTGCGTTTTTGATATTCACGCAAAGCCAAGGGCACAATCACCAGACCACCCAGCAAAAACCGCAAGGCCGTAAAGTAATAAGGCCCAATGACCCCCATACTGGTATGTTGGGCAACAAAGGCCGTCCCCCAAATAATCGCAGTAATTAATAAAAGCAGGTTTGCACGCAGACGACTCATATGTTTGGGGACCTATCATTTTCTCGATGGTCTCAATATGTGTCAAACCTAACCAAAAGGTCAAGAAATCATTAAAAAAGAGACCCCTGAACACAGCCAGAGGTCTCTTAAACAAAACGTATATAAAGCCTGTTAGCTTCCCGCCATTGCTCTTTCTGCGCGTTTGCGCACATGCGGGTCCAAATGGAATTTACGCAAACGGATGCTTTCCGGGGTCACTTCCACCAGTTCGTCATCCTGAATATAGGCAATAGCATCTTCCAGCGTGATTACACGCGGCGGTGTCAAGCGGATGGCATCATCCTTACCACTTGCGCGCACGTTGGTGAGCTGCTTGGATTTCAGTGGGTTGACTTCAAGGTCTGTGCCCTTGGCATGTTCACCAATGATCATCCCCTGATAGACTTTTTCCTGCGGATTGATGAACAGCGGACCACGGCCTTCAAGGTTGGCCAACGCATAAGCAACCGCGCCGCCATCAACCATGGAAATCAACACACCATTGCGGCGCCCCGGAATTGGGCCGGCAAATTCACCAAAATGGTGGAAGGTACGCGCCATAATGCCTGTCCCACGCGTTTCTGTCAGGAACTCACCGTGATAACCGATCAAGCCACGTGCTGGTGCATGGAAGGTCAAACGGGTCTTGCCACCACCTGAGGGGCGCATTTCGGTCATTTTACCTTTACGAATCGCCAGGCTTTCCACCACGATACCGGAAAATTCTTCATCCACATCAATCTGGACTTCTTCAAACGGTTCCAGCTTTTCCCCTGTTTCCGGATCTTCCTGAATGAGAACACGTGGACGTGAAATGCCCAGCTCAAAACCTTCCCGGCGCATGGTTTCAATCAAAACACCCAGCTGCAATTCACCACGACCAGCCACTTCGAAACTATCAGCATTTTGTGTTTCCGTAATGCGGATCGCCACATTCCCTTCGGCTTCTTGCATCAAACGATCACGGATCATACGAGAGGTCACTTTAGACCCTTCCTGACCGGCCAGCGGAGAGTCGTTAATAGAGAATGTCATGGCAAGGGTCGGCGGATCAATCGGTTGGGCTTTCAATGGGGCTTCCACCTCTACCGCACAGAGTGTATCGGCCACAGTTGCTTTGGTCAGACCCGCAACCGCCACAATATCACCGGCATGGGCTTCATCCACTGGCACACGCTCCACACCACGGAAGGACAGAAGCTTGGTAATACGGGCTTGTTCAATGACTTCGCCATCAGCGTTTAAGGCTTTCAGATTCTGGTTGACCTTAAACACGCCTGTTTCCACACGGCCTGTCAGAATACGGCCCAAAAACGGATCAGATTCCAATGTGGTTGCCAGCATGGAGAACGGCTTGTCTTTATCGGCTTCGGGCTCTTTGACATGTTCAAGAACCAGATCAAAAAGCGGTGTCAGGTCTGTGCGTTCGCCATCGGGTGTTTCGGCTGCCCAGCCATCTTTACCAGAAGCAAAGAGGGTCGGGAAATCAAGCTGTTCGTCATTGGCATCAAGGGCTGTAAACAAATCGAAACATTCGTCTTGCACTTCATAGGGGCGTGCATCCGGGCGATCTGCCTTGTTGACAACAACGATTGGTTTCAGGCCAAGTTTCAGGGCCTTACCTGTGACAAATTTTGTTTGTGGCATGGGGCCTTCAGCCGCATCCACCAACAAAACCACACCATCAACCATGGACAGAATACGTTCAACTTCGCCACCGAAATCGGCGTGGCCTGGGGTATCAACGATGTTGATGCGGGTCTCTTTCCATTCCACGGACGTACATTTCGCCAAAATCGTGATACCGCGTTCTTTTTCGATATCACCGCTGTCCATGACGCGTTCTTCGACCTTCTGGTTTTCACGGAACAGACCGCTCTGTTTAAGGAGTTCATCCACCAGCGTGGTTTTACCGTGGTCAACGTGTGCGATAATCGCGATATTGCGAAGTTCCATCTGTTTCGTCCTGATCTGGGAAAGTCAATTTGGGCGGACTATACGCCGAAATTTCAAAACAGCAAGAATAATGGCGTTTTGTCATGAAAAAGTCTTAGAGCCTTGTGAGCTACTTCCTTACCAGCGCTCCAAACAGTTCATGCATCTCCACACCGGAAGCCTGAGAGATTTCGCGCAAGGACTGTTCAAGCTGAACATTTTGGACACCTGCGCCCTGTAACTTCTTAACCAAAGCTTCTTGGCTCATTCCCACAACCGGGGCCAGACTGGAAATCGGTGCATTTTGAGAAACCTTTACAAACTGCTTAAAAGGGTTCCCGCCATTTGGATTTAATATCGGTGCAACGATAAAGCCCAAACTGACCAGTGCCACCACAGCTATAATGATTTTGCTGCGTGTTTTTGGCAAAAGCTTGGTAATGGGTTTCACGTGACGCAGCGCATGCAGCAAGGCAGCAACAAAAAAGGCCATGCCGATCCATTCATGAGCCCCTTTGACATAGCCTTCACCCACATGAAAAAACAGCATCACGCCACTGATCCCGACCACGATAGATGTCGCAACAGTCGCCACTGTGGCATAACGCATTAAAAATGTTTGAAACAATCCGCTTTGCGGAGTGGCTTTTTCAGCCAGTGTTGCGCTTGTCATAAGAAAAGTCCCTCCAATCAAAAAGTTGAAGGGACTTTACAGATCAAACGTAACGCCAAGATTACAACTTGGACGTTTTATTGTAACAGACTGTTACAGGTCAGCTTTCCAACGCTGCACCGGCCAGATCCGCCAGATCAGCCTCTGGACGTGCGCCATAATGACTGATGATTTCCGCTGAACAGACAGAACCAAGGCGTGCACAAGACCCCATATCAAAATTCTTGGTATAGCCAAACAGGAAGCCTGCGGCATACGCGTCACCTGCCCCTGTGGTATCAATCACACGATCGACATTTTCTGCATCCACCACATGAATTTCATTGCCGGAGATCACTACAGACCCTTTATCCCCACGGGTTAAGGCTGCAACAGTGCATTTGTCGCGCACACATTGAAGGGCCGCATCAAACGTATCAACCTCATAAAGGGATTTAATCTCATCTTCATTAGCAAAAAGGATATCGACGTGATGCTGCACCAAATCCTGAAAAGACTTACGGTGACGATCCACACAGAACGCATCAGACAAAGACAAAGCCACCTGGCGATCTGCCTTATGCGCCGCCATTGAGGCTTTTAAGAACGCTTCCTTGGCATGGTCCGGATCCCATAGATACCCTTCCAAATAAGTGACCTGACCACGGGCAATATAATCCGGATCAATGTCTTCAGGCATCAGGTTTACACAGGCACCCAAAAACGTATTCATGGTACGTTGTGCATCATCTGTGACCAAAATCAGGCAACGTGCCGTGCTGGGGCCATCAGAAGCATGTTTGGACACGAAATCCACGCCCGCAGCGGTAATGTCATGCGAAAAGATTTTACCCAGTGCATCGTCTTTGACCTTACCGATATAGGCCGCTTTTGCCCCCAAATTTGCCAGGCACGCAATGGTATTGGCCGCAGAGCCACCGGAACATTCAACACCCGGCCCCATCTCGCTATACAAACGTTCAGCCTGTGTGGCATCAATCAAAGCCATCGAGCCCTTTGTCAGGCCGTGTTGTGTCAAAAACGCATCGTCTGAATGGCTGAGCACATCCACAATCGCGTTACCAATACCAATGACGTCGAAATCTGCATCTGACATGGCTTTTTCCTTATCTGGAGATCACTTTGTAAAAAATTTGCGTCAGTATAGTGCTTAAAAACCAGACAACAAGAAAGAAATCAGGCCGGGTTTTTTGTTTGTAACTGCCCCTGCATCAGTTATTCTAAAGTTTAATAAAATTATAAAAAACTTTTTTGAAGAACGGAACAGGGTACGTTTGGCGTCATGCTGCGCATTTTTTCCAAGATCAACAAACTGTTGATGCTTTGCCTTGCAATGGTCAGTATTACGGCCATTGGCTGGTTTGGTGCGCAACAAGCCGGGACAACAGCTGCAGGCCAGCTCAATGACCGATTAAAAGAACGGGTGACACTTTATAATGAAACCCTGCAACGCGAACTGGATCAACTGCAACTGGTTGGCCGCATTTTGTCGCAAAACCCGACTTTACAGCAGGCTCTTAAAAAAAAGGCCCAGCCCAAAGACATTCTGAAAACAAACGGCATTTTAAAAGAAACCAACCAGACCCTGCACACGTCCGCTGTTTATCTGATGAATGCAGAGGGGCGAACCGTTGCAGCCAGTAATTTTGATCAACCCAATAGCTTTATTGGAAAAAACTATTCCTTTCGCCCCTATTTCAAAGAGGCTGTCCTCAAGGCAAAAGGGCAATTTCTTGCCATTGGGATCACATCAAACAAGCTTGGTTTTTATATTGCCCATAGCATCTATAGCGCTAAAAAAGAACTCATCGGTGTTGTTGTTATTAAAGTCGATTTAAACAGCCTGCATCAATATACAAAACAAAATGATGTTAATTTCCTGATTGCTGATGAACGCGATATTATTTTTCTGACATCCAACCCGTCTTTCACCCTGAAATCCCTGCGCACCCTTTCAGCCAAAGATCGCCTTTATATTACCCGGACCCGACAATATCCCGTCCCTAAAATCCAGCCTTTGAATAATCAGCCATCCGATATTCATTTTGGGACATTTCAAGCCTACCAAATTGAACACAAAGACTATTTCATTCAAAAATCCAGCCTGAACAAATTTGGCTGGAAAATCTGGGTCATGTCCCCGGTCCAATCAGTGACCAATCAAGCTTTTCTAAATGGCTTTGCCATTGCATTTGTAACAGCCATGGCCCTTCTGGCTTTTTATCTGATCTATAAACGCAAAAAAGATGCCGCCCATTTCCAGACAATTGTCGATAACCTGCCCAGTGGGGTTACGTTTTTTGATAATAACCAGAATATGTTGCTTTGTAACGAGATGGTCAAAAAAGTGCTGGATTTCCCCGACAGCCTGTTTAAATCCGGCCTGCCCAGTCTTGAAAAACTGATCCAGTTCAATATTGAACGCGGAGAATATGAAGGTCATAGCTCTGATGAAGTTCTCAATAAATTTGCTGAAAATATCAACAAACGGGTAAATCATGTCTTTGAACGCACCCGCCCTGATGGCACTATCCTTGAAATTCGTGGTGTCTGGGTCGAAAATGGTCTGATCACCACCTATACAGATATCACCGATCGTAAAAAGGCCGAAGAAGAAGCCAAACGCACCACAGGCTATCTGCGCGCCTTGTTGCAAAATCTGGACCTTGGTGTCACAGTTATTGATGAAAACCTTAATATCATCTTCTGGAATAATGCCTTTTTCGACTTGCTGAATTTCCCCAGAGAGCTTGAAAAGCCTGTCATGAAATATGAAGACCTGATCCGCTATAATGCAGAACGCGGCGAATATGGCCCCGGTGATCCGGAACAACATGTTCAAATGCGCATTCAGGCATCCCTGAAATTTGAACCTCATAAGTTTGAACGTACCCGCCCTGATGGCCGTACCTTACAAGTCAGTGGCAAGCCCCTTTATATTGATGAGGAACCTTTTGGTTTTATTTCAACCTATATTGATATCACCGAACATAAACGCATGGCATCACGCTTGCGCACACTTGCCAATACCGATGCCTTAACAGAAATCCATAATCGCCGCCATTTCACCACCCTGCTGGAAGGGGAAATTAAACGCTGTAAAAGAAATGGCAACGATCTCTCCCTCTTGTTACTGGATCTCGACCATTTCAAGGCCATCAATGACAGTTTCGGCCATAGTGTGGGTGATCAAGCTTTAAAACGCTTTTCTGAAACCTGTCGCAAGCTTTTGCGTGATATTGATGTCATGGGCCGTCTGGGCGGGGAAGAATTCTGTATTTTCCTGCCTGACACCAATCGTGATGGTGCCTTAGCCTTAGCGGAACGCATCAGATACGCCGTTGAAAAAATAGATTTTTCCCATGACGAAGACCCGATCCCCATGACCGTCTCCATCGGTCTGTCTCTATATGACAGTATGTTGAAAGACCGCATGGAAGATATGATCAAACGCGCTGACAAGGCATTACGCCGAGCCAAAAAAGAAGGGCGCAACCGGGTGTGTTAAAATTTTCCCTCTTTTCCTTTCATAAGGAAAACAGAAAGGAAAAGACACATGTATCCATTTGCCTTTGAAACTGCCCACGCGATTGGCCCCCATGAAGGCCACGAACTGAACCTGATGATTGCCGGGGATAAACCCTGTGCCTTTTTCAGCGACACAATTCCCGGCAATGGTTTTATCCCGCTTAAGGATTTTACGCCTTTTGTACAAAGCGGCCAAATCAAACAATTTGAACACCGATATAGACCAACCCATCTGCCTGAGCCCTATGACTGTCTTCAAGCTATTTACTTCTGCCTACCCGGCGAAGAATACCGTGTTGAACAATTACACGAACTGCACGTAAAGCTTCATCAAGGGAAATGGCGCGAAGAAGATGATATTATTATTGGTCGCCTGCTTGGCTATAAAGAATGGGATATCAAAGCCTTTATCCAACATCAGCGGCGCTATTTTCAGACTCAAGAAACCTGATAATCGCGCTGAATATCCTGCATCAACCCTTCAGAAGCTTCTTCAACCAGATCAAGGACATAATCAAAGCCCGCCGGTCCACCAAAATAAGGATCAGGGACTTCAACTTCCGGGCTATCAGGGTCAAAAGACAAAAACATATGGAGGCGGTCTTCATATCCCGCTGGGCAAATGGATTGCAGGTTTGAATAATTGCTGCGATCCATCGCCAGCACATAATCAAATTCCACAAAGTCTTTCGGCTTGGCTTGGCGTGCGCGCAAATCTGACAGGTCATAGCCACGGGTTTTTGCCGCCTTTTGTGCCCGACCATCCGGTGCCTTGCCCACATGCCAATCCCCGGTACCCGCTGAATCCGTGATGATTTGAGAACTTAAACCTTTTTTTTCAACCAGATCACGAAAGACCCCTTCTGCGGTAGGAGAACGACAAATATTGCCCAGACAAACAAATAAAACTTTAACCACGACGTGCTTTTCCCTGTTGGTGTTTTTCCCTAATATAGAAGTCAAATCAGGGAAGAAGCAACAATGAATGTAAAAATTGATAAAGAAGGTACTATTGTTATTTTAACGGGTGCCGGGATCAGTCGGGAATCCGGTCTGGATACCTTTCGCTGTAAAGATGGCATCTGGTCCAAAGTGAATCTGGAAGATGTGGCCACACCTGAAGCCTTTATACGCAACCCAAAAATGGTGCAGGATTTCTATAATGCGCGGCGCTCCCAATTGATGGAAGATAAGCCTGCGCCAAATTCTGGCCACTTGGCCTTGGCAAAACTGGAAGAAAACTGGCCGGGCAGAGTGCTGATTGTCACCCAGAATATTGATAATCTGCATGAAGCTGCCGGATCAAAAAACATCATTCATATGCATGGCGAATTACTGAAAGTCCGCTGTAACCATTGTGGGTCTCTTCGCCACTGGGAAGCCAATCTACATGTGGAAACGGAATGCCCCGATTGTGCAGAAACAGGCGGTTTGCGCCCCCATGTGGTCTGGTTTGGCGAAGTTCCCTTGCAGATGGAAGAGATTTATGAGGCTTTGGAAGATGCCGATCTCTTTATGTCCATCGGTACCTCCGGCCATGTTTACCCGGCTGCTGGTTTTGTACAGGCCGTCACCCAGCTGGGAGGCTGTCACACCGTCGAACTTAATCTTGATCCTTCCGAAGGCGCGACCCTCTTTGCTGAAACCATTTATGGACCCGCCAGTGAAGTGGTGCCTGCTTATGTGGATCAGTTGTTAGAATCATAAACGTCATCCTCGCGCACGCGGGGATCTTTATAAAACAGGAAAGAGATCCCCGATCAAAGTCGGGGATGACGAAAATAATATGGATAATCTCCTCACCCAAATCCGCGCCTGTACCCTGTGTTCCGACTTGCCTTTAGGCCCACGCCCCGTTATTCGAGCGCAAAAATCTGCACGGCTGCTCATCATCGGTCAGGCACCGGGCACAAAGGTCCATGAAACCGGCATTCCATGGAATGATCCCAGCGGGGATCGCCTGCGAGACTGGCTTAATCTGAATAAAGAAACCTTTTATGACGACAGCCGCATTGCCATCATGCCTATGGGACTGTGTTATCCAGGACGCCTTGAAAAGGGTGGGGATTTGCCACCCCGCAAAGAATGTGCGCCTGCCTGGCATGATAAAGTCTTGGAAGAACTGGAAAATATCGAATTGACTTTACTGGTTGGCTCTTACGCGCAAAACCATTATCTCGCCAAAACCAAGAAGAAAACCATGACCGAAACCGTGCGCCACTGGCAGAACTATCTAGAACAGGGCTATTTGCCACTGCCTCATCCCAGTTGGCGTGTGAGCAATCTAATCAAGAAAAACCCGTGGTTTGAGGCCGAACTGGTGCCAGAGTTGCGCAAACTTATCAAAAAACACCTCTAACCCCCCAGCGTCATTCCCAACTTGATTGGGAATCTTCTGGCCCATTGGAAAAAGATCCCCGCATACGCAAGGATGACAATCCTCAGGAAGACGCCTCTTTCTTCTTTTTGCGTTTTTTCGGCTGGTGATAATTTTCTTCGCGGATGGTTTCCAGCAGCTTGGTTTTAATAGCCTCCAGCTTGCTTTCTGTATTGACCTTCAAGCCAAAGACATCTTTGACATAAAACACATCAACGGCGCGCTCGCCAAAGGTAGAAATATGACTGGAATTAATCTGCAAACCCAAATCGGTCAGGGTGCGGGTCACATCATACAAGAATCCAAGACGGTCACGCCCATTGACCTCCACCACCGTAAAGGCATTGGAAACTTTGTTATCAATTAGCACCCGTGGTGGCACGGTAAAGACATCACGGCGTGACTTCATGGTGCTCTTGGTGACTTTTTCCAGCTCACTAGCCGGATAAATCTCACCTTTAAGTGCTTTATCAATCCGTTCTGCTAAGCGTTTGATTTTCAATTCAGAATCAAAGGCTTCGCCGCTATGATCCTGAACAGAAAACGTATCCAGCGCCATGCCGTTTGCCAAAGTGGCGATTTTCGCATCCACAATGGAGCCATTGGTCAAGGCCATGGCTCCGGCAATGACAGAAAACAGACCGGGATGGTCCGCCGTATAGATGGAAATTTCAGAAACATTGTTGAACGTATCATGTTCCACATGAATATGAACCGGGCCTTCTTCACTGGCTGCACGTTTCACCAATTGGGCATGGCGTAGCTGCACATCTGTTTCAAAGCTGAGCCAATACCCTGCATTGCCCAAGGCAACATGATCGTCAATTTCTTGTTCTGTCCAACCGGAAATCGCCTCACCAAAGGCCAATTGTTTGGCTTCCACACGGGCCTGCACACCACCAGCTGCGGCTTCCCCCCCTGTGAGAACCTCCATCGCACGGGCATAAAGCACACGCAGCAGGTTGCCCTTCCAGCCGTTCCAGACATCCGGGCCAACCGCGCGGATATCACAAACCGTCAGGATCAACAACAAACGCAACCGTTCCGGAGACTGCACAATATCGCAGAATTTACGGATCAGGTTCGGGTCTTCCAAATCCCGTTTGAACGCCACATGGGACATGGTTAAATGATGTTTCACCAACCATGCCACCGTTTCGGTTTCTTCCTCATCCAATCCCAGACGCGGGCACAGTTTCATGGCGACTTCAGCGCCCAGCTCGCTATGATCCCCGCCACGCCCCTTGGCAATATCATGGAGCAAAACAGCGGTAAATAAGGCACGACGCGACAGAACTTCTGAAATTGCATCACAGCTGATGGGAAGTTCTTCGGCACTTTGCCCAGTTTCAACGCGGTTGAGTTCACCAATCGCCTTGATGGTATGTTCGTCCACCGTATAGGTGTGATACATATCATACTGCATCTGCGCCGTCACACGGGCAAAATCCGGGATAAACTGGCCTAACAACCCGACTTCCCCCATCAGGCGCAAGGCACGCTGCGGCTTTTTAGTCGACGTCAGCATCTCCATGAACATTTCGTTCACTTCAGGGTTTTTACGCCATTTTCCCTTGATCAGTTTCAAGTTGGCGCGAATTTGTTTCAAGGCAAAGGGGTGAATATCCAACTCATGATCCTGGGCAACCTGAAACAGTTTGAACATCAGGATCGGGTTCTCAACAACCGCATCTTCCTTATCCAGCGTCAAACGCCCGGCATCAACGCCAAATACATCCACATTGCGTTTAAAGAAATTGGTCAGCATAGCAAAACGTTGTTGTTGTTTTTTATGCTGTTCATCCAAAACCGCACAGAGATTACGCGTCAAATCCCCAACGGTTTTGGCCGTCAGGTAATAGTGTTTCATAAACCGTTCGACACCACGCACGGATCCACGATCATGATAGCCCAGCTTTTCCGCCAGTTGGCTTTGCACATCAAAAGTCAGGGCTTCGGTCGGGCGATTGGTCAGGTTATGCAGAGTGGCACGCACAGAAAACAAGAAATTTACTGATTTTTTAAAAGCCTTGGCATCATCTTCGGTAATCACCCCGTGATCAACCAACTCGCGCCAACGTTCCACGCCGTAGATATATTTGCCAATCCAGTACAAAGTTTGCAGATCACGCAAACCGCCTTTACCTTCTTTCAGGTTCGGTTCCACCACATAACGGGTATCCCCCATGCGCAAATGGCGTTCATCACGTTCTTCCAGTTTGGCATCTACAAACTGGCGACCTGACCCGCTGATGACTTTATCTTTAAACCGTGCCCAAAATTCATCAAACAGGTCCTGATTGCCCCATAGAAAACGGGCATCCAGCAAGGCTGTTTGAATGGTCAAATCATCTTTGGCCATTTTGATACATTCATCAATGCTGCGGGTGGAATGGCCCACTTTCAAGCCCAGATCCCACAACAGATAAAGCATATATTCAACGGCCTGTTCGACCTTGGGCGTCTGTTTGTAAGGCAGCAGGAAGAGCAGGTCGATATCAGATTGCGGGGCCATTTCTGCACGCCCATACCCGCCAACAGCGGCAACACAGAACTGTTCGGCCTTGGTCGGCGTATGAATGGCATAGACATATTTGGTGGTAAAATCATAAAGCGTGCGCACGATCTGGTCGATCAGAAAGGCGTAATTGTGAAATGTCACAATACCGTCAGCCTTTTTACTTTCAAATCGAGCCTTGATTTCTTCGCGCCCATTATTCAACACACCCTTAAATAATTTCAGGATATCAGGCTGCATTTTGGACGAATAACCGGACCAGCCCGCCATATCTTCCAATTCTGCCCACAGGGCTTTGCGATCAATAATTTGCTTTTGTTTTATGATCTTAGTCATATATCTTCATTCAGTTTCTTAAGGCGCAACATAGAAAATTCGACCAAACCAGCGCCAGCGGCCATCGCCTGCCGGCATGGTACAATTAAGTCGCGTGCGCCCCACAGGTAGAGCTTTTTCCATACGGACTTCAATGCGGCGTTCCCATAGCTTTTCAAGGCGAACCTTGCCTTCATGGGAAGCAAAACAGGCCAGTGGTGACAGGCTACCCACAGACTCATCCACCGTAAAACCAATCATCGGCGGGTTGCGCTTGGCAATGGTCATATCCTTTGGCCCCAAATCACGCACATGTAAGGATTTGGCCTGGGCCACCATCTGGAAGCGTTTGATATCGCCGTATTTTTCATTCAAGGCAAAACGCGGCAGATAGAATTGATTATCTCCAGAACCAACGGCCCCACTATGTTGACCAAAGGCTGCGCGCATACCAAAACCACGCACCACAGACATGGCTTTCAAACTGGCCTCGCCATAAGGATAGGCGAAAATATCCGGACGATAACCAAGCTTTTCTTCAAAACGGGCCAAAGAGCGTTCCATTTCACTGCCAATGCGGGCCTCAGAAGAAGCTGGCATATGGAGATGGCTGGCCGTATGGGCACCAATATAAACCAGCGGATCATCCGACATTTCCTTGACCTGTTTCCAGGTTAAATGTTTGGCATACCCGCGATCAATAGGATCGGTTGAAATAAAGATGGTAAAAGGAATGCCTGCTTCCTTAAATTTCGGATAGGCTTTTTCATAAATACTGGCATAGCCATCATCAATGGTGATGCTCAGTGCCTTATCAGGCAGGGGCTTGCCTGCATTCAACAAATCAACCAGTTCAGGAAGCGGTAAAACCGTATAGCCCCCGTTTTTGATCTCTTCAATATGGGCCTCAAACTGTTCCATCTTGATATTGGTTGATGGATAATCTGCTTCCCCAAATCGGTGATACATCACCACACTGGCCGATGTCTTTTGAACATCTTGTGCATAAAGCGGGGATGTTGAAAGTGCTGCAAGGCCAAACGCGACGGCTTTTTTAAACCGTTGTGCCCATAATCGAGAAAAGACCATCTGAAACCAGTCATATTTTGAAAGAATGTAATTAAGGGCTTAATATTCCAGTAACTTTCAAAAAGGGCAAGGGATTATTCGCCGATAACCACCTTATTACGCCCGCTTTCCTTTGCCTGATAGAGCATTTTGTCTGCCCGTTTAAGCGCCTCACCTAATTCTTCCCCGCTTTGCAATTTTACACAGCCAAAACTGGCAGTTACATTGCGGCGTTCTTTTAAAGACTCATAGGGTTTAGATTCAATTCTTTTGCGAATACGCTCCAATAGTTTTTCAATTTGCGGACGATCCACCGCTTCAATAATCAGGCCAAATTCTTCACCGCCAAGACGGGCAAGAATATCATTGGCTCTTAAGCTGTTTTTCAATTGGGCAGATAAAGATTTTAACACCTCATCACCCACATCATGACCATAATTATCATTGATGGATTTAAAATGGTCGATGTCCAGAATACTGACCCAGGCATCTTTGCCTTCATAATGCAGCCGTTCAAGGTTTTCAGCACCTTGATCAAGGAAATAACGACGATTAAACACCCCGGTCAGGAAGTCCTTCATCGCCCCATCCAGCAATTTCTGGGTTTTTTCAATCAATTCAATGTTTTGAGTCACCCGACAGAAAAACTCTTCAGGATGGAACGGTTTGATCAAAAAGTCATTGGCACCAGTTTTAATAAAGCGTGCAGACAGGGCCTGTTCGTTGCTTTCCGACAAGCCAATAATAGCCAATTCTTCTTTACTATGTCGTTCGCGGATTTTTTTGATCAGCTCAAACCCGTCCATGGGCTGCATTTTATAATCGGTGACCACCAATTTCAGATCTTCATGTTGTTCAATAATATCAACGGCTTCCTCACCGCTATCTGTTTCCAGTACCTTAAATTCATACTGGCGCAATAGTTCGGTGATATATAAACGTGTGGATCGGTCTTCTTCCACCACCAATGCCTTGAGCCCCTTGTTATGGGCCAAACGATAAATCAAATTGGCAAGATAACGAAACGCAGCGGGGCTTTCTTTTACAACATAATCAACAACGCCCGGAATACTGAGCAATTTCTGGCGAACCAGCAAATCAAAACTGGCAGAAAAGATCACCGTTGGAATTTGGTATTCCGTAATAACATTGATGATGTCGCCCTTGTTGGAATCAGACAGGTTCAAGCCGGAAATGGCAAACTTGTAATAACCAATGCCATTTTTCTCAATAAACAACAGGGCCTGTTCTGTTGAAGAGGCCCAATGGACTTCCGCCTCAATGGTTTTGGCAAGTTCAGCCATCACCATAAAGGCAACAGTGCGTGAACTTTCAACAAGCAAAATATACATTTAAGGCGCCCTCGGATCGCAGTTTTTTTATTTTTTACATTTCTTTATCATAGCGCGAAGGTCCCCTCTGGAAAATCCCCAATTTCTACCCCATATATAGCAGATGACACCACTAAATGGATCAAAATGGGGCCAAAACTATAAAAATTGGCATATTCCATTAAGCGAAAGACATATTCTTTTAAAAGACGCCCTGCACGATATGCACAGCCTGTCACATGAACAGGCCGCAATCCCCTTGATTGTGCAACTTGTGGAAAACCCCCGTTTTCGCCTGCCCGGCCTTGAGCTTTTTCACGGGGCTGTTGATCTAAAAGATCATGATTGTATCCATATTCTTTTAGGGCGCGGCATGATGCCCAAGGATGAAGCCTTCGTCATTGGTTTTACCATGGGATCAACAGGCAAAGTCGGCTGTTTTGAGCGCAAGCTCTATCAATTGATTTCCCACCATCTTTATCCCGATGTCTATCGTTTTAAACGTGATGATCTCTCTGTGTTTAAAGATGGCTTGAATTTAGGGGTTTTATGTCATTGCAAAGCATTGGATCGGATCAATTATGACCAGTTTATGAGCCAGCCTTTGGGAAAAGTGCGCAAAAAACTTGGCATAGATATAAATCTTCTCAAAGCTTACTACGCACAGGAAAAGAAACGCTTTTCCCACATTCCAGAATGTCGCAGACTGTTAAATTAGGCTCTAGTCTTCAATGATGACCTGATTGCGCCCGGACTGTTTGGCAAGATACAGCAATTCATCGGCACGTTTTAACAAATCATCCAGACTGTCACCAGGGTGGAATTTTGCAACACCGAAACTGGAGGTCACATTGCCTCGATCCTCAAGGCAATCATATTGCTTGAATTCAATAGATTCACGCAAAGCATCCAGCATGTCAAAGAGTTCCCCTTCTGCAAAATCATCCAGGAAAATACAGAATTCCTCCCCTCCCAAACGGGCAACCATATCCTGTTTGCGCACCGCTGAAAGAAGTTGCAAAGATACACCTTTAAGCACTTCATCGCCCACATCATGACCGAACGTGTCATTTACAGATTTAAAATGATCAATATCCAACATACAAATGGCGATGGGTTTGCGTTGATTTTTCAGACGGGAAAATTTCTTTTCCCCCTTATCAAAAAAGAAACGACGGTTATAAAGCCCGGTGAGGAAATCCTTGGTGGCCGCATCCACAAGTTTTTGTGTTTTTTCAATCAGTTCAATATTTTGTGCCACCCGGCAATGGAATTCTTCTGGCTGGAAGGGACGGGGAAGAAAGTCATTGGCCCCAACCTTGATAAAACGTGCTGACAGGCTGACGGCTTCTACAACCGATAAACCGATAATCGCCAGTTCATCCTTGCCATAGGTTTCACGGATTTTTTTGGTCAGTTCAAACCCATCGACCGGGGCCATCTGATAATCCGTAACCACCAATTTAATATCCCGGTTTTCTTGCAGAATTTTTAAGGCTTCTTCACCGTTTTCTGCTTCTAAAACCTGAAACTGATATTGACGCAATAATTCACAGGCTTGCAGGCGCATAGGCCGTGATCCATCAACCACCAACGTCTTGATCGTCCGGTTGGTAATCAGGCGATACACCATATTACACAGATAAGTCAGACTGGCCTGACTTTCTTTCACCACATAATCAATCACACCTGGCATTTGCAAAAACTGATCACGCAAGGAATCTTCAAACGTGCCGGAAAAAACAATGGTCGGGATTTGAAATTCCGTAATAACAGAAACCGCTTCCCCATCTTCGGCGTCGGCCAAATTCAGGCAGGAAATTGCCAGTGTATAATTTTGAGGCCCATTTTTTTCAATCAGTTCAAAAACATCTGATAATGACGGAGCCCAATCAATATGAATATCAATGACCTTTGCCAATTCTGTCATCAACAAAGATGTGACAGTCTTGGAATTCTCAACTAACAAAAGACGCATAAGGTGGCCCCTTCTCCCATATTCTTATTTTTATGGGAGACAGATTATCAAGTGCGGTCCAGAAAAACAATAAGGAGAAATACGATTTATTACTGTGAAACGATAGAACTGTCTTCAGCAGCTTCACAAACCTGACAACGGTTTAAAGAATTATTGGGTAATAAAGCAAAGAAACTGCCCGGTTCCTTCATTTTACCTGCGCGATTGGCCGCTTCTTCTCCAAAACCCCAAAAAACGTCACCCCGCACAACACCTTTAATCGCCCCACCTGTATCCTGGGCCATCAACAAACGTGAAATCGGGGCAGGGGAAATTGGATCGGTAAAAGTATGCAGATATACTGGCAACCCCATGGGAAGGAAACGTTTATCCACCGCCAGTGAACGCCCCGGTGTCAAAACCACCCCTTGGGCACCAATCGGCCCATCATCCTTTAATTCACGAAAGAAAATGAACGAGCTGTTTTCGCGCATGAGCTTCTGCCCACCATTGGGATGAGCAGCCAGCCATTCACGAATGGCCTGCATGGACATTTTTTCTTTGGTAATCTCACCGCGTTCAATCAGGATACGGCCAATGGAGGTATAATCATGGCCGTTATGACCATCATAGCCCACCCGCATGGTCGAACCATCGGCAAAAAGCACCCGGCCAGAACCTTGAATATGCAGGAAAAAGGCATCGACCGGATCATCAACCCAAACCAGCTCCAAATCCTTGCCGCGCAATTTCCCGGCTTCAATTTCTGCACGCGTGGCATAAGGCATCAACTGACCATTGACCAGTTTTCCGGCTAATCTCTTGCCACGCCAGTTATTTTTAAATTCACCAAGTCCCACAAGGACCAAATCTTTCGGGCGTTTATAAAGGGGCGTTTGGTATGGACCGCCTTTGGATTTTGCCCCGCGCAGACCCGCTTCATAATAGCCAGTGAACAGGCCCGCTGCGGCCTTGTTTTTCTTTAAATCCGAAACCAGATAGGGTTGAAAATAACTTTCATAAAATGCCCGTGCCTTTTGACTATCACCATCAGGCAGGGAATAGGCTTCGGTACAAATCGGTTTCCAATCCCCTGCTGCCCCCCCAATCCCTTTGGGACCAATGAGCTTGCTTTCCTTCATGCGACCAAATTTTTCACAAGAACGGCGCAAAGCAGGCAGGGTTTCAGCCAAATGGTCTTCTTCCCAACCGGGAAGTGAGGCAAAGGAGACAGGAATAAGTTTGGGATCAAATCCGACAGAGGTATCTTTGGGCGCAATCATTCCCTGATGAGAAGGCATAGGCGTACAGGCAGAAGCCAAAGCCAACAGCCCAGCCGCACTTACACATTTCGCCCAAGTTTTCCCCCAAACAGCCATAATTTATTCCGTCGATGTTGCTTTCAAGAACCAGTTCGGGCTGCTTGAGGCAATATCGCGCTCAAACGTCCAGATATCAGTGATGGTATCAATATAGTTACTATCGCCATCAACAACTTCGCCATCACTGTCTTTAGTCACATTGACCTGTTCACTGACAATACGAACGGTGACTTCGGCAACATTTTCTTCCAAGACCGCATCGGTGATTTCCAGCGAATTCACCCCAACCAAGGTTGTTTCCAGGGTTTCCCCTGCTGCCACACGAGCTTCCAATGCAGATTCAAAATTGCTGTATACATCAGGGGTCAGAAGGTTCTTCAATGTTTCACGATCATTTTCAGCAAAGGCTGTAATAATCATTTCAAAGGCGACCCGTGCGCCGTCAACAAAACCATGTTGATCGAAACTGGCATCCACCGCCATGATGTCAGCCAGTGCACGCTGCACCGGACCAACAGGTTCAATCTCATTGATGTCTTCAGCAACCTGTTCATTTTGCACAGGCTCTTGCTGAGAGTTTGGTAGATGAATCACATTGTCGTTGGCATTTTCATTGCGCTGATCATCCATGGGATCAGGGTTGAAAATGTCACGGTGGTTGCGATTATCTTCGTTTCCATCCTTGCTGCCCAATACATTGCGCAAACGCAGGAAAATAAAAATGGCAATCAATGCCAGTAAAATGAGATCAAAATTGGCCATAATAAATCATTTAACCTGTTATCTTTTCACAAGTAGTGTAACTTGCGTATCAGCTTATGCAAACTAGATAATCTTAAATCGTCAAAAGAGCAAGGATTCACCCGTTGGGCTTTTTCATTCTTCTTCTATTTATCGCTGTTCCAGTCACAGAAATCGCTGTTTTTATTCAAGTTGGCGATATTATCGGACTGTGGCCGACCATTGCCATTGTTATTTTGACCGCTATTTTAGGCACGGCTTTACTGCGCCAACAAGGCATGAATACCCTGATGCGCGCCCAAGCGACATTAAATACGGGACATTTGCCAACAGCTGAATTATTCGACGGGGCCTGCCTTTTGTTTGCCGGGGCCTTGCTGCTCACCCCCGGTTTTGTCACCGATACGGTTGGTTTTTTACTGTTTTTCCCACCATTTCGTGCTTTTTTGCGCCACAAGGCGAAAGATTTGGTCAAAAATTCTTCCAATATTCATATGATGGGTCCCGATGGTCGCCCATTTGAACCTCATCCCCCCCATTCCCAGCCCCATCAAGGAGCCAATTCAAGCGTCATTGACGGGGAATTTGAAGAGGTTAAAGCCAATCCAGAAAGCCCCTGGTCAGAAAAACAGGATTAAGTTGAGATTGCATTTCTTTCGTGCTACCAGTTTTTCCAACATAAATTCGATTTTTCAGGAGTAAGGCAATGGCCGACCAAAACGAACAAGCGACAGAAAACCAAGAACAAGAAGTCCAGCCGATGATCATTCACGGCCAATATATCAAAGACCTGTCTTTTGAAGTGCCAAATTCTCCCGGTATTTATGCCCGCATGATGCAGGAACAGCCTGATGTGTCTGTTAATGTAGATGTGGATGCGGCTAAACTGACAGAAAACCAGTTTGAAGTGATCGTAAAAATCCGCGCTGATTGCAAATTGCAAGAAGATGTGGCTTTCATCTGTGAGCTGGCTTACGGCGGTATTTTTGAACTCAATGTTCCCCAGGAACATCTGGAGCCCATGCTTCTGATCGAATGTCCGCGCATGCTTTTCCCGTTTGCACGCAACATCATTGCCAATACAACACGCGATGGCTCTTTCCCTCCGATGATGCTGAATCCAGTGGATTTTGCGGGCATGTATCGTGCGCGCATGGAACAACTGGCGGCCGAACAAGAAGCTGCTGGCGAAACAAAACAATAAGTTTTTTGCCAAATTTATCTAAGAAAAGGTCCCTTTTTTGGGGGCCTTTTTTTTATTTCATCAAAGCCAGTGCACGCTGCTTTTTCTCCCCACCCCACATTTTTGATGGGGTAGGGGCTGTGTGTGGATCATGTAAACGGGTTCCGCTATCATTGCCTGTAAGGGTAACTTCCCCTGCAAAATTTTTCACATGAACACCGCCGCCTTTCCAATGAGCCACACTTAAGGCCCCATCCAGTTCACCTACAAAGAATTTTGTGCCCCGAATACCAATTGTTGCCGCCTTGGTTTCAATGCGCAACCCTTCCGCGCTTGCCTTGGCAATTTGGCCCGACACCCCATCAATCGCCCCATTGAGCAATTCTATCACTGCATTGTTATTACCTTGACCAAAGGTGTAATCAATCACCACAAAAGATGTCCGTCCACCCAGTTTGAAGCTGCCTTCATCAATCATGGTAATTTCCAAACGACCATCGGGTCCTGTAGAGAGAATATCACCAATCAACACTTCATCGCCTGTTTTAAGAACCCGCACCTGCGCATCTTGTACAGCCACAACAGAACCAGATACCTGTTTCACCTTTCCCGCCACATTTGGTGTGAGAGCCGCCTGAGCGACAAAAGCAATCAAAACCAGACATCCAAATAAAGCAATAAAGGTATGTTTCATGTTAACTTTTCTCTTCAGCTTCACCCGCTAACCATATGGGGTTTTTAATTTTTTCTAAAAAGGCAGTATGAGCAGACAGTTCTTCTTCTGTCGGGGCATGGGGGCGGGGTTCTCTAAAAACCCGTTCTTTTTGGGCAATGTCCGAGGCCGCAGCAGCCTCTTTTTCCAAAACCAAACCCGGTTGACGCCCACCGATCAGTTCCAGATAAACTTCGGCCAAAAGCTCACTATCAAGCAAGGCGCCGTGTTTTTCCCGGTTGGAGTTATCCACACCATAACGACGACACAAGGCATCTAGGTTCGCAGGGGAGCCAGGGAATTTCTTGCGTGCCATGATCAATGTATCGGTGACATTATTGCCCATGACCGGGAATTTATGTTGTTCCAGCTCGTAATTCAAAAAGGGAACGTCAAAGCCCGCGTTGTGAATAATCAGGGTCGCATCCCCGATAAAATCAAGAAATTCCTGCGCAACTTCCTTAAAAATAGGGAAATCACGCAAATATTCTTCTGATAAGCCATGAACGCGAAAAGCGCCTTCCGGCATATCGCGTTCCGGGTTGATATATTGGTGATAGGTCTTGCCTGTGGGCATATGGTTCATGAGTTCTACACAACCAATTTCCACAAGGCGATGGCCTTGTTTATATTCAAACCCGGTGGTTTCCGTATCGAGTACAATTTCGCGCATGATCAGCCCTGAATTTCCTGAACGATCTTTTTAACCTGATTTCGCGCCACACGAAAGCCAGCGCCGCTAAAAATGATATAATCAGCCCGGCGACGTTTTTGAACATCGGGCATCTGCTTTTTTAAAATCACGTTGAATTTCTGCTGTGTCATCCCAGATCGGGCCAAAACCCGGCGTTTTTGGATCGCCTTGGTGGCTGAGACCACACAAACGGCATCACAGCGCTTTTCCCCTTTAGTTTCAAAGAGTAGGGGAATATCCAGCACCACAATTTTGCGCCGTTGCAGCTGACAAATGCGCAAAAATTTACGTTCTTCGCCCCGCACCATAGGATGAAGAATGGCTTCCAGTTTTTTTAAAGCCACATCATCACCCAGAACCTGTGCACCGAGTTTTTGGCGATCCACTGCCCCATTTTCAGCCAAACAACCGGGAAAAACCTGATTGATTTTCGCTGTTGCCCGACCTTTTGGCCCCATCAATTGATGCACAGTGGCATCGGCATCATGAACGGGAATGCCAAGCGTGCGAAACATCTCCGCTGTCGCTGACTTTCCCATGCCAATAGAGCCTGTCAGCCCCAGAATGAACATTATTCTTCTTTCAAGACAAATTCACGCAAATCCGCATCCACTTGGGGGTCCACGCCAAACCATTCCTTGAAACCAGGTCGCGCCTGATGAAGCAACATGCCCAGACCATCAACCACCGTGCAGCCATGAACATGGGCTTTTTCCAGCAAATTAGTCATCAGGGGCGCATAAACAATGTCACTGACCAGCGCGGTTTTCGGCATATCGAAAATATCAATTTCCAATAACGCCTGCCCGGTCATGCCCAAAGTCGTGGTGTTGGTCAGAAGATTAATCCCGGCCAAGGCTTCTTCGCGCTCTCTCCAATCAATCACATGGATTTTATGATCAAGTTCATCAGCCAAATTGGTTGCACGTTCCTTGGTCCGATTGGTCAGGCGAATTTCTGGACATCCCGCTTCTGCCAAAGCCACCAAAACCGCACGCGCAGCCCCACCAGCCCCCAACACAACGGCCGGACCAGCCGCAGGGTCCCAATCCGGTGCCCCGGCTTTCAGATTTTCCATATAGCCATACCCATCTGTATTATCGGCATAAATGGAGCCATCTTCTTTAAAAACCAATGTGTTAGCTGCACCAATCTTATGGGCGCGCGCACTGGCATCATCAGCAATTTTCAGCGCCTTTTCCTTATGGGGAACGGTGACGTTACAGCCTTTCATCCCGGCGGCCTGCATACCGTGAACGGCCTTGGCAAAATTATCCGGGGTGACTTCCATGGGGATATAGGTGCCATCAATGCCATATTTTTCTAGCCAAAAGCCATGAAGGCGAGGGGATTTTGAATGGCTGATCGGCCAACCCATCACACCGGCCACAGCCGCTTTTCCTGATAAGATCATGAGTTCCTCCCCATTTTAAAAATTGTCTTACTTATCAATCATATCGCGGCTGCGCAAAAATGCCAAGACAGCCAATAAAGGTAAGCCCAAAATCGTGAAATAATCGCCTTCAATACGATTAAACAATTGCACACCCATTTCTTCTAATCGGTAGCCCCCCACAGTGGTCATTACATCATTACCGATTTGATCAAGATAGCTTTCCAAAAAGGCATCGCTAAATCTGCGCATTTCCAGTTCTGCCATTTGATGATGGGACCATAAACAGTCATTGTCTTTATATAGAGAGACGGCACTGATGAGATGATGAGTTTTAGCACGCAAGAATTGCAGCTGTTCACGAGCTTTTTCTCGACTGGTCGGTTTATCAAAACGCAAACCATCGCATTCCATCATCTGATCAGCACCAATGACATAGGCTTGAGGATAGTGCTTTGAAATATGGGCGGCCTTGGCTTTTGAAAGTTTTATCGCTGTTTCCACAACAGGCAAACCTTCAGCCTTGATAATCTCTTCATCCAAATCAGCCGGAATGGTTTCGATATTCAATCCCGCGCCACGTAACAGATCACCGCGTGATTTTGAGGCTGAAGCTAATATTAATTGAGTCATTGTTATATTTATATTATTCCCCATCCCAATTGCTGTCTTCATATGCCTGATCCCGTTTCATTTTCAAGTTCAGGACAGCTGTGGCGGTTTCTTCAATAGATTTGCGCGTCACATCAATCATCGGCCAGAAATTTCGATTACACAGCTTGCGGGCAAACTGGACTTCTTCCACCACAGTTTCCAGATCCACATAATCGGTAATGGCGGTTTCATTGAGCATGGAAAGGCGGTTTTTGCGCACCTGAACAAGACGACGCGGATCTTTGGTCAGCCCGACAATAAGACAGCCGGAAAATTTAGGGTCTGTCAGATTTGTCGGCAAGGGACATTGCGGTACGATGGGAATATTGGCGACTTTTAACCCCTTATTAGCCAAATAAACACTGGTTGGCGTTTTTGAGGTGCGTGAAACCCCCAGCAAAATAATATCCGCCTTATGAATTTCATGGGTAGACTGACCATCATCATGAGCCAACGCAAAATGCATGGCCTCAATACGATTGAAATAATTTTGATCCATTTCATGCTGGCGCCCCGGCTTAAAAGAAGCTTCGGCGCAAAAATGATCCTTGAAAGCCGACATAATCGGATCAAGCACGGCAATGCAGGGCACACCCAAACTTTCACAACCTTTTTCAAGCTGGGTGCGCAACCCACGATCTACCATCGTAAAGATTACCACACCTGGACGCTGTTTAATCGCATTGAGGATTTTAGAGACCTGACCGCTGGTACGCACCAGTGTCCAGACATTTTCAGTAACCGAAATCCCCTCAAACTGGGCGATACAAGCCCGTGTCAGGGTTTCAATGGTTTCCCCTGTGGAGTCGGAGACGAGATGGATGTGATAGTTGTTCATAAGTCTGCAAAACCTGGGGATAAGTCGCTGTTTCTTTCACAGGGGCTATTTTGTTCCCAATAATTCCAAAAAAAATCTGCCCTGTTACCCGCATCGGGATAGAAATCCCGCGCGTCGCCACATTATGGGGACAAATGGATATTTTTCAAATGTTATCCCCGTTATCCCCATAATTAAAGTGGATGAAAGCGACTCCGTAAATTTTATGAACCGACTCCAGAAATAAAAAATCAACATCCACAGGGGCGACTCCATTTCAGCCATATTTTCGTCAGAATGCCCTGTCATATGGGGACAGCCTGTGGATTAAATTTGATCCCCGTTATCCACAGGACCATCATCAAAAACAAACTAAAGAAAATAACCTTTACACTTGTTATTGAACTGTGAATAACTCCTGCAAACTCAAGGATCAAAGGGAAGATAAAATTATGGCCTCTTCAGAAAAATTGTTCTTACGTGCCCTTAAAGGGGAAACCACTGAACGCCCCCCCATCTGGCTTATGCGTCAAGCAGGACGCTATCTTCCTGAATATCTGGAAACTCGGGCCAAATCGAAAAACTTCCTACATTTCTGCTATTCCCCGGATTTGGCCGAAGAAGTAACCTTACAACCGCTTCGTCGTTATGGCTTTGATGCTGCCATTCTTTTTGCTGATATTCTGACTATTCCCGATGCGTTGGGCCAAAAAGTTGAATTCATCAAAGGCGAAGGGCCAAAGCTAGAGCCGATCCGCAATTCAGAAGAGCTTTCTAAACTGAGCCTTACCGGGATTCATGACCATCTTGCCCCCGTCTATGAAACTGTCTCCAGGTTGAGTAAGAGTATTCCTGAAACAACAGCGCTTATTGGTTTTGCAGGGGCCCCTTGGACCAATGCGACCTATATGGTGGAAGGAAAGGGGTCAAAAACATACGAAACCATTCGTCTGATTGCCTATCAAGACCCTGATTTCTTTCAGGAATTAATCAATTTACTGGTTGAGGCCACCTCTGAATATCTTCTCAAACAGATTGAGGCCGGTGCAGAAGCGGTTCAAATTTTTGATAGCTGGGCAGGGGTTTTGCCAGAAGAACAGTTTGACCGTTGGGTGATTGAACCCAATAAAGAAATCACATCACGCATTAAAGATGCCCATCCTGATATCCCTGTTATCGGTTTCCCCCGTGGGGCAGGGCCGCTTTATAAGAAGTTTGTTGTAGAAACAGGGGTTGATGGCGTCAGTATCGACCAAACTGTGCCCCTCGATTGGGCCATTGAAGAACTTCAGCCCCATTGTTGTGTCCAAGGGAATTTGGATAATCTGGCCGTTGTTGCGGGTGGTGAACAGATGGAAGCTCAAGTGCAGAATATTCTGGAAAAAATGAGCCACGGGCCGTTTATCTTCAACTTAGGGCATGGTATTGTGCCGCAAACACCACCTGAGAATGTGGCACGTGTGGTTGAAATGGTTCAAAATTTCGATAAAACAGCCATTTAACTTTCAAAGAGGAAAGGGCGAGAGCCGATGAAACTGGCTATTGTATTATTTAATCTGGGTGGACCTGATTCCATTGAGGCCATCCAGCCTTTCCTGTTTAATTTGTTTAATGATAAGGCGATTATTGGCGCACCACAGCCTATTCGCTGGATGTTAGCGCGTTATATTTCGTCTAAACGCGCCCCAGTAGCTGCAGAAATCTATGAACATTTGGGTGGAAAATCCCCACTTTTGCCTTTAACAAAGGATCAGGCCACAGCATTAAGCCAAAGTGTTTCACGTGAAATAGACACTGTGGAAGTCGAAAGCTTTATTTCCATGCGCTATTGGTATCCTTTTAGCGAGGATTGTGCGCAAAAGGTCAAAGAATTTAACCCAGACCATATTGTTCTCTTACCGCTTTATCCGCAATTTTCCACCACAACTGTGGAATCTTCCCTGAAAGACTGGGAAAAAGCAGCTCAAAAGGCAAAAATAGGGGCTAAAACCACAACGGTCTGTTGCTATCCCACCAATGAAGGTTTTATCAGCGCCATTGCGGACCTTCTTCACCCCCAAATTCAAGAAGCCAGTCATATTGGCAAGCCCCGTGTTCTGTTTTCTGCTCATGGATTGCCCAAATCCATTATTGAAAAGGGCGACCCTTACCAATGGCAAGTGGAACAATCAGCCCAAGCCGTGGTGGAAAAACTCAATATCCCTAATTTAGATTGGTGGGTGAGTTATCAAAGCCGGGTTGGCCCACAGGAATGGATTGGACCCAATACCGAAGATGAGATTATCCGCGCTGGTCAGGATAAAGTCCCTCTGATTGTCGTGCCCATTGCTTTTGTTTCTGAACATTCTGAAACTTTGGTCGAGCTGGATATTGAATATCGTGAGCTGGCCGAAGAACATGGGGTTCCAGCTTACCTGCGTACACCTGCGGTGGGGACTCACCCTTTCTTTATTGATGGGTTGCGCGATCTGGTGATCAATCATATTTCCATTGAAAAAGATGTGTTACCAGACGGCCATAAGCGCCTGTGTCCCAACAGTCATAAACGTTGTATCTGTAAAGGCTAGATTATGTTTGAAGACAGTTATCTTTGGTTTAAGGCCCTGCATGTCATCTCAGTTATGGCCTGGATGGCCGGACTTTTTTACCTGCCACGTTTATATGTTTATCACACCACAGCCGAAGTGGGTTCAGAATTGTCTGAGACCTTAAAAGTGATGGAACGACGTTTGTTGCGCGCCATTATGTACCCGGCCATGGTGTCCTCAGCCATTTTTGGTACCTTAATCCTGTTTCAGATTGATGCCTGGGATCAAGGCTGGCTACATGTCAAATTGACTTGTGTTTTCCTGATGATCGTTTTTCATTTTTATCTGGCGAAATATCGCCTTGATTTTTTGGAAGATAAAAATACCAAGTCAGAAAAATTCTATCGCATGATCAATGAGGTGCCGACGGTTTTGATGATCGTGTTGGTCATTATGGTGATTGTGAAGCCGTTTTAAGCTGGATCCTCGGATCAAGTCCGAGGATGACAACTTATATAAATGTCATTCCCGACTTGATCGGGAATCCAGCTACTTCTTGGCGCGATCCATTTCTTTTTTGGTTTCAAATACCGTATCACAATCAACAATTCTTTGATTTTGTAGCGGTTTTGGCCCTTTACGATGGCTATAAAGGCCGGAATAAACATAAAGGCTGGTGAAATATTCCACTTTGGTTTTCAGGGCTTTTTTAATCACGGCGCGGACTTCACTATCCATGCCTTTGGTATCTACCCGCCCCCGGCGATCGAGCTGGAGTTCCTTTTTAAAAAGATATTGATTAAGGCTATCACGAATACGTTTGATTTTGACACAAGCCCGGTGGGTCAGCAAAAATTTACGACCTTCGCCAAAAACTGTAATCTTGGCGTTATAGCGTTTTTTGGGAATATAGGTTTCAAAACTACCGATATAGAGAATATCTTTCCCTCCAGCCGGTTTGCCATCCAGACGGCCACCTTTGCCGCCCTTACCACCGCCGCCTTTGCCATCACCCTCTTCTTCATCACCGCCACCACCGCCGCCGCTTAAGCCGGAACCTGCAGCTTTCAGACGGTTAAAGCCTGCATTGGCAGATACATTGGTAATGTCTGTCAGTAAAAAAGAAAAAGCGATCAAGATAAGGAATGCGGTTTTTTGAAACATAGCTCTTTAAAGATATTTGAGAATGGATAGGAAAACTTCTTATCTTTGTAGTAAACCAAATACAGCCCCCTTCTGGCAATAGTTTCATAGAGACAGCTTGACTTTGCGAGGCGTTATAAGTTACATCTTGATCCAGAAACGGGCGAAATGGTCCGTATATCAGCAATGATACTCCTTCCTTCACTATCTGAATTCACTTCGAAAATTCTCCTTTCGCTTTACCCAGACTTCGGATTTATCATTTAGAAACAAAACCATAACTAGATTTCATCATTGATTTCTTTCGTTTTAAGGTTTCTTTCTTCTATTTACCCTAAAGAGTGCTTTCCCTTATGAATCTTCAGGAACTCAAAGAAAAATCACCCGCCGACCTTTTGGCTTATGCAGAAGAGTTGGAAATTGAAAATGCCGGTAATATGCGCAAACAGGAATTGATGTTTGCCATTTTGAAACAGCTGGCAGAAAATGATGTCACCATTTACGGCGGTGGTGTTCTGGAAGTTTTACAAGATGGCTTTGGCTTCCTGCGTAGTCCGGAAGCCAACTATCTTCCGGGACCCGATGATATTTACGTCAGCCCCAATCAGGTTCGTAAATTCTCTTTACGCACAGGTGATACGGTTGAAGGCCAAATTCGCGCTCCGAAAGATGGAGAGCGTTATTTTGCCCTGTTAAAAGTGGAAAATGTTAATTTCGAAGATGCCAAATCAGCGCGTCATCGTGTGCATTTCGATAATCTGACACCGCTTTATCCCAATGAGCGTCTCAAGATGGAAATCGACAATCCGGAACGCAAGGATATGACCCCGCGTGTGATTGATCTGGTTTCCCCGATCGGTAAAGGTCAACGTGCCTTGCTGGTGGCCCCACCGCGCACAGGTAAGACGGTGATGCTGCAAAATATTGCCCATTCCATCGCGGAAAATCATCCGGAATGTTATCTGATCGTTCTGTTGATTGATGAACGCCCGGAAGAAGTGACCGATATGGATCGCTCTGTAAAAGGCGAAGTGATTTCTTCTACTTTTGATGAACCGGCAGCGCGTCACGTCCAAGTGGCTGAAATGGTGATTTCCAAGGCCAAACGTTTGGTCGAACATAAAAAAGATGTGGTCATTCTGCTTGATTCCATCACGCGTCTTGCACGTGCCTATAACACGTGCGTACCGTCTTCCGGTAAGGTTCTAACAGGTGGTGTGGATGCGAACGCCCTGCAACGCCCCAAACGTTTCTTTGGTGCTGCGCGTAATATTGAAGAAGGCGGCTCCCTCACTATTATCTCTACAGCCCTGATTGATACAGGCTCGCGTATGGATGAAGTGATCTTTGAGGAATTCAAAGGCACAGGTAACTCTGAAATTGTTATGGATCGTAAATTGGCGGATAAGCGCACCTTCCCGGCAATTGATATCACCAAGTCCGGGACCCGTAAGGAAGACTTGCTGGTGGAAAAAGACACATTGTCCAAAATGTGGGTGCTGCGTCGTATTCTCGATCCGATGGGTACAGCCGACGGCATGGAATTCTTGCTGGATAAGCTGAAATATTCCAAAAACAACGATGATTTCTTCGATGCGATGAATTCTCGTTAATCAAAAAGTGTCATCCCCGCGAAAGCGGGGATATTTTTTATGACATGAGGAAGATAAAATGACTGCTGTTTCCTACGTCATTACCGTTTTCAATAAAGAAGAATATCTGCCCGAAGTGATCCGATCTCTTGAGGCACAAATAGATATTGATGAACGGGAATATATCTTTGTTGATGATGGGTCTTCAGATAGCTCTGTACAGGTGATTAAAGACTGTACAAAGGATTTAAAGGCTAAAACCATCATCATCGAACAGGAAAACCTAGGGGCTTCCTGGGGCACGAATGCGGGGGTTGAGGCAGCAAGTCATGAATGGATCAAACTGTGTGATGGGGATGATCTGCTGACACCGCAATCCTCAAAATGGTTGATTGAAGCTTGTGAGAAATTCAACGTCAATCATGCCTGGGGTCATTCATCCTATTTTGAATGGCAAGGCGAGGAAGATCCGTTAGAGCGTGAAGTTTCAGAACCTCAGATGGAAGTGATGGAAGATGGGTTGCGTTTTTTCATTCGCAATAATCCGGCTAATTCCACCTGTATGCTGTTTAAGAAAAGCTATTATCAACAAGTGGGGGGATGTGATCCCCGTCTGGTTTCGCCCGATCAGATGCTGTTTTTCCGCCTTTTCGCCCATGAAAAGGGGGCACGCGTCTTTGGGGATGTGGGGTTGTTGCCTCATGCCGCCCCGGATCGTTTATCGGCACAAAAAGGGCGCTCACGTTATGAATCTGTCTTGGCGATGTATTTTACCATTTTGGAAAAACCGCCATTGTTAACAGAAGATCATATTGATTATGCCTACTGTCGGGCGGTTTCGCGTGCTGAACGGTTCCATCGCAAGGTCTATGGTGGTTTATTTAACCGTTTTTTATGGGATCATATTCGCGTGCGTATGAAGCCTCATAAAGATAAGGTCAAGGCGATTAAGAACTGTCTGGCTGCTTTTACCCCTGATGGTAAAATTGAACGATCTGATGAATGGAAACCAGGGGCAGGGAAAAAGGGCAAAGCACCTGCGGATTTTGATTAACCAAAATGTCATTCCCGGCTAGATCGGGAATCTTTTATGATGAAAGAGATCCCCGCATTCGCGAGGATGACGTATTTTATCTTTCTTTCAAAGCCTTTAAAATTTCATCTGTATCACGACCAATCTTTTCATTCAGGTCCTGATTGTTTTGGCTCAGTTCAACAATCAAGCGGTTCAGTTTTTTATTTTCTGAAGCAATGTCTTTAATATGGGCATTGAGTTCATTGTTTTGTTTGGCAAGTCCTTCAATACGCTCATTTTGTTGATGCAGCATATCGGTTGTGGCTTGACGCACAACTTTATCCAGGACAATGGATCCAATATAACCTGCCAGTGTTCCAAACACGCCAATTCCTGTGGCGGCAAGCGGGATGGCAACCAAGCGGCCAATTCCGGTAATGGGGTAAAAATCGCCAAAACCGATGGTGGTGACAATCATAAAGGAGAGCCACAAGGCATCTTCCCAGCTTTTAATATTCGCTTCCTCAGCCCCTGTTTCTGCCCAAAACAGGATAGGGGCACAGATGGCGATAACCAACGCCGTGATGCCGCCTAAAGTGATAAAAACGCTGACCACATTCAGTTTTGAGATGGACAGGGAATGGAGATACTTTTGAAAGATAGAGACGATCATTTTCCAAAGACAGTTTTTAAAATTTCAGTCGTACGTTTGGCCGGATTTTCACGAATAGCAGCTTCTTCACGGGCAAGATAATAAAAAATCCCCTCCATAGCTAATTTGGTCGTGTGATTGACCAGATCAGCTTTTACATCAGGGACAAAGGGAAGGGATTTATATTGTCCGATCAGAGTGTCATAAGCGTTTAAGGCCCCAACATCTTTCAGGCTGTTTTCAGCAATGGGAGTGATGGTTTGTTGAAGGTCAGTTGAAGCCACCTTTTTAAAATACTGTGTGGCCGCATCCTTGGGGCCATTGTAAATGGCTTTGGCATCTTGCAGTTTCATCTCATTGATGGTTTTCCAGATGATATCCTTGGCTAAGGGAGCAGCCTGTTCAGCTGCGCGATTGAGCTTTAATTCAACATCATCAGCCAGGGCAGAGAGACCGAATTTTGTCAGTAGATTTTGAACCTGTTGTAGTTCATCAGGCAAGGGGATATGGATTTGTGGGTCCGTATTATATCCATCTACAGCTCCAATTTGTTTGGTGACTGTTTCTGTACCAACCCTAAGGGCTTCTTGAAGCCCCTCAATAATTTGTTGTTCACTAAGACCCAATGATTTTGTGGCCCCCGGAATCTGCACATTTTCTTCAACAGTCTTTTTTAAGGTGTTTAGCAAATCAAAAGCAGATGCCTGTTGAGGGGGGATCATAATGATTGTGATGACAAAGATAAAAAAGCGCATATCTATTCCCATTTCTTATTGAGCGTTTCACGTGAAACAATTTGTTTCCAATTGGGCCTCTAATCGAAAGCCGGGTTTCGTTTTATCTTAAGGGTAAATAGAGATGAGATGAAAGAGAGAAAAATGAAACAGAGAACCATTGATCAAATTGTCAGTCCCATTGAAGTCAGCGATGGGGCAGGGGTGAAAATTAAACGGGTGATTGGCACGCCGACACTTAATACATTTGATCCCTTTTTGCTTTTAGATGTGTTTGGCTCAGAAGAGGGGGCTGATTATATCGCCGGATTTCCAGACCATCCGCACCGGGGATTTGAAACGGTGACTTATATGCTTCACGGTAAAATGCGCCACCGCGATAGTGCGGGTAACGAAGGTTTACTGGAAACGGGTGGGGCACAATGGATGACAGCTGGTCGGGGTATTGTTCATTCTGAAATGCCGGAACAAACAGATGGGTTGATGAAAGGATTTCAGCTTTGGGTGAATTTGCCCGCAGACCAAAAAATGACAGCCCCACGTTATCAAGACCTTTCTGCACAAGATATTGTGGTGAAAGAAATTGACGGGGTAGGGACGTTAAAAGTCATCGCTGGTGAAATTTTGGGTCTTAAAGGTCCGGTTCAGGAAATTGTTACTAAGCCCATTTTCCTTGACCTTGCTATGCAGGCAGAGAGTAAAATTGATCTGCCCCTTCCTGAAGGACAATCTGCTTTTCTTTATGCTTTTGAAGGCAGCATCCATTTAGATGGGGAAGATATTGAAACGGACCGTTTGGTCACATTGGAAGATGGTGATGTCTTGTCTGTAAAAGCAGGACCAGAAGGGGGACGGTTTATTTTGTTGTCTGCTGATCCGATCAAGGAACCCATTGCCCGTCATGGTCCTTTCGTGATGAATACACGAGAAGAAATCTATCAGGCTTTTGAAGATTTTCGAGCTGGGAAGTTTTGATCATTGATTGTCGTCCTCGCGAATGTGGAGACCTTTTTCTCAAAGGAGAAAGGTCCCCAATCAAGTTGAGGACGACCTATCTTTTTAAGGAATAAGAATGGTTGAGCCCGTGGTTTTGCGATCTTCCAAATCACGATGGGCCTGGGCGGCATCTTTAAGATCATATGTTTGATTTACATGAATTTGAACCGCTCCTGATTTCACCACATCAAAGAGATCATTTGCTGCCCACAGCAGGTCTTCACGTTTGGCCACATAATGCATCAGGCTGGGGCGTGTGATGAAAAGAGAACCTTTTTGGGCCAGCAGGGCAGGGGAGAAATCTGGCACAGGGCCTGTTGCATTGCCATAAGTAACCATCATCCCTAGTGGACGCAAACAATCAAGGGAACCTTCAAAAGTTGCTGCCCCAATGGAATCATAGACCACAGGGACACCTTCACCATTGGTGATATCCTGCACACGATCGGTGAAATTTTCTTCACGATAGAGAATAGGGAAATCACAGCCCTGTTCTTTGGCAAGTTTGGCTTTATCTAAAGAACCGACGGTACCAATCACAGTTGTGCCTAAGGATTTTGCCCATTGGGTGGCAATGGAACCCACTCCGCCAGCGGCTGCGTGGAAAAGGATGGTATCTTTTTCTGTCACTTTATAAATACGACGTAAAAGGTAATGAGCTGTCATTCCCTTCAACATCATGGCAGCCGCTGTTTCAAATTCAATTTCATCGGGCAGAGGTACAACGACATTTTGATCGAAATTACCAACTTCGGTGTAACAGCCCAAGGCTGCGCCAATGCAAACTCGTTGACCGACAGAAAATTCTGTCACATTTGAACCGAGAGCTTCAATCACACCAGCTCCTTCCATGCCAATGGTATGAGGCAGGGCAGGGACAGGATAGAGACCACTGCGGTGATAACAATCAATGAAGTTAAGTCCAATGGCTTTAAATCGGATTTGAACTTCATTTTCTTTAGGATCATTCAGATCAATCTGATCGAAAGACAGGGCTTCGGGGCCACCGGGTTCATGGATACGGATTGCATGGGTCATGATTTTTCCTTGTTCAATTATCCCCACATTCGCGAGGATGGCATTAGAGTGTTAATTTCGTGATTAATGGGTCCTGGCCCTAAGAATGGCTTCTTCCATACGCAAGAGTTGAAGCTTGGTTTCCAGTCCTTCCCCTCCGGAATAGCCGCCCATATTGCCGTTTGATCCAACAATACGATGGCACGGAATGAGAATGGGAATGGGGTTTTTACCACAGGCACTTCCAACGGCTTGCGCGCTGCTGTTCAGTTCTTTGGCAATTTCCCCATAAGGGCGGGTTTGACCAAAAGGAATTTCAATCATTTTTTGCCAGACTTTTTTCTGATGATCTGTTCCCATAGGATCAAGGGGAAGATCAAATTCAGTGAGCTTTGCACTAAAATAGGCTGAAAGCTGGGCTTTGGCTTCTTTGAGAAGAGGGGTTTCAATTCCTTGGGGGACTTGTCCCCATTCCAGCACAATGATTTTTTCATTTTCTTCAAAACAGGACAGGGTGCCTACGGCTGTCATAATTGAAGTACATTTAATTTCCATCTTTGTCCTTTTTGGATTCATATGTAGTTTTTTTGTTTCGGTTCTTAAATTATGAAAAGAGACGACTCCCATTAATCGCCCTTATGGACGATCTGGCAGGGAGCTTAAGGTTCCTTCCATTTCATCTTCACTGGTAATGGGGAGAGAACAGGTGCCAAATTGACAGACATAAGCGGTTGGCTTTTTGTCGATCATTTTTTTGTCTTTAAGTAAGGCTGGACCATCAATTTTCCCCTGTTTTCCACCTAGTAGAAGCTTTCTAGAGGGGGAAGGATAATAAGAAGCCTTTTTTATCAATGATTTAGTTTCTTTATCTGTTTTTGTACCTAAAATCGCAATGGTTTCCATTTTTTCAAAACGAAGCAGGGCTGAACATAATCCGGGCATCCCAAAGATATCATTTGGATGGGGGGAGCCAAATGCTGTGAGTAATTTTTCAAAGCGTTCCTTGTATTTTTCTTCACCACTTAAGTGATAGAGGTCCACGAGAAGATTAGCCATTAGACCATTACCAGACGGGGTGGCGTTATCATGGACCGGTTTTTGTTGAATTTCTATTTGTGCCACGGTGGGGCGGCTGGACATGGTATAAGCCCCGGATTTAGGATCAAGGAATTGTTCGAAAAGTAATTCAGCCCAGGTTTTAGCATTTTTAAAATACTCTTCTTTGCCTGTGACTTCATAAAGGGCGAGGGCCGCCATACCCAGATTGGTATAATCTTCTAGATAAGCTTTGGCCCCGGTAATGCCGTTACACCAGCTATGGTGAAGTTCTTTTCCAGAATGATCCATGATGTCTAATAGGGCATGATAGCTTTCTTCTGCTCGTTTGATCCAGTCTTCACGTTCAAACACCAGTCCGGCTTCACACAGGGCCTTGACCATCATGGCGTTCCAATCCAGCAAAACTTTATCATCACGTGCTGGGGCAATGCGTTTGTGACGTTCTTGATAAAGTATGCGACGACATTTATTGAGAGTTTTTTCATCACTGAGGGAGGTAAAAGGTGTTACACGGCGCAGAATATTTTTATTTTCCCAATTTCCCCGTGACGTGACATCATAAGCATCTTTAAATGATTTTGAGTGATTACCAAGAATTTGGTCAATCTCATGTTCATCCCAAACATAAAATTTCCCTTCGACCCCTTCGCTATCGGCATCCAGGGCGGCTGCAAACACGGCTCCTTTTGGTGTTCTGATGGTCATTTCTTCAATGGCCCAGCCGATGGTTTCTTCAATGGTGCGTTTAAACAAGGGTTCGGGATGCTTGCGCCAAACCATGGTGAGAAGAGAAACCAACAGTGCATTGTCATAGAGCATTTTTTCAAAATGGGGCACCAGCCATTCCTGATCGGTGGAATAACGGGCAAAACCGCCGCTCAGATGATCATAAATGCCGCCCAAACACATTTGTTCCAAGGAGAGATGGATCAGGTCTTCGATCTTTTTATCTTTTTTCAGCCAATTAGCTCGCCAGAAGAAATCAAACAGGACAGGCTGGGGAAATTTTGGTGCGCCTGTCAGACCGCCAAAATCGCTATCCAGGGCCTGATGAATGGACCCAACCAGATCAGTCAGGTTTTTAATCGTCATTTGCCCATTGCCTTTTGGCATGGCTTCTTCTGCAATTGCGCCACTGATCGCTTCAACATTTTGGGCAACGTCTTCTTTTTGAGTATGAAAAACATTGGAAATTGATTGCAGCACATCCTTAAAAGACGGACGACCATAAAGGGCTTTTAAGGGAAAATAGGTTCCTCCCCAGAAGGGATGACCCGAAGGGGTTAAAAAAACAGTGAGGGGCCAGCCCCCTTGTTGCCCCATAACAGACAGGGCTTTTTGATAAAGGGCATCCACATCGGGATGTTCTTCCCGGTCGACTTTGACATTGATGAACAGATCATTCATCAAATGGGCGGTTTCAATATCCTCAAAGGATTCATGGGCCATCACATGGCACCAATGGCATGCAGCATAGCCAACGGAGAGCAAAACTGGTTTATTTAATTCCTGAGCCTGGGCAAAAACATCCTCAGACCAGGCTTTCCAATGGACCGGGTTATCAGCATGTTGTAACAGGTAAGGACTGGTTTGTGTGCCAAGTTCATTGTGGGACATGGCGAAGCCTATTCATTATTGTGTCTTTTCTTCTTGAAGAGTTTCGCTTTTTTACAAAAATAACAACCCTTTTTTCTATGAGGGATGGACCTTAAGCCAAAAGATTGTCACATTAGGGGCAAGATTATTCAATTGAGATGGGATGAACTCATGAAAATCACCATTAATGTCGATTGTACACCGGAAGAGGCCCGTACCTTTATGGGGCTACCCGATGTAAAGCCCATGCAGGAAATGATGATGAAAGAGGTTGAAGAGCGTATGAAAAACAACCTCAATGCCATGGACCCGGAAACCCTGTTTAAAACATGGTTGCCCGCAGGGATTTCGAATATGGAGCAATTGCAGAAAATGTTCTGGTCCCAATTTGGTAAAAACCCCATGGGCGGCAGCTCAAACGACTAAGATAAAATAAAATGATGGACCAAACCATATTTGCACTGGCCAGTGGGGCCGGGCGTTGCGGTGTGGCTGTTGTACGTCTCAGCGGCCCCCATGCATTGAATGTGTTACAAAAACTTTCTCAAAAAGACAGTTTTATCCCGCGTTATGCTACGCGGGTTCATTTGATTGATCCCGATGATGGGGAGGCCATTGATGATGGCTTGGCGCTCTATTTCCCCGGTCCCAACAGCTTTACCGGTGAAGATGTGGTCGAATTTCAGACCCATGGGGGACGTGCTGTTGTTCAGGCCCTGATGGATGCTTTATCTAAGATAGATGGATTGCGCTTGGCTGAACCGGGGGAATTTACCCGTCGTGCCTTTGAAAATGACAAAATGGATCTTACAGCGGCTGAAGGTCTGGCTGATTTGATCCATGCAGAAACCCGTGCCCAGGCCAAACAGGCACTTCGTCAGATGGAAGGGGCTTTGGGTTCTCTTTATAATGACTGGGCAGATCGAATTGTGCGTATTCTCGCCCATTTTGAAGCGGTGATAGATTTCCCTGATGAAGATTTACCAGAAGAAGTCGAAGCCGGTGTGCGTGCTCAGGTTGATGTACTGACAACAGAAATTCAAGATCATCTCAAAGATGGTCATCGTGGTGAGCTTCTTCGCGATGGGGTACGTTTGGCTATTGTTGGTCCACCCAATGCGGGGAAATCCAGTCTGCTCAATCATCTGGCAAAACGCGAAGTAGCTATTGTTTCTGATATTGCCGGGACCACACGTGATATTATTGAAAGTCATCTCGATATTGGTGGCTATCCGGTTGTGGTGTCCGATACGGCAGGTATTCGTCACAGTGAAGATGTGATTGAGATTGAAGGGATCAAGCGGGCACAAGATCGGGCACAATCTTCTGATCTTAAAGTCGTCATGTTTGATTGTGGGGATTATCCTGATCTGGATGAGAAAACCCTCAATCTGATTGATGAAGATAGTTTGGTGGTTCTCAATAAAATTGATACCAATAACAAGCCTGATATCTCTGAGATTAAAGGACATACGCCTATATATATATCTGCAAAATCAAAAGAGGGGCTGACAGAGTTTTTTGCCAAGTTGGAAGAAGAAGTTGCAACCCGTTGTATGATGACAGGGGCTCCTGCCTTAACACGGGCACGTCATCGTGAAGCTCTGGAAGAATGTCTGCAAGCTTTGGAACGATTTGCTCATATTGATTTACCAGAACTGGCCGCAGAAGATTTACGTATGGCAACCCGGTCTTTGGGGCGAATCACAGGTCGAATCGACGTGGAAGATGTTTTAGATATCGTCTTTAGTGATTTCTGTATTGGTAAATAGAGTGTTTCACGTGAAACACTGAGGTGGTTTTGGGCGGATAAGACTAATCAAAAAATCAAAAGATTGATTATTCGTTAATTATAAACGGGCTTTTCCCCTGACTTATCCACAGTACTTAAAATAGTTAATTTTCCAAATTGACTCTATTTAGAGCCATACATACATTGCCGAACATGAAGACATTTGATGTAATTGTGATTGGTGGTGGACATGCTGGCTGCGAAGCTGCGGCGGCAAGTGCACGGATGGGTGCCAAAACCCTGTTGCTGACACAAAGATTAGACGCAATTGGCGAAATGTCGTGCAATCCAGCCATCGGTGGATTGGCGAAAGGGCATTTGGTCCGCGAAGTGGATGCTTTGGATGGGGTGATGGGCCGCGCCATTGATGAAGGCGGCATTCAGTTCCGTATGCTCAACCAGTCCAAAGGACCAGCCGTGCGGGGACCACGTGCCCAAGCAGATCGCAAACTTTATAAAGCTGCGGTCCAAGGCATCTTGTCTTCTTATGAGAATTTAGAATTGATGGAAGGCACGGCAGAAGACTTGCTCATGTCTTCTGATGACAAACGGGTCACAGGCGTGGTGCTGGGCTCTGGCGAACAGCTGCAAGCAGGCAGTGTGATCCTGACAACAGGCACTTTCCTTCATGGGTTAATCCATATTGGTAAGGAAACCTGGCCGGCAGGTCGTATGGGTGATGAGCCTTCTATCGGTTTGGCTGAAACTTTGGCCCGCTTGAATTTTGATCTGGGTCGTTTGAAAACCGGGACACCGGCGCGTCTGGATGGCAAGACCATTGATTGGGATAGTTTACAGCGCCAGGATGGGGATACTCCGCCGCAGCCGTTCTCTTTTTTAACCGATAAGATCACGACGCCACAAATTCCGTGTTATATCACCCGCACGACCGAAGAAACGCACGAGATTATTCGATCTAATATGGATCAGGCCCCGGTTTATTCGGGTCAGATTCAGGGCAGGGGGCCACGTTATTGTCCTTCTATCGAAGATAAAGTGGTGCGTTTTGCAGAAAAAACCAGCCACCAGATTTTCCTGGAACCGGAAGGGCTTGATACGGATAGTGTCTATCCCAATGGGATTTCGACGTCTTTGCCGCGTGATATTCAAATGGCTTTCATGCGCTCCATCCCCGGATTGGAAAAAGTCGAAGCGCTGAAACCTGCTTATGCCATTGAATATGATTTTGTCGATCCGCGTGAACTTTATGAGACATTTGAGACCCGTAAAGTTTCTCATCTCTATTTCGCCGGGCAGATCAATGGCACGACAGGTTATGAAGAAGCAGCAGCCCAAGGTTTGATGGCCGGGGTGAATGCCGCCTTAAAAGCATCGGGGAGCGAAGAGAACTTTATTTTTGATCGCGCCACGGCTTATATCGGTGTGTTGGCCGATGATCTGGTGACCAAGGGGACCAATGAGCCGTACCGTATGTTTACTTCGCGCGCCGAATATCGTTTGATTTTGCGTGCCGATAATGCAGATCAGCGTTTGACCCGCTTGGGGATGGAGATCGGTTGTGTCTCTGCCTCTCGTGCTTCTGCGTTTGAAACCAAAGAAAAAGCAATCTTTGAAGCTAAACAGCGTATGACGGAGCTGAACGCCAGCCCGCAAGAGTTGGGTAAATATGACATTAAGGTCAATATGGATGGCCGTCGTCGTACAGCCATGGCCTTGTTGGCTTACCCCGATGTGACGTTAGATAAAGTCAAAGAGATTTGGCCGGAACTGAATAACATTACCGGGGCTGTGGCCGAACAGGTGGAAATTGAAGGGCGTTATGCGGGCTATCTCGAACGCCAGGAAGCTGATATTCGTGCCTTTCGTCGTGATGAATCCCTCAGTCTGCCGGAAGATTTGGATTATATGTCCATCGATGGCATGTCGACAGAGGTCCGCAGCAAGCTGGCGGAACATAAACCATCGACCTTAGGGGCGGCGGCACGGATTTCCGGGATTACGCCAGCGGCACTGACAGCTTTGTTAAGTTACGTTAAACGCAAGAATTCAAACAAAGTTGCTTAAGCTTAAATAAGAGGATCAATTTAGCGAGACCTTACTGACTTTTTCAGGTATGATCTCGGTTATAAGATTTTTAAAAGGGATAAAAATGGGTTTCGCAAAACAACAAGATCAATGGGATGCACTCAATGTTTCACGTGAAACACTGGATAAGTTGCAAGCCTATGGGGATCTGTTGGTGAAATGGCAGGCTAAAATCAATCTGGTGAGCAATTCAACACTGGATGATCTTTGGACCCGTCATTTGCTGGATTCAGCTCAGGTTTATCCCTATCTGCCTCAAAATTGTAAAACACTGGTCGATATTGGTTGTGGGGCAGGGTTCCCCGGATTGGTTTTGGCTATTATGGGTGTGCCAGATGTACATTTGGTGGATTCTGATATGCGTAAAATGGCTTTTGTACGTGAAGCTGCACGGGTAACAGAAACAGCTGTGACCATCCATAACTGTCGAATCGACGATGTAAAAGAAGCCGAGTTTGCTGATGTAGTGACATCACGGGCTTTGGCGACTCTGGACAAACTCTTGGGTTTTTCAAGTGTTTTGCGCAAAGAGGGTGGAAGCTGTATTTTCCTGAAAGGGAAAAAGGCTGACGAAGAGATTATGGAAGCCCAGAAAAACTGGGATTTCGATTATGTGAGCAAAGGAAGTCTTTCTGACCCGCAAGGGCAGATTCTTATCATCGAAAGGATGACACGAAAATGACGGATCAAGCGACTATCGGAAAAGTGCCACGCATTATTGCGATTGCCAACCAAAAAGGCGGGGTGGGGAAAACCACAACAACCATTAATTTGGCAACAGCTTTGGCAGCTGTGGGGAAAAAGACATTGGTTTTGGACCTGGACCCGCAAGGTAATGCCAGCACAGGGCTTGGCATTGGTCATGATCAACGCAGCCGCAATGCCTACCATGTCTTAATGGGGGATATTGAGTCTGATGCCGCTGTTCAGACCTGTGATATTCCTAATTTGCAAGTCATCCCGTCTGGTACGGACCTGGCCGCCGCTGAAATCGAAATTCCGGAACTGGATCGTCCGCAATTTTGCTTGCGCGAAGCCATCGAAGATATTTCTGGCTATGATTATGTCCTGATTGACTGTCCACCGGCTTTGGGCATGTTGACCATTAATGCCTTGGTGGCCGCTGATGCGGTGATGGTGCCATTGCAATGCGAGTTCTTTGCCTTGGAAGGGGTATCCGCCTTGGTCAAAACTATTGATCGGGTGAAAAAGAACTTTAATGCCAAGCTTGATATTCAAGGCATTGTGCTGACCATGTTTGATAAGCGCAATAACCTCAGTGACATGGTGGCTAATGATGTGCGCGATTTTTTTGGTGAAAAAGTGTATGAGACCGTCATTCCGCGAAATGTTCGGGTTTCTGAAGCACCATCTCATGGTAAGCCGGTTCTTCTTTATGATCATAATTGTGCGGGATCAAAAGCTTATTTGCATCTCGCCAGCGAAGTTTTAAAACGCGAAAACAGGAGCGCAGCATAAAAAATGGCTAAAGATAAAAAACGCCGCAGCCTTGGTCGTGGCCTTTCCGCCCTTTTGGGGGAAGAAACCGCAAGTGTTGTTGAAGAACAAGAAGTTATAGCCGCTTCTGAAAGTGATACAGGAGAAGAAGGGGCAAATGTGGTTCCTTTTTCAAGTGGTAATCAAAAAACGGTGTCTATCACCTTGTTATCACCGGGAAAATACCAACCACGCACCAACTTTGAAGAAGAGGCCATTGAAGGTTTAGCCGATTCTATTCGCGAAAAAGGAATTTTACAGCCAATTCTGGTTCGCCCCCATCCAGATCGCGATGGTGAGTTTGAAATTATCGCGGGTGAACGCCGTTGGCAGGCTTCTCAACGTGCACAGCTTCATGAAGTTCCGGTCATCGTTAAAGAGATGGATGACCGTGATGCCGCTGAAATCGCCCTTGTGGAAAACCTGCAACGCCAGGACCTTTCACCATTGGAAGAAGCCGAAGGCTATAACCGTTTGATGGCTGAATTCAGCCATACGCAGGAAGCGCTTTCCAAAGCCTTGGGTAAAAGTCGCTCTCATGTAGCCAATATGATGCGTCTTTTGGCGCTGCCAGACGATGTAAAGACCTATTTGGAAGATGGGTTGATCTCTACAGGTCATGCCCGTGCGCTGTTAAATTGTGATGAACCTGCTGATATTGCCAAACAGATCATTAAAAAAGGTCTGAATGTGCGCCAGACGGAAAGTCTGGTGAAAACAGCCGGTGTTCAGGCACGACCAAAGGCGAAAAAAGAAAAAGATGCTGATACGGTCGCCTTGGAACGGGATTTAACCGACTTGCTTGGGGTGAAAGTAGACATCAAAGTGTCACCAAAGGGGGGGGCACTGACGCTGCATTATTCCACATTGGAACAATTAGATGATTTACTTCATCGTCTCAGCCATGGTCATCACGGAAAATCTGGTCAGATCACAGAAGAAGAAGCCCTTGATCCCGTCAGTGAATTTGATATTGAGGCAGAATTAGATAAGCTTTAAATCTAGACTTATCAATATATTATGAGAGAGGTTCAAATTTTTGAGCCTCTTTTTTTATCCTTTAGAAGATTAAACGCAGCTTTTCTTCCTGAATTTCTCTTCCCCATTGTGATTGGAGAGCAGATTTTTCCAGCTTAAATCCACAGGAGCGATACAGATGCCCTGCCGGTTCCAAACCTTCTAAAGTCCAAAGATAGATTGAGGGGTACTGTCGTTCTTTGGCAAAGCCAATAGCCGTATCCAACAGTAGGTGTCCAAAACCCTGACCTCTTAGAGCTGGATCAAGAATAAACCATCTCAGATGGGCTCCCTCTTTATGGGCATGGCTTCCATCCAGAGTCAGAGAGCCAAAAAAATCGCCTTCTTTGGCGATGGACCAGATTTGTGAATTTAACGGCTGGAAGTTTTCCATAAAGTCAGAAAGTTCACGAGCAACCTTACTTTCGAAAAATTTTCCAAATTTCCATGGTTCAGCATAATGCTGTCCATGTAGACTGGTGATCCAGCCAATGAGACCATTTTGATAGCCCGTTTTAATTTGAAATCCATTTTTTTGAGTGATCATTGTTAATTCTGCAAAAAAGCATTTAAATTGATATTTTTTATAGATTATCATGCATATAAATGGCAATAAATAGCCAAATATGCAAAAAGGATATGCAAAAATGCAGAACTGGGATGATTTACGCTATTTTCTATCGGTTGCCCGTAATGGGAGCTTCTCAGCAGCGTCTGAGAGCCTGTCTGTTAACGGCTCAACAGTGGGTCGGCGCATTGATCAATTGGAAGGCGAACTTCAGTGTAAGCTGTTTGACCGTCAACGTTATGGCATGATCTTGACTCCGGATGGGCGACGTTTATTGGACCATGTTCAACAGATGGAAAATTCCGCTGTGAATTTGGAAAATATGATCAAGGGAAATGATCAGGCACTAAATGGTCGGGTGCGTATTTCTGTAACTGATGGATTGGGGTCTTTTTGGTTGACCCCCAATTTGGTTGACTTTCAAAAATCCTATCCTCAAATTTCCCTTGATGTTATGAGCGAGGGGCATTTTGTTGACCTTTCTGCTCGTGAAGCTGATATTGCCATTCGTTTAAGTGAACCGACAGAGCCTGCGTTGAAAATCCGTAAAGTGGGAATGATCAAATTCCATGTATTTGCCGCCCCGGCTTATGTGGATTCTTTTGGCATGCCCAGGGACTGGGCTGATTTATCCGGCCATAAACTTGTGGATTATCTGGGCTACCAGGAAAGTCAGGCGCTTTCTTTATGGCAGGAAAGTGTTAAAAATCATCAAGATGTTGTTTTTCAAACCAACAGTGCCATGAGTTTTGTCAGTGCGTTGCGCAGTGGCATGGGAATCGGCATGTTACCGCGTTTTTATGTCCATGCGGTCAGTGATTTGATTATTTTGGACCTTCCCACAGACCTTTTTGAAATGTCGATTTATCTGGTGACTCATGAAGATACCAGCCAGACAGCCCGGATTCAGGCGGTGAAACAGTATATGGAAGGTCTGTTTGAACGTGATCGGCGGGCCTGGTTTAGCTAGAAAATTTTAACGCCGGGCACGTGCAGCTTGGGCAATGCGCATTAAGGCACGTGAGCAGACTGTTTCCGGCGGATTCCCAGTGACTTTACAGTCCATTTCAGCCTGTGTGATAACCTCCATCGCCATGGCAATACGTTTCAGGTCCCAGCTTGCAAGCTGTTTTTTAAAAGCCGGGGCTTGTTTAAAGATCACAGGCGGGCGTAGTTTTTTTAAGGCTTCATCTGCGTTATAGCCTTTGCTTATGCTGCCTTTTGCCATATGAAGACGATGAAAATGACGTGCCAGCATGCGCAAGATCATGATGGGCTGATTACCTTCATCAAAACACCGCATTAAGGCCGTTTCAAGTCCGCCATGATCACCATTGGCCGCAGACATGATCACGTTATCCAGTGAAAATGCTCCACTATCGCCAACACAGGCCATGGCATGGTCCATTGTGACCATGGTTTCATCCCCCATGTAAATAGCAAGCTTTTCCAGCTCACCCCGGCTGACCTGACGGTCTGAGCCCAAGTGATTAAGCAGGTATCCCATGGCATCACGATCAGCACGTAGCCCATGCTTTTGTAAAGTTTGTGCAATAACTTCAGACAGGTTTCGCCCCTCATCCCCGTAACAGGCCACAGCAGCAGCGAGTGATTTATCGCCTTCAAACAGCTTGCGTAAAGTGGAACGCGCAGAGAGTTCACCTGCTTCTAGAACAATGATCGCATCCCCTAAAGGGTCTGAGAAATAAGTTTTAAAGGCTGAGGTCAAACTATCAGCTGCATCTTGTATACGGATAAAACGCCGCCCGCCTGTTAAGGACATGGCAGCAGCTTCATCGGCGATAATCGCGGGATCGCTTTTGACATCACTGGCTTGCAAAACGACCGTATTAAACGGGTCATTGATATCATCCAGTGTATAAGCCGCCAGTGCTTTAGAACGTTCAAAAACAAGGCCCTGATCTGGCCCAAACAGGAGAATACAGCGGATATCAGACGGCGGGTTTTTGATAAAACCATCGGCTTTGCCTGCACTGATTTTCATGACAGGTTATTTCCGCGTTGTTTTTTCTGTATCTGTTTTTGCATTGAGCAAATGAACGGCAATACGGCGATGAATATCGGTTGCGACCTGTTTAATCGCACGTATGCGGGCATCACGACGGGCAAATTCTGTTCCGGTTGGGGAGTTGAGAATATTGTAACTGACCACAGATTGGCTGCTCCCATCAAGCTCTGAAAGGCCGGAGAATTTAAAGTTTGTTGTGACAATCAAGTTGGCTCGTGTGGCAAATTCATCTTTACCAATACCTAAGCCTGCACTGCCTTCATTATACGTAATGCGCAGATTGTATTTTGGGTTCTTTGGACGCCCTTTGGTATTAAAAAGATTGAGCAATTCGTTATGAAGGATTTGGCCTTTACGGTCTTTAATTTCGTAAATCCAGACAGTGGCCAATTCATCCTGCATGGCTGTTTTTTGTGCGGTTTGGCGTTTCCCATGCAAAGGTTGATAGCCACAGGCACTCAGGCTTGCAGCTATCATAAAAAGGCAAAGGGGTTTGATCAAAAAACTTTTATGCAACAACATTGATAATCCGGTTTGGTACAACAATGACTTTTTTTGCAGGTTTGCCATCCAGTGCTGCCTGAACTTTTTCAGAAGCCAAAGCCAGTTTTTCAACTTCTTTCGGGTCTAAATCTTTGGCAACTTCTAGCTGGTCACGGCGTTTCCCGTTGATTTGGATCGGCAAAATGACTGTATCTTCAACCAGCAAGCTGTCATCGGCAACAGGCCAGTCGACTTCACACAGAATACTGTCATGCCCCAGTTCTGCCCAGAGTTCTGCTGAAATATGAGGTGTCATAGGGGCGAGAAGACGTACGAGATATTCATAACCTTCACGCAAGACCCAGGAATCATCACCTTCAACACCATCCAGATTACCCAACGCATTGGTCAATTCACGCAGACGGGCGACAGCTTTGTTAAAGTGGAATTTTGCCAGATCATCGGTCACAGCCATAATGGTCTTGTGAACTTGTGAACGCAGTTTCTGTGCATCAGCAGACAGGTTTGCAGGTTGTGCTGTATCTTTGCCTGCATAAGGTGCTTTGGGTTCTGTGATCAAGCGCCACAAACGGTTGAGATAACGCCAGGCCCCATCCACACCGCTGTCTGTCCATTCCAGATCACGTTCCGGCGGGCTGTCAGATAGCATGAACAAGCGCGCCGTATCTGCGCCATAGGTCGAGATAATCAGCTCAGGGTCCACCACGTTCTTTTTGGATTTTGACATTTTGATGGAAGCACCCACATCAACCGGGCGGCCATCATTTTTATGAACCAGTTTGCCATCATTACCTGCGATCGCATCGCTTGGGAACATCCAGTTACCATCGGCATCCTTATAGGTTTCATGACAGATCATCCCTTGGGTCAAAAGACCGGCAAAGGGTTCATCTGCAGAAAGATAGCCGCATTTTTTCAGAGCACGGGTGAAGAAACGGGAATAAAGCAGGTGAAGCACGGCATGTTCCACCCCGCCGATATATTGGTCAACTGACATCCAGTAATCAGCGGCTGCTTTATCAATACTGTTGTCGGCTGTTGGCGAACAATAACGGGCGAAATACCAGCTTGATTCAAAGAACGTATCAAATGTGTCGGTTTCACGAACAGCGGCTTTGCCACATTTCGGGCAATCCACATGTTTCCATGTGGGGTGATGGTCCAGCGGGTTGCCGGGTTTATCAAAAGTCACATCTTCTGGAAGGCTGACGGGCAAGTCTTCAGCCGGGACTTCTACGATACCGCAATCCCCGCAATGAATGATGGGAATCGGGCAGCCCCAATAGCGTTGACGCGATACACCCCAGTCACGCAGGCGATAATTGGTTTCTTTTTCCCCGATATTCATTTGGGCACATTTGGCAAAAATCGCCTTTTTGGCCTCAGCCACACTCATGCCTGTCATAAAATCAGAATTGATCATGACACCATCGTCGGTGAAGGCTTCATTTTCGATTGAAAACTCTTCCGGCTTGTCCATATCCTTCGGTGCCACAACCGGCACAACCGGCAGGTCATATTTGCGGGCAAAATCAAGGTCACGTTGGTCCCCGCTTGGGCAGCCAAAGATCGCACCTGTGCCATATTCCATCAAAACGAAGTTGGCGACATAAACAGGCAGCTCCCAACTGTCATCTAGCGGGTGTTTCACTTTCAGGCCGGTGTTAATGCCTTTTTTCTCTGCTTTTTCAATGGCTTCTTCCGAAGTACCCATCTTGTTGCATTCTTCAACAAAGGCTTGCAGTTCTGTATTGTTTTCGGCCAGTTCCGTTGCCAGGGGGTGGTTGGCGGAAATAGCACAGAAAGAGGCCCCAAAAAGGGTATCCGGGCGGGTGGTATAAACTTCCAGCGAATCGTCGCGGTCAACAAGATCCCAAGTCAGGCGCATGCCTTCGGATTTACCGATCCAGTTTTCCTGCATGATGCGGACTTTTTCCGGCCAGCGATCAAGTGATTGCAAGGCGACTCGCAGGTCTTCAGCATAATCGGTGATTTTCAGGAACCATTGGTTCAGCTTGCGGCGTTCCACAGGCGCACCAGAACGCCAGCCACAGCCATCAACAACCTGTTCATTGGCCAAAACTGTATTTTCTACCGGATCCCAGTTGACCCAGCTTTCTTTGCGATAAACCAGATCATTTTTGAGGAAATCCAGGAACATTTTCTGTTCATGTTTGTAATAGTCTGGATCACAGGTGGCGATTTCACGATCCCAATCATAAGACAGACCCATGGTTTTCAGTTGAGCCCGCATGTCTTCGATATTCTTATAAGTCCATTTACCCGGATGAACACCGGCATCCATGGCCGCATTTTCTGCCGGCAGACCAAAGGCATCCCAGCCCATGGGGTGCAGCACATTAAACCCTTGTGCCTTTTTATAACGGGCAACCACATCGCCAAGGGTATAGTTGCGCACATGGCCCATGTGAATCCGCCCAGACGGGTAGGGGAACATTTCCAGGACATAGTATTTTTCACGTTCAGGATCTTCCGTGACTTTAAAAGTCTCGTTCTTATCCCAGTAGGACTGCCATTTGGATTCGGTTTCTTTAAAATTATAACGGGCCATGATGTGGTTCTTAGTCTTTATATATAAGTAAATGGCCCCGCGACGGGGATGCGGGGCTGTGTTTTGGAAAAAGGGCTTTATTTTATTGTGTCATGCTTTCGCTGCGCAGTTGGCGCGCTCGGGTCAAAATTGCATTTTCAATATCGGTGACGGCTTTGGGGTCAATGGCAACGGATTGCCATTCATTGGCCCCATTTTTAACCTGACGAAAGGCAGCGACTCGAATGCCGTCTGCGCGCAGTGCCTGACCAATAATATAGATATTCAGCTTATAACGCTCATTTGGGGAATTGCTGGTGCTATGCCAGTCTGTCAAAATGACCCCGCCAAACGGGTCGGCCGAAGCCAGCGGCATGAAAGAAACGGTATCCAGTGTTGCACGCCATAAAAAGGCGTTGACGCCAATGCCTGTGCCCCCTTGACCTTTGCGTTTTTCATCAGCTCCACCAAAGGAAAGACCACCTTCACCGAAAATGGATTCTCTTTCTTTATCGACTTGTTGCCATTTATCATTGGGCCGATCAAAGGTATCAGGACCGGTAATTTCCATTCCTTCACAAGCAGTTAGCAAGATCGCTCCCATACATAAAGCGGCCATTTGATTCAAAGATCTATTGAAACGACGCATCGCAAAGAATCCTTCATGCTGTCGGTTGATTAATCACCCTTGATGTATGCCTTAATATATAAGGTGTGTGCAAGCCCATAGCTTGAAAATTAGGCAAAATCATCAATTCTGATGGGGACAGGGCGATTTGCAGTGTGTGTTTTTTTTGCAACAGTGGTGAAAAAAGGCAACAGAGGTATGTTTGTCAGGCTTGACCCGGCGGGTGCAAACCCATTTAATACATCCACGCATAAGGTGTGTGGGTACGCCGACTATGCTTAATGACTTTAAACCAAACCTTATATATGGGGATTATTTATAATGAAAAAGCTTCTCGTAGCTTCTACTGCTCTCGTTGCTTTCGCTGCAGTTTCTACTTCTGCACAAGCTGCTGACCCGATCAAACTGTCCATCTCTGGTTTCATGAACCAGTGGGCTGGTTATTCTGACAACGAAAACGATAACGGCGCAGCTAACTACTCCCAAATTGGTACTCACTCTGACGTAGAAATCTACTTCCGTGGTTCTACTAAACTGGACAACGGCCTGACTGTTGGTGTGAATATCGACACAGAACGTTCTGGTGGTACTGATGGTGATTCTGACGACACATTCCTGTCTGTTTCTGGTGATGCACTGGGTACTGTCAAAATCGGTTCTACAAAAGGCGTTTCTTACGGCTTGGGTAACAAGCACGGTGATGTCGGTGTAGGTCTTGACGATGGTATCGGTACTAAATTCGTAAATACTGGTTTGGCAACAGCAAATGATTCAAACCGTATTTCTACACTGACAAATGGTAACGATGGTCACAAAGTTGTTTATCTGACGCCGAACTTCGGCGGCATCCAAGCTGGTTTCTCTTATGGTCTGGTTAGTGAAGGTAACGTTGGTACAGCAGACCTGCAAGACGCTAATAACGACATCCAGTATAATGCTGGCATCGCCTATAAGGGTGACTTCGGTGGTGTAGCTGTTGGCGCTGACATCAACTATGAAATGTTCGAAGATGGTGGCCTGACTGGTGGTGGCGCAACTTCTGCTACTACAGAAGGTCTTGACCAGGTTAAAAACGAAGAGACTATTCGCGCTGGTCTGTCTGTAAGCACTGCTGGTTTCACTGTTGCAGCATCTTACATTGATACAGATAATGTTAATTTCGTAACTGACCAAGACACTCAAGCTTGGGAAGTTGGTGTTAAATATGCAACTGGCCCGTATGCTGTTTCTGCAGCTTACTTCCAGCGTGAAACAGAAGACTCTGGTCTGTCTACTGCTAAAGAAGACACTCTGGACGTGATTTTGGTTTCTGGTTCTTACAACTTGGGCGCTGGCGTCACTCTGGCGGGTTCTGTTCTGCACATCGAATCTGACGATGCTTCTGACAACTCTGCTAACCAGACTGATGAAGGTTCCAACTGGGGCGTTATCGCTGGTCTGAAAGTTGCGTTCTAATCTGATACAGATATAGAATTAAGCATTCAAAGTTTGGGCGTTGGCTTAGAGTCAACGCCCTTTCTTTTTTTGAGTGGAATTGATTTTTACAAAAACCATCGTCATCCCGCACGTGTTGCGGGGTAATCGTTAGACATAGTTTTGTTTTTGAGGTTTGTTTCAGAACAAAATTTGGGAGGGCGGTTACTTTGCTCAAATAGGAAAAAGATTCCCGATCAAGTCGGGAATGACATAAAATTTTTATACTTTAACACCTCCTATTCTCAGTGTTGTAATCCTGCAACATGATTATCATTTTATGCTTATTTAACTCTGATTTCTTTTCCTCTATTCAGATAAATCGGTTAGGTTTCGTGAATGGAAGGTAGAATTAACTTGTTTAATATAAAGGTAATAAAATGAAAAAGCTTCTCGTAGCTTCTACTGCTCTCGTTGCTTTTGCTGCAGTTTCTACATCTGCACAAGCTGCTGACCCGATCAAATTATCTATCTCTGGTTACATGAACCAGTGGGTTGGTTATTCTGATAATGAAGACGATAATGGTGCAGCTAACTATTCTGAAGTTGGCACATTCTCTGATGCAGAAATCTTTTTCCGTGGTTCCACCAAACTGGATAATGGCCTGACTGTTGGTGTAACAATCGACACAGAACGTTCAGGTGGTTCTGACGGTGCATCTGATGATACATACCTATCTGTTTCTGCTGATAACCTCGGTACAGTCAAAATTGGTAACACAAAAGGTGCAGCTTATGGTTTCAACACACTGCACGGTGATGTAGGTCTCGGCCTGTCTGGTACAGATGCAACAACGTTTGCACGTAACGAACTGGATAGCTCTTTGTCCACAGAAACTTCTGGTTCTGACGGTCACAAAGTTGTGTACTTGACACCAAACTTCGGTGGCGTACAAGCTGGTTTCTCTTACGGCTTGGTTCCAGAAGCAAACCTTGGTACTGCTGATACATTGTCTTCTGGCAACGACATCCAGTATGATGCGGCAATCGGTTACAATGGCGACCTCAATGGTGTTTCTGTTGGTGCTGACCTGAGCTATGTTTATGTTGAATACGGTGGCCTGACTGGTGGTGGCGCTGCTTCTACAACAGCTGGTAGCGAAACTGACGGCACTGACCAAATCAAAAACGAAGAAACACTGCGTGGTGGTATTTCTGTAGGGGCTGCTGGTTTCACAGTGACTGCTGCATACCTGCAAAAAGAAAACGTTGGTGGCGTAACTGACAAAGATTCTGAAGTTTGGGAAGCTGGTGTTGTTTACGAAACTGGCCCATACGCTGTCTCTTTGGGTTACTTGAACCAGTCTGACGAAGATTCTGGTCTGTCTACTGCGAAAGAAGACGAATCTGAACTGTGGATCCTGTCTGCTTCCCGCGATCTGGGCGCTGGCGTATCTGTAGCTGGTTCTGTTTTCAATGTTGACACAGACGACGCTTCTGACAACGCTGCAAACCAAACAGACGAAGGTTCCAACTGGGGCATCGCTGCTGGTCTGCTCGTTTCTTTCTAATCTGACTTAAGATTAAAAGAAAACAAGTTTAAGAAAGGGTGCTACCTTCGGGTAGCGCCCTTTTTTTATTTTGTTTAAAACTTTTATATGAAGGTATGTTAAGGGAATAAGATATTCAATGATGGGGCGGTGTTTTATGAAGAGGGAAATAATTTTTGGAACAGCTTTGGCTGCTAATGGACTGCTTTCAGGGCAGGTCTTGGCTGCTGAACCAATTAAGGTGTCATTTTCTGGCTTTATGGAACAATGGGTCGGTTATTCTGATAATGAAACTGACAATGGAGCTAAAAATTATTCAGAAGTCAGTACATTTTCTGATGTTGAAATGTTTCTGAAAGGCTCAACCCGTCTGGATAATGGCCTAAGCGTTGGAATTACTTTTGAAATTGAGCGTTCTGGTGGAACAATTGATGGTGTCAGTGACGAATCCTATTTGACGATTTCTTCTGACCAGTTTGGAGTCTTGAAAGTAGGATCAACTATGGGTGTTTCTTATGGTTTATCCAATCATCATTGGGATGTCGGTGTGTTGATGGATGATGGGGTCCATCAGTTTTTTGCCGTGAATGCCTTGGGTGATGAAATTGATACGACCCATAATACGTCAGATGGACATAAGATAATTTATTTGTCACCAAATCTTGCGGGTCTTCAAGCTGGTTTTTCTTATGGGCTCATTGATGAATCTAACCTGGGTACGGTGGATACTCAAGCAGAAGGCAACGATTTGCAATATAATGCAGGGGTTGTTTATAACGCTACTTATGAGGACCTGAGTGTCAGTGTTGATTTAAATTACGAGCTTATTGAAGACGGAGGCTTAACTGGGGGCGGCACAATATCGGCACTAACAGAAGGTACTGATCAGGTTAAGAATGAAGAATCCTGGCGTGCCGGGTTTACAATTTCTCAAAAAAACTGGACCATTTCCGGGGCTTTTTTGGAAACAGACAATAAAGGCACTGTGACTGGGAAGGAGTCAACTGCTTGGGAAGCTGGTGTGACTTATAAGATGGGACCATATGGTTTTTCAGCAGGTTATTTTAATCGTCAAACTGAAGATTCCGGTTTATCTGGTGCGTTGGAAGACACGACAGACCTGTATCTTCTTTCAGCCTCTTACAAGCTTGGCCCAGGCGTGACATTAGCAGGCTCACTTACCAATATTGTCACCGATGATGCTTCAGATCGTTCTCCTAATCAAACGGACGAGGGGTCAAACTGGGCATTAATCACAGGTATTAAAGCTCATTTTTAGGTTAGAGCTTATTTAAAGAAGACCGCTGATTCCGGCAAAGCCACAGGTTTTTGTGTGTTGCAGGTGGAATGCAGTTTTTTTGTTGATGCCGCCGAGGCCGTAGCAGGCAAGGTCTGTCTTTTTGGCAAGTCTTTGAAAACCAAGAGCTTTCTTTGTTATTGCTGTTGGGTGACTTTGGGTGGGAAAGATCGGTGAAATCAATGCGATATCACAATGAATATGCTGGGCAGCTCTCAGGGCTTGTTCGTTATGACAGGCTGCGGAAAAAATAAAACCTGGTTTAGGCCGTTTTATATATCCACACTGGGCCATTTTCTGTGCTGTCTTCTGTGAAAAATGCACCCCGTCAAGGCGATAGCGCAAGGCAAGATCTATATCATCAGAAACCAGAAGTTTTACTTTATGTTTTTTGCATAAGTATTTGTTTTTTTTAATTAAGTATTTTTTTGCGCACTTGTCAATATGGCGAATAATCAGCGCGGACCCCACAGGTAGGCGTGGAATCAGACCACAGGGGTCAGGGAGTCGTTCCATATCCGTCATGAAAATAAGATGGGGAAATTTTTTGCCTTTTGCATTCAAGCGATTGAGCCTGCGCGCAAGCTCTGATACGACTTGGGACATGTTTTTCCTGAACTCAACAATCTTTTAAGGGCCTGATATGGGTATTGCAGATAATCTTTCCCAAGTGAAGCATTCAATTGAAGAGGCTGCTGAACAGGCCAATCGTGATCTGTGTGAGATCGAACTGGTTGCTGTCAGCAAAGTCCATACGGAAGAGACCATCCGGCCTGTTCTGGACACTGGTCATCGTATCTTTGGGGAAAACCGTGTACAGGAAGCCCAAGGCAAATGGCCTGCTTTAAAAGAGGCTTTTGATAGGGTGCAGCTTCACCTTATTGGTGGTCTGCAAACTAATAAAGTGAAAGAGGCGGTTGGGCTTTTTGATGTGATTGAAACGGTAGATCGCCCTAAACTGGCCCGCGCTTTGGCTCGTGAAATACAGGTCCAAAACCGTGAAGTCGGGATTTATATTCAGGTTAATACCGGGGAAGAAGACCAAAAAGGGGGGTGCCTGCCCGCAGAAGCCGATGAACTCATTGGGTTATGTCGCGATGAGCTTCAGCTGAATGTGCTTGGCTTGATGTGTATTCCCCCGGCAGAGGAAGAGCCCAGCTTGCATTTTGCTTTTTTGCGTGAAATTGCCAAACGTAACGGGCTTTCAAAACTCAGCATGGGGATGAGCGGGGATTATGAAGCCGCCATTCGTTTTGGCGCGACCTCTGTGCGTGTGGGCACGGCTATTTTTGGGCAACGTCCGAAAAAGGCTTAGCCGATTTCAATACGGCTGGTTTCATCAACCGCTTTTAAAATTTCAAACATATGGGCTTGTTTGACCGCAATACAGCCTTCTGTCCCTTCATAGTTTTCCCGTGCAAGGTGAAAGAAAATCGCACTGCCTTTGCCAGCAACAGGTGGGGCATCATTGTGGCCGAGAATGACGATGATATCGTAGATATGATCCTCGCGCCAAAGCTTCTCATGAGACCCTTTAAAGGGGAGACAGATTGCGCGATTATAGAGAATATGGTCCGGGTCATCGCACCAGCCATCCTGCTTTCCAATCGCTTTGACAGGCAGGCGGGTCTCAGGTTTTGAAACCCGGTCGGCGCGATAAAGGATGCGGCGGATCGCAAAGCTGCCAATGGGGCTGGCCCCGTCACCTTCACGTTTATCAGCACGGACGCCGCCTTTGCCAATGGCACAGGGATAGCTTTTAGCACCGAAAGACAGGGTTTTTCCCTGAATAACTAAATTCATCGGTTAGCCTTTGGGCTGGTTGGCTTGGCGATAACGGTCCATATTCTGGTTCATCATCTGAGCAAACCAGGCATTATCCTGAGTCTGGCTTAGTTGTGCAGTATTGCTGGGCACAGGTTTGGGGGCGACCATTTCCTGTTTGACCTCTTGTGTCTGTTCTTGTTGACGCTGGGCTTTGACATCACGGGCAAAAGCTTGCAGTGCGGCTAAGGAAGAATCCTCATAAGATTGTTTAGATTGAAACTGCGGGGCCTGTTGTTGAACCGGAACAGGTTTTGGGGTCATCTCGGCTTGGGCTACTTCTGCCACAGGTTGAGGGCTGCGTTGGAAAAAGCTCGTCATCTCACGCGGCATAGCCGAACCCGCACCGGGACGTTCTGTTGGGAAGGGGTGTTCCTGATTAAGCGGTGGTGTCCATGTGCCCGCAGAACCTGCCCCTTTTTGAGCTTCTGTCATCGGAATTTCTGTAGCCTGGGTCGGGTTCATAAATTCTTGCAGCTGTGCGAGGCGAAGGGAGGCTTCTCCTGCGGCAAAAGCTTCGGCTTCACTCGCCGGGATGTTGGCAGCGGGCAGGGGGGCAAAGCTGGATACAGCCGGGTGGGGCTGGTTTGGATTGCGGTTTGCCATCATGGTTGGGTTTTCCATGGGTTCTTCCTCCCCATCAAACCAGGCGACCACATGTTCACCCGCATCCTTGCCTGTATTTTGTTCCAGCAAGACATTAAAGGCGGACATGGCCAACCCGACGGGCCCACCAAACAGCGTGCCACCGGCCAATCGGGAACCGGGGTCAATCTCATCACCGGTGAGTTGACGATAAGCTGTTGAAACAACAGGGATATGTTGAAGTGGATTAACCATATCCACAAAATCCAAAAAGGAAAAACCGTCATCCCCAAAGAAGCTGAATTCTTTATCAGCCCCCTCTTCTGAGAGTTTAGTGTCGCCATTTGCCTCGCTGGGGGCATAAGCAACCTGAGTATAAATGCTATCGACCATATGTGGCTCCGATGCTCTAGATATCGCTCTAATTATATTTTGATCAGAACAATGCAGAGATCGTGCCAGATATAAAACTGTTTAAAAACAATAAATTATGTGTGTTGTGTAAAAGGAAGGGCAAAAATTACCGTTACAAGAAAGGGAGTTTTTTGCCTTTTTCGGTTCAGGCTCTTAAAGATAATGCCCGCCCTTGGTCGCCTTGGCGATGATATAGGGTTCATTATGCTGATTGGTGGGAAAGGCATGTTCGACCCGTTCTGTCACATCCACTTCGCAGGCTTGAAGAACACGGACTTTTTCCGGGTTGTTGGTCATCAGACGGACTTGGGCAACGCCTAGATGTTCCAGCATTTGGGCCGCAGGCAGATAAACACGCTCATCGGCATCAAAACCAAGCTGTTCGTTGGCATCAAATGTATCTACACCTGTATCTTGCAGCTTGTAAGCACGCAGCTTATTGACCAGACCAATGCCGCGACCTTCCTGGGCAAGATAAAGCAAAACGCCACTGCCGTGTTCAGCAATAGAGCGAATGGCCCCGCGCAGCTGATCCCCACAATCACAACGCAACGACCCGACAAGGTCGCCGGTAAAACATTCTGAGTGAATGCGAATTAAAACAGGGTCTTTGGGATCTGGTTCACCAATGATAATGGCGAAATGTTCAATGCCCCCGTCTGAGGGGCGAAAGGCAACGATTTTGGTATTGGGTGCATCGGCTAGCGGAACCTGGGCATCACTGACGGCGCGTAATGAACGGGCGGCAGCCTCTTCATAGCCAAAGATATCCTGTTTTTTCAAGCCGATGAGGTTTTCTTTTTCAATGAATGCCTTGAAATCATCAACCGTAATGGTGGCTGTGATCGAAGCCGGGATCAGGCGGGATAATTTTGCCAGACCGATAGAGGCATTTTCCCCACTTTGCAGGGGGACTTCCTTGAAAGGAATATCGAAAAAATCGTTTTTAGAAATGCTTGCCAGGGGATTGACCAAACCTTCGATCAGGTCGGGGCGCAGGGCTTTGCCCATTTCAGCGCGCACGGCCTTGGTACTAAAGCTGCCAAGACCCAGAGTATGGACGCGGGCGGTGGTCAAAATCAGATGGGGGAAAGCCCCGGATAAATCTTTCAGCCGTTGAATTGTCGTTTTTGTTGCCCCTTCTGCAGCCAAGGTCAGGGTGACTTCGCCACTTTCCCCTTCAATAGCAACAATTTGGCCGCGACGTAGATCGCTCAGGGCGCGGTCAACCGCCAGCAAAGACGGTGTATAGTCAGTCGAGTTAGAGTCGCTTAGGGTAATGGACAGGCGATGGGGCATTTTCAAAAACGTTTGGTTGGTCAACAGGTCCCCATATGTAGGACGAATAACGTCATTTCACAATAGTGTTATCATGCTCTTTTGCCTCTGTACGGAAGAATTTTTGCTTGCTATGGTTTTGAAAGTCAGATTTTTGAAGTCTTGTGAGGAACCATGTCCAACGTAAAACGTGTTCTTTTGGTCGATGATGACGATTCGCTACGTGAAATGTTGTGTGAACAGCTGCAACTTCATGAAGATTTTGACGTAACACAGGCCGATGGGGCCTCAAGTGCCTTGGAAAAAGTCAAACAAGATAGCTTTGATGTGGTGATCCTTGATGTGGGCCTGCCCGATATGGATGGGCGTGATGCCTGTCGGGTCATGCGTAAACAAGGGGTAAAATGTCCCATCATTATGCTCACAGGGGCCGATACGGATGCTGATACCATTTTGGGACTGGATGCCGGGGCCAATGATTATATCACCAAGCCTTTTCGTTTAGGTGTGTTGCTGGCGCGTCTTCGTGCCCATTTACGCCAGCATGAACAAAGCGAAGATGCGACCTTTACGGTGGGGCCATATATGTTTCAGCCTGCCGCGAAAATGTTACTGGAAAATGAAACAGATCAAAAAATCCGTCTTACCGATAAAGAAACCAATATTATCAAATTTTTGTACCGTGCTGGGGGCAAAGTGGTGGGGCGCGATGTGCTTTTGGATGAAGTTTGGGGTTATAACGCAGGCGTAACAACCCATACTTTGGAGACCCATGTATATCGTCTGCGCCAAAAAATCGAAAAAGACCCGTCCAATGCACAGATTCTGGTGACAGAACCCGGCGGTTATAAATTGGTTCCGTAAATGCTAAGGGACTGTATTTATCATTTTATTGGGGATGCTGGTGATCGAAATGTGCCCAAACGGGTACAAAAAGCGATTGTGGATCAGCAAAATATTTCTGAACAGCTGGTTGGCTGGATTCAGTTGCTGGTGGTTTTTACCTTTGGCACGCTTTATGCGATTTCGCCCAAGACCTTTCATCCCGATGCGCCTTTTGCTCCGGTGCCTTATGTCTTGTCGGTTTATCTGGTTTTCACACTTGTGCGGCTTTATCTCAGTTACCGTATACGCCTGTCTGGCTTGATGATTGGGGCTTCGATCATGGCTGATATTCTGCTGCTTTTTGGGACGATTTTCAGTTTTCATATTCAATATATGCAGCCGCCAAGCTTTTATCTTAAAGCACCAACAGTCCTTTATATCTTTATCTTCATTGCCTTGCGCACCCTTCGTTTTGAAGCACGATATATTTTGCTCAGCGGGTTGGCGGCCGCTGTGGGGTGGGGCTTTATGGTGGGCTATGTGGTGGTCATGGATGATATGAACACCATGTTGACTCGTGATTATGTGCGCTACCTCACCTCAAACAGTGTGTTGATTGGGGGGGAATTTGACAAAATTGTTTCCATTTTGATGGTGTCCCTTATTTTAGCGGTGGCAACGATTCGTGCCCGTGTTTTATTGAAACAATCAGTGACCCAAGGCCAAGCGGCCCGATCTTTGTCGCGGTTTTTTTCTGATGATTTGGCTGAACAGATTAAAAATTCTGAAAGCGACGCAAAGGTTGGCGATGTGGTGTCGCGCGAGGCTTCTATTTTAAACGTGGATATTCGTGGCTTTACACCCCTAACCAAACGCAGCACCCCGGAAGAACAAATCGCCCTGATCACTGAATATCATAAACGGATTGTACCGATTATTTCCGGCTGTGGCGGTCATGTGGATAAATTTACCGGCGATGGCATTATGGCCTATTTCGGTGTCTTAACCGAATCCACAAGCCATGCGGCGCAATCCTTAAAAGCCATGGAAGAGATTATCAGGGCCTCAGATCAATGGAATGCAGAACGAAGTGAACAAGGGTTGGAACCTGTGGTGATCCATGCCTCTTGTGCCTCTGGCCCCATTGTGTTTGGGGTCATTGGTGAAGAACATCGTCTGGAATATACGGTGATTGGTGATGCGGCCAATGTATCGGCCAAAATGGAAAAACAAACCAAGGCCGAAGGCGTGCGTGCCATTGCCACGGCTGTGACGTTGGACTGTGCTGTGAAACAAGGCTATAGCGAGGCTGCAACGCGTTGGGAGTTGCGCAAAGATCGACAGGTGGCCGGGGTCGACCACCTGATGGATGTAATTGTCTTGCGTGAGGCGTAAGCCTTTTTAGCCCTTCACATCTTGTTTGAAGCGATTTGAATTCATTTCAATGGCCGCATCCACGTCACCTTCACCAAAAAAGGCAGGGAAGGCTTTGGGGATGGTCAGGGCTTTTTGAATGGCCGGGCGTTGGTCTAAACGATCAAACCAGGATTGAAGGTGATCTAATCCGTTGATGTCTACCTTGGCCCAATAAAAACTGCGTGCCCAAGGATAAGTCGCCATATCAACGATGCTATAGTCATCGCCCAAGATATAGTCGTGCCCTTTTAGTTGTTTATCGAGAATTTCCAGCAAACGACGCGATTCTGTGACAAAGCGGTTGATGGCAAATTTATCTTCATGGCCTTGGGGGGCGGCTATGCGTTGGAAATACATGGCTTGGCCCATCATCGGGCCAATAGCACTCATTTGAAACATCATCCATTGCAGGGCTTCGGACTTTTCTTTTTCCCCAGCGGGCAGGAATTTTTCATATTTTTCAGCCAGATACCAAAGAATGGCCCCGGATTCAAAAACGGTGAAATCATCATTGGAACGGTCCACAATGGTTGGGATACGGCCATTGGGGTTAAGATCGACATACCAGTCTTCTTTTTGTTCCTGCTTGGAAAAATCAATGGCAGTGAGGTGATAAGGCACACCTGCTTCTTCCAGAAAAATCACCGGTTTCCAGCCATTCATGGTGGAGGCGGTATAAAGATGAATATCAGGCTGCATGTTGAGCTTCCTTGAGCAGGGTATCCTGAAGGTGAGCGATAAAGCGTTTTTGATCTCTTTCAAAATCCGGGTTGCTGACGATATCATGGCTGGAGAAATGCGTCAGTTCTTCAAAACCGCAGAAGAAATGGCTGGTGCGCATGGGAAACAGGATGTCATCAACGGACTGACCATTGTCGAAATGTTCAGGGTTATTAAAGACTGTTTCGGGGGCGTTCCATGTGGTAGAGAGCATGAACTTTTTGCCTGTCATCAGCCCGCCACTGCCATAAGGACCATCGCTGAAGGTGAAGAAACTGTCATAGGCAAAAACCTCATCCATATATTTTTTCAAGCTAGATGGCATCATGAACCAATAGACAGGGTATTGATAAATCACGATATCAGCCTGTTTATATTTGGCGATTTCTTCTTCAACGTCATATCCGTCTTCAATAACCGTGCTCAGGATATGATAGTTTTGTCCCAAGGTTTCTTTTGCTGTGTCAAACAGCCCTTGGTTATAGCCACCGCGGGCAAATTCACTGGTTTCTTTTCCTGAGATCAAGAGGATGGTTTTCATGAGCTGGCTTTCCTTTATCAGCAATGTTTAACTTTGCAACAGGATGTAGTAGAATGGTTACTAAGGTCAACTAGTATACTTTTTGTAACCTAGGTCAAAAAGATGAAAGCATCGGTAAAAACGGCAGAAAACGGCCGGAAAATAGTTGAAAATATCTGTACGGAACCCTGTTCCATTGAACGGGGCATGCGGGTTTTAGGCGGGAAATGGAAAGGCTCAATCCTGTGGCATTTACAGGATGGTCCCGTGCGCTTTAACGATTTAAATCGCATGGTCGGTGGGGCAAGCAAGAAAATGATTGCCCAACGCCTACAGGAAATGGAAGAAAATGGATTACTCACCCGTCAGGTGATCAGTACCAAGCCTGTTGCTGTGGCCTATGAGATTACGGATTTTGGCCGCACCGCTCTTGGCTTTTTGGAAAGCCTGAAGGATTGGGTGGAGGATAATCAGTTATAAATGATCTAAAGCGGATTGATGCAAAGCTTTACTCTCGGGATCGAAACAACAAAAAATGACTTCTTTGATTTCTGAATGATTGTCACAAAACTGAGCCACTGTTTGTACCACAAGCCGGGCAGCTCGTTCAGCTGGAAAACCATAAATTCCTGTTGAAATTGCTGGAAAAGCAATAACTTGTAGACTATTCTTTAAGCAAAGCTTCAGGCTGTTTTCATAACAAGCTGCAAGCAGTTGATCGGCTTCTTCTGGGAAATATTGATGCCAGATGGGGCCAACGGTATGGATGATGTGAGGGGCTTTTAAGTGATAGCCAGATGTGATTTTGGCCTGACCTGTTTCACAGCCCCCCAAGGTGCGACACTCATCTAAAAGCGCAGGCCCGGCGGCGCGGTGGATGGCCCCATCAACACCGCCACCGCCTAACAAAGTCGGGTTGGCGGCATTCACAATGACATCCACATCCAATGTGGTGATATCGCCTTCAATCACGCGTAATCTTGCCATAACTCACCTTTGTGTGTTTTACTCTTAGAATAATTATAAGAAATTTGTGGCCTGGGCGCTATCTTCTGGGAGGGGATATGACAGAACAATCCACAAAACCGCAGCGCAGTTTTCTTGTGCCGGAAATGGCCCATGTGCGCAAGGTCCAGACCGAAGATGTCTTTATGTGGCTGGCTAAAGGCTGGACCGATACTAAACATTTGAAAAAAGTCAGCATGATCTATGCTGCCTTATTCCTGTTCATCGGGGTTTTTATTTCCTTTGGGTTTCACTTTCTCAAGCTTCCCTATTTGATTTTACCGTCTTTAACAGGATTTCTACTGGTTGGCCCTGCCATTGCGGTGGGTTTTTATGAGGGCAGTTTGCGTCGTCAACGCGGTGATGAATTCACACTCTGGCACGCAATCTGGGGATTCCGGCGCAATACGCTGGCGATCATGGCGATTGGGATTGCGCAAGTTTTCCTGTTTATGATCTGGATAAAGATGGCTTTTACGGTCTTTGCCATTTCTTTTCCTGGAATTATGCCGGAATGGGGCCATATCTTTGACAGGGCCTTTTCCATGGAAGGGATTCATTTTGGTATTATGTTATTGGCCGAAGGCAGTATTTTTGCCGTAGGGATTTTTCTGACCGGGGCTTTTTCCCTGCCCATGATGGTGGATCGTAAAACCATGTTGATCCCGGCTATGGTGACAAGTGCCTATGCCGTTATTCGCAATTTCCCGGTGATGATCTTATGGGCGGCGATGATTGTGGCGGTGATGTTTACCGCGCTGGTAACAGGATTGGGATTGATTTTTGCTTTTCCCCTCATCGGTCACGCCACCTGGCATGCCTATCAACAGGTTTTGGGTCAAAAGGAGAATGAGGATGACACAGGTTCATAAAGCCCCCCATGAGGTATTTTTGGTCGAAGAAATGACCTTGCCCAAACAGGTTGAAACAGGCCGGGTTTTTCAGTGGTTAGCGCATGGCTGGGACGATACACAGGCATTAAAAGGGGTCAGCACATTATATGCGACCCTTTTTTTAATTGTGGGTTTACTGATTTCCTTTGGCTTTTATATGCTGGAATTACCTTATTTAATCTTGCCGGCCTTGTCCGGTTTCCTGTTGGTTGGGCCTGCCATTGCTGTCGGGTTTTATGAAGGGAGTTTATGTCGCCAAGAGGGGCGCGAATTTACTTTGCTTGGTGCGGTTTTGGGTTTTCGGCGCAATACATATTCAATTATGGCCATTGGGATTGCGCAAGTTTTCCTATTCATGGTTTGGATCAGGCTGTCTTTTACCCTGTTTGCCATTGCCTTTCCCGGTATCAGCCCTGACTGGCCGCTGATTGTGGAACGGGCCTTTAGCATGGAGGGATTGCATTTTGCCCTGATGATTACAGGGCTGGGCAGCATCTTTGCCAGTTTGATCTTCCTGACCGGGGCGTTTTCCTTGCCCTTGATGATTGATCGCAAAACGCTTCTGATCCCGGCCATGTTGACCAGTGCTTATGCGGTTGTGCTGAATTTCAAGACGATGGTTCTATGGGCAGTGATCATTACCTTGATTATGTTTGCGGGCTTAATCACAGGCTTTGGCTTGATCCTTGCCTTCCCCCTGATTGGACACGCCACCTGGCATGCCTATCGTGAGGTGATTGGGCAAAAATAACAGAGTTTAGGTGGATTTCATCTTATTGACCGTATTGGTCGTTGAAAAACCATCTTCGAGTTGGGCAAGGAAGACACAACCACCATTTTGCTGGATTAGCTCAGCCCCGACCACTTGATCAATGGTGTAATCAGCCCCTTTCACCAGAACGTCTGGCAGCAGGCAGGAGAGAAGTTCCAACGGTGTGTCTTCATCAAAAATCACCACCATATCGACACAGGCTAGTGAAGACAGTACCGTGGCACGTGCCATTTCGCTTTGCAAGGGGCGCTCATCCCCTTTCAAGCGTTTGACAGAAGCATCGCTATTAAGCCCAACGATGAGTTTGTCGCACTGATTAGCCGATTGTTTGAGAAGCGAAATGTGACCGGGATGAAGCAAATCAAAACAACCATTCGTAAATCCAACGGTTTTCCCCTGAGCCTGCCAGCGCTGGATGCGGTCTTTGGCGGTTTCTTTCTGAATGATTTTGGCTTCGGCTTGTGACAGGTCCTGATGATGCAGGGCTTCGATCAATTCTTCACTATAAACACTGGCGGTGCCAATCTTTGCCACGACAATGCCCGCAGCGATATTGGCAAGTTTGGCCCCGTCACTTAAAGAGGCTTTTTGGGCCAGAGCTAGCGCAAGGCTTGCCACCACGGTATCACCGGCACCGGATACATCAAAGACTTCGCGTGCTTCGGTTGGCAAGTGCACGACTTCTCCTTTATTGGTGACAAGTGTCATTCCGTCCTGGGAGCGGGTCGCCAGCACATTTTCAATGCCACAGCTTTCAATAATATGGCGCGCTGCGGCCACGATAGAGGCATCATCGTCACATTTCATGCGGCTGGCTTCACACAGTTCTTTACGGTTTGGGGTTACGAGTGTGGCGCCGCGATATTTGGAATAATCTGTGCCCTTTGGATCAACAATGACCGCAATGCCGGCTTTTTTTGCCAGATTGATCAAATGGGTTGGGGTTTCGCCGTCTAATACCCCTTTACCATAATCTGAGAGGACCATGACGCGGGCTGTCCCCAGGCTTTCAGCGACATCCAAGAGCAAATCGTCTTGTTGGCTTTGATCAAGCGGGGCTGTATTTTCGCTATCTGCGCGCAGCATCTGCTGATTAGAGGCCATGAAACGGGTTTTGACAGAAGTTGGGCGGTTTGTATCAAGCAACAGGTTGGCACAGCAATTGTCATCTTCATTGAGCAGACTACCAACATTTCGCCCAGCTTCATCTTCACCAACAACACCACAAAAACGCGCTTGTGCCCCAAGGCTCAGGAGATTGCGCACTACATTTCCCGCCCCGCCCAGCATGGCGTCTTCACGATCAATTTTCAGCACGGGGATAGGGGCTTCTGGTGAAATACGCTCAACAGAACCGTAGATGAAACGATCCAGCATAATATCACCGACACACAGGATTTCGACATCGGCGGCGGATTGAATCAAATCAATGAGATGGGCATGTTCGGACATGAGTTTTTACGGCCTAATTTCCAAATTCATTCTCAAGGGCCTGACAAAAGGCATGGCCCAGTGTGATATGCATTTCCTGAATGCGTGCGGTTTCTTCATGGGGGACAATCAGGCTGATATCGCACAAAGCTGGTAAATCACCCCCGCTTCGCCCGCCCATGCCAACTGTTTTCGCCCCGATCTTTTGAGCAGCCTTTAAGGCTTTGATAACATTGGGGCTGGTGCCTGATGTGGAAATGCCAATGACCAGATCATTGGGGCGACACAGGGCTTCGATTTGACGGGAAAAAAGATATTCAAAGCCAAAATCATTTCCAATGGCGGTCAGGGAAGAGGTATCTGTTGTTAATGCCAAAGCAGCCAGTGCCTGTCTGTTTTTAACATAGCGCACAGTTAGTTCTGTTGCGAGATGCTGGGCATCTGAAGCACTGCCGCCATTGCCAAAGAAAATGATTTTCCCATCTTGTTTCAGGCAGGAAATAGCCAGTTCAACCCATTGGGTAAAGGGTGTGGCAAGCTGTTGACGTGTCTGGTTCAGGGCCGTTTCGTGGCGGTCCAGTTCGCTCTCAAAAAGGGCTTTTAAATCCATGGCATTAAGTGCTTTGCATTCGAATTCCAAGTGACTTCTTTATAGCCTGCCTTTTGTCGCCATGAAAGAGGAGTGATGAGTGAATGTTGGAAATATTTCGAAATAAATAAACAGAAAGCGGAAAAAACGGCGCAATAATTTCATGGTTTACTAAAGAAGGTACAAAACAGATGCCCTTAAAGAGGTCAACCATGTTGAATATTGAAAGCGAAATGAATCTGCTGAGCCAGCAAAACCAAACCCAAGTCCGCAGCTATGCCGAACAGCTTGTACTCAGCCTCGGGTATAACGACGCCATCTGTACTGCGATGGAATTTCAGATGTTTAATGTCGCAGAAGAACTTCGGTTCATGCAAGATGAATTTCGCAATGTGACCTAAAGGTTTATCTGTATGTCGTATGTTTAAAAAAGCCCCATACAATTTGTTGGGGCTTTTTTGCATTTAAATATTGAAACTGAATCGAAACGTTTATATTCTTTTTATGAAGATATTACAGCTCTTTTCTCTAAATCTGACCCGCTTTCACGTTTATCTTAAACAATGTGGGTAGAAAACTTGCATGTGGCGGTGTTATTCACCGCAAATGGAAGGTGCCGCCTTCCACATTGTTTAAGATAAACGCCTCTGGTGGGCCTTATCTGTGCTTGTGTCGCGTCAATTTGCTTAACCGATGCCCCGCATCGTTTTGCACAATTTTCCTAACTCAAGCACAGATAAGGCTCCATGAAACGGGTCAGATTTAGAGAAAAGAGCTGTAAAAAAGCAAAGGGAATTTGCAGATTATCTGATCGTTGAGGCTTCAACAAAGGGGAATGCTATGTTCACAACTCTTGCCACATCGCGTGCGAACCGTTACAGCCACCCACAACAAAAAAAACGTATAGACGAACTTGCCCAATTACTGGTCAAGGCCCTTGGGTATAAAGGGGCTAAGGAAAAGGCTGAACAAAGCCATTGGGAAAGCGTTGCTGAAACAATACGTTTTCTGGAAGGCCAGACTTACCGCCGTTATTAACCTATTTTAAGGCTGGTATTCACACCATCTTTTCAAAATAGGCGATGGTCTTTTTCAAACCGTCTTCCAGCTTGATGGTGGGTTCCCATCCCAGATGTTTCTGTGCCTTATCAATAATGGGCTTGCGCTGCATGGGGTCATCGACCGGCAGGTCTTCAAAGGTTAGGGTGGATTTTGACCCTGTCATATCAATTACCATTTCAGCCAGTTGCTTGATGGTGAATTCCCCCGGGTTACCTAAATTGATTGGGCCTGTAAGGGTGTCATCAGCAGCCATCAGGCGAATAAAGCCTTCGATCAGATCATCACAGTAACAGAAAGAACGTGTTTGTAACCCATCCCCGTAAATGGTGATGGGTTCGTTGCGCAGGGATTGCATGATGAAGTTGGAGACAACACGACCATCATTTGGGTGCATGCGTGGGCCATAGGTATTGAAAATACGCCCGACACGAATGCTGACTCCATGTTGGCGGTGATAATCAAAAAACAGGGTTTCTGCGCAGCGTTTGCCTTCGTCATAACAGGCACGCGGCCCGATGGGGTTCACATTGCCGCGATATTCTTCCGGTTGAGGATGAATTTCCGGATCACCGTAAACTTCGCTGGTAGATGCCTGAAAAACTTTTGCCCCCACACGTTTGGCCAGCCCCAACACGTTAATGGCCCCATGAACACTGGTTTTTGTCGTTGCAACCGGGTCATGTTGATAATGGATGGGGGAGGCTGGACAAGCCAGATTATAAATTTCATCCACTTCCACATAGAGTGGGAAGGTGATGTCGTGGCGCATCAGTTCAAAATAGGGGTTATCCAACAAATGGCGGATGTTGTCTTTGCTGCCTGTAAAGAAATTATCGGCGCAAATAACGTCATGACCCTCTTTCAGCAAACGTTCGCAAAGATGTGAGCCTAAAAAGCCAGCCCCACCAGTGACCAAAATCCGTTTACGCATATGCACGGGTCTTCTCCCCTTTTATAAATCGACGTCGGGTTCATTTACCATCTGGGGGGGGAAAAACATAGATAATTTTAATTTTTTATGAACCGTTTCCTCGCTATGGTACAGTCAATGGAATAACAGATAGAACCTATTTGGGCGGGTATAAATAAAAATGGTGCAAAAACTAACGGATGCTCAGATCATGCAGGCGGTCCGGGCCGATACCAATGGGCCGGAAAACAAGCTGCTGGAAAATTTACAAATTCTGGAAAAAAAGCCGACAGGGCATTGTGCTATCCATATCCATCTGTCCAAATTACAGCGTACCAACAAGAAACCGGATTATATCCGGATTGCAGAACGCGCCTTTGATGCCATCACCATTACCCATATGTCGGAACTGTTTACGTTGGGTAATTTTGATATTGTTCTGACATGCCCCAACAATAAAGTGGAAGAAATTGATCGGGCCTTAAGTTCCATTCGTTCCATGTTTAAGGCTGATCCGCTTATTGAACGGCGTGATATCAGCGGAGAAGAAGCGTTTTCAACCTGGTATGATCTGGAAGAGGATTTCCCCTATTTTAAAGAGGCTGTTGTCACGACGGTTTTGGCAGGAAAGCGCCAGTCTCTGGAATTTGGTGCCGTTTCCATGGATGATGACAAGCTGACACCCAAAAACTTGGATCAACTGGCCCGTTCTTTTCGTAAACTGGATGCCCGCCCGTTGATGCGCCACCAGTCTGCGGTGCAGATCGGGGCAAGCGGGCAGGGGCAATTGTTGTTTCGCGAATATTTTGTTTCCATTGCGGATTTGCGCAAGGTGGTGGCCCCAAAAATCGACTTGTTGGCCGATCGTTGGTTGTTTCAATATTTAACAACAATTTTGGATCAGCGCGTCCTGCATATGTTACGCAGCCAGTCCATGGATGATTTGCCGAAAAATATCAGCTTGAATTTGAATATCCAAACCATCCAAAGCAAAGATTTTCAGCTGTTTGATCATTTTGTTGGGGAACAGGCCCATCGTGTGATTATTGAATTGCAGCCCGTAGATGTGTTTTCCAATATTTTTGCTTATGAAGCTGCGCGTGATCAGTTGCAGGCCCGTGGCTATAAAGTGTTGATCGACAGTGTACAGCCACTGGTTATGGATTATTTTGATCCGTCTATGCTCAAAGCAGATTTTTACAAGATCGCCTGGGGGGATCGTCTTGGCGGGTCAGCAACCAAGGAAGGCTTGGCTGAAATGCGTGAATTGATCCACAGTATCGGGGTTGAAAAGGTGATTATTTCACTGGTTGATAGTGAAGAGGCAATCCGTTTTGGCCTTCAACTGGGTGTTCAGCGTTTTCAAGGCTTCTTTGTTGATCGCCTTGTCGGGGCGATGACACAAAAAACCGCCTCTGCGGTCAAAGGGGTATAGGGCCATGAGTGCACAAAATCAGGAAAGCCTCTTTTTAGATTATATCCGCCGCTTAGAACACCATCGCCAAGGCCGTGAAATGGTGCATTTTCACCTGTCTAAACTGCGCCCTTTTAACCGTCGTGAACATCATATCCGCGTGGCAGCGGATGCTTTTGAAGGGATGGTCAAGGAACTGCTGGGTCAGATTTTTGTTTTTGATAATGCGGATATTATTTTCGTTTTTAAAACCGAAGCCATGGGGCAGGTGGAACAAGCCATTGATAAGGTGAAATTCCTCTTTGGCGATGACCCGCTGTTATCAGAAGAAGAAATCAACGGAAAAGGTTTCAGCACCTGGTATGATGTGCAAGGCGATTATGAAACCATCGTCAATATGGCGCGCAAACAGGTAGAAAACCAAAATAACGCGCAAAAAAGTGGTAGTCGCACTCAGGATGTCAAGGCAGCACTGATGGCCAAGCAGGATAGTGGGGAACGTATGACCCCGCGTATTCTGGACCGGGTGGTCGAAGCACTGAAGGTTGCGGATTTGACCAATATGGTGCGTCGTCAATATGTCTGTTCGGTCGATGGCCCGCAGATGATCCCGACGCAACAATTTAGCGAGCTGTTTATCTCAATCAACGATTTGCGTGAAACCTTGCTGCCCGGTGTGAATTTGACGTCATCACCCTGGCTCTTCCAGCATTTGACCGAAACACTGGACCGCCGGGTGCTGTCTTTGCTTTCCCGCACGGAAGATCGCGATATTACAGGTGATATCAGCATTAATCTGAATGTGGCGACGCTTTTATCGGCTGATTTTATGCGGTTTGATGAAAATGTGATTGCAGCCATGCGCGGCAACATTGTTTTGGAATTGCAACAACTCGATATTTTTAGCGATCTCAATGCCTATCTGTTTGCCCGTGAGTTTGTCAAAGAACGTGGTTATCGCATCTGTATTGACGGGGTGAATTATAAGACCTTGCCTTTTATTGATCGTGAACGCCTTGAGGCCGATATGATCAAGCTGATCTGGTCGCCGGATATTGTCAATGGCGGGCATGACTTGACTGACCGGGTGATCCGCCAGATTATGCTGACGGGGGCTGACCGGATCATTATGTCGCGTTGTGATACAGAAGAATCCATTGAATTTGGTCGTGATAACGGTATTAAAATGTTTCAGGGGCGCCATGTGGAAGCTCTGATCGCTGAAGAATCCCGACGTAAAAACATGCGAACCTTGAAAAAACGTGCCGAAGCCCATGACAAGGCGGCTGCAGCGCGTAAAAAATCACTGAACCGACGGGAACGGGATTAAGCTGCGGTGGAAAAAATCCTCATCAGTGCCTGCCTTTATGGGGAGGTCGTGCGCTATGATGGGCGGCAAAAGCGTCTGAACCATCCCTATATTCAGCGTTGGCAGGAAGAAGGCCGTCTGGTTGCCATTTGCCCGGAAGTGGCGGGCGGCTTGCCTGTGCCACGTTCCCCTTGTGAATATGATATGCAGACTGGACATGTGTTGACCAAAGAAGGTCAGGATTTTACAGCTGCTTTTCAGGCTGGGGCGCAAGCTGTCTTGCATTTGGCCCAAACCCATCATATCCGTTTTGCCCTGTTGAAAGAACGCAGCCCCTCTTGTGGGAGCAATGAGATTTATGACGGTCATTTTTCAGGCCGGACCATAAAAGGGCAGGGGATAAGCGCTGCCTTGTTGCAAGAAAATGGAATTCAGGTATATAGCGAGGAAACCCTTGAAGCCCTGAATACAGATTTGAAAGCAGCCGAGTAATGATTGGCACAGATGCCCTGATCTCCTTTGAAACCTATGACCCTTTGTGGCTGTTATTGGCTGCGCTGGCCCTTGATGTTTATGTTGGGGATATGGATCGGTTGTTTCGGATTGTTAAACATCCTGTGGTCTGGATTGGCGATTTGATTTCCTTTTTGGAAAAAAAGCTGAACCGGGACAGCCGTTCTGATCTTAACCGTTCTATTCGCGGCTTTGTCGTGGTGGCTTTTATTGTTGCCTTATGTTGGGTCATTGGGTTGGCTGTGGCCTGGCTGGGGCAGAATTATCCCTTTGGTTGGGTGCTGGAGCTGTTTTTGACCATTTCGTTGGTGGCCCAGCGTAGTTTGTTCATGTATGTGCGCCGGGTGGGGCAAGCTTTGCATAAAAATGGTTTATCTGCCGGGCGCGAAGCGGTGAGCCATATTGTCGGGCGGGACCCGGACCAGCTGGATGAACATGGGGTGGCGCGTGCGGCCATTGAATCTTTGGCGGAAAACTTCGGGGATGCGGTGGTTGCCCCGGTATTTTGGTATGTCTTGTTCGGCTTTCCCGGCTTGTTGGTCTATAAGGCGGTCAACACCATGGATTCCATGATTGGTCATAAGTCAGATCGCTATAAAGCCTTTGGTTTTACTGCCGCGCGCCTTGATGACATTTTAAACTTGATCCCTGCTCGATTGGCCGGGGTCTGGATTTGCCTGGGATCGCTCTTCATTCCAACGTCAAGCCCTTGGAAATCCTTAAAAACCATGGTGCGTGATGCGCGCAAACACCGTTCCCCTAATGCTGGCTGGCCGGAAGGGGCCATGGCCGGGGCGTTGGATATTGCCTTGGCTGGCCCGCGCAAATATCGTGAAGGTCAGGTCAATGACGAATGGATCGGTGATGGCCGTGCCCGTGTGGTGGCAAAAGATATCAAGCGTGCCTTACAAGCATATGCGGTTGCCTGTATCTTGAATGCGGCCTTTGTCGCCTTCATTGCGATTATTTAAAGTTGCTGTCATCCTCGCGCAGGCGGGGATCTTGTTGTGAATGGATGGAGATTCCCAATCAAGTTGGGAATAACCGAAGAGAGGCTTACTCCCATTCCATCTCGGTAAAGACCTGCTGGGCGTTGCGTCCTGCCAGCGAAGAAAATTGCTCTAGATAGCTAAAGGCAGACTGGTCAATCTTGGGGGCTGTCATGATGTCATGGCCGTCATCAATATGGGCCCGCATTTTATTACGGATATTTAACAAATAGGCATGGGTATCGGCCTTGGCTTTTTCCAGTGTTGTGGCATGACCATGACCGGGGATGATGTGTTTTGGATTGAATTCGGCCAAAGCTTCAAAAACTTCAATCCATGATCCGCTATGGGACATGCCGCCGATGCCAAGGATACGTTCAACATAGATAATATCACCGCTAAATAGGGTGTTTTTTTCTTTCAGCCAGACAAAGCTATCGCCCGGTGTATGGGCCTGGCCTTTATGGTGGATTTCAAAGCTCATGCCACCCAGACTGAATGTGTGGAAATCATCAAAAGTCGTGTCCGCATAAACGGCTTCGGTACCGTCCAGACCGCTGCCTAAGAAATTGCGCAATGCTGTGAAATGCATGGATTCGCGTTCTTTATGATCTTCCACAGCGGCGTTGGAGGCAATGATTTGGGCACCTTGGGCTTTCCAATAGCTGTTGCCGAGCCAGCGATGGTCCTGTCCCCCTGTATTCACCACGATCTTAACGGGTTTGTCGGTGATGGTCTTGATAGTTTCATGAATGACTTGTGCCCCTTTAAAGCTGCCGCCGGGGTCCATCAGCACAATACCGTCTTTGGTAAGGACAACGCCAAAGGTCGCATTATTGGCAAGGTTGCTGGCAGAACGTTGCTTTTTCTCCCCGATAAGGGCGTAAACATCATCGGTGACTTTTTGAACTTCAAGGGCAAAGGCTGTTTTGCTTATGAGCACTAGAGCCAGAAAAGAAAAAAGAACGCGCATATCCATTATCCTATTTATAAATAATAAGGCGCTAATATATCAGATGTATCATGAAAGTGAATTGAAGATTGCGAAAAAACAAACGAAACTTATATTGATTCAAAATAGTTTGGATTAAAGGAACTTAGACATGTCCGAAGAAGACCTGGAACGCCACGCCAGTAAAATGGCGAAAAAGAAAGCCGCCCGTGACCGTATGATGGAAAAAAAGGTTGATGAAAAAGGGCTTGTGATTGTTCATACCGGTAAAGGTAAGGGCAAGTCGTCTTCTGCCTTTGGTATGGCGTTGCGCTGTGTCGGGCATGGTTTCAAAGTTGGGGTCATCCAGTTTATCAAAGGGGCCTGGGATACGGCAGAGCGCAAGGTCTTTGAAGGTTTTCCCGATCTTGTCACCTTTAAGGCGATGGGTGAAGGCTTTACCTGGGAAACACAGGATAAAGAGCGTGATATCGCTGCGGCTCAAAAAGCCTGGGCAGCAGCCAAAGAGATGATTGAAAGCGGGGAATATCGCATGGTGATCCTGGATGAGATCAATGTGGCTATGCGTTATGACTATATCAATGAGGATGAGGTCATTGAGTGCCTGAACAATCGTCCGGAACTGGTCCATGTGGTGCTGACCGGGCGTCATGCTTCTGAAAAGTTGCTGGATGTGGCGGAACTGGCAACAGAAATGACTTTGGTAAAACACCCCTTCAGAAGCGGGATCAAGGCCCAGCCGGGTGTTGAATTTTAGGGATTTCTTTAGGTTTATGAGGCATCTTTGATAGCTAAAGAAAAGATCACCTGAAAAAGGATTACACCGATGAAACGCTTTTTGGCTGCAATTTGTGCCTGTATGACGCTCTTGTCTTTTTCCAAGGCAGAAGCAGTTGAACAAGATGCCATCCAGATTTTGTTGGAGGCCGAAGCCACAGCACGTCATGTCATTGGCTCTAAACAATATAAAGAGCTGGACGAGGCTTTTAAAAATGCAGTCGGTGTGGTGATCATTCCCCGTTTGCTCAAAGGCGGCTTTATCCTTGGGGCGGAATATGGCAATGCGGTCTTATTGGCAAAAAGACAGGATGGCACATGGAGCTATCCGGCCTTTTATACCATTGGGGGCGGTAGTGTCGGTTTTCAAATTGGCTTAAAAGACAGCCAGATGATTTTGGTGATTCGCACCCATGTGGGGATGGAAGCCATTTTGCAAGATCAGTTTAAGGCCGGAGCCGAAGCTGGTGTTGTTGTTGGTATGTTTGGCGGCAGTGTTGAAGGTGCGGCTACAACAGCCATGGGGGCTGATATCGTGGCCTTTTCTTTGGACCGGGGCCTGTTTGGCGGTGGGGCGATTGAGGGCTCTGTGTTTGCCAAACGGGATGATTTTAATCAGACTCTTTATGGACAACCTGTAACCCCGCGCCAGATTGTTCTGGAAAATATGGTCAGCGATCCAGCAGCTGATAATTTGCGTTCCACCTTATCTGCGCTGGAAATGCAATAAAAATGGTTCATTCCCCCAAAGCCTTGATGTTTCAAGGCACGGGTTCTGATGTGGGCAAGTCGCTTTTGGTGGCGGGTCTGTGTCGTGCCTATGTGCGTCGTGGCTTAAAAGTTGCTCCGTTTAAGCCACAAAACATGTCCAATAATGCCGCTGTGACGGTTGAGGGCGGCGAAATCGGGCGTGCTCAGGCTTTACAGGCGCGTGCTTGTGGATTGGACTTAACGGTTCATATGAACCCGGTTCTTTTAAAGCCGCAAAGTGATGTGGGCTCCCAAGTGGTGGTGCAGGGTGAAGTGCTCGGCAATGCGTCTGCTCGTGATTATACCAAACTCAAGCCCAGCCTGATGCCCAAGGTGTTGGAAAGCTTCCATAAACTGGGAGAAACAGCCGATTTAATCTTGGTGGAAGGGGCAGGCAGTGCCGCAGAAGTGAATCTGCGGGCTTCTGACATTGCCAATATGGGCTTTGCGGAGGCTGCCGATATTCCGGTGATTTTGATCGGTGATATTGATCGCGGCGGGGTCATTGCCTCTATCGTTGGCACCCACCAGCTGATTAGCGAGAGTGAAAAGGCACGCACCAAAGGCTATCTGATCAATAAGTTTCGCGGTGATGTCAGCCTGTTTAATTCAGCGCTGGATATCATTGAAGAAACGTGCGATCAAGCCTGTTTCGGTGTCGTACCATTTTTCCCTAAGGCCAAGCTCTTACCTGATGAAGATGCGATGAGTCTGGATAATCGCAAGAAGGCTTCTGTGGAGAAACCGATCAAGATTATGGTTCCGCGTTTTTCCCGCATTGCCAATTTTGATGACCTTGACCCTTTGCGGGCAGAAGCTGATGTACAGGTGGAAATTATTGAGGCAGGCCAAGCCTTGCCAGGGGATGCAGATTTGGTGCTTTTGCCCGGTTCCAAGGCAACTTTGGCTGACTTGTCCTTTGTAAAGGAACAAGGCTGGGACATTGATATCAAGGCCCATGTGCGCCGTGGGGGACAAGTTGTCGGCTTGTGCGGGGGCTATCAGATGTTAGGTCAAGAGGTGAAAGACCCCGATGGGATTGAAGGAAATATCAAAAGCATGACGGGTTTGGGGCTGTTGCCTTTGGAAACGGTGATGAAAGGCCCCAAAACTCTGCGTGAAACCAGTGGGGTCTGTCTTGAAAATGATCACCTGGTCAAAGGCTATGAAATGCATATGGGGGTGTCAGAAGCTTTAAGCCCGACAAAACCCTGGCTGGAGCTGGACGGCAAAACAGAAGGCCATGTGTCTGAGTGCGGTTTGGTTCGGGGAACCTATCTTCATGGGGTCTTTAGCAGTGATGAGTTTCGCCACGACTTTTTAAAGTCTTTGCGCCAAGATCGGGTGGCAAGCCTGTCTTATGAACAGCAGGTAGATGAGGTGCTGGATAAACTGGCAGATCATCTGGAAGAATATTGTGATTTGGATGGCTTGCTGGCACTGGCTTAAGGTCAGTAAATTAATAGGTACTGACCCTAAATCACCCCTTGTTTTTGATCCCACCAACCTGAAGTGCGCCGTTCTTCGCGCTCTAACAATTGGCGGCCGCGTTCCACATCAACCATATGTTCGGGCAGGTTAAAATATCGTTTGATAAAGGCAATGACATGGGCTTCGCTGAGATCGCGAAGGGTGTTGAGGATATCTTCGTTTAATGCACCCCGATCAAAGATGGCTTGTTCGACTTTTTGATCATCACCATAAACCCGGACGATATTGATCATGGTGTGATCATTGATATGGGCACTGGGGTTTTTTAACAAGCGCACGACAGCATTTTTGCGACCAGAGGCTACAATGAGATTACAGATATGGGTTGAAATATTTTCGCGCCCGGCAATGGCATAGATTTTTTCGGTTATGCCGCTGTTGATTATATCTTCAAGAATTTTTTCTTCTAACACCGGGGAAAGTTCTAAAATAGGCAGGCTGACATCAGCGATATCTTCGGCCAGTTTTTTAGCAATTTTTCCCGGCAGGTAGGGTGAACCTGCGACGGCTTCGGCAATGGCAGCGCGAACAGCCACGATTTCATCGTCGACCAGTTTGGCAATAATTTCTTCGGCTAATGTGCGTTGGGTTTGGCTCAGATCAGGCTGGTCAAGGGTTTGGGCCATTTCCCGGCCCAAAGCGGATTTTTGTTCCGTATCCATGCGATGGCGCAGGGCTGAAGCACGGCGTGCCAGTGTTTGCGCGGGTTTTTCCGTATTGAACATTGAAAACCTCATCTTTTAGGGGCGAGTCTTTCATCATTCTAAAGTGAAATATCGGTTTTGGCTGTGATGGGGGACACAATAAATTCATTCTGGGGACTGGACATAGGCACTGGCTTGGCACAGACTATTCTTTATGGTTCAGGACTATCTTATATATTCAACGGCTTGGGCAAGCTTCGGTCTTGTTCATTCCTTGCTTGCGCGTGAAAAAGCCAAAGCGGTGTTAAAGCCTGCTTTTGGGGCCTTTTATCGGGCCGCTTATAATGTGCTGGCCGGTCTGCATCTTGTACTCGTCTATATCATTGGTTTTATGCTATTTGATGGGTTGGTTGATTTTAACCGCCCGGAATGGTTGGCTGTGAGCCAGGGGCTGCTCTATGGGCTGGGCTGGATTGTTATGTTGTGGGCCTTGCGCGAATATGATCTGGGAAAACTGGCAGGTATTAAGCAAATTCGTGAACATTTTCAGGGAATTATGGCCCATGATGAAGAACCTTTGCATTTTAATGGCTTCCATCGCTGGATGCGTCATCCTCTTTATACAGCCGGATTTATGATTTTATGGGGTCGGGTCAGTAATGATTTTGACTTGATGACAGCGATTTGTGGGTCGCTTTATTTAATCATTGGCAGTCATTTTGAAGAACGTCATCTGATAAGGCTATACGGTGATCATTATGCCACGTATAAATCCCGTGTCCCCGCCTTTATTCCCTGGAAAGGCCAGGTTGATTTGAAAGAACCCAAGTTATGACACAGTTTGATACCACCCAGCATTTCGATCAGCAAAAAGCAGATGCTTATGACCGTGTAATCCGCCAAGTCGTCCCCGGTTATGAGACCTTGCACGAGATGATTAAGGTACTGTTAAAACGTTACGTTAAGAAAACAGATGCCCGATTGTTATCTGTTGGCTGTGGAACCGGGGTGGAATTGACCACAATGGGCTATGATTTCCCCGAATGGCATTTTTTAGGGGTGGAACCTGCACCAGCCATGGCAGATACGGCAAAAGCCAATGTTATGTTGGAACGTTTAACGGAGCGTTGCGAGATTTTTCAGGGCTTTGTTGAAGATTTGGACAGTGATCAGCAGTTTGATGTGGCGACCTTGGTGCTGGTCATGCATTTTGTGCCTGATGATGGCTCAAAAGAAGCCTTATTGCGTTCCATTGCCAATCATCTCAAACCGGGGGCACCGTTGGTGTTAACCGACCTTCATGCCGATGTGGAAGGCGAACGGTTTGAAAAATTCCTCACCATTTGGCGCGATTGGCAGCTTCATAAAGGCATGCCCGAACATATTGTAGATCGTGGGTTTGAACATGTGGTGCGCGATATCCAGTTTGTCAGTGAAGACCGGATTTTGGAATTACTGCATAGTGCTGGCTTTAAAATTGTGGAACCCTTTTACGGGGCCTTTCTGTTTGGTGGCTGGATTGCCTGGAAAGAGTAATGAATGGCTCGACTTACAATCAGCTGATTGTGTTTCACGCCATTGTGGCCGAAGGCTCCATTAATGGGGCGGCGCGAAAGCTGGAAATAGCACCGCCCTCCGTTAGTAACAGTTTGAAGGGGCTGGAAAAAACGGTCGGTTTGCCGCTTTTTACCCGTACAACCCGTCGTATTGAGCTGACGGAAGCTGGGCATATGCTCTGTGAAGAAACCGCACCCGCCATGCAGTCTTTATCTTATGCCCTGGAAACGGTGCAGGATTTATGTGAGGTCCCGCGTGGTAAAGTGCGTCTTACCTTGCCTCGTTTTGTCTATCAGTTGTTTCTCAAGCCTATCTTTGCTGAATTTTGTGCGCTTTATCCCAAAATTGAACTGGAAGTCTCTATTTCAGATGAGGCTGTGGATATCATCAAGCAAGGCTTTGATTTGGGGATTCGTCTCGGGGATCGAATCGAAGAAGGGATGGTGGCAACCCTTTTGACCCCGCCCATGAAAGAAGCTCTTTTTGCCTCACCCGATTATATCCGTCAAAAGGGCATGCCCAAAACCCTTGGGGAATTAAAAGAACATAAGTTGATCCAGTATCGTTTTATTGGGTCCAAGCAATTGGCCGTTCTGGAATTAATGGGGGGCAAACAAAAGGTCGCTGTGGAAATGCCCACGGCCTTGATTGTGAATGATACCGATATGATGCTGGATGCGGCCAAAGAAGGGGTGGGCATTGGCCGGATTTTAGAACCGATTGTAGCGGCTGATTTGCGTGCGCAGAATGTCCTGCCTATTTTGCAAGATAAGTGGCTGGATTATCCCGGCCTTTATGCTTATTTCCCACAAAATAGCCAAAAGGCTAGACGTATCAGGGTATTAATTGATTTTCTTAAAGAGAAATCTATCCTGTTTTGGGCTTAATTGTTAGCTTTTATCTAATTATTTAATAGGTTTGTATCGTCTTATTCTTATGAATTTCCTGTGATAGCTTGTTTTTAATGTTTCGATATGAAGAGGAAAAGACAGTGAGCACAGTAAATTTTAAAGATCTGAATCGCTTGGGCTATGGTGCAATGGTTCTGGAAGGTTATTATGGCGGCATTGATGATAATCAAGCTGTGGAGGTATTGCGCCATTGTATTGAAAAAGGTTTGATGATTGATAGCGCTGATGCCTATGGCAATGGTCATAATGAAGAACTGATTGCCAAAGCGATCAAAGGACAGCGCGACCAAGCTTTTATCGCCAGTAAATTTGGAATTGTTTTTGATGCGCAACAATCTGGTTCAGATGTTGAAACAGGCTGGGGCTTTTCACTGAGCATTAATGGGACAAAAAGTTATGTCACCCAAGCTCTTGATGCCAGCCTGAACCGTTTGGGAACAGAGTATATTGATCTTTATTATGCGCATTATCCTGATCCCAATGTGGCTATTGAAGAAACCGTTGAAGCGATGGCTAAGGCAAAAGACGCTGGGAAAATCAGATATTTGGGCCTGAGTAATGTGACAGCCGATCAAATCCGCCGTGCCCATGCGGTTCATCCGATTAGTGCTGTTCAATATGAATATTCCCTGTGGCGTCGTGAGGCAGAAACAGACTTATTGCCGACATTGCGCGAATTGGGGATTGCTTTGGTGGGCTGGTCCCCCTTGGGTTCGGGTTTTCTAACCGGGAAAGTCGATACGGTCAATGAAGGTGATTTTAGAACTAATAATCCGCGCTTTGTTGGGGAGAACCTCAAGGCCAATCAGGATCGTTTTGCTCCGTTAAAGGAAATTGCCAAAGATTTGGGTATCACGCCTGCGCAATTGGCTTTGGCATGGTTGTGTCATCAGGGCGATGATATCTATGCCATTCCGGGTTCGCGTAAAATCAGCCGGATTGATGAAAATATGGCTGCGGCGGATATTAAACTTGATGAAGAGCTGTTAGCCAAGATTGATAGGCTCATGCCTGTCGGGGCTACACAAGGGGCAACATTGGTATAGAAAAAAGCCCGGGAGAACCGGGCTTTTTTTAAACTTTAAACGTCATTCCCAACTGGATTGGGAATCTAGAAAACTCAAATGATTAACTGGATCCCCGCTTTCGCGAGGATGACGGTTGGGTCTTAATCTCTCAAATCTTCAAAGAAGTCTTTGACTTTACTGAAGAAACCCTGGCTTTCCGGATTGTGGGTTTCCACATCCCCGCCGCCAGCTTCGGCAAATTGTTTGAGGATTTCCTTTTGTTCCTTGGTCAGTTTGACCGGGGTTTCCACATGAACCTCGACAAACATATCCCCGCGAGAGTTTGAGCGCATGACACTCATCCCTTTAGAGCGCAGGCGGAACTGGTTGCCGCTTTGGGTGCCTTCCGGGACTTTGATGCGGGCACGCCCACCATCTACAGTTGGAACTTCAATTTCACCACCCAGTGCCGCTGTGGTCATGGGAATCGGTACTTCACAGAAGATATTAGCCCCTTCACGCTGGAAAATGCGATGGGGAACGACAGACAGGAAGATATAGAGATCACCACTGGGCGCACCGCGTAAGCCCGCTTCACCTTCACCGGTCAGGCGGATACGTGTGCCGTCTTCCACACCGGCTGGAACATTCACAGACAGGGTTTTGGATTTACGCTCACGTCCTGTGCCACCACAGATACCGCAAGGATCGGAAATCACAGAACCCGCACCATGACAGGTCGGACAGGTGCGTTCAATGGTGAAGAAACCTTGCTGGGCACGGACTTTGCCGCGACCATGACAGCTTGGACATGTGGTTGGTGGTTTGCCACCTTCAGAACCTGTGCCGTCACACGAGTCACAATTGACCGATGTGGGGACTTCGATAGTGGCTTTTTTACCGTTAAAGGCGTCTTCGAGGCTGATTTCCATATTATAGCGCAGATCAGCGCCGCGACCAGAGGATTGGCCACGACCGCCACCCATCATATCGCCGAACATTTCTTCGAAAATATCGCCAAAGCCGGAGAAACCGCCGCCGCCGAAACCACCGAAGCCGCCGCCACCTGCGCCGCCTTGTTCAAACGCTGCGTGACCGTAACGATCGTAAGCGGCGCGTTTTTCAGCATCTTTGAGGATTTCATAGGCCTCATTGATTTCTTTGAACTTGGCTTCTGCTTCGGCATTGTCCGGATTGCGGTCCGGGTGATATTGCATGGCAAGTTTACGAAACGCACTTTTCAGCGCTTTCTCATCCACATCGCGATTAACGCCCAGTGTTTCGTAATAATCTTCTTTTGCCATTGAAACCTCTATTTCTAGATAGTGTCGTCCTCACGAAAGTGGGGACCTTTATCCTCAAAACAAAGAGGTCCCCGCTTTCGCGAGGACGACTCCTTATTCTGAAAGAGACTTACTTGTCTTTTTTGTCCGGATCGACTTCTTCGAAGTCTGCATCCACAACACCGTCATCAGCCGGGGCTTCATCAGCACCAGCACCTGCGGCTTCACCTTCGCCACCCGCAGCTTCCTGCTGGGCTTTGTACATGGCTTCACCCAGTTTCATGGAGGCATTCATCAGGGCTTCTGTCTTGGCTTTGACATCTTCTGGATCAATGTCGTCACCTTCCAGAGCAGATTTCAGATCGTTGATCGCTGTTTCGATCTCAGCCTTTTCATCCGCACCCAGTGCTTCACCATGTTCAGTGAGGTTTTTCTCAGTTGTATGGATCAGGCTTTCCGCTTGGTTGCGCGCTTCAGCCACTTCTTTACGCTTCTTATCTTCTTCTGCGTGAGATTCTGCATCTTTTACCATTTGGTCAATCTCAGAATCGTCCAGACCGCCAGACGCTTTAATGGAGATTTGCTGTTCTTTACCAGTGGCTTTGTCTTTCGCAGATACATTCACCAGACCGTTGGCATCGATATCGAAGGTTACTTCGATTTGCGGTACACCACGCGGTGCTGGCGGTACACCAACCAGATCAAATTGACCGAGCAGTTTGTTATCAGCCGCCATTTCACGTTCCCCTTGGAAAACGCGGATGGTTACAGCAGACTGGTTGTCTTCGGCAGTTGAGAAGACTTGAGATTTGCGTGTCGGGATGGTGGTGTTGCGATCAATCAGGCGTGTGAAGACGCCGCCCAATGTTTCGATACCGAGAGACAGCGGTGTAACGTCCAGCAGCAGAACGTCTTTTACGTCGCCCTTCAGGACACCACCTTGAATGGCCGCACCCATGGCAACCACTTCGTCCGGGTTCACCCCTTTGTTCGGCTCACGACCGAAGATTTCTTTAACCTGTTCAACAACCTTCGGCATACGGGTCATACCGCCAACCAAGATCACGTCGTCGATTTCAGAAGCTTTCAGACCCGCATCTTTCAGGGCAGCCTGACACGGCTTCACTGTGCGTTTGATCAGGTCAGCAACCAGGCTTTCCAGTTTCGCACGACTCATTTTCACGTTCAGGTGTTTCGGACCAGATTGGTCAGCTGTGATGAACGGCAGGTTGACTTCTGTTTCCATGGAAGAAGACAGTTCGATCTTGGCTTTTTCGCCTGCTTCTTTCAGACGTTGCAGGGCCATGCGGTCTTCGCGCAGGTCGATGCCTTGTTCTTTTTTGAATTCGTCAGCCAGATAATCAATGATGGCCATGTCGAAATCTTCACCACCAAGGAACGTATCACCGTTTGTGGATTTAACTTCGAAAACACCGTCGCCGATTTCCAGAATGGAAACGTCAAATGTACCGCCACCGAGGTCATAAACCACGATTGTGCCGGATTCTTTTTTATCCATGCCATAAGCAAGGGCCGCAGCTGTTGGCTCGTTGATGATACGCAGAACATCAAGACCTGCGATCTTACCGGCATCTTTTGTGGCCTGGCGCTGTGAATCGTTGAAGTAAGCCGGAACAGTTACAACGGCTTGTGTAATTTCTTCACCAGCGAAGCTTTCAGCTGTTTCTTTCATCTTTTGCAGGATGAAGGCAGAAATTTCAGATGGGCTGTAGGATTTTTCGTTGGCTTCAACCCACGCATCGCCATTGTCTGCTTTGACGATTTTGTAAGGAACCAGCTCTTGGTCTTTGCTTGTCAGCGGATCGTCGAAACGACGGCCGATCAGACGCTTGATGGCAAACAGTGTGTTTTCAGGGTTCGTAACAGCCTGGCGTTTAGCCGGCTGACCGGAAAGGCGCTCACCTGAATCTGTGAAGGCAACCATGGAAGGGGTTGTACGTGTCCCTTCAGCGTTTTCAATAACGCGGGAATCCCCGCCGTCCATGATAGATACACAGGAGTTTGTTGTACCGAGGTCGATACCGATAACTTTACTCATTTTACTCTCTTTACGTTGCGGCGAATTTACAGGCGTTTGCCCTTATACTTGTGAAGGCACAAACAAAGCGTAAATTCCCTGAGGGTGAAAAACTGGGCGATATATAAGGGCATTTGCGTTTTTTCGCAAGCACCGCGCGCCATGATTTATGAAAGAAATTAAGAAAAAGTGAGGAAGGGCTTTTTTGTTGGAAAGATGATGTCGTCCTTGCGCAGGCGGGGGCCTTTTTCTTAAAGGGATGAAGAGTCCCAATCGAGTTGGAAATGACTGAAAATCTGCGCTTTAATTCTCACAAACCCGATTGCGCCCGGATGTTTTGGCATCATAAAGCGCAATATCGGCGCGTTTAAGCAAATCGTCCGGGGTTTCATCACTTTTAACGAGGCTGGTAACGCCAAAGCTGGCGGTGAAACTGACAGGTTTTTTCTCACCAATATCAAAGGCATATTTGGCTGTGTTTTTTCGGATGCGTTCGGCCAGTAGCTTGGCCCCTTTTTGGTCTGTTTCCGGGAGCAAAATAGCAAATTCTTCACCGCCAATACGGCCAATAACATCGCTGTTGCGCAGGTTTTGGCGGCACAATCCGGTCATGGAACGAATGGCTTCATCCCCCACTGCATGGCCGTATGTGTCATTGATATGTTTAAAATGGTCCACATCCAGCATGATCAACGATAGTTTGGTGTCATAGCGTTGGGCGCGTTCGATTTCACGTTCACAGAGTTCGAGGAAATGACGACGGTTGTTAATGCCGGTCAACACATCGGTTGAGGCCATTTGGCGCAGCTCTTTTTCCAGTCGTTTTTGTTCCGTAACATCTGTTGAAATGCCCAGAAGGGCATATGGGTTCCCCAGATCATTGATCAATGGGGCCTTAACGGACAGGAAATAGCAGGTGTTTCCAGTTTGAAAATGTTTGGATTTTTCAATGCTGGAGATGTTTTCACTATAATCAAAGACTTCATTGTCACTGACATGGAAGCGTTCTGCGATTTTACTGCCAAATATTTCCGCATCGGTTTTGCCGATGATGTCATCACGATCACGGCCCAGATAGGTACACATGTCAGCATTGACGTAAGTATAGGTGAAATTCACATCCTTGATATAAACATGGGCTTTCAGATTATCGAGGATCGTGGTCAGCTGGCGTTCGTTGCGGCGCAGTTTTTCTTCCAGCTGTTTTTGTTCGGTAATGTCGGTGGAAATGCCTAAAAGGGAATGGGCTTCACCTTTGGCATTGAGTAACGGCACCTTGATTGACAGGAAATGCTGTTTTTCAAGGGTATCTTGATCAACTGAGACTTCCAGCTTGGAGACTTTTTGTTGTTTCTGGAACACTTCCTGATCGGTGGTGCGAAAACAGACGGCGGTTTCTGGCTCAAACAGATCGTAATCATCTTTTCCAACAATAGAAGCCCGGTCTGTTTTGAGCACCTGACAGAGTTCTTCATTGGCGTATGTGTATTTTAAATCGCGATCTTTGATATAGACCCGTGCTTTCAGGTTATCCAGAATGCTGTTGAGCTTTTCCTGACTTTCGCGCAGGGCTTTTTCAAGACGTTGCTGTTCCGAAATATCAAGGGCCATACCTAGGATTTCTTCGGTTTCGCCATGAGCATTTTTTAATGGGCATTTCACGGTCAGATAGCTGCGCTCAATCCCATATTCATCAATGCCACCATCTTCAAAGGCACGAATGGTTTTGTCTTTTTCTAAAACAAGGTGATCATTTTTGGTGAAATTATCAGCGGCCTCTTTTGTAAAGAGGTCATAATCTGTTTTACCAAGAATATCGCTGCTTTTCAGGGTCAACAACATGGAGAGCAGGTTGTTGACGTAGGTGTAGCGCCCTTCGCGGTCTTTGGAAAAGACATAGGCCGGAATATTGTCCAAAACGCTTTTGAGTTTGTTTTGGGAAATAATATATTGATATTCCTTCTCTTTTTTATCCGTGATGTCCTGCAGGATAAGAGAAAAACCGCTCTTGCTTGTTTTTTCCCCAGCGACAGGGGAAAGGGTCGTTCGAAACCAGAATTGCGTTTGGTTTTTGTCTTGAAGGGAAAGTTCCCCTTTCCAGTGGCCCTTGTGCTCTACGTCCTGGACAAGGCTGGACCATTCCTGATTGGTGATCAATTGATCAAGTCGGGTGGTTTTTAGCTCAGATGTCTGGAGGTTCAGGGCTTTGAGGAAAGCCGGATTGGCATAGGTCAGCTGGCCTGTACAATCACACAGGCACACGGGGGCGTCTGTATTTTGTACAAGGGATGCAAATAGCTCATTTCCAGAATCTAAATTCAAACCACCAACCACAATAATCAATTAATGAGAGGCCCGCTAATCATCTGCGCCTTATGGGCGAAATGCAAGCCCATATATTAACGTCGAACAAAAAATAAGGCTTTATTCTCTGATAGATAGATAAAGGTGGCGTGTTTCACAAGTCTTTAAATTGTTTTGTTCCCTATCAATATTGTAGCGAGACTTAGAGTCATTTAAGTTTTGGGTCTATGTTATGATAGTAAATCCAGAAAATTGACCAGCTGGTTGAATATTGGATTAAACAGAGTTTCAACCATGCGGTGACGGGTTTTTTTTCTGAAAGTTTGTGCTACACTCCAGACAACTGAATATAAGGCTTTTATTGAATAAAAAGTCTATTGCACAGAAGGTGTATAAGCATGCAGTTAAAAGAATGGCCCGCTGAGTTTGACTTGGGAATCGGTCCGATTGATGATGACCACCAGATGCTGTTTCGAACGATTCAGCAATTGGGGCAAAATATCGCGGAAAACCGGGACCCTAATATTATCGCAGCAACGATTATGTCACTGTCGTTGTATGTTGATGAACATTTTGAACGCGAAGAGCGTTTTCTGCTGCGTGCGGGGTATCCCGAATATGATGCCCATAAAACGGCCCATGATGAATTTCGCGATTCGATCATGTCTTTGCGGCATTACCATCAGGAACATTCAGATGATGTGGATGCCGATAAAATTGTTGCTTTCCTTGAAAAATGGCTCCTGGATCATATTGCCAAGGTTGACCGGGCTTATGAACCCTATTTGACCGGGGCAACTGAGGGGGATCCAAAGATTCGCCAACGCCTCAAATATGAAGAAAGAAGCAAGGCAATGGTTCAGATTACCTGTCCGGCAGATAAAGAACAATATGTGAGGCATTTTGTGGACTTGATCAGTGATGGCTCCCACGAAGGGGTCATGATTGAGGCGGCTGTGGAAAGTGTGACCATCAAACAGATGGCCCGGCGCGAAGCCAAAGCCAAGAGGTTATTTGGCCGATAGGGCTCTTCATCCTACCTCCGTATTGCAACGGACATGACAATTGGTTATTACCGACATATACTTCAAAATAAATTCGTAATGTCTTGTAGGGTTTCGAAGAAAAGATGGGACTGTTTGATTTTTTTGGCGGGGGCAAAAAGAAGAAGGGATCGTCTGAGCTGTTGGAAGTGAAATGGTCCAAGAATGCTCAGGGTAAATTTCGTCGCCTCCCTTTTGTCGAGCTGGCAAAAGAAAATGTTTCCGGTGTAAGCGCCATTTATGTGATCTGGCATGGCGGGGTTAAGCCTGGCTGGGTCTATGTCGGGTTAGCTGATGATTTGGCAATGGATATTACAGATGCGAAACAAAGTGCGGATATCATGGAATATGATATGCGCGGTGGGGTGTTTATTACCTGGCAGACGTTTCAGAAAGACATGGCGCCGGGGGTTTTTGCCTTTTTAACCGATGTCTTGCAGCCAGAGGTACGCAACCCGGAAGCAGACATGTATCGCTCTCAGGAACATGTTCGGATCTTGCCACCAGGCTATAAGAAAGAAGCCTTTTTGCAGCTGTTAGGCAAGTAGCTTTTTGGCTTTTCCAACTTATAGACGTTTCTTGGCAGATACCGTCAAAAAAACGTTATATTTTTCATTTTATTCGTTAAGATGTGCGCCAATTAAAAAGCTAATACTCGCGGAACACGAAAATACGTAGGAACTATCTAGGGGTCGTATCAGAACAATGAGTCAAAACAACGATACGGATGATATTGAAAAACGCCTTGAATATTTGAGAATCGACGAAAATGCCAAAACGGCAATGCGTGATTTTTATGCGCAGGTTCAAGGTGATCTTCCGTCCATTATCTCAGACTTTTACAGCCATATTTCTCAGTTTGAGGAACCTCAGTCCATTCTGGACGGCCATGCGTCACGCCGAAATTTGACTGAGGTACAAAGCAGCCACTGGCAAGATATGTTCAGGGGCCAGTATGATGATGAATATGTCAAACGTGCTCGTGCGATTGGTAAGGCACATGATGCGATCGGGTTGAAGCCGCGCTGGTATCTGGGCGGCTATTTTCTGTTTATTGAAAAGCTGATTGAAAGCTATCTGAAAAAAGCCGGGGTGAAATCCCCGAAGGTGGCTCAACAGATTGGCGGCATGTTACGCACGGTCTGTCTGGATATTGATCTGGCAATGATGACCTATATTGAAAGCGGTGAATTGCGCAAAATGCGTGAACAACTGCTGGAAATGTCCAATGGGGTTTTGCGCGAGGCAGGCGAAACGATTCGCAGTGTGAATGGTCAAACCCAGTTGATGCAAAGCAATGTGAACCGCTTAAATCAGGCGCAAGGGGATTTGGGGGCTCGGGTTGAGGCAGCGGATACATCACTGACCCATACATCCCAAGCCATTCAAACGGTGGCGGCTGCAACTGAAGAGCTGGATGCCTCTTCACAGACCATTGCTGATCAGGTTCAGACCTCTGAACAGATTGCCCAGGATGCGATTGAGCAGTCTATGCGTTCCCAAGAAACTGTGACCTCTTTGGAAACCACGGCACAGGAAATTTCGTCTGTTGTATCACTTGTACAAAATATTGCGTCTCAAACCCGCCTGCTGGCCTTAAATGCTACGATCGAAGCTGCACGGGCAGGGGAAGCCGGGAAAGGGTTTGCTGTTGTTGCCAGCGAGGTGAAGAACCTGGCGGCAGAAACAGAAAAAGCGATTGATCAGGTCAATGCCCAATCTGTACAGATTCAACAGGCAACCGAACGCGCGGTGAAAGAGATTGAATTGACCAACCAGTTGATTCAGAAGATGGGGGATAACGTTTCTACCATTGCCCAGTCTGTTGAACAGCAAACAGCAGCAACTTCTGAAATTAGTTCCAGTGCCTTAAGCGCTTCAGATACAACAGCTGATGTGACCTCGAACATGAGTGGCGTGCGTGAGCAAAATGAAGATGCCTTGATTGTGGCACGCCGTGTGTCCAATATTTCTGAAAATGTTATGCGTGATGTGTCTGGCTTGAGTAATGCCATGACCTTGTTGTTGCGCACATCTTATGCTGGTAACCGTCGTAAAACAGAACGGATCCCCTTGGGGATGGAAGGTGAATTGACCCAAAACGGTCAAAGCGTTGCGGTTGTGATGGCCGATTTGGGGCTGGGCGGGTGTTCTTTGCGTTTGTTGGATGAACAATCCTCTGTGCGCCAGGGGACCTGTCAATTGACTTTGTCACAACTGGGGCAGTTTAACTGTGAAATCCGCCATGTGGGTGATTTGGTTGTAAACGTTGCCTTTGGTCGCCATACCGAAGAGGGTCGAGGAAAAATCCTCAAGCTTTTGCAAGAGACCAAGGAGAAGGACCAAGCTTATATGGCACTGGTGCAACAAGGGGCCAAAAAAGTCGAAGCGGCTTTCCTGGATGCCATCAGGGCCAATAAAATTGGCCTGGAAGATTTCTTTGATATTGATCACCAGCCAATTGATGGGTCAAACCCGATTCAGGTGATGACGAAATTTACGCCGATTACGGATGAATACCTCCCGCCGATTCAGGAAGATATTATTACAAAGCTGCCTAATATTGTCTTTAGTGCGGCGGTGGACCGTTCAGCTTATTTGCCAACTCATAATAAGGTCTATTCTGAGGAACAGGGCGATGATCCGATCTGGAACGATGCCCATTGCCGCAATCGCCGTATTTTTGCCGATCCGGCAGGGTTGCGTGCTGCGCGCAATACCGCCCCTGTGCTGGTACAATCCTATGACCGGGTGGTTGGGAACGAGCGTGTTTTGCTCAAAGAAGTCGATGCTCCGATTTATATTGAGGAACGTCATTGGGGCAATTTACGTTTGGCCTATAAGCCATAGTTTATGAATGAATGTTAATTTCCATTGACCTTTTTAAGGCCCCTGCATTTGGCAGGGGCTTTTTTTAGGTCAGAAAAGGTCTTCTCCCCTTGTGTATAGGAAAAATTACCTTACATCAAGGAAATTGATCATATTTATTAGGGGCGATGAAACATGACGACATCATCTTTTAACCCATCAGACTGGGGTTATGTTGCTGATCCAATGGGGCGATTGGGACAAGGGTATTACAAGAATAAGAATAATTCACAGACATTGAGCGTGGCGCAATTTGAACAAAAACGACGCCAGCCAACAGAAATTAAACGGTCAGAAGAAAAAGAACAAATAGTAAACAAAATACCATCTTCTCCTAGCCCAGCAGCCGCTCAGGGGGGGGACGGTTCGGCTCTTTCTCCCAAGGACTTAACGCCCTGGGATAATCCGATTGTCGGTGAAGAGTTGGTGAAGTCGGATAAGTCAGGGGCCATCAAGGCAAAGGCACCTCAAAAAACATCCGGGGAATCTGCGCAGGCCCAAGCTGAGCGCAAGAAGAAAGAGGAAGAAGAGCGTCGCAAACGACAACAGCAGGATGTGGGTTCAGAAGGGGGACCAGGTGACGCTGGTGAACCTAGTGCGGCTTTGGGGTTGGGAGGTGTTGGTGGAGGTGGGAATGGGGATGGTCCCAAAGTCATCTGCACAGAACTGGTGCGCCAGAAGTTGATGCGTGAACGGGACCGTACAGTTTGTACGCTTTATGCCCTTAAGCGACTGCCTCCAACTTTTATGGATGGCTATCATTTTTGGGCGATTCCTTATGTGCGTTTGATGCGCCGTTCTACATGGGCGACTCGGCTGGTTGTTCCCTTTGTTCAACATCGCACTCGCGAAGTCCGTTTTCGGTTGGCCCTTTCTAAAAAAGGATCATGGTTTGGCAAGGTGATTTGCGCCGTACATGATCCTTTATGCAGTGTTCTCGGTCTTTTTGTCACACCGGGCAATTTTCAGCAGCTTTATAACGGTGAGGCGGGAAAACAATCGGTTTGACGTAAGGCTTCGCCCAGAACCATGGCACCGCTGATGGCGACATTGATGGAACGCATGCCCTCACTCATGGGAATAATCAGGCGTTCATCTGCGGTGTCGTGGACTTCTTCAGGCACACCTTGGCTTTCACGCCCTAAGAGCAGGGTATCATCTTCTTGATAGGCAAATTCCGTATAGAGGTGGGCGGCCTTGGTTGAAAGGAGGATAATGCGTCCTCCTTTTTGGCGTTTATCATCCAAAAAAGTAGTCCAGGAAGGGTGGCGCACTAAATCCACCTGGTCGAGATAGTCCATTCCTGCTCGACGCATGCGTTTGTCATCGAGGATAAAGCCACAGGGCTCGATGATATCAACGCCAACGCCCATACAGGCAGCGAGTCGCAATAAAGTCCCGGTATTTTGTGGAATATCAGGTTGGTAAAGAGCCAATCGCACGGTTTCAGTCCTTCTAGTTGAGAATTGCTATTAATTAAGAGAAAAATAAGACAATTCGTAATATTATTTCACATTTTTCGGGCGGTTAAACCTTTTCTTGACGGGCGAAATGCATTATACGGATGCGCGACTCGTCCTTTAGTTTGGCGGGTCTCGTTGTTAATTGAGTTTTGTCATTGTGTCTTCATATTTTTTAAGTGAAACACTTGGTATACGCAGAAATAAATCTGTAACGGACAACGACTTGGGGCCCCCGTGGTGTAAGCGGGGACAAGAGTGAGGTAAAACATGGCTGATACGGCTACCAAAAAGACGGAAAGCGGTGAATCACGTCGCGACTTCCTGCTGCTGGCAACTTCTGCTGTCGGTGCTGCGGGTGTTGCAGGCGCGATCTGGCCTTTCGTTGACAGCATGAACCCATCTGCTGACGTTCTGGCATTGTCAACAACAGAAGTTGACATTTCCAAGATCGAAGAAGGGCAAAGCGTCACTGTAGTTTGGCGCGGGAAACCGGTATTTGTTCGTCACCGCACAGCGGAAGAAATCGGACAAGCCGCCAAAGACGACAGTGCGTCACTGATCGACGTACAAAAAGACGCTGATCGCGTTCAGAAACCAGAATGGCTGATCCTGTTGGGTGTTTGTACCCACCTGGGTTGTGTGCCACTGGGTCAGAAACCTGGCGATCCGCGCGGTGAATTCGGTGGCTGGTTCTGCCCGTGCCACGGTTCACACTACGATACATCTGGTCGTATTCGCAAAGGCCCGGCACCATTGAACCTTGCAGTTCCGCCGTATGCCTTCCTCGACGATGAAACCGTCAAAATTGGTTAAGGGGTCCTATTGCTATGAGTTCTCCTGAATGGAACAATCCCGTCATCAAATGGGTCGATGACCGTCTTCCGGTCTTCTCCATGATGCACCATTCGACTGCCGGCTATCCGACGCCGCGCAACCTGAGCTACTGGTGGAACTTCGGTTCTCTGGCTCTGACTGTCCTGATCGTTATGATCCTGACAGGTGTTTTCCTTGTAATGAACTACACACCGCATGTTGACATGGCGTTTGACTCTGTTGAACGTATCATGCGTGATGTAAACTACGGCTGGCTGATCCGTTACGTCCATATGAACGGCGCCTCCATGTTCTTCATTGTTGTGTATATCCACATTTTCCGTGGCATTTACTACGGCTCTTACAAAGGCCCACGCGAGATCCTGTGGATCATCGGTGTTGTCATCATGCTTCTCATGATGGGTACAGCCTTCATGGGTTACGTACTGCCGTGGGGTCAGATGTCTCTGTGGGGCGCGACTGTTATTACCAACCTGTTCTCGGCTTTCCCGATCGTTGGTGATTTCATCGTAACACTGCTGTGGGGTGGCTTTGCCGTTGATAACCCGACACTGAACCGTTTCTTCTCTTTGCACTACCTGCTGCCGTTCGTTCTGGTTGGCGTTGTTGGCCTGCACCTGTGGGCGCTTCACGCTGTGAAATCCAACAACCCGCTGGGTGTTGAAATGAAGGCACCGGAAGACAGCATTCCGTTCCATCCGTACTACACAATCAAAGATTTGTTCGGTATGGGCGTGTTCTTTATGTTCTTCTTTGCCTTTGTATTCTGGGCACCAAACTACATGGGCCACCCGGATAACTATATCCCGGCGAACCCGATGGTGACACCGGCACATATCGTTCCTGAATGGTACTTCCTGCCGTTCTATGCGATCTTGCGTGCGATCACGTTTGACATCCTGTTCATCCCGGCGAAACTCGGTGGTGTATTGGCGATGTTTGCATCTATCCTGGTATGGATGGCGCTGCCGTGGCTGGACCGTTCCAAAGTTAAATCTGCGCGTTTCCGCCCGGTTTACAAATGGTTCTTCTGGATTCTGTTCGCTGACTTCGTATTCCTGGGTTGGTTGGGCCAGATGCCTGCTGAACAGCCGTACGTATGGATGGCTCAGTTGGCAACGCTTTACTACTTCGCTCACTTCCTCGTTGTTCTGCCGATGATGGCAAAACTTGAGAAGTCTGTGGTACTCCCGGAAAGCATTGCTGCTGCCGTTTTGAAGAAGGATGCGTAACATGCGTAAACTGATTATTGCTGCTGTTGCTGCTCTCACTTTGAACGCGGGTTCAGCACAAGCTGCGGGTAGTGAATATCACCCGCCTCTGATGGATGCGGACTGGTCTTTTGAAGGGATCTTCGGCCAGTACGACCAGAAACAACTGCGTCGTGGTTTCCAGATCTACAAAGAAGTTTGTGCTTCTTGTCACTCTCTGCGTCTGGTTGCTTATCGTAACCTGTCTGCACTGGGTTTCACGGAAGATGAAATCAAGGAAATCGCTGCTGAATACGAAGTACGTGTTGAGCACGATGACGCTGGTAACGAGCTGACTGAAGATGGTGAATTCTTCACACGCCCGGCAAAACCATCTGATCGTTTTGTTCCGCCTTACCCGAACGAAGCTGCTGCAATTGATGCAAACGGTGCATTGCCACCGGATCTGTCTTTGATGGCAAAAGCACGTGTGGGTGGTCCTGAGTACATCTACAGCTTCCTGATGGGTTTCGTAGAAGAAATCCCGGCAGAAGTGAAAAACCAGAAGGGCTTTACAGAAAACGAAGATAAAGCGTTTAACCTGTATTTCCCTGGCTACTACAACTCCATGCCGGCGCAAATGACGGACGAGTTGGTAGAGTATGAAGACGGTACGCCAATGACGGCTGACCAACATGCCAAAGATATTTCTGCTTTCCTGAACTGGGCTGCTGAGCCTGAGCTGGATGAGCGTAAATCTTTGGGCTTGAAGGTTATGTTGTTCCTGTTGGTTCTGACAGCCATGCTCTATGCGCTTAAGCGTAAGATCTGGGCGGACGTGAAGCACTAAGCTTTCGTATAAAGCCTAAAAAATAAGAGCCGCCGCTTTCTACTTTGGAAAGCGGCGGTTTTTTGTTCTGGGCCAAAACAATTAATCCTATACATAAGTAGTACAAATCAGGTTTTTTGCGTAAACTTCCATTAATATTTCATTAACGGGAGTTTTTGCCCTTGCGGACGACTGCAAAGTTGTGGCATCTCTATTTGAGATTGTAACAATCGTTTCTAGAAAACTAGAACAACTATAAAAGTATCACCTGCATAAAAAAACTAATATAACGCAGGATAGCTGAGAAAAGACTGAACAGATAAAGTGGTTAAGTTGGCATGTCTTTTTTGAATAATATGAAGATCGCGCGCAAAATCGGGGTAATTCCAGTTCTGCCGTTATTGGGGATCGCGATCATCTCTTGGTTGGCTATGGGGTTGGCCAACCAGCAAAATGAGAAATTGGAAGAACTCGATCGTGTCGAATATGCCAAAACGACTTTGGCTGGTGACATTATCTATAATTCCACAATGGCCCAGCTTGAGATTTACCGTTTGTTGACATGGAGTGCAGCAGGCACGGATGAAGAAAAAACGACTCAGGTTATTGAGTCCAGTAAGCAATATCGTGCAAACGTTACGTCTGCCCTTAAGCACCTTAAAAATGATTTTCAGTTGTCGAATGAAGAAAAAGCTTTGTTCAACAAAGTCAGTGCTGAGTTCAAGAATTATAATGAAAATGTTCAGGTCGTTCTTGAAATGCTGGAAATTGACTTTACGGGTGCGGTGTCTTTTCTCTTTACCGCCCAACAAAGCCATACGGCGCTAACAGAACATCTGCATAAGTTCAGTGATCTGACAAAGAACAGCGTGGCTCAGGCTGTGAAAGAAGTGAACGAGGATACAATCGCCTTTAAAAGCGAGCTGATGATCATCGCTTTGATTATTTTGGTTGCTGCGATTGTCTTGTCTGTAATGATTTCACGTTTGGTCAGCAAGCCGGTTGTGGAAATGACCGATGCCATGACTGATCTTGCCAACGGTAAGTTGGATATTACAGTACCCTGTAAAGGCCAAAGTGATGAGATTGGTCAGATGGCTTCTACATTGGAGGTCTTCCGCCAAAACGCTGTGGATGTGAAGAAAGCGCAGGCCGAAGAAGCAGAACGTGCTAAAGAGGCGGAAGCCGCCAAACAGGCAACGATGATGCAGCTGGCAGATGAGGTTGAGCAAACCGTGAAGAGTGCGGTTGAAAAAACCGTTGTGGCGGTTGATAGCTTCCGAAGTGAAACGGACAAGCTGGTTCAAAATGCTGAAGCCACGTCTGAGCGTAGTGAACAAGTGACCAATTCTTCCACAAGTGCCAATGGCAATGTGGAAAATATGGCCAGTACAGCACAGATTTTGGCTGATGGCTTTGGTCAGATTACACAGAATATCGAAAGCTCTACAGAAATTGCCCGCCGTGCGGTAACAGAAGCCCAAGAAACCAATGAAACGGTGAATTCTTTGGCAGCAGCTGGGCAACGGATCGGCGATGTGATTGAGCTGATCAGTGCCATTGCCAACCAGACCAACCTGTTGGCTCTGAACGCGACGATTGAGGCGGCACGCGCCGGGGAAGCCGGGAAAGGCTTTGCGGTTGTGGCCAGTGAGGTGAAGAATCTTGCCTCACAAACAGCACGTGCTACGGAAGAAATCTCAAATGAGATTGAAGCTATCACCACGACAACAGGTCATGCCGTACAGGCGATTCGCAGCATTCAGAATACGATTGATGAAGTGGAAGGGGCATTGAACAGCATTTCCGATACGGTTACTGTTCAAGGTCAGGAAACTTCCAGCATCAACGTGCATGCACAGGAGGCTGCGGCCGGGACTCGTTCTGTAGTTGATGAAATTCGCAGCGTACAGGATATCGCAAAAGGAACAGGCGAATCTGCACGCGGTATGCGCAATATAAGTGACGATCTGCATGCGGAAGTGACACAGCTTTCACAGCAAATGGATACGTTGCTGAGCAATCTACGTAATCATTAATATTATATTTCTATATTTAGGGGAAATACTCATGAAACGTCTGTTTCTGTTTGTCTTCATCTTGATGATGCCGATCTTCACTGCAATGGATGCAAAAGCTGCTGATAAAGCTGCTATTGCCAAAGAAATGGTTGATAAGGCGATTACTCACTATAAAGCAGTTGGCTTTGATAAAGCTGCAGCTTCTTTCAATGACAAAAACGGTGGCTATGTAAATGGTGAATTCTATGTGATCATTTTCACAAAAGAAGGCATCTTTAAAACACACGCGATCAACCCGAAACTGATTGACAATCCAAAACTGCCGAAGCTGAAAGACGTGAACGGTAAGGTTATCCTGACTGAAATGGTTAACGCTGGTGTGAACAACCCGAATGGCGGTTGGGCAGAATACACTTGGACAAACCCGGCAACGAAAAAGCTTGCTCCGAAGAAAACTTGGGTACGTCAGCATGACGACCTGTTGTTCGGTGTTGGTTACTACGACTAAGAAATACCCTATTTCTTTTAAAAAGGCCGTTGCGTTTGATGTCGCAACGGCCTTTTTTATGGCTTCGCTCTAATACCAAAGTATTTATGCCTATGTAGAATCCCTCAAGTAGTCGACCTAATTACTTGGTTATTATTTTTATGGTAGGGTTATAAAAATGAACGAGCAAGGAGGTCATGAAAATGAGACAACTCTCTCAAATAATTTACGCAAGTGCAGCCAGCCGTGAATTTGATACGCAGGAACTCAATGCTATTCTCAATACGGCACGTGATCGCAATAAAGAAAGCGGCATCAGCGGTATCCTTGTTTATCGTTCAGGATCATTCCTTCAGGTTCTTGAAGGGCCAAAAGAAGAGGTCGGACAGCTTTTTGATAAAATTACTCAAGACAAGCGCCACAGTAAGCTCAAGCTGATTTATCGCGGTGATATTCAGGAAAAAGAATTTCAAAATTGGTCCATGGGGTTTGTCGATACGGAATTAAGTCCCCAAAAAATGGAGGGGTACTTTGATTACGATAATGAGCTTGAAGATTTTTTCGTTGATCTCACCCGTGCACGGATGGTGCTGAAACGTTTTAGTTCAGGTGCTTGGCGCCAGGTGGTGAAACATTAAACTGTAAGTAAGAATACTATTCGCAAACTTACTCAGGTATTCGTGCGGATAGTACGCCAAAATAAAAATCGCTAGATAAGAGCGACCCCATACTTCGGAGAAAGGACATACACAACGCACACGAGATAACAGGTTAGGAGGGCAGGGTGGTTCTCAGACTCCAAAAACCCTACCCCAAGTATCCCGCCCTTGGAGCTGAGGATCACTTTGCCTTCCTTGACCTGGCTTTAATATCTCTCCTTACCCCTTTACCCCGCAATGTGTATGCCTTTCTTCGAAGTTTTTTCTTCCCCTCTGATAAATTTTAACTTTCTCCTTACCTTTTATGGTCATGATGTAGGGAAAGGATAACTGTTTATGGATTCTCTAAAGAGAGTTCGGGAGACTTCATCATGGCACTTGCACATCAGGCTTTGGCCCAGACCCAAGAAACGGACAATATTACCCCATTGCGTCGCTCGCCTTTGACACCGGGACTAGCAGCTGCTGCCAAACGTTTTGGTATTCGCCCTGATGCCGTCAAACGCCATGAACAGTTTGAAGAGCAGCGCCGTTTGGAACTGGATAAAATTCGCCTCCATCGTGAAAAGACAAAGGCGAAATATAATGACCTGAAAGGCAAGGTCGACCAATTGGTGGAACATATTCAGATTGTTTCTGCAAACCCGACCAAAGCGCAAGCTGGTGATATCCAGAATATTCGCACATTGCTGAAACAGGCGCTTTATGCCATGGAACGTCAGCAGGCTGAACTCAAAGGGATTCGCGCACGGACTCAGCGTATGGAACGCGCTGCCATGAAGGCAGATGATGTCCATAAAGAAGTCGCAGAAATGCATGACGAGATCACCGGCTACCAACGTGCCATTCACGCTGTACGCAAGGATATGGCTGATTTGGTTGAAATCGTTGAAGGCGAAGGGGGGCTAAAAGATCTTCAAAGCCAGATGCGTGTGGTCCGCAGTGATCTGGACGATACCCGTACCCGTACGGCGATTTTGGAAAATACAGCTGTCAGCCAGTCTGCCCGCACGATGAAGCTGGAACAGGATGTGGCCATGTTACGTACCATGGTCGAGTCCAATATGTCAGAGACAGCTGGAGTGGCAGGTGCCTTGTTAAGTCTGCGTGAAGAAATGAATGGTTTACGCACCAAAGTCGGGCGCTACATCATCGACCAGATCAAACTGACCCGCACCAAATAATCGCCAAACTCATTAAATTGATAGACTCTGACCCTAGGGCGTAAACTCATAAAATAGACTTGCTTTGGTTTCCCTAAAATATAGGCAAGATAAGGCAAAGGCTTGCAGGAAGTACTTGTACTTTCAAAAGACTTTAACGCCGTAATGCCTATATTTTAGGGAAATCCCGTAAGGGACGGGATGTATTTGAGGATAGAGCGGCGTTATAAAACCCTTAAAGTGCTCGCACTTCTGCGGGTTTCATGCCTTGTCTATCCTCAAATACATCTCCGCCAAACAAGTCTATTTTATGAGTTTACGCCCTAGATTTGCAATCTGTCGCTATTTCCTGTATAGATGCGCCACAGCTTGGAAAAACCAAGTATTGAACTCAGCTATTCGGACAATTTGAAAATGACAGACCAACGCATTGACTTGGTGGGACTCAGCCGTGAGGAATTGAAGGCTGAAATGGAACGTATTGGTGAAAAAGCCTTTCGTGCCAAACAACTGTGGCAATGGATTTACCATTATGGTGTCACAGACTTCACCAAAATGACCAATATTTCCAAGTCGTTGCATGGTAAATTAGCTGACCATTTCTATATTGGCCGCCCCGGTATCAGTGAAGAACTGACCTCTGTTGATCGCACGCGCAAGTGGCTGTTTAAATTTGACGATGGCAATGAGGCTGAAACCGTTTTTATCCCGGAAGAAGATCGCGGTGCGGTTTGTATTTCTTCACAGGTGGGCTGTACCTTAACTTGTAAGTTTTGCCATACCGGAACCCAATTACTGGTGCGTAACCTGTCTGCGGCAGAAATTGTCGGCCAGTTTATGGCGGCGCGTGACAGTTATGACGAATGGCCCTCTCCGCCGGGGGATAAGCGGTTGCTGTCCAATATCGTGCTGATGGGTATGGGGGAGCCGCTTTATAATTTTGACAATGTGGTCAAGGCTTTGAAAATCCTGATGGATCAGGAAGGTATTTCTCTTTCCAAACGCCGCATTACCTTGTCAACCTGTGGCATTGTGCCGGAAATTCGTCGTTTAGGCGAAGTTGCGGATGTGGAACTGGCAATTTCCTTACATGCCCCGAATGACGAGGTGCGTAACCAGATTATGCCTATTAACAAGAAGTACCCTTTAAAAGATTTGATGGCAGCTGTGCGTGATTACCCGGCTGCGATTAATGCACGGCGGGTGACTTTTGAATATGTCATGTTGAAGGGCATTAATGATTCTGAGGCGGATGCCCGTGAACTGACCCGTTTGGTCAAAGATATCCCTTGTAAGTTTAACCTGATCCCGTTCAACCCCTGGCCGGGTAGCGATTATGAATGTTCTGATCGTAAAACAATCAAGCGTTTTACAGAGATTCTGAACCGTGCAGGCTATACGGCGACAACACGGGTGACACGAGGCCAAGATATCTTGGCAGCTTGTGGTCAGTTGAAATCAGAAAGCCAGCGTGTGCGTTGTTCACGTATGAAGGCCCGGATTGAGGCTGGTATTGAAGATTCGGACCATGTATTGCCCGCTTCTGCTGAATAAAAACGTCATCTTTAATCAAGTTGAGGTTAATTCAAATACTGGGTGGTGATCTTCATAATGGTCCCATCCAGATGCAGCTTTTTCAGTTCGGCTTCGATCTTGTTTTTCAATTCCTGAGAATTGGGGAAGCTTGATTTGCGCGAGATGACTAAAAAAGCAGGGTGATGGGGCATGAAAGGGATGGTCAAAGATTTAATTTGGCCCAGTTTGCCATTTTTCTTTAAATAATAGCGAAAGCGTGCTTCATTATCCAAAATGGCATCAATTCTCCCCTTTTCCAGCATTTTCAGGGCATTATCTGCATCATCAAAGGTCAAACGCTGAATTTTTCCATCATTTATCGCTTGTTCGAAGCCAATGGTGAGAGCAAAGCCACGATTATGGGCAATCTTCTTGCCAAAGAAGTCATAAATGCTGTTGAAATCGAATTCCTTATCCTTGCGTACAAAGACACTGAAAGTGGAATAATGCAAGGGGACGGTGAAGATATAGTCGGCAAACTGGCGACGCTTTTCCGTATCAAACAGGGAAAATCCGACATCACATTCGCCTTCACGAATAGAAGCGAGCAAACGCTTCCACGGAAAAGCCCTGATTTCCGCAGGTTGTTTCATGTTTTTAATGATTTGCAGAACAATATCAATATCAATCCCACGTAAAGATTTACCCTCTTTGATAACGTAGGGTTCAAATCCCATATGAGTACAGACCCGCAAATCCCGTGCCTGTGCAGTGGTTTGATACAGAAGAAATAGTGCCAGTAACAGGCTTATTGTTTTTATGATTTTGGGCACGCCTCAACCTCAAATCATATTAGAATAGAGGCATTCTACATATTTTTGCCCCCACGACAAGCCCGAGATTGCCTCTTGTGTTCTGGGGAAAGAGGTTGCACACTATGGCTAAACAAGAAATGATAGATATTGGAAAGAGATAGCGTCTATGCAGTTTGATTTTGCGACCATTGCCGGTTTGATTATTGGCTTGACTGTGGTAACGCTGGCGATCCTTTCCGGTTCGGATATCACAATCTTTTTCAACTTGCCGGGTTTATTAATCGTTGTGGGCGGAACTTTTGCGGCCACATTGATTAAATTCCCCTTGTCCGGGATTTTTATTTCCATTCCCATCGGGATTCGCGCCGCTTTCACTGTGCAGAAAGAAAAACCGCGTGATTATATTCGCCAGGCAATCCAGCTGGTGAAAAAAGCCCGCAAAAACGGTATTCAGTCCTTAGAGCGTAATAATTTGAAGAACCCTTTTTTTGTGAAAGGGGTACAGCTTTGTGCGGATGGTCGCGACCTGGATTATATTCGCAAGATTCTGACACAAGAAATGGCAATGGCGATCCAGCGTGAAGAAATCGGTGGGAAAATCTTCAGGGCCATTGGTGATAGTGCGCCTGCTTTTGGGATGTTTGGGACAATCGTCGGCTTGATCCAGATGCTGTCCAATATGAATGACCCCACCACGATTGGTCCGGCGATGGCGGTGGCGTTATTGACAACCCTTTACGGGGTTTTGATTGCCAATCTCATTGCTTTGCCGATTGCTGATAAACTGGAATCAAAATCGGCTGAAGATAAGGCTTTGCGGTCCTTGATTATTGAATGTGTTTTCCAAATTCAACAAATGCAAAACCCAACGGCCATGTTGGAGATTCTTGAGCCTCATCTGCCGGAAAAACAGCGTCAGGCAGGCGTTGATGCGGCTTATACAGCGGGGCGCGATGCCAAGAAAAAGCGATAGTCGATGAAAACACTGGATGAAGAAATAGAGGCCATAGACGGCTCGAAGATTATCAAACATGGTCATGATGCGCCGGCCTGGATGGTCACTTATGCCGATTTGATGTCGCTTCTTTTTGCCTTGTTTGTGCTGTTGCTGTCTTTTTCTGAGGTCAATGACAATAGCTTTCAGAAAAATGCAGGCCCCATGCGTGAAGCTTTTAATCAGAATTCTGATTTTCAAACGGATGAAGAATCGCACCTATCTGGGGGACGTGGCATTCTTTCCGGGGTGAAGTCTGTGCCCATGGATATTCCTGAAACCGATGATTTGCGCGAAGCCATGGTGGCCCAGTTACGCCGTTCGCTGGCGCGTGACATTGCCAGCAATCTGGTGGAGCTGGAAGAAACAAAACTGGGGGTGATTATTCGTTTTCCATCCGAAACAGCCTTTGAATCCGGTGGGGCAGAACTTGCCATAACGTCATATGCCAGTTTGGATAAGATTATTCCGATTTTGGCAAAGACACCGGGGGATATCAAGGTTGGGGGCCATACGGATGATATTCCGATCTCTACCTTACAGTATCGGTCAAACTGGGACTTGTCCTCAGCACGCGCCACATCGGTGGTGCATCATTTCTTGCGCAGTGGCAAAATTCCAAAAGAACGCATGACATCGCAAGGTTATGCCGATTCCCGCCCGCTGGTTGTGGGTAAGACAAGCCAAGCACGGGCGCGTAACCGTCGGGTAGAGATTGCGGTGGAAGTACCAGAAGATACCCGTGATGCGCAGAAAATACTGGAAAAAATGGAACAACCCAAACGTCGGGTCTGGACCATTGAAAAAGGGGAAAAACAATTACTTCCCGGTGCTGAGCCGATTGATCTGGAAAAACGAAAAAAGGATGCCCGTGACTTAGCAGATGAGCTTAATAAAAACAGTGGCACTACCTTCCGTCAGGATCTGAATTCCATTGGTCGCGAATAAAGTAAAGTCGCTTTTGTGAAAGCGGAGCCCTTTTTCAAGCGGGACGGAGATTCCCAATCAAGTTGGAAATGACATAAATATAAAAAAAGCCCGGTAGTTTGGAACTACCGGGCTTTTTAACTGGATCAGCGTTTATGCTGCGTCTGGGCCTTAGCCGTTTGCGCGCTCAACACCTTCTGTGATCAGTTGTTTGGCTTTTTCAGCGCCTTCCCAACCCATGATCTTAACCCATTTGCCTTTTTCGAGGTCTTTATAGTGCTCGAAGAAGTGTGCGATTTGGGACAGAACGATTTCCGGCAGGTCTGTGTGTGTTTTCACATCAGAATACATCGGGTGCATTTTGTCAGTCGGAACCGCCAGAACTTTTTCGTCCATGCCGCCGTCATCTTCCATCATCAGAACGCCGATCGGGCGTGCAGCGATAACTGCGCCTGGAATGATGCTTTCCGGTGCGAGAACCAAAACGTCTACCGGGTCGCCGTCATCAGACAGTGTGTGCGGAATGAAGCCGTAGTTTGCCGGATAGTGCATCGGTGTGTGCACAAAGCGGTCAACGAAGATCGCGCCGCTGTCTTTGTCGAATTCATATTTTACCGGAGCTGCACCGGCAGAAACTTCGATGATTACGTTGACGGACTCAGGTGCGTCGCCAACTGGAATCTTTTTGATATCCATGGATTTTCCTCACACTTTATGCGGAGCCCCAATATGCGACCCCCTACAAACTTTGCAGGCGCACTCTAGCCAAGAAAACTGCCTTTTTCAAGCAGGATTCTCATTGCTTTGGTCATACCTCTTGATCATCCAAACCAGCAAAATCAAGGCGGGTGCGGCAATGGTTGAACAGGCGATAAAGAACCAGGTCCAGCCGACCATTTCAGCCAAAATACCGGACAAGGCGGCAAACATATCACGCGGGATAGCCATGAATGAACTGAGTAAGGCATATTGGGTGGCGGTATAGGCCGTATTACATTGGGAAGACAGATAGGCGACAAAGGCGGTGGTGGCCATGCCTGCAGTGACATTTTCCCCAGAAATGGCGACCATAAGCATGGGGATATTGTGACCCACTTCGGCCTGAATGGCAAAAAGCAGGGTCGATAACATCTGTACGACCCCGCAATAAAGCAGGGCGCGCATGACACCGTAGCGATAAACCACAATGCCACCGATCATACCGCCAATAATGGTTGCTGCCAGTCCAAAGACCTTGGTGACTGAGGCAATTTCAGTCCCGCTAAAACCGATCTGATAGTAAAATGGATTTGCCATTGCCCCGAGCATGGCTTCGCCCATTTTATAAAGAACAATAAAGACCAAGATCCAGAGCCAGCCTGCACGGGTCATGAAATCCTTAAAGGGATGAATAACGGCGATATTGATATTGGCAATCAGGGACGCCAGCCAGCGGGCTTTGCCTTTCTGGATCAGTTCTTCACAATGTTGGTCACGTTCTTGTTTCTGGGCTTGTGCCGCCAGGTTTTCCGGTTCCCGGTTGAGCAAAATGGTGATCATTCCGATAGCGATAAGACCGCCCATAAGGGTGTAAACCAACGGCCAGGACACCCAGTCTGACAGGCCAATGGCTACAGCACCCGCGATTAACATACCCAAGCGGTAGCCATTGACGTACATGGCAGCCCCTGCGCCTTGTTCATCGTCTTTGAGCAATTCAATGCGATAGGCATCAATCAAAATATCTTGCGTGGCGGAGAAAAAGGCCACAAGCACGGCAAAAAGGGCGGTTATTTCAGGGGTTTCAGCCGGACTGGAATGACCAAGACCCACAATGGAGGCCATGAGACAAGCTTGGGAAAGTAAGGCCCAACTGCGGCGATGACCGATCAGTTTGGCAAAAAGGGGCAGACGCAGCTGGTCAATCAGCGGAGCCCACAGGAATTTGAAGGTATAAGGCAGGCGGGCCAGCGAGAAAAAGCCGATGGTGGCAAGGGAAACACCTTCCACGCCTAGCCAATAGGACAAAGTGCCATAAACCAATAAAAGAGGCAGGCCACTTGAAAAACCCAGAAACAGAATGGCGAGGACACGTTTATCAAAATAGATTTTCGACGCCTCAAACCAACTGCGCATCAGCTTTGACCCATCAAGATGGTCTGAAAGCAGCTGGGCTGGCCATTTTGATCCAGTTCCGGGCCGCGTAATTCACTGTGATCAACAGACAGGCCCCGGCGGTCTTCGTAAAGAAACAGGTCTAAAATGCAATCTTCATGGCGATACTGCCAAATTTCGACCCCGTTGTCTTTTCGCACGAAACTAGGGTCGCCCAAGACTTGTTTGACGTCAAAAGAAGACATGCCGACCAGTTTGATAGGCTGCGATGTTTCATCAAGGCCAAAGGATTTCATGGCGGCAAGCCGTTGAGGCGGCAGGTTTGATTGTGCAGCCTGCTCCGTTGGGGAAGGTGTGGTTGTTTCGATACCGTCACGATACATGTCGTGTGTGTTTGAACTTCCACAGGCCGATAAAAGCAACACGCCGCCCAGTGACAGGGCAGAGGCGGCGCGATGTAAGCATTTCATGAGTAAGGCTTTTATTTGCTGTTTTCGTTACGTGCAGCGGCAATTTCATCAGGGCTGAGCGTTGCCATAGAGCCAGCAATCTCACCACCTTCTTCAATGACGATGCGGCCATAACGCACATCGCCTTTCACACGGCCCCCACTTTTGACCGTCAGTGTTTTATAAGCGTACAGTTCGCCGTCAAACACGCCGGAAATAAAGGCTTCTTCCACATGGGCGGTACCTGTGTACACCCCACCATTTGCCACATCAAGGACACGGGCATCTGTGATTTTAGCATCCACCTGACCTTCAACAATCAGGGTTTCACAGGCTGTGATTTCACCACGCAGGGAGATTTCGCGGCCCACTGTCAGGGTGCGCGGGTCCTGATAGGTGCGTTGATCACCACGACGCGGGGTTGCCCCCGGAATATCCATCAGGCGGCGGGCGGCAATATCAGGGCGATAACCAGGAGATGAACCGGTTGAAGCCGCACTGGGTACGGCGGGTTTGCTGGGTGGTGTTGTGGTGGAGGATGTATGTGACCCTTTGGCCGAAAATGGCTTGAGGGGCGGCAATTGTTCAACTTTTTCTGCGCTGTTTTCAGCAGCAGGCTGGTTGGTTTTTGCGTCTTTGGTTTCGGTGGTTGTTTTGTCGCCGTCTTTATTACGCCCAAACATACTCACACATACTCCTTAAAGGTTTTGTTGTTCCAGCATCAGAAATTTTGGTTCCTGACGCCAGCTGTGAAAAAGATGCACCATCACGGCCGTACCGACCACAGGCGCTAATAGGTTTACCAGAGGAATCGTCAACAGGAAAGCAGTCAATGCACCTGCGATAAGTAATCGCCCCTGATACGCCTTGCGCAATGCTTTGGCCTTTTTTACACCGACACGGCGCTGGCCTACCAGCTCAAAATACTCCCGACTTATTAAATAGCCGTTAAGGAGATAGAAAACCAACAGGTTTACAGCCGGAAAGAGAATGTAAATCGGCAAGGCCAGCACATTCAGCAGGATCATGACACTGGAAAACTTAAGTGCTTCGACCAATGTTTCCCCCCAAGGCAGGGAATTGGCTGGGGGCAAGTCCGGGTAATGTTTGTTTTCAACTGCCTGGGCGATATCTTCCAGCAAAAAGCCAATAATGACAGAGGCCACAGCGGGAAACAGCAGCCAGACGACAGCCACTGTGGCAATGGAGCCGAGCCAGTCAATGGCGACATCGACCCAGGGGATATTGACCAGAACCGCATCAAATAAAAATCCGGTTACGGCACTAAACAGCAGCAAGAAGGTGATAAAAGCGCCCAATATTCCCATAAATACGACTTTTCGAAAGGTCGGGTCGGGGAGTTGGGCAAAGGATTTTGTAAAGGCGCCGATCATTTTTGTTTTCTATATGGTTGATGTCATCCTTGCGCAGATGCGCGTTACTATCGCTTTATGTAGCCCGAAGCCCCTGTCTATGAAAGGGCTTTATCCAGAAAAATGAGCATTAAGTGATGAATTTTTGCATGCTCCCCGGCGCGATTAAAACCGGGATCATCGTTGGCCAGTTCCCCCAATGTGGCTTTGGCATCTTCACGAACCGGGGAGAGATAAGAAAAATGCCCAGCCTTTGGCGTGACATGATAGTCACACCCTGCGGGGAGGTTTTGTTGAATGTCGTGGGCGTGAAACGGGTTGCGCAAAATCATATCACGTTCCGCCCTGAAAACTTGTATCGGGCAGGTGATGTCTTGCAGGCTGGCTTTCGGGAACAGCCCGCCGCTAACCGGGGCCAGTGCAATGCAGGCTTTATATCGGGGGTCAGCCATGGTGGGCAGGTAATCATCGTCAAAACCATCGCGCACAATGACTTCATAACCGCTGAAGATCGGGTCAAATTCCCGGTTTGTGCGGATATGTTGACGCAATCCTTTGACATAGGGGCGTGCGCCGACACAAGTGAGTGCCGTATAGCCGCCAAGGGAAAAACCAAAAACGGCAATGCGTTGAGGATCAACACAAGCCCCCCATGTTGGGTCGCCTAAAAAGGCATCAAGGGCCGATTTCATATGGCGGGACCGATATTGGTAGGTATGGGCGGAACCGACACCACGGTCATCGAAAAAATTATTCTTTGGATGTTCCGGTGCAAGGACCATATAGCCGTTTTCAGCCAGCATTTCTGCTGTTTTACAATGACCAAACCGGGTGCCGCCGGACCCGTGGGATATCATGATCAGGGGAAAGCGCCCTTGTGCAATTTCGCCTTTCTTGGCGACATGCATGTCATAGACCCCTTGTGTGAGCTGTTGGGCTTTGGTGTGCGTTGGATACCAAAGCCCACAAGGGACAGGTCCATCAGGGTCACTTACCCGATAGGAAGAAAAGCCGGCAAAATAGGGCATTGATGATTTTATTTCTCAAATTTACTTTCAATAGCGTCCCAGATATCACCTTCCAGACAGGCACCATTGAAGCGGTTAATCTCTTGAATACCTGTTGGTGATGTTACGTTGATTTCTGTCAGGTAATCACCAATCACGTCAATACCGACAAAGATCATGCCCCGTGCTTTCAGGTCAGGGCCGATGCGTTCACAAATTTCCTGTTCACGCGGGGTCAGATCTGTTTTGGCAGCTTGCCCACCGACATGTAGATTAGATCGTGCTTCACCTTCAGCCGGGATGCGGTTTACCGCACCAGCAGGTTTGCCATCGACCAGAATAATACGTTTATCACCTTTGCGCACATCGGGCAGGTAGGCTTGAACCATGACAGGTTCACGATAGAGTTCTGAGAACATTTCAATCAGGGAATTGAGGTTCTCATCACCCGGCTTGATATGGAAAACACCTGCCCCGCCATTGCCAAACAGCGGTTTAACAATAATGTCTTTGTGTTTTTCCCGGAAAGCATCAATCTGTTCCTTGTTACAGGTGATTAATGTCGGGGGCATCAGGTCGGCAAATTTGGTGACGAACAGTTTTTCCGGGGCGTTGCGCACTTCTGCCGGGTTATTCACCACAAGAGTTTGGGGATGTACATGTTCCAGCAGGTGGGTTGCGGTGATATAGGCCATGTCAAATGGCGGGTCCTGACGCATCAACACCACATCGACATCATCAAGCAGGTCAATCCAGCGTCCTTCGCCAAATTCATAGTGATTGTTTTGTTCGCGTTGCAGGGTCATGGGATGGGCATACGCAACAACGCGGCCATCCACCATTGTCAAATCTTGCGGCAGGTAATGATAGAGTGCATGGCCCCGTTTTTGAGCTTCCAGGCCAAGAACGAAGGTGGAGTCTCCATTAATATCAATAGAGTCAATCGGGTCCATCTGAATGGCAACGCGCAAAGACATGTGAATTCCTTAAGGTCGATCTAAAATTAAGTCTTGTCCAAACATATAGATCAAGATGAAGGCATACGCCAGTTGCAGATGGGAAAAAATTACGCCCTTTAGGCCGGGCAGTCGTTTGTTTTGACATCACCCCAAATGAGAAAACGGCCTCGGGAAATTTCCCGTTTTTCTTTGGTAAAGGGGTTTTCACTGATTGAGACTTCAAAGTCAGAATAAGGGATGTCTTTTTTTTCTGTAAGTGAGCGGGGGCTTGTGTGAGCTTGCATGGTCTATTCCTAACAAAATATATAGAACTTTTGTTCCCTCATTTTTTTATACTTATTTGTTCTTTGTATTTTTGAGAAATATCGAAAATGCCTTCTGCCAACATCACCCGTATGAGGGGGAGCAACGCAAAAAATTAGACTTTCGTCGTATGGTTTTGTGAATGCAGGGATAAGAGCTTGAAATATAACTCTTTAATCTTCTGTCTTTTTTTCCAGGTCCTGCACAATATGTTGGACATGACGAATAGCATCGCCATCTGTCGTATATTTAAGGGATACATTAAGAGAGTCTATCGCCTCTTCAAGTTGTCCGGTTCGGGCCTGTAATAATCCGGTTTCGCGCCAGAAGGCGGCAGATTCGGGCTCAAGACAAAGGGAGGCTTGCAAGATATCGAGAGCTTTATCAATTTGTTGGCATCTCAAGAAATGCGCTTTGATTGAAGCAATATAGCGCATGCTCAAAGTTTTGGGGCTAAGGTTTTGATAGAGTTCCGGTTGCAGTTCGGCTTCGGCCCCGCCGATGACTTTGATCATTTGGCGCAAGGTATAGGTATCAATCTCAACGCAGCCATGAAACGGGTCCAAAATGGTGCGTTTATTACTTTCATCCAGACAAATCAGACTGTAGCCGGGAAAATTCAAGGCATGAATAGACCAGCCGCAGGCTTGGGCACAATGTAGATAGAGCAGGCTGAGAGACAGCGCAGTACCACATTTATGATCGAGCACGCTAAACAGGTTTAAATGATCAAGATCATCAAAGGCATCTTCATCGCCATGAAACCCCATGTCCTGACTTAAAATTAATTGCAGGCTGGAGACTTTGGCTTCCAGAACAGATTGATAATTACAAAGCTGGCGAAATCGTTTGTCCAGCTGGGCGATGATGTCACTGATTTGGTTATCGTAACTTTCAAGACGGGCAGAAGGTTTGAGGATTTTGGAAACCAGAAAAGCAGCCTTGAGGGCGTCAAAGCTGTGATCATCTTGATGGGCAAGTTCACTTAGGTCCCGTATCAGACGCTCAGGCAGGTTCATGCTTAAGACTTAATTTGTTGGGGTTTTGTTTAAACATGGATTTACGGGGTTTGATTTCCACATGGGAGACCACCTTGCGCACATAAGAAATGGATTTGGCGTGGGCAATAAAACGGTTGAGTTCTGCCGGGCTTTGGGCCAGACCAATCAGATAAACTGTGCCGCCTTCGGTTTCAAAGCGATAGTTGATGTCCATGATCTGGGCATCAAAGGTCACAGAAGCCAGCAAGCTGGTATCAATCCAGGTGTCATAGGCAAAATTTTGCAAATCTGATTCGGCTTGTAGGATAATTTCGTTAAAAACGTCCTGAATTCCGGTGACTTCCCATGTTTTTGCAACGGCTTTTGCACGTTGTTCTTCTGTTTCTACCGCCCCAATGATCAGGGCTTTGGCATTATAGACAATGACGGTAAGGTTTGTGGTGTAAGACAGGTCTTCATTGGCCCATTTGGTGATAATGTCTGCTTTTAAGGTCAGGTCATCAGTGACCCCTTGCAGGCCGCGTTCTTCCATGGCGTAGGTGCCCGCAGTGGTACCCAGAGAGGTCAACATGCCCACGGGGGTACAGGATGTTAGTAAAAAACCACCAAGAACCAGTCCAGTTAAACGACGTCTCATTTGCCTTCACACCATGCGTTTTCAATATGCTCAGGCCAGTGCCAGGGGGCAATGGCAATCAAATCGAATCGGATATCACATGTAGAATAGCGCGGGTTTCCAGAAAGAAAAGCCTTTGCCGCATTGATCTGACGTTTTTGTTGGTGGAGGCTTAACGCACTTAAGGCATCACTGCGGTTTTTTCGGGACTTTACTTCAATAAAACACAGCTGATTTCTACGTTTGGCAAGAATATCAATCTCCCCAAGGGGATGGCGTAGATTGCGTTTGAGAATGTGATAGCCTTTGACCCGTAAATAGAGACAAGCAAGGGTTTCCCCCCATTGCCCATAGGAAAAGGCTTTGCGTTTTTGATCTTTCATACACAAAGCTATGAATGGGGCAGGGGGAAAATCCGTCACGTCCTTTCACCCATATTTATGAAAGGATTAAAGGATGGGTGTTTTGATTTTTGATACACACGCATTTGTGAAAAAACTGGTGACAGCGGGTATGCCGGAGGCACAGGCCGAGGTAATTGCCAACGAATAAACGCGTCTGATTGATGAAAACTTAACCACCAAACACGACCTGAAACAGCTTGAAATGTCGATGCAGCAGATGGAACAACGCATTACCATTCGTACAGGGGTTATGATTTTTGCGCTTGGCGGTTTTTTGGCAGCAATTAAATTCTTTGCTTAGACAACGCTATTTCGACAGTTCCAAGGCCCGATTATAGACCATGCGTTTTTTAAGCCCGGTGGCATCGACCACTTCGGCAACTGCATCGCGAACAGAAAGTCGAGAAAGGGCGTTTTCTAACAAGGCGTCCAAATCTTCTGCGCTGGTTTCACTGGCGCTGTCATCTGGTGGGCCGATGACCAGAACGACTTCACCACGCACTTCTGCATCTTTATACGATTCTGCCAGTTCCGTTAAGGGCGCACGGCGAACTTCTTCAAATCGTTTGGTGAGTTCACGTGTGACCGCAGCTTCACGATTGCCTAAAACCTCAGCCATATCGGCCAGACATGCGCCCACGCGGCGTGGCGATTCCAGTGTAATCAGGGTGGCACGCACGGCTTTAATTTCTTCCAGTGCTTTTTTACGGGCCGCTGTTTTATTGGGTAAGAAACCAAGATAGAGAAAGCGATCACTGGGCAGGCCGGATAGGACCATGGCCGTGATGACAGAACTGGCCCCCGGTGCACTGGTATAAGGCAGGCCCAGTTCGGCACAATCGCGCACCAGTTTATAGCCGGGATCGTTAATCAAAGGCGTGCCAGCATCGCTGACCAGTACCACGGTTTCCCCGCCTTGCAGTTTTTCAAGGACCTTGGGGCGCATCTTTTCAGCGTTATGTTCGTGATAGGCGATGCATTTCTTTTTGGAAATGCCATGAATCATCAAGAGTTTGCCTGTCACACGGGTGTCTTCGCACAAGATGGTATCGGCTGTTTTTAACAGCTCAAGGGCGCGCAGGGTAATGTCTTGGGCATTGCCGATCGGGGTTGCGACAATATAGAGTCCAGCAGTCCCTTTACTCTGTTGCGTGCTAAGGGTACTCTCTTGCGCAAATTGATTGTTTTCTTGGTTGTCTTGGGGACCCGATGTTTCTAAATCCGCGTGTTTATCTTTTGCCATTGCTGCTCGCCATCACTTTGGTATTAAGCGCTTGTCAAACCGTTGAAATACCCAAATGGTGGGAAGTTCCGGGAACGACACCTCAGGCCCGTGGCCCTGCACCGGGTAGTTATGACCCAACAGCGGCCCCACGACAAGGAAAAGAGATTCAGCCCTGGGACCCAAGCCAGCCAACCGTGCAGCAAGCCGATGCGCAAGCCAAGTCTCAGGAATGGATGACCCAATATGATGTGCGCGGCGGCGTGCGTGCTGCCCGTGTTGGTTTGTTGGTGCCTTTATCTGGGCGTGCGGCCAAGGTGGGTCAAGAAATTATGAATGCAGCCCAGCTTGCCCTGTTTGATTTTGCCGGACCGAATTATGAGCTGTTGCCGTATGATACGCAAAGTACACCGGAAGGGGCGGTTCAGGCTGCGCAATATGCGATTTCCGATGGGGTTTCGATCATTGTGGGGCCGCTTTTGTCAAAATCAGCCCAAGCCATTGCGCCTTATCTGCAAGCCGCCAATGTGAATGCGCTGGCCTTCACCAATGATTCCACCGCAGCCAGTCAGAATGTTTTTGTGATGGGGGTGCGCCCGGAAGAAGAGGTTGAGCGCATTATCAATTTTGCCGTGCTGCAAGGCTCAACCCGCTTTGCCTTGCTGGCCCCTGCGGATGAATATGGCATCCGTATTCGCACTGCTTTTGAAGCCGCTGTTCAGTCCAACGGGGTGGAACTGTCAAAAATCGTACAGTTTTTAGGCAGTGATGACCTGCCAGCGATGATCCGGGAAATGGCGGATTATGATATTCGCCGTCAGGACTTACTGGAACAAAAGAAAGAGCTGGAAGGCAAGGAAGACGCACTATCACAAAAAGCGCTGGAGCGTTTGGAGCTGCTGCAAACAGTGGGTGATGTGGATTTTGATGCCTTGCTGGTGGCTGCTGGTGGTAAGACCCTGCAATCTATCGCAGCGAATTTGCCCTATTATGATGTAGACCCGAAAAAAGTGCGTATGTTAGGCACCAGTCTGTGGGAAGCCAAATGGGTTCGTGCGGAACCTGCTTTGTTAGGGGGGTGGTTTGCCGCCCCAAGTGCGAAGAACCGGGGTGATTTTGTGCGCCAATATCAATCCGTTTACAGTTCAGCCCCGCATCGTTTGGCGACCTTGGCTTATGATGCCGTGGCCTTAAGTGCGGTGCTGGCTAATGATAAGGGGGAAGCCGATTACAGTCGGGCGACCCTGACAGATCCGGCAGGTTATCTGGGGCGTAACGGTATTTTCCGTTTGCATAGTTGGGGGCTGGCTGAACGGGGGCTGGCGATTATGCAGGTTCAGAAGAAAAGCTTTAGAGAAATTTCCCCGGCACCGAAAAGTTTTGCGCCAGTTACAAATTAGGAATACTTATAATAATGGCGGAATATAGAAATAAAGAATTTAAAAAAGGCGATTATATTCTCAAGGAAGGGGACCCGCCGACATATGCCTATATTTTGAAGCAAGGTTCTGTTGAGGTTATAAAACAACGCACTGATGGTGGGGAGATTCTTCTACAGGTCTTGAAGGCAGGGGAAATCTTCGGTGAAATGTCGATGGTGGATTTTCTCCCCCGTTCTGCCAGCGTACGCGCCTTGGAAGATGTGTCGGTTATTGTGGTTGATCCGCCAACCTTTAATCAAAAACAAGAAGCATTAGATATTTTTACCAAAAATCTGGTGCGAACCTTGATTGCACGACTGCGTGAACAAAATCAGATGATCGCAGATATGACGGAACCGTCTTTTCTAACGAAAGCCGCCAAAAAGGGACAGATTGAGACCAATAAAGTCGCCCATACATCTGTTCTGTTTAAGGAAGATTATCGTGATAAGCTGAATTTCAGCAGTATTCGTTTTTTATTGGCCGATGCCAATTCGCAATCTCGCCAAAGCATTAAGGGGGGCCTACATATGCAGGGCTTTCGCGAGATTGAAGAGGCCGGAAATTTCATTGATTTTCGCAATCGTATCCAGGGCAATGAGCTGGATTTGATTATTGTGGATAATAATCTGGGCACATCCAATGTTGCCCAAGTTATCCGTGATATTCGCCAGGGCAAAGGAACGGTCAGCCCGTTTTGTATGATTTTTGCCATTATCGACCAGCCGGAACCGTCGGTTCTGGAGGTTCTATCAGAAGCCGGTCTGGATGATGTGTTGGTGAAGCCGGTTGCGTTGGGCAATATTATGGACCGGGTGGAACGCCGCATTCGTAAACGCAAACCTTTTGTTGTGACGCTGGATTATGTGGGACCGGACCGTCGCAGTAGCATTCGTCAAGGCAGTGAGGAAATTCCTTTGGTCGATGTGCCAAACCCGTTGGCTTTCAAGGCACTGCCCAAACAAAATGAAAAAGACTATCTTTTGGCCCATCAAGAGGCGATGGCCCGTATTGAAATGCTGAAAATTGAACGATATGTGGTGCAAGTCGGTTGGTTATGTAAGAAAGTTTCTTCATTGCGCAACGAACATCAAAATCCGGCGTTCTTTTTAGATAAGATGATTGAGATAACACGGGAGCTTGGGGCAAAACTGGAGAAGAAAGGCAATGAGAGTCATGTGTCGATCTGTCAGGTTATCTTGTCCATGATTGATGATTTTCAGGCGGGTACGGCTGATATGTCTGGCCCGCAATGGGATGACTTTACCAGTGTGGTGGGGCAGCTTACGGATGAGTTGGGTCCTAAAGCTTAATTAATTTCTCAATGACACCGTTGAGGCATTTACGTCCCTCTTCAGTGGCGCGAAGGTGACTTTCCTTCCATTCAATAAGCTTATGATCCATTAGCATATTAAGTCCACCTTCATCAATTGAGCTGTGGATATCTTCACCAATTATGCTACAAAATTTTGACTTATCAATACCTTGGTTCAATCGAAGGCCCATCATAATGAGTTCGATCGCCCTGTCATCCGTGCTGATCCGTTTGCGCTTTTGTTCACCGGATTTTTTCTGGGTGACGGCTTCTAGCCATAAGTCTGGCTTATAGATTTGATGGATGGCCTGGTTTTTTAGGCGACTGTGCGCACCGGGGCCGATCCCGATATAATCATCGCCTTGCCAGTAAATCAGATTGTGGCGGCTTTCTTGACCAGGGTATGCGTGATTGGAAATTTCATAAGCCGGAAGCCCGGCATTTTCCATAATCTCTTGTGTCAGGTCATAAAGATCAGCGCCGCGTTCTTCATCAATGGCAGGGACCTTGTTTTTATAAAAGGCGGTGCCCGGTTCAATAGTCAGTTGATAGAGCGAAAGATGCCCTCCACTTAGAGAGAGGGCTTGGGTCAGTTCATCTTTCCAGTCATCCAATGTTTGATCAGGTCGCGCATAAATCAGATCAAAGCTATAGCGTTCAAAGGTCTGTTGGGCCAGTTTTAGAGCATGCAAACCGTCTTCCCGGCTATGGGCACGGCCCAAGAATGTGAGGACTTCGGGGCGCAAGGACTGGATGCCGATGGACAGGCGGTTGATACCTGCGGCTTTAAAATTGGGGAAAGTATCGGTTTCGACCGTTGTTGGATTGGCTTCCAGTGTGATTTCCATACCATCGCGAAAGCCCCACAGGTTTTGTGCGGTTTGTAAAATTGTCTCAACCGTTTGTGCTGGCATCAAGGAAGGTGTGCCACCGCCAAAGAAAATACTGCTAAGTTGACGGTCCGAGCTTTCTTCGTAAACACGCTGAAGCTCGCAAAGATAAGCGTTTTGCCATTGGGTTTGGTCAATGTGGGAAGCCACATGCGAGTTAAAATCGCAGTAGGGACATTTTGAGACACAAAAGGGCCAGTGAATATAAAGGCCAAAAGCAGAAGCATGAGACATGCCTTCTTATATCTTTCCTGTGTCTTGGGAGGAAGTTTTAAATATGGGCGAACGCTTTGACTTATGGGGGAAATGGTCTAAAACTGATTTCAACAGAATTTATCAATTGAGATTAAGCCCATGTCTTTGCCTAAAAATCCCGTTGTTGTGATCCCGGCCCGTATGGCCTCAGAACGTCTGCCTGGTAAACCGTTGGCCGATATCCATGGGGAGCCAATGATTGTCCATGTGTGGCGCCGTGCCATGGAAGCGGAGATCGGTCCGGTTGTGGTGGCCTGTGCAGAAAAAGAAATTGCCGATGCGATCACCAGTGCAGGGGGCCATGCAATTTTGACCAAGCCGGATCATCCGTCCGGGTCTGATCGGGTGTTTGAAGCCATTGAAAATTTTGACCCCAAAGGGGCTTATGATGCGGTGGTCAATGTTCAGGGCGATTTGCCGACGTTGGATCCCCATGTAGTGCGCACGGTTTTTGCACCCTTGGGTAAAGAAGTGGTGGATATTTCAACACTGGCTGTTGAAATATCAGAAGAGTCTGAACGCACAAACCCCAATGTGGTGAAAGCGGTTGTGGGCTTTGAAGAAGGGGCCAACGTGGGTCATGGCCTGTATTTTACCCGTGCAACGGCCCCTTATGGGGAGGGGCCGCTTTATCATCATATCGGTCTTTATGCTTTTCGGCGCGAGGCTTTAAAACGTTTTGTCAGCTTGGCCCCCAGCGTATTGGAAAAACGTGAAAAGCTGGAACAGCTACGTGCTCTTGAAAATGGCATGCGTATTGACGTTGCCCTCGTTGACACGGTGCCGTTAGGGGTGGATACTCCGGCTGATCTGGAACGTGCACGTGCTGCGCTGAAACCATAAAAAGAAAAGATAAGAGTGAAGAATGTCAGAATTGTCCCGTCCGGTTGACCCCGCCAAACTCATTGCTTTCCAAGGTGAACTTGGTGCCTATTCCGATCTGGCCTGCCGCATGTCGCGCCCGGAAATGAACACATTGCCGTGTCGCACGTTTGAAGATGCCTTTGCAGCGGTGCGTGACGGTAAGGCGGCTTTGGCGATGATCCCCATTGAAAATTCAGTGGCAGGTCGTGTGGCTGATATTCACCATCTTTTACCGGAATCGGGTCTTCATATCATTGGGGAACATTATCAACGCATTAATCACCATTTGTTGGCGCTGCCGGGCACCAAGTTGGAAGATGTGACGGAAGTTTACAGCCATGTGCATGCGTTGAACCAATGTCGTGATTTTTTAAAGGAACATGCTATCACGCCTGTGGTTGCAGTGGATACGGCCGGATCTGCCAAGGATATTGCCAAATCCGGCGATACGACCAAGGCGGTGATTGCCTCTGAACTGGCAGGTGAAATTTATGGGCTGGCATCGCTGGCCGCTGATATTGAAGATGCGGAACATAACACCACCCGTTTTGTGGTGATGTCCAAAGAAGCCGTTGTCCCGCACCCGAAAGCAGGCAAGGCAGTGACATCATTCATTTTCCGTGTGCGTAACGTTCCGGCCTCCCTCTTTAAGGCATTGGGGGGATTTGCCACCAACGGGATCAATATTACCAAGCTGGAAAGCTATATTGTGGACGGTACGTTCATTGCGGCACAGTTTTATGCCGATTGTGAAGGGCACCCGGAAAACCGCGATTTACGCCTTGCTTTGGAAGAGCTGGATTTCTTTACCTCCAACATGCGCATTTTGGGGGTGTATCCGCCACACCCTTATCGTTTGCAGCAAAAGCTGGAAGACGAGTAAGCGACTGTCATTCTCAACTTGATTGAGAATCCAGCACGGATTTTGGTACTTCTCTGGATCCCCGATCAACGTCGGGGATGACGCTATAAAGGAATGTCGTAGCGAATAAAGTCACAGAGATTGGCGACTTTATTATAGAGCGCTTGTGCGCGTTCATTGTTTTTATTGGTATGCCAATAAAGTTTTGCAGCCCCTTCATCTTGGGCTGCGTCTTTCACCCCATTGATTAAGGCCCGCCCGGCCCCATTGGCACGGGCGTTTTCATCCACAAACAAGTCTTCCAGATAGCAATAGCTGGTGGGATGCCAGGTGGTGCCATGGAAAAAATAGTGGGTAAAGCCGATGACTTGACCATCTTGTTCGGCGACAAGGCCCCACAGGTCTTTGTCATCTTCATTCATCAGCCGTTCCCATACCCCTTCGCTGACATCATCATCCAGTTGCACGTCATAAAAAGACAGATAAGCCTGCCACAGGTCAAACCAGCGGCCATAATCATTAATTTCAATGGGACGAATAATCATAAGGATACCACTTCTTTATGGGGAAGACGTTCACGCCAGACAATATAGATGCCACTGGCGACAATCACCAGACTGCCGATCATTGTGGCATGTTCAGGTGCGCTTTGCCAGACAACCCAGTCAAATACGGCTGCCCAGATCAGGGCGGTATATTCCATGGGGCTGACCACGACAGGTGAGGCGGTGCGCGCGGCTTCGGTCATGAGATAATGGGCTGAGGTGCCGAAAACCCCCATGGCAACACACCAGACCAAGGCCATGAGGGTGAGTTCTTGCCAGAAAAATACCATCATGACAGCCCCGCATAAGGTCATCCCGCTTGTCCCCCAAAAGGTGAGGCAGAAGGTGCTTTCACTGTCTTTATATTTGCGCGCCAATGTTTGTGTCAGGGCATAGGACAGGGCCACAATCAGCATATAGCCCGCCCCGCCATCAAAAATACCCGTGTCGGGTTGCAGGACAATCAAGACACCGCCAAACCCGGCCAGCATGGCAAAGATCCGATGGGGACCAATAGGTTCTTTTAAGAGAAGGAGAGAGAAGCCAACCATGAAAAAGGGCGCGGCAAAACAAATGGCCAAGGCATTGGCCAGTGACATTTCACGCAGGCCAATGGTGAAGGACACAAACATCAAGGCCCCCAAGGCGGCACGCAATACATGCAGTAAGGGGCGTTTGGTACGAATGGACGTGGGCGATCCTTTTCTGAAGAACAGGACCAATAAGGGTAACAGGCCGAAAAAGGAGCGAAAGAATAAAATTTGCGCGGCGCTCAGTTCGTCGCTGAGATGCTTGATAATGGCATCCATGAAACTCATGAAGGCGATACCAAAGGCCATTATCAATAAGGCACGGGAAATTGGGGTCATGGCTTTTTGCTTTTCACAAAACGGACCTTCCCCCAATGGGTCTTTATAATCAGGGGAAGACTCCCTGATTAAAGAAAGAGAGTCTTATTTATCGATCGGTTTGATCATTCGGCCCAAAGGCTTGCCACCGAAAATATGGACATGAAGGTGGGGGACTTCCTGACCACCTTCTTCACCAAGGTTGGAGAGAATGCGATAACCGCTTTCTTTCACCCCGGCTTCACGTGCCACCACACCAATGGTACGGATATAACCGGCAATCTCGGCTTCTGTGGCATTGAGGGTGAAATCATCAAAATCCACATAAGCCCCTTTTGGAATGACCAGCAGGTGAACAGGGGCTTGCGGGGCGATGTCTTTAAAGGCCAGTGCATGTTCATTTTCAAAGACTTTATCGCACGGAATCTCACCACGTAAAATTCTGGCGAAAATGTTGTTTGAATCGTAGGACATGGGGTTAACCTTTTGTTACTGCAATCGTTGTTTTGATTAAACTGGCCGAAATGAACGTGAAAAACAAGTAAGAACTTTAGCTTTTGCGCCACTTTGCGTTCATTTGGAACAAGTCACCAACCGTGGCATAATCCTTATATCCCAGTCTGGAGATGGGGTTTACCTTGCGAATATCAACCTTGCCATCGACCAAACAGTCGTCATCAATATGAATGCCAACGACTTTTCCGAAGATAGCCGTGTTTCGTTCTGACTCTGAGTCACATAAAAGAGGCACAAACTGGGTTAAAACACATTCCAGATGGATGGGTGAGTTTTTAATCCGTTTTGGTTTTATTAAGGTGGAGGGGGTCATCTCTAAATCAGCAACATCGGCTTCATCAGTGTTAGGGTGTTCTGGGGCAGCGGTGCGAAACATTTCGTTGCGCAAGTCATAATTAGCAATATTAATGACAAATTCTTTTGTATTTTCAATATTTTGCAACGTATCCTTGGTATCCGCATGAGGGGTCTTACCATTGACTGCGACCATTAGCTGAGGTGGGTTTTGTGCCACACCATTAAAAAAGCTAAAGGGCGCGACGTTGCCGATTCCCTCTGCGCTGACCGTACTGACCCACCCGATAGGGCGCGGGACGATGCAGGCTTTGAAAGGATGATGGGGCAGGGGATGGGATTCATCAGTTTTAAAAAACATAAAAAAAATTTCTCTTGGTCAAAATCATGGGGGTAACTTCAAACGTAGTGTTGTCTAACTTCATATGTATTTGCAAGGACTTATCGCTTATAAAAAAGCGAGAGTTTGCTTACAGCCCTTTTCTCTAAATCTGACCCGTTTCATGGAGCCTTATCTTTTCTTGAGTTAGGAAAATTGTGCAAAGCGATGCGGGGCATCGATTAAGCAAATTGACGCGACACAAGTACAGATAAGGTCCACCAGAGGCGTTTATCTCAAATAATGTGGAGGGCGGCACCTTCCATTTGCGGTGAATAACACCGCTGTATGCAAGGTTTCTACCCACATTATTTGAGATAAACGTGAAAGCGGGTCAGATTTAGAGAAAAGGGCTGTACAGTCTTGCCTATTTGAGCGTGACAGGGCAAACTGTGTCCATGTCTGATCAAAGATTTAACGGCCCAACTGTCAAAAAAGTTCCCGAAGGCGATGACCGCGAACGGCTTGTCTGCCCTGATTGTGGCTTTATTGACTATCAGAACCCCAAGATTGTCGTGGGGGCGGTCTGTACGTGGGAAGATCAGTTTCTGCTGTGTCGCCGCGCGATTGCCCCTTCCATTGGGAAGTGGACGTTCCCGGCGGGGTTTATGGAACTCAATGAAACCGTTGCTCAGGCTGCGGCCCGTGAGGCTTATGAAGAGGCTGGGGTACATGTTGATATCAAAGATATCATTGGTGTCTATGAAGTCCCCAGTGTCGGCCATGTGATGATTATGCATCGCGCCCAGATGCGTTCCGCTGATTTTCAGGCAGGTAGTGAAAGCCTTGAAGTTAACCTGTTTCATTGGGAGGATATTCCGTGGGAAGAACTGGCTTTTCCCTCTGTGAAATGGACATTGGAACGTTTTGATGAGGTCCGTGGTCATGATGTGGTCCCTGCGATCACCAAAACATCCGATTTCTACAAGATGAGCTGACCTTAATCGTTTTTTTTGGCTTGTTTGCGGATGGATTGGACTTCGGTTTCATCCAGCCCTAGAGAATAGAGGAATTGTTCGTGGGCTTGGGGTGCATCGCGTTCAAACACCTGATGCCATTGATCCTGTCCGTTAGCGTCGATACCAATTTCTTCCAGCATGGCGACCCATTGGGCAACATTGACATGACATGTCCTTAATTCTTGGCGTTTTTTAGCATCTAAAAGACCAAGCAGGACTTTTTGTTGGGCATAAAGTGCGGCAATTTGTTTGTTAAGGGTGGCAAGTTGGGTTTCAATGCAGTCACGTAACTGACTTTGCTGGTCGTCTTTCAAGAGGCTTTGAATGGCCTCCAGAGAAAGGCCCGCTTGTCGATAAAGACTGATCTTTTCCATCTGTCGGATTTGTTCGTCACCATAGAGACGATAGCCTTTGGCGTTTAGGCTTGCGGGTTTTAACAGGTCAATGCGCTCATAATACAGCAACGTAGAGCGCGATAATCCAAATTGGCGGGCAAATTGTGAAATTGTTTTCATGTGATGTCCTGTAGATCTGGTTGGACCCAGCTTGATTTGGCTTCAGCGCTATAGAGTCGGCTGTGGGAATAATATTGGGCAAGAACGGATTTTGAATCTTCTATTAAATCCCTGTTTTCTTTGACGAAGCATTCAAAACACGTCTTCGTCTCTTCATTCAGGCGGGACTGTACAATACGGACAAAGGCTTCGCTCAAGGTACGGTGATATTTCTCAGGGGCACCAAATTGGGTCGCCAGATCGTGGATGCCGGTACAGATTTTCTGGTTTGCGTCTTGGAAAGGAAACCATTTTAAATGAACCCAGGCCATATAAAGGTGGCCTTTATGATCGAAGTCTTCCGGAGAGATGGCTCGTTTGGCGAAGTTCTCGATATAGTCTTTTTCCATGGATTTATGCTCCTTTTCGCTACAGGGAGCAGGATGTCTAAACTATGAACCTGTAGTCGGGTCAATGAAAAAACTTTATCTTTGTGCAGGCATGGCCTAAAATCTTTGGCATGTCGTCAAATATTCGCATATCCGGGTCAACGACCCAGCCCGTCGTCGGGGATCGTGGCTCTTACGGTGCAGACCGTGAGGAACGGGTTCGTATCGCCAAGGTTGGCCGTCGTGACGGACCCGATATTCGTGGTGCACTGGAACGGTTGCGCCGCTTACTGGCTTCTGGTGAGCCTTTGCGCGATGATGTTCCGCGCGGTTATTACCTTAATATTTTAGTGTAACGTCTTTTCGGACCGTTTCCTGAAGCGGCTATTATTTCGCTTCAGGTTTGGCTTCCATGAACGTGACTTCAAGGCGACGTGCCGATGAAACCGGATTTTTAATCAAGGCTTCAAACGGTGTTGTTCCGCCCGCAGCCACTTCCTTATCCTGTGTATTGACGACCACAAACTGAACTTCCTGATCCGTTGCATCGTAAAGAGAGACACGGATTTGCGGGATCATCTGGGTGGCTTCGGAAATATTGCCTACATCACCTGCGATGATCAGAATATCATCTTCGCCTTCTTTGCGACGCGAAGAATGGACATCACGGATTTCCATCAGGTCAGACAGTTTCGGCTTCATACCCATCATTTCCTGAGCCATACCAAAATACTGGTCGTAAATCTTGTAAACAGGATCAGCCTGCGGGACATATTGCATCACATAAGGGCGCCCGAAATGGAGACCGGCAATGAGGGTACAGCAGATAATAATCAGCCACAGCAGGAAGCGGAAGAAACCGCCTTTTTTCTTTTTCTCTTTTTGGCGTACCGGGGCGGTGAAGACTTCCGGAATTGGTTCCGGGTCATCCATATCGTCCAGAATATCATCCTTGGTGTACATGGATTCTGCCATGGATTCCATAGGTTGAATGTCATCTGTATCTGAGAAGAAGTTATTCAGCTCTTCATCAGAAGGCATGTCTTCTTCATCAAAACGATCACTGGCCGCCAGTGGCTCGGGCTCCGGCTCGGGCTCCGGTTCGGGATCAAAAATGGGTTCCGGTTCCGGCTCGGGTTCTGGCTCCGGCTCAAAAATAGGCTCGGGCTCAGGTTCCGGCTCGGGTTCAGGGATGACAACGGGTTTAGGGGCTGGCGGCGGTGGTGGCGGCGCCTCTGTTTCTTCATGTTCGTTCAGCTCCAGCACCGTATCTTCATAAGGGAGTTGTTCCCATGAATGGCCGCATTTTGCACAACGAAGTGTACGCCCTTCTTCACCTAATGCGGCGAGAGGGACGGAATAATGCGCCGAACAGCTTGGACAACTTACAATCATGAGGCCACCAACAAATACCTTAAGTCCTTATTCTTTATAGGCGTTTCTTATACACGAGGCAAGACTACCCAACACCTAAAAATCTCGTTAGTATCCACTTTAATATAATATGTGTGAATAAGGTCTTAACGAATCGACAAAGAATGCGTAAAAAGGCATTTGAATTCAAAATCAAAGGATGGCTGGCTTGGTTATCGTAAAATTGGAAAATGTTGGTTTACGCTACGGCGTGGGACCCGAGGTCCTGCGCGATGTGTCTTTGACACTGGAAGAAGGCGCGTTTCATTTTCTGACAGGTCCCAGTGGTGCCGGTAAATCCTCGTTGTTGAAGATGATGTATCTGGCCCATCGTCCAACCCGTGGTTTGATTTCGCTTTTTGGGAATGATATTGCCACCATCCAACGTGAAAAACTGCCAGCCCTGCGCCGTCAGGTCGGTGTTGTCTTTCAGGAATTTCGCCTGCTGGACCATATGTCCACCTTTGATAATGTTGCTTTGCCTATGCGGGTGGCTGGTGTTCATGAAAGCGATATTAAAAAACATGTCACAGAATTGCTCGCCTGGGTTGGTCTGAAAAATCATATGGAGGCCAAGCCCAATACTCTATCGGGTGGTCAACAGCAACGTGTGGCCTTGGCGCGTGCCATCATCAAACGCCCGCGCCTGTTGTTGGCCGATGAACCCACCGGGAATGTGGATGATAAACTTGCTGTGCGTTTGCTCCATTTGATGGAAGAACTTAACAAGTTGGGCACGACTATTGTGATGGCAACCCACAACGAAGGTCTGGTGCGCCAGTTTGGTCATCCACGCATTTGTATTGATGGTGGGCGGGTTGAACAGATGGGGCCGTTGCGCCCGGCGCGTGGGGCTGGTGGTATCCGTATGGAAGGAAAGATTTCATGAATTTCCTTTCCTTAAACCACCATAAGGACCTGCCCCTTGATAAAGACCCCGGTACACGTTTTTTGCCGTGGCTGGTGGGGTTTATGGTGTATCTTGCGGCTTTGTCTGTTGTGGCGACCTCGATTATGCAATCGGTCAGCAACCGCTGGGAACGTGGTGTCAGTGATACACTGACGGTGCAAATCCCACCGGCACGCAGTGTCAAGCAAGACCAGACCCAGATTGCCGAAGCACTGAAAATTTTGCGCGGCCACCCGGCTGTGGTGATGGCAGAACCGATTGCCAAAGACCATGTGTTGGAATTGCTGGAACCCTGGCTGGGTAGCGGGGCAACGTTGGCGGATATGCCTTTGCCACATTTAATTGATGTGGCCTTGCGCTCTTCAAAGCCACTGGATGCGCAGGAGTTGATTAATCAGCTTAACAAGGTGGCACCAGGGGCAACACTGGATGATCACCGCATCTGGCTGGACCGTCTTATTCGGATGAGCCAAACCTTGACCTGGGGGGCCTATATTGTTTTGGGGCTGATCTGTTTTGCCACTGTGGGGACCATCTTTTTTGTCACTCGCACGGGATTGGCGATTCATCACGAGGTGATTGAAGTTCTTCATCTCATTGGTGCACAAGACAGTTATATTGCCCGCCAGTTTGCCGAACATTCCATGCATCTGGCCTTTAAGGGCGGCTTGTTGGGGCTGGCAGTGGCCGGGCCGACCTTTGGCGGGTTTGCCTATCTTTATCGTCAGGTTGAAAGTGCCTTGCTGCCGCAAATTGATATCACGCTTATTCAGTGGATTGTGGTGTGCTCCTTGCCGGTGATGGCCGCGTTTATGGGGTATCTGACGGCACGTTCTGCGGTGTTGCGCACCTTAAAGCAAATGGTGTGACGTTTTAAGATGGTGGGGTTTGCACAACAAAAGAAACGTCGCCTTTTAGGTCCTTTTTCCTTGCTTGTACTTGTTGCAGGTCTGGTTTGGGCAGGGGGCTTTATTGCCTTTACCAATCTGGTGCCGCGTCATGTAGCCGATGGATTTACGCAGACCGATGGCATTGTGGTGTTAACCGGGGGCACCCATCGGTTGAACACGGGCTTGAGTCTGCTTTCGGACAAAAGGGCTGAAAAACTGCTGATTTCCGGTGTTTATCGGGGGGTGGAATTGGAAGAATTATTGTCTTTATCCAAACGTGCCCCGGCCGAGCTGGAATGTTGTATCGACATTGGGCATGAAGCCGATAATACCCGTGGCAATGCCAAGGAAACATTGCAGTGGGTGACAAAAACAGGCTTTACGTCCCTTAGGCTGGTGACGGCGAATTATCATATGCCGCGAAGCCTGCTGGAATTTTCCTATTCTTTGCCGGAAACGAAAATTATCGCCCATCCGGTTTTTCCTGAACATGTAAAAGTGGACCAATGGTGGCGCTGGCCGGGTACGGCAGGGTTGCTTATTGGTGAATATAACAAGTATCTGCTGGTCTGGTTACGACAGGAACTGGCGCGTCTGACCGATATTGAGATTTTGAAATGACATTTATCCGCTCTCTTCTTTTTAACATTTATCTTTTTGGCGGCACGGCCGTTATTGCGTTAATTCTGTTGATTTTGATGCTCTTTTCCTCACAGGAAATGCGCAAAGGTTCCCAGTTCTGGACCCGATATGTCATGTGGGGTATGCGTCATATCACCGGGATTGATTATGAAATACGCGGATTGGAAAATCTGCCGGAAAGTGGGGCGGTGATTGCCTGTAAACATCAGTCTGCCTGGGATACGGCAGTGTTTGTTTTATTGCGTATTTCAACAGCTTATATTTTGAAGAAAGAGCTGCTTAATATCCCGTTTTATGGCTGGTATGTGAAACGCAGCGGCCATATTGCGGTGGATCGCAAGGCTGGGGCCAGTGCGTTAAAGCAAATGGTGGCTGATGTTAGAGCAGCACTTGATAACGGTCGCAATGTCGTCATCTTTCCCGAAGGGACCCGTTCTACGCCGGGAACGCCGGGAACCTATCACCCTGGTGTGGCTGCGATTTATACCCAGATGAAACTGCCTGTTGTTCCAGTTGCGCTGAATTCCGGTCTTTATTGGGGGCGTCGTAGTTTCCTGAAAAAACCGGGTAAAATCATCATGGAAATCATGCCACCGATTGATCCAGGCTTGAAGCGGCGCGAATTTATGGCCAAACTGGAAGAAACCATCGAAACAAAAACCTCGGAACTGGAAGCCGAAGGCCAAAAAGTAGGAGACTAAGCTTATGGGACTGGTATTGATTGGATGCGGTAAAATGGGCGGTGCCATGCTTGAGGGCTGGTTGGATCAGGGGGTGCCGAAAGATAGTATTCGCATTGTTGAACAAAGTGCAGAACATGCCCAGTCCCTGCGCGATACCCATGATGTGCGTGTTGTCGATGATATTACTGATATTGAAGAGGGCTTTCCCGCTGATATTGTGATTCTGGCCGTGAAGCCTCAGGGCATGGATGGGGCTGCCACAGCCTGTAAACGATTTAGCGCGGCTTCGACCTTTGTTTCCATTGCTGCGGGCAAAACGGTTTCTTATTTTGAAGGTTTCTTTGGGGCTGAGGCTGCGATTATTCGTGTGATGCCCAATACGCCTGCTGCTGTACGTCGGGGCATCAGCGTTGCCTATGCCAATGGCAATGTCAGTGACAGAGCCAAAGAACAATGTAGCGACCTGTTGGAAGCCATCGGTGAAGTTGCCTGGATTGAAGAGGAAGCGTTGATGGACCCGGTAACAGCTGTATCAGGGTCCGGTCCGGCCTATGTCTTTTATATGACCGAATGTTTGACCCAAGCCGGGGTGAAAGCGGGCTTGTCTGAAGAGCTGGCGACCCAATTGGCACGTGCAACAGTAGCCGGGGCAGGTGAGTTGATGCGTCAAAGTTCTTCTGAGGCAGAACAGTTGCGTATTAATGTGACATCGCCGGGGGGCACAACCGAAGCAGCCCTGAATGTCTTGATGGGAGAAGATGGAATCGCTGCACCAATGTGTGACGCTGTTCTTGCTGCGACGCAACGTTCCAAGGAACTGGCAGGGTAATCCCTTACCTGAGGCGAATTGTCATAAAATTTTTCTTTTTCTGAAACTATCAAATAAACCAAAGGGATAGTGCTGTTCTCTATGCCTTTTGGATAGGGGGATAGGTGAAATTTTGTGCGCCGCACAAAAAACCAGTTGACACTTTTACGTGTTTAGACCATATTCCCCTCAGAAATTTTGCAGTGCAGCAAACCTTATTACTTTTATTTGGAGTTCACTATTATGGCTAACGCTAAAAAATCCACATCTTCTGCTAACCCGTTTTCTTTCGATGCAACAAAAATGTTCGGTGATTTTGACCCGACTAAACTGATGGGTGAATTCGACCCGCAGAAATTCATGGGCGATTTCCAGAAAGCATTTTCTGAGTACAAAATCCCAGGCGTTGATGGCAACATCATTCTGGAAAGCCAAAAGAAAAACGTTGAAGCTTTGGCTCAAGCAAACAAAGTTGCTCTGGAAGGCATGCAGGCTGTATTCAAGCGTCAAGCTGAAATCCTGAGCCAAGCAATGGAAGAAATGCAGTCTACTTTTAAAGATCTGGCTACTGCTGGTGAGCCGCAAGACAAAGTTGCTCAACAGACTGATCTGGTAAAAGACGCTGTTGAGAAAGCTCTGTCCAACATGCGTGAACTGGCTGAAATGGCTGGCAAATCCAACACTGAAGCTTTTGAAACTATCCACACTCGTTTCACAGAGTCTCTGGACGAAGTTAAAGAACAAGTTCTGAAGCTGAAAAAATAAACCTTCCCCCTGTAAGGTTTTTTCTAGAGGCTGCAGCTCTTCATTGAGCGCAGCCTCTTTTTTTTGCCTATCTCTTTTCGCAGTTGCGAAAGCTTTTCTTGACAAATCCGCCCAAAAAGTAGATAAGCAGCCCTAGAGCGCATCTCACATATAGCGTCTTTCGATTTAGATCGGGAATCTTTATGATCAAAAGATCCCCGCTTTCGCGAGGATGACAAGTAAGGCTGATGGGCTTTTAGATTTTTCCGTGCGTGCGATAAATGCACGTGCCCTTCGGCTTAATCGTTAAGTCTCTTGGTCGCGTTTCCTTGCCCCGATTTGGGCATCATGTGCGGAAGTTTTACAGATCATCACTTGCATTTCGATGATCTAAACGCAGATGATATAGGAACACGTCCGTGACCACATTTGATATGCTGGGTCTGGCGCAGCCGTTGCTGAACGCCATCCAGAAACAAGGCTTTGACACCCCGACTGACATTCAAAATCAGGCTATTCCCCATTTGATGAACGGTTTTGACCTGATGGGTGTTGCCCAAACAGGGGGCGGTAAAACCGCAGCCTTCGTTCTCCCGCTGGTGCATCGCTTGTTAGAAGAAAATGAAAAGACCGTTGCGGCCAAACCGCGCTGCATTATCTTGGCCCCGACCCGTGAGTTGGCTCAACAAATTGGCGTTAGCATTCGTTCTTTCACCAAAGGCCAAAAAGTTTTCCACACCGTTATTTATGGCGGCTCCCCTTATAAGCAGCAGTTGCAGCAGCTCCAACGCGGTGTGCATATCGTTGTTGCGACACCGGGGCGTTTGATGGATCATATGGAACGTGGCTCCATCAAAACAGACAATGTCCATACCTTCATTCTGGACGAAGCGGACCGTATGCTGGATATGGGCTTTATTCATGACGTGAATAAAGTTGCTGAAAACATGCCGGAAGAAAAACAAACCGTGATGTTCTCTGCGACCATGAGCAAACAAATCCGCAACCTGTCCAAAGGTCTGCTTGTTCAGCCCAAACATGTGGAAGTGGCGCGTGAAAACACCGTGGCTGAAACCATTGACCACCGTGTTTTGCATCTGAAACAAAAAGACAAGCCAAAGCTGCTCGCCCACCTGTTGGATGACCCGACCCTGAAAAAGGTACTGATCTTTACCCGCACGAAAGCTATGGCCGATCGTTTGTGTGAAAGCCTGCGCGATCGTGGTCATAAAACGGACACCATTCATGGTGATCGCCAACAATCTGCACGCCAGCGTGTTTTGCGGGCTTTCCGTAGTGGTAATATCGAACTGTTGGTCGCCACAGATGTGGCCGCGCGTGGTATTGATGTGGCTGATATCTCACACGTGATCAACTATGACATGCCGCTGGAAGGTGATGCTTATGTTCACCGTATCGGTCGTACAGGTCGTGCGGGCCAAAGCGGGATCGCTCTCTCATTCTGTACGGATGGGGAAAGTGATCTTCTCAAACAGATTGAACGCACGATTAAACAGCGCGTCGATATCCATGACGATCACCCCTATCATGCTGATCCGTTACCGTTTAAAGCGGGCGGTGAACAAAAGCGTCGTCGCTTTGGCGGGGGTGGCAATGGCCAGAAACGCCGTTTTGGTGGCGGCAATAAGAAGAAGCCTGAGGGTGGCTTCCGCAAAAAAGCCAATGGTACCTTTAAAAAGACTAAGGCCAAAAAAACAAAAAAGCCAAACCTCGCCGGTAGACGTGCGGCTTAAAAGGAACGTCCTGGCCCTAAAAGATCCCCGCTTGTGGTGAGGGTGACATATTATATTGCAAAAGCCTGTTTTTTTCGTGCCATGTTGGGACGATAGGACAGGCTTTCTGCGATATGGTCTGCTTTAACCCGTGTTTGGCCTTGTAGGTCAGCCAAGGTCCGGGCCACGCGCAAGACCCGATGATAGCCTCGTGCTGATAGTTTCAGCTTATTGGTGGCTTCGAGCAGCAAGTTTTTACCCGCCTGATCCGGTTCACTGATTTTGAGCAACAGCTCGCCATCAGCTTCGGCATTGGTGCGCACCCCATAATCGGCATAGCGTTCTTTTTGAATCAGACGTGCTTGCAGGACACGGGCACGCACTTCTGTACTGCCCTCAGCAGAAGGGGGCAGATGCAAGTCTGCCGGACTGACTGGGGGGACATCAAGGTGAAGGTCGATTCGGTCCAAAAGGGGGCCTGAAATTTTGTCACGGTAGCTTTCTGCGCATTTTGGTGCACGTGAACAGGCCAGAGCCGCATCATCTAAATGCCCACACCGACATGGGTTCATCGCTGCAATCAACTGCACACGTGCCGGATAGCTCACATGGGCATTGGCCCGTGCAATTTCAGCCCGCCCCGTTTCCAATGGTTGACGCAGGGCTTCTAAGGCTGTGCGGTTATATTCGGGCAATTCATCTAAAAACAACACGCCCAAATGGGCCAGCGAGACCTCACCGGGGCGCACGCGATGCCCACCCCCGATTAACGCCGGCATGGAGGCACTGTGATGGGGATCGCGAAAAGGGCGTTCCACCATCAATCCGCCTTCTGGAAGTGTACCGGCAATGGAATGGATCATGGACACTTCCAGGGCCTCATGCGCATCCAGCGGTGGGAGAATACCGGGCAAACGTCGTGCCAACATGGACTTTCCTGCCCCCGGTGGGCCACACAGCAAGAGATTATGGTTGCCGGCTGCGGCAATCTCCAAGGCGCGTTTGGCACTTTCTTGTCCCCGGATATCACGTAAATCCAGTTGATCTTTGGGGGCCTTTTCTTGTGCTCGAACCGCTTGTGGGCGACTGAGCAGCTGACGCCCCTTAAAATGATTGACCAGCTCCAAAAGATTATGAGGAGCCAAGACATCCAAGTCACCTGCCCAGACCGCTTCCCCGCCTTGTGGCTTGGGGCACAGGATATTGCGCCCGCTGATCTGGGCGTGAATGGCTGCGGGCAACACCCCTGTCACCGGAGAGATCCGCCCATCCAAAGCCAGTTCACCCAGTACGATAAAAGGGTGAAGTTCTTCTTCTGAGATGACGCCCATCGCGGCCAAAAGACCCAAGGCAATAGGCAAATCAAAATGGGAGCCTTCTTTAGACAGGTCCGCAGGAGACAAATTGACTGTAATACGCTTGGGCGGCAAAGACAGCCCCAAAGCGGTTAAAGCAGAGCGTACCCGTTCCCGTGCCTCAGACACGGCCTTATCTGCCAAACCAACAATATTGAGGGCGGGTAGGCCCGTGGTGATGGAAACCTGTACTTCGACTTCAATAACGTCGATGCCTTGAAATGTGACAGTGGTAATGCGTGCTGTCATAGCTTTATCCTTCAATCAAATTATGTCATTCCCAACTTGATTGGGAATCTCTTGGGGAAAGAGGTCCCCGCATTCGCGAGGACGACAATCTGTTTGAAAGGGCTATGAAAGGACCTGAGCGGTTTTTATTTTTTCATCAGTTCCAACATTTTCTCCACGGCTTCCATATGTTCATCGGAATTATGGCATATGCCCTGGAAACAGGCGCAGAGATCAAGGAAATCGGGGAGTTCCATGCGTTGGCCCATTTTCATCAGGCGCTTGGTAAAGCGTAGGGCTTGGGGTGGTTTTTTCGCCATTTCTCCCGCCAGTTCACCTGCACGAGCCAGAAGTTGGTCTGGTTCCACCACATCAAGCACCACGCCGATTTCTTTGGCTTCTGCCGCATCAATGACCCGTCCTGTGAAAGTCAGTTCCGCAGCCTTTTGATACCCAATAAGGCGTTGCAGGAAATAGGCACCGCCATCACCGGGGATAATGCCGAGATTGACAAAGGTTTCCCCAAATTTGGCTTTACTTGAAGCAATGCGAATATCGGCCATATTTGCCAGATCAAAGCCTGCACCAATGGCGGGGCCGTTCACCGCAGCAATGATGGGGACTTCGCATTTGTTCATCGCCAGCGGGATACGCTGGATGCCTTGGCGATAACGGGTCTGGCATTCTTCTACATCGCCGGCAAAATCACCGGCACGCTCTTTCATATCCTTGACATTGCCGCCTGCGGAAAACGCCGAGCCCTCGCCTGTCATGATCAGGACGTTGACCTTGTCTGCCGCCTTGTTCACCCAGTCAATCGTATTGATGATATCGTCAATCAGGTTGGTCCCGGTGAGGGCATTGCGCACGTCATGGCGTTTAAACGTCAGGGTCGCAATTCGGTTTTCAACAGTGAGTTCAGCATCAATCAATTTTGGTAAGTCGGACACAGCCAATTCCTTTCGCTCAAAAAAAATGCGACCACACGCAAAGTCAGGGGGACGTTAAGCGCAGTCGCATATAGTTTTCCTCACACCTCTAGGGAGTGCAAGTGTCTTTTCAGATGAAACTGTTATACAGAATGTTCGCTAACCAAACATCATAACAATTGTAAAGAAATGTCAGAGATTACTAAAAATCCAAATCAGAATAATGTGGTGAGGCGGGGAAGCCTGTCACCGTATCTTTTAAGATCTCACGCATGGCTGGGCGGGATTTAAAGCGCACATACCAGTCATAGGCCCCTTCGTGATCTTTCCACGGAATATCACCGAGATAATCCACACAGGAAATATGGGCCGCTGCGGTAATGTCAGCCAAGGATAAATCATCCCCTGCCAGCCAGTTGCGCTGTTCAGTCAGATACCCGATATAGTCCAGATGGTAATGTACATTCTGTTTACCGGCACGAATGGCGGATGAATTGGGGGTTGACCCTGTGACAAAACGTTTATGCAGTTTTTCACCAACCAGGTTTTTAGTGACCTCATTGGCGAATTTCTTATCAAACCAGGCGACAAGGCGGCGGACCTCGGCACGCTGGTCGGCTTGCATGCCCAGTAAAGTGGGTGTTGGGTAGACTTCTTCAAGATATTCGCAAATAGCGGCATCATCCCAGATCGGGCGACCTTCCGGTTCCACCAGAACAGGCACTTCACCTGCAGGGTTTAAGGCGAGAAATGTTTCACGCCGTTCCCAGACAGGTTCAATCACGCAGGAAAAGTCTAGCTTCTTTTCGGCTAAAAGAAGGCGAACCTTGCGCGATTGTGGATCAAAGGGAAGATGATAAAGACGTCTCATAACACTCATTAAATGCGTGGATATAACAGAGCAGAGTACCATTCATGCTCAGGCTGTCATTCCCAACTTTGATCGGGAATTTGCGTGATCAAAGAGATCCCCGCCTACGCGAGGGTGACGAGAACAAAGCCTATTGCTCTAGAAGTCAAATAGCCTGTTTTCTCAACTTTTAAAAGACAAAAAAAGGCGAAGCCAAAAATAGCTTCGCCTCTAAGTCTTGGTTAGGGATGAATGCCGATGAAGCGGCACTCAAGGCGGGTCCAGCGAACCGGACCCTTGCAATCAAGTCACGAGAGATTGGTGTAACCTGGTGCTTCAGTTGACCTTTCAGGCCAGTTTCTTAAAAGAAATGTACTTTTAAGCCGTTTTTTGGGCGGCTGCTTCTTTGGTTACTGGAACCGGAAGCTTATCAAGCATCTCTTTTGGCACAACTTGCCAGATTTTCCCTTTTTCCATTTCCCAATCTTGCAGGAGTTGTTCTGCAAACTGAGAATGTGTTTCTTTAACGTGCTCCTGGATCAGACCTTTAAGCATATCTTCATAATGATCAACTTCGATACGTTGCCAGATCACATTGTCACCGTTTACGCGGTGTTCGAATGTGCCGTCTGCATCATAGATGAAGGCCATGCCGCCTGTGAAACCTGCACCGAAGTTGGCACCGACATCACCCAGAACAACCACGGTCCCGCCCGTCATATATTCACAACCGTTGGACCCGATGCCTTCCACAACAGCAACCGCACCAGAGTTACGAACCGCAAAACGCTCGCCACCCTGACCAGATGCAAACAGCTTACCAGCCGTCGCCCCATAGAGACATGTATTCCCCACAATGGTGTTTTCATTGGATTTCAGCGGGGAAGAGACCATCGGGCGCACCACGATGGTACCGCCAGAAAGACCTTTACCCACATAGTCGTTGGCATCACCAAAGATTTCCAGCTTCAGACCTTGAACGATGAAGGCACCCAGTGAGTTACCCGCAGACCCACGCATGCGAACTGTGAGGTGATCCGGCTCAAGACCAGTCATCCCGTATTTACGGGTGATGATAGAGCTTGTGGAGGTCCCAACAGAACGGTGTGTGTTTTTCACTGTGTAGAACAGCTGCATTTTCTCACCACCGTGCAGGGCATTGCCTGCATCCTTGATGATTTGTGCATCCAGTGTATCTGGAACAGGGTTACGTTCTTCCAATGTGCAGAAGCGCGGTGTATCACCCGTATCAGCCTGTGCCAGTAGCGGGTTGAGGTCAAGGTCATCAAGGTTTTCACGACCACGGCCAACCTGTGTCAACAGGTCACAACGACCAATGACATCTTCCAGTTTCTCATAACCGAGGGAGGCCAGAATTTCTGTCACTTCTTCTGCGATGAAGGTAAACAGGTTGACCACCTTGGCCGCAGATCCTGTAAATTTCTTACGCAGGTCCTCATCCTGTGTACACACACCCACCGGACATGTGTTGGAGTGACATTGGCGAACCATGATACAGCCCATCGCGATCAGGGATGTTGTCCCGATGCCGAATTCCTCAGCACCCAGCATGGCTGCAATCACAACGTCGCGACCTGTGCGGAAACCGCCGTCTGTACGCAGCTTCACACGGTGACGCAATTTGTTGAGTGTCAGAACCTGATTGACTTCTGACAGGCCCATTTCCCATGGCAGACCAGCATATTTGATGGAAGACTGCGGGGACGCACCCGTACCACCGTCATAACCGGAAATATGGATAGTATCTGCACCAGCTTTTGCCACACCCGCAGCAATGGTACCCACGCCGCTACGTGCCACCAGTTTCACACAAACGCGTGCATCCGGGTTGATTTGTTTCAGGTCATAAATGAGCTGTGCCAAATCTTCGATAGAATAAATATCGTGGTGCGGCGGTGGTGAAATCAGCGTTACACCCGGTGTGGAGTGACGCAGCTTGGCAATTTCAAGAGTTACCTTGAAGCCCGGCAGCTGACCACCTTCACCCGGTTTTGCCCCTTGGGCAACCTTGATTTCCAGTTCCTGACAATTATTGAGATATTCAGCTGTCACACCGAAACGACCAGAAGCCACCTGCTTCACTGCAGAGTTGGCATTATCACCATTTTTGCGCGGTGTGAAACGTTCGCGATCTTCACCACCCTCACCGGAGTTGGATTTCGCCCCAATACGGTTCATGGCAATCGCGAGTGTTTCATGTGCTTCTTTTGACAAAGCACCCACAGAAATCGCAGGCGCACACAGGCGACGACGGATTTCAGTGATGGATTCAACACTGTCGATGGAAATGCTGTCACGATCAGACTGGAAGTCCAACAGGTCACGCAGCATCATCGGCTTACGATTGTTTACGCCATCGGCATATTCACGATATTTGGAATAGCTTTCTGTCGCCACAGCTTCTTGCAGCTTGTGGATCAACAGCGGATCGTGGGCGTGACGTTCACCATTTGCACGGTAGCGATAGAAACCACCTTGTGCCAGCGGGTTTGTTTCACTAAAGGCTTTGTCGTGCATCTCAAGGATCTTTTCTTCCAGACCTTTAAGACCAATACCGGAAATACGAGAGATCATACCCGGGAAGAATTCCGCCACAACAGAACGTGACAGACCCACAGATTCAAATGTGTAGCCCCCACGATAAGAGCTGATCACACCGATACCCATCTTGGACATGGTTTTCAGCAGGCCCTTGTTGATCGCTTTCTTGTAGTTTTCAACAGCCGCTTCAAACGTGATGTCACCATAAATGCCTTTGGCATGGTTTGCCGCAATGGCTTCTTCTGTCATATAAGCGTTGACGGTTGTTGCACCAACACCAACCAGAACAGCAAAATACTGAACATCAAGGGCTTCGGCAGAACGAACGTTCAGGGATGTAAATGTACGCAGTTGCTGGCGAACCAGGTAGCTGTGAACACCACCTGCGGCCAGGATCATCGGGATTGGAGCCTTATCGCCAGACACATGTTCGTCTGTCAAAATGATGTGTTTCTTGCCACCACGAACAGCCATTTCAGCTTCGTGACGGATACGTTCGATAGATTCGCGTAGAGATTCTTTTTCCGGCGTGAATGTACAATCCAGTTCGATTGCATCACTGCCGAGATATTTCTTCAACGCGTGGAATTCTGTGGAATTCAGGAACGGTGTTTCCAGCTGAACCACTTCGCACTGATCCGGACCTTCATCCAGAACGTTGCCCAGATTGGACAAACGTGTACGCAGGCTCATTACACGTGTTTCACGCAATGAATCGATCGGCGGGTTTGTCACCTGAGAGAACGCCTGACGGAAGAAGTGGTGCAGACCACGATATTGATCAGACAAAACAGCCTGCGGTGTATCATCACCCATGGAGCCTGTGGCTTCCTGACCTGTTTCCACCATCGGGCGCAGGATCAGTTCCATATCTTCCTGTGTGAAACCGAACAGCTGTTGTTGTTGCAGCAGGTCTTCAGCAGACGGGTTAACCGGTTTCGGCGAACCGGCTTTGAGGATATCGTTCACTTTAACGATTTTCTCAACCCATTTACCATAAGGCTGACGACCCGCAGTCCAGTCTTTCAGTTCTTTATCGTGGTAGAATTTACCTTCAGACAGGTCAACACCGATCATGCCGCCCGGGCGAACGTGACCTTTTTCAACCACTTTGGATTCGTCAACTTCTGACATACCTGTTTCAGAACCAACCAGCAGCACGCCGTCACCTGTGATGGTGTAGCGCAGCGGACGCAGACCGTTACGGTCCAGACCAGCAACAATCCATTTACCGTCTGTACCACAGATCGCAGCAGGGCCATCCCATGGTTCCATAACGGAATTACAATAAGAGAACAGGTCTTCATGTTCTTTCGGCATCAACGCGTTTTGACCGATTGATTCCGGTACCATCAGGGCCTTAACAGCCGGGGCCGGACGACCTGCGCGCACCAGAACTTCCCATACCGCATCCAGTGCAGCAGAGTCAGACGCGCCGTTCGGGATCAACGGTTTGATATCTTCGATATGACCACCAAAGACCGGAGACGCCATGCATGTTTCATGGGCTTTCGTCCAGTTGATGTTACCTGTAACCGTGTTGATCTCACCATTATGTGCCAGCATACGGAACGGCTGGGCCAAACGCCATTGCGGGAATGTGTTTGTGGAGTAACGCTGGTGATAAATCGCAAAGTTTGAAACAAACAGTTCGTCATTCAGGTCCGGGTAAAATTCAGTGATCTCACCGGCCATGAACATACCTTTGTAGATCACGCTGCGACAAGACAGGGAACAGAAGTAAAATTCTGTCAGGTTTTCGGCCAGACACTGGTTTTCAATACGGCGACGAATAACATAAAGGTCGTTTTCGAAATCATCGTCAGATTTGCCCAATGTGTTGGCAATCATGATCTGTTCGATTTCCGGGCGTGTCGCGTTGGCTTTTTCACCGATGACATCAATGTTTACCGGAACCTGACGCCAGCCATAGATACGGTAGCCAAATTTCAGAACTTCGGCTTCAACGATACAGCGGCAACGCTCTTGCGCCCCAAAATCTGTTTTCGGCAGGAAGACCTGACCAACCGCCAAAGAGCTTTCTTCCGGCTCATGACCTGTGCGGCGGATGTGGCGTTTGAAAAATTCTTGCGGGATTTGAACGTGAATACCCGCGCCGTCACCCGTTTTACCATCGGCATCAACCGCACCACGGTGATCCAAGGCACGTGTTGCCTGAAAGGCATGGCGCAGCACTTCACGGTTGGGTTTGCCATCTAAAGAGGCCACCAGACCGACACCACAGTTGGCTGTTTCAAAAGCCGGGTCATACATGCCATTTTCAGCAAGGAACTGGGCGGCTTGTTTATAATCGGATACGTACTTATTAGTCATTTTTCTACTCATGCTCCTTATTCGGCCGCAGCGCCGGCGCGTGTTTTCGCGCGAAGATATTGGTGGATGGCATCGGATGCATCACGGGCATCTTTAATACAGCTGACAACCAGTGACGCACCGCGCTCGATATCACCAGAGGCAAAAACGCCGTCTAGACTTGTCATCCATGTGTCGCTATCAACTTCCAGCGTGCCCCAGCGGCTCACAGCCAGTTCCGGTTCGCCAAACAATGTGGGGATATTTTCTGGTTCAAAGCCAAGAGCTTCAATCACGATGTCGGCGTCAATATCAAATTCGGACCCTTCGATTTCTTTGACGCTTTGACGACCAGAACCGTCCGCCACGCCCAAATGCATGGAAACAGCTTCAACTTTTTGAACCTTGCCCAAACCTTTGAAAGATTTCGGGGCAGACAGCCATTGGAAATCCACGCCTTCATTTTCAGCGTTTTCGACTTCGCGCTGGGAACCCGGCATATTAGCACGGTCACGACGATACATACATGTCACAGACTTGGCACCCTGGCGGATGGATGTGCGCACACAGTCCATAGCCGTGTCACCCCCACCGATGACTACAATGTTTTTGCCTTCTGCATTCAATGTACCATTGTCGAATTCCTCAACCGCATCACCGAAGCTTTTCTTGTTTGAGGCTGTCAGGAAATACATAGCCGGGAAGATATTTTCCAGATCAGAACCTGGTGCATCCAGTTTACGACCTGCATAAACACCCACGCAGATCATAACCGCATCATGTTTGTCACGCAGTTCAGCCAGTTTCGCATCACGGCCCACTTCGAAGTTCATGTGGAACGTTACGCCACCTTCTTCGAGAAGTTTTGCACGGCGTTCAACAACGTCTTTTTCCAGTTTGAAGCCCGGAATACCATAAGTCAGCAGGCCACCAACACGGTCATAACGGTCATAAACATGAACTTCGTAGCCTTTGCGACGCAAACGGTCTGCTGCAGCCATACCAGCGGGGCCTGCCCCGATGATGCCAACGCTTTGACCCAATTCTTTAAGGGGCTGAGCCGGCTTCACCCAGCCTTGCTCCCATGCGTTGTCTGTAATGAATTTTTCAATAGAACCGATGGTCACGGCATTGTGGTCGGACTGTTCCAGAACACACAGACCTTCACACAGACGGTCTTGCGGGCAGATACGGCCACAGATTTCAGGAAGAGTGTTGGTTTCCTGAGAGACATGATAAGCATCTTCCAGACGGCCCGCAGCCACAAGGCGCAGCCAGTCAGGAATGTTGTTGTTTACCGGACAGGCAACAGAGCAGTACGGGATGCCACATTGTTCACAGCGTGAGGCTTGTTCTTGGGCTTTTTCAATGGAGAAGCGCGCATAAATTTCATTGAAATCTTTTTTGCGGTCTTCAGCAGAACGTTTTTCGGGATAATCCTGCCCGACTTTGACGAACTGCATCATTTTTTCAGCCATATCTCTCTCCAATTCCTCTTTATAATAGAGTGTGTTTTCCTCGGTTTGCGCTATAACCTTACGCGCAAGCACATGCCCGCTGAACCGCAGGGGCAAAGCCGGATGGTTGATATGCGCGATTTTTGCGCAGATTTCAAGGAAAAATGTACACATAGGTCAGTTAAGCTGTCCTATGTGACGAAAATTACCTTGTTTAAAGGCCGTTAGCGCGGGACCTGAAAATCTGTTTTTTCTGAAATTCGTACCAAAATGGTACTATATTTTGGTTTTGGGCCTCGAATCCGAACGTGCTATATAAATCAGAAATTTAATAAGAAAATCTCTCTAACGGGGAAATAACGTGACTGAACTCCATATCCTGGTTCTGGCACTTGTTCAGGGCATAACAGAATTTTTGCCGATCAGTTCATCTGGGCATCTTGTCCTGGTGCCGATTTTTGGTGGTTGGGAAGATCAGGGGCTTTTGATGGATGTTGCCGTCCATGTTGGAACCCTTGGAGCTGTGCTGATCTATTTTTGGCGCGACATCTGGTATATGATCCGTGGCTTGTTGCGTTTTACCAAAGGCAAGAAAGACCCCGGTGCGCGTTTGTCGGCCATGGTGGTTATTGGCACGATCCCGGTTATTGCGGCGGGGTATTTCCTGAATAAATATATTGGGCCGGAATTTCGTACCGTTGAAGTGATCGGCTGGACAACGTTGGGATTCGGCTTTCTGTTGTATATGGCCGATAAAATGGGCCTGACCATTCGCCGGGTGGAACATACCGGGATTGTGGATGCAATTTTGATTGGCCTGGCACAATGTCTTGCCCTGATCCCCGGCACATCACGTTCCGGCATCACCATGACGGCAGCGCGTTTTTTGGGCTATGAACGTTTGGATGCGGCGCGTTTTTCCATGTTGTTGTCCATCCCTGCCATTTTGGGCGCTGGTACGCTTAAGGGGCTGGAGCTTTATGAAAGCGGCAATATGCAGCTGACCAATGATGCAATGACGGCTGCGGGACTGGCTTTTGTCTCAGCCTTTATTGCCATTGCGGTTATGATGGCCTGGCTTAAGCGGGCGTCTTTCACCCCCTTCTTTATTTACCGCCTTGGCCTTGGCGGGTTCCTGCTGTATTACGCTTATTATTTATAACAATAATACCATTCCCAACTTGATTGGGAATCTTTATCAATCAGGAAAAAGATCCCCGCATTCGTGAGGACGACGAGATAAGCAAAAAGCCCTTGGTGTTTCCACACAAGGGCTTTTAGGTGAGAGGTTGAATACGACCCGAACAAAGAACTCGTTACGGCTGCTTCCTTCCGGACCTGACCGGGTTGGCGAGGAGTCCGTCCATACCAACCTCTCAAGGGCGGCTTTTACCCTGTGAAGGCGTTGACTTCAAGAAAAAACGCAAAAATAATAAGACGAAAGTAAGATTGGACGAGAAAATGACGGACGCTGTTGAAATCTATATCTGCAAACCCGGCCAGAAAATTGAAGAAGGCCAGATGGTCATGTCCAATGACATTGACTGTAAGGCCGCTGCCGAAGAGGATGCCAAACAACGCTGCAAGATCATCCCTACCATTGAAAAGATTGTCTATTACGATGTCAGCGGGGGTGGGTTTAAGGTGTTGTTTTCCTACACCAACCCCAATGTGGTGAAGTCATCAGGGCGTAAAATTCGCCCCACAGGTGGTCCTGTGCCCAAGAAAAAGAAAAAAGCCCCGGCAAAAAAGCAGGGGCTTTGGCAGAAAGTGAAGAAATCACTGGGTGGATAACGGCTTATTCGACAATAAAGACACCGCTTGTGCCTTTGGTCGCACCCCGACTCCAGGGGGAAAAGACCAGATCAAGCAGGAAAAGTCCCGGCGCGTTATCTTCAAATTCATAACGTCCTTCCAGAACGGGAACCAATTTCACCATACGTTCGCCGTTAGAGGGCACCACGAAAGATTTCAATAATGGTTTGCTGCGTGCCGGATAGCTCGCAGCTTCGCTTAATTCTGCTACAGCAGAATTTTCAAACAGGTCACTGGCGTCAAAAGAAACCGTGTTTTTATCCTGATTCACCACACGGATGGTATAGGGAACATCCTTTTTCAGGCGGACAACCATGGGGGAAAATTCGTTTTGACGCACAGTCAGGGTAATCTGACGGGTTTCATTCCACGCAGTTTTATCGAGCGCGTCTGTATTCACATATTGTGTCGGCTGATAGCTGCCAAAGTCGGTAATAAAGGATTTTTCGTAAGAGATGTCACGTTCAGCACAGGCAGTTAAGCCGAGTGCAGCCAAAATTGCCAATCCATAACGAACTTTCATTTTACTTACCTTAATCCCTTGTACAGACCTTCATCGGGCCGTAGGTTAACTTTGGTGGCTACTTTATCGTTGCCTCTTGGAAACGGCAATGATTTCTTGCAGAAAAGGTAACATACACAATGTTTATTGCATCAGACGATCTCTTCTATGCAACCCCTAATCTGAATCGCCATGCTCACCTGCGTAGCGATGACCAATGGTTGGCCAAGCAAATCAAACAGCCTTCTTCATGTTTTATTCTTCTGCATCAAAGTAAAAATTTATTTAAAAAGACAGAAACACAGAATTTACCCCATATGCTGTCATATGAAGAAGCTGCTCCTTTTCTAGAAGAAAACCCTTGGGCCTATCTTGGCGGGGATGGGGACAACCATTTATTTGTGATTGATCTGTCACAAAAGACTGAAATGCTCATCCTGCAAAATCTTGATGATGATTTGTTTTTTGAGGATTTACGCCGTGCAGGCCCGATTTTGCAAAAAGAACAGGCGTCGCAATTTGCTTATGGCCGAGCCTTGATGTTTTGGCATCAACGCCACCGTTTTTGTGGCAGTTGTGCCCATCCAACCATCATGGCTCAGGGCGGCCATCTTCGTCGCTGTACCAATCCTGAATGCAATCTGGAACATTTTCCGCGTACAGACCCAGCGGTGATTATGCTGGTTCATGACGGGGAAAATTGCCTGCTTGCCCATAATCATCACCTTAAGGACGGCATGTATTCCACACTGGCTGGATTCGTTGAGCCCGGTGAAACTTTGGAACAGGCTGTGCGCCGTGAAGTTTTGGAAGAAACCAGTATCAAGGTCAGTGACGTCACTTATGCGGGATCGCAGCCCTGGCCCTTTCCAACGTCGCTGATGATTGGTTTTTATGCCAAATGTGAAAATTACGATATTTCCATTCAGGATGAAGAACTCAGCGATGCCCAATGGTTTACCCGCGATGACCTGCTGAATTTTAGTGATCAGGGCAAATTCCTGCCCAGTCGCGATAGCATTGCACGCAATATGATTGAAGCCTGGATTCGTTTTACTTCACCTGATCTTTAATGACCTCAGCCATTGCTTGCGCGGCGCGGGTCAGGGGATAATCTTTTGACCAGACCAAAGTAGAGACCCGTTCTACACGTGGCTCACGTAACGGTAAGGCAATCAAGCGTCCAGCTTCTACGTGGGATTTAGAGGCTTCATAGGACAGGATGGTTGAACCTAAGCCCCGACAGACCAGTTCTGTCTGGATTGCAAGGGATTCGGCCTCGACCACCACATTCAAGGTGCGATCCAGTTTGGCTGCTTCTTTATCCAGTAAATCGCGCAAACCATGTTTGGTTCCCGGCAGAATAAAAGGTTGGTCCAGACATTCTGATAAAGAGATTTCTGTGCGCTGGGTCCAGGGTTTGGCGGGCGTGGTGATGAAATAAAGCTGTTCGGCCCACAGGGGCTCACTATGAAGGTGTGGGCTGACATTACCTTCAAACAGGACCCCTAAATCCATGCGTCCTTCCAACAAGGCATCTTGCAAGGCACCACTGAGCAACTGGGTGACTTTCAAATGAACATGGGGGTATTGTTGGCGAAATTTTTCAATCACCGGACCTGCGAGTACCAAGCCAACGCTGGGCGGCAGGCCAAGGCGAACCTGTCCGCGTACGGTTCCGGCAAAAGCCGTCAGGTCCATTTTAAGCCGTTCCATCTCTTCATTTAACACACGGGCGCGGGCTTGCAACATCTGTCCGGCCTCACTTAAAAGCACACCACGTCCTGTGCGAATAAACAACGGGGCACCCGCATCTTCTTCAAGCAAGCGGATTTGGCGGCTTAATGCCGGTTGGGTCACATTAAGCCGTTTGGCCGCTTTGGATAGCGAGCCTGTTTCAGCCACATGTAAAAAACTGCGCAGTTGTTTAAGGTCCATTTTGTACCAGATATAACAAAAAGTAATATCTTTTAGAATAATATTGAAATTGGCTTATGTCACGGACTGAGATATCACCATAGTCATCAATCAAACGGAAAAAAAGCCATGCCCAACCAACAGACAGATATGAGCGCGATTGTTTTTGTCACACTGGCAACCATCGCTCTTGCCTTTAAAGGGGTGTTTGCCAAATTTGCCTATCTGGCCGGTATGTCTGTTGATGCGGTTTTGTTGATGCGTTTTGGTATTGCGGCCCCCTTATTTTGGGTTGGGGTTTATTTCTTGGCACGCAAATCCGCCCCATTGACGAGGGCGCAATGGAAAGCTTGTAGCTTTGCCGGATTGATGTTTTTCTTTGCCACCTATTGTGATTTTACCGCTGTTGCAAAAGTGGGGGTCAGCGTATCGCGCCTGATCCTGTTTACCTTTCCCATGATGGTGATGTTAATCAACGCAGTGTTGATGAGAAAACCGCCAAGCCTGCATCAATGGTGCGTGTTTTTTGCCACTTATTTCGGGATCGCTATGGTGATGTTGCCTGATGGTCTGGCATCGTTACAAGGGTTTGACTGGGCGGGGGCCAGTTGGGCGCTGGGGTCTGCCTTTACCTATGCCGTTTATTTGATTTCCAGTCAGGAGATTATGAAATCCTTGGGCTCTGTGCGTTTTACAGCGGCTTCGGGAACTGTCACATTGGGCATTATGTTATTGGTGATCCCTTTGACGGCAGGGGCAGAAGGGGTTTCGTTTCCAACAGATGGTATCTTATGGGGGGTGATTATTGCCACGGCCTGTACGGTTTTGCCATTTTTCATGTTATTTGAAGGAATTAAGCGCTGCGGGGCAACCCAGGCCAGTCTGATTACCTTGTCCGGTCCGATTATAACGGTTTTGGCTGCCTGGGCGATTTTGGGGGAAACTCTCAACCCTATGCAGATTGTTGGTGCCCTTGTGACTATTGTTGCTGTTGCCAGCTTGAAAAGTGCTTGGCTGGTCGATAAGCTGCAAAAAGTGTTTACTAAACCGAAAGCGGCCTAGGGTCAGGACCTCTTAATTTACTGAGTTTGGCGGAGCTAAAAATAAAGGTGGATTAGGCATTAAATTCGTCGCAGTGCTATTCACTGCAAGAGTTTTATAACGCGAGCCACCTTTATTTTTAGCCCGTCCCTTCGGGATTTGTAGAAAATGACGCAAAGGCCACGTCAATAACTTTTGAAAGAGAATACTCTTCCTGCAAGTCATTTCCTTGCCTTGCGACATTTTTTACAAACCAAACGCAATAAATTAAGAGGTCCTGACCCTAATGAATATTTCCCTGTCTTGTGATTTTGCCAACCGTGATCTTAAGGTTCGTCTGGGGATCATTCAGGCTGATGTGGTGATTGAAGATGCCTCAGCTGAGCTGTTGCAACAGCTGGAAGAAACTGCAGAGTGTCGAATTGCAGATTTTAACGGCCAGCCTGCGTCAACTGACCCGCAAATTATGGCAACGCGCAAAGCCTATAAAGCTTTGGGTAAAGACCCGGCCCGCTATCGTCCGGCAGCAGAAGCCCTGACGCGTCGTATTTTATCGGGTAAAGGGATCTATCATGTGAATAACGTGGTCGATGTGAACAACCTGATTTCTATTAAATCCGGTATTTCTATCGGCACGTATATCAGTGAAAAAATTCAAGGCGATGTGAGTTTTCGCCGTGCCGGTGAAGGCGAAAGCTATAAAGGCATTGGCCGGGGGGATCTGAATTTGGAAGGGCTTCCGGTTTTTTGTGATGAACTCGGCCCCTTTGGTTGTCCAACCAGTGACAGCGAACGCACCATGATCACGCCAGGCAATCACCAGATCATTATGGTTTTGATCTATTTTGGTGAAGGTGAGGGATTACAGGCTTATCTGGATGAAACCGCAAGCCTGCTGGCCAAATATTGTCAGGCACAGAATCTGGTTCAAACGATTACACAATAATACGTCATGCTCGGCTTGATTCTAGTTTTATAAAGGTTGTGTCATCTCAGCTAACCATGCTGCTTCGTCCTTTTCCAGCAAAGGTGTCAGCTCGTCACATACCTGCTGGTGATAGGTGTTCAGCCAGTCGAGTTCTTGCTCATTGAGTAGGGTGACTTCAATACCATTGCGATCAAACGGACACAGGGTCAAGGGGTGAAATTCAAACATCTCGCGCTCGCCTTTTTCAGACTCGTGCACACAAATGAGATTTTCTAAACGGATGCCATATTCCCCCGCCTTGTAATATCCCGGCTCGTTTGAAATCACCATGCCGGGTTGCAAGGCTGTTTTGCTATAGGCTTTTGAAATGCGTTGCGGCCCCTCATGAACATTGAGGAAACTGCCCACCCCATGGCCTGTACCATGGTCATAATCCAGCCCCCCCTGCCACAGGGCATGACGCGCCAGTACATCCAGCTGTGACCCCGTGGTCCCTTTGGGGAAGCGCGTTGAAGAAAGCGCAATATGACCTTTCAGCACACGGGTAAAGCGATCTTTCATTTCAGGGGTTGCTTTTCCGCGCACAATTGTGCGGGTGATGTCGGTGGTGCCGTCACGATATTGCGCCCCGCTATCGACCAGATAAAGTCCATTTGCAGGTAAAGGGATAGAACTTTGCGGACTGACACGATAATGCACAATCGCCCCATTTTCTCCGGCCCCGGAAATGGTCGGGAAACTCAGGTCATGAAACAGGTCATCTTCGCTACGCAAACCATCAATCTTGTCTGATACGGCCATTTCAGTAAGGGTGTCACCATAGGGTTGCTGGGACAACCAGTATAAAAAACGCACCATCACGGCCCCATCACGACGATGGGCATTTTGCATCCCTTTGACTTCGCAAGCATTCTTACAGGCTTTGGGTAAAATGGTGGGATCATCGCCCAGGATGACTTCGGCCTTGGCTTTTTTCAGACGATCATGGAGCCATTTCGGCGCTGTTGCCCCATCAAGACGTACTTTTAGTCCTTTTAACTGGTCCAGTTCTGTCCCCAGATCATCGGGGTCGTAAATTTTAATGCGTTCGCCCAAATGATTGCGCAAGGTTTCGTCGGCTTTACGATGATCTAAAAACAGGATGGCGCTGCCATCAGCATGGATCAGGGCAAAACAAAGGGGAACGGGGGTGCAGGGGATATCGCCGCCCCGAATATTAAATAACCAGGCGATGGAATCAGGCAGGCTTAACACCACCGCATCCTGCCCTTTAGAGCGCAATTGATCGGCCAGTTGCGAAAGTTTTTCACCGTGGCAGAGCCCAGCATATGACAGGGGGTGGGGATAGACCGGGTTTAAGGGAGGGGACGGGCGGTCCGCCCAAATGGCATCAATAAAATTATGTGGGGCTGCCACCAGTTTTGCCCCAGCTTTTTCGCAGGCTGCTTTTAAACGATGCAGGCTTGGCCCAGTATGTAGCCACGGGTCATAGGACAATGTCATACCTTCGCCCAACTGGTTTTCCAACCAGTCTGAGGCAGGTTCATCTGTCACATGGCGATAGTCAAAATTCTGTCCATCGACTTCTTTTGTCACCTGAAGGGTATAGCGTCCATCAACGAAAATGGCGGCTTTTTCTGTTAAGACAATGGCAAATCCGGCCGAACCGCTAAAACCTGTGAGCCAGGCGAGCCGTTCAGAACAGGGGGCAACGTATTCTCCCTGATGTTCATCGCTGCGCGGGATGATAAAGCCATCCATGCCAAAGATAGCCATTTCGCGGCGTAAAGCGGATAAACGGGCAGAACGGTCCTTCATTGAAAGTCTCTTTTATTTAAAAACGGTCTAACAGGCGATCAATATATTGTAATTCCTGTTCAGGTCGACTTTTTTGTCCGGCCCGACGGTATAATTCCTGCAAAATCTCCCTTGATTGATGCATTTCGCGTTCTGTAGGGACGACATTTGTGCCTTGTGTCTGAATGGGTCCACTGCGCCCACGGCCTAAGGGGTCATGGCCGGGTAAGGTTTGCGGCATGGGTTGTATGCCCATTTTCCGGGCCAAGGATTGAGCACTGTTTTTCAGGCCGTCTTCCAACTGTTCCAGCACCCGCATTTGTGCCTGAATAGACGCTTCGTCCTGCCCCTTTTCCAATGCCGTATAAGAGTGCCCCATATCTTTTGCTGCCTGACCAAGTGGTTTGGGAGCTTTAACCTTCATTTCGCGCAGTTTGTTCATTTCTTCACGTAGCATCTTCAACAAACGTTTTTGTTCTGCTGCTTCGATAATGGCCTGCTTGGTTGATTTGAGAGAGGGACTGTCTTCATTGCGGCTGCGTTGAAAGGTTTGATCAAGCAGGTTCTGCTGCCCGGTTTTGATTTCACGCAGTTTTTCCAGAATATGACGGGCCTTTGCCGCCTGTTTGGGATCAATCTTTTGCTGCATGGCCAAACGGGACAAGATGGACTGGAATTGATCCATCACTGCCTGGGCGGCTTTAATGTTACCTTGGCGCATCAATTCACGGGCTTTGTTGAGCATATCCTGTAATTGGTCACGTCCGACCATATTGACCTGTTCTTGTCCCAATGCCTCTTCAAACCCTTGTATGGCATTGCCAGATTTCATCATTTGTTGCAGGTAATGATCAAGGCTTTTACGCATTTGTTCAAACAGGGCTTCCATGGCGGCTTTGTCGTTTGAAGAACGCAGCATTTCACTCATTTGCCGGGACATAAACTCAAGCTGATTACGTGCGCTTCCCCCTGATCCTTCTTCTAAATGTATGGCGCTTTCCCATAAAATGGATTGAACGGTTGCAACTTCTTGATGACCGTCAGGGGCGTTAAGACGGTCGGCTGCAACTTTCAAGGCAAAGTAGATGGCAAGTGATCCGTTAAAATCCTGTGGTGTATCCAGCAGACGCATCAGGCGTAAATTGCTAAAGGCCCGTTCATGGGCTGTGGGCGTGTAGAGTTCCTTGCGAATATCAATCAGGCGAATCGCAACCGGATGGGTGAATTTGCGCTCAGGCAGGATAGTTTCAAGGGCGTGACCCTGCGCCACTTGTCCCAGATTATCCTGCACCATTGGGGTCATGATAACAGCTTGTCCTGCCCAGGGGTGTGCGGCCAGGTTATGGCTAAATTGTCCTTTACTCTCCATGCCTTGAAGAAGGTTTTTGATGGTAATATTAGGGGATGTGGAATCCGCAGGGTTCTGGATTTCAAGGCGGGCTTCTTTCAAGCCGAAATCATCTGTGGCTTCAAACCTTAGTTGCAGGTGCCCGCGAAAACCTGTGCGCGGTTTTCCTGAGACGGTGATTTTTGGGGGCAGGTCCCCTTGAAGATGAACAGGCCAGCGATATAGAATCTTGTCATCATGGCGTACAATAAGCTCTTCACCTTGTTCCAGACGGTTTTCCAGTGAAAACGCTCCTTTGCCCAGAGGGGTGAACTGGTCTTCAAACGGGCCAAATTGAAGAGAAACTCCTTCGTGGGAAGACCAACCTTCCAGACGGATTAAAATATCGCTGTTTTGAATGATGGAGACTACCGGACCTGTTGTGGTCTCTTCTGTGTCTGCCTTGGCGTTTAGATAGGTGGAATTGGCACCGGTATGGGCAGGCGGGGTGATCCAGGCTTGTATGGTCCAATGGCCCGGACCCGATAAGCCAAATGCCGGGTCAAAGGCGCGGGCCAGTCGTTCATTCCAGTCAAAACGGGCTTCAATTCCCCCCAAAAGCAGCAATAAAACAAGTCCGGCCCGCAGGGAATAGGGATCACGGTGTTCCAGATAAGAGCGTGGCCAGGGCCTTTGGATATTTTCCATTGCAGCGGCCATGCGGTCTTGATGATAGACCCACAGGGTCTGGGACACTTTGGAAGTGCTGGCTGCGCTGGGGCGATCCATTAGGGTCATCAGGGGCTGGTTTGTAAACCCACTGTCTTGTTCAAGGCGCAGCAATGCTTGCTTGGAGGTCGGGTGTTTCAGATTGCGAAAGGCCAGATAGAGACAGCCGGCCCATAGTGAAAAAAGCACCCCTAAGACCAAAAGGTGAAGCGTGGCATTTAATTTGGGCAGCAGGTCAAATAAAACCAGAAGAATACTGAGACTGGAAATAATTAAGAACGGCCAAAGCCGGGGCCAAAGCTGTTCCCATAACAAGACATAACGCGTCCATGTGATCAGGCGTTGAAGCCGCCGGAGCATTTTGGGTTCAAATTCTGTGCGTTGTGTTGTTTCACTCATGTGTTGCCTGACACAGTATCTCTTTTTAAATAGAGTAAACTGTGTCAGGCGTAATGGCTATATAAGTGTTTTAGTTGTTTGTGAATTTTTCCAGTTCTTCTACGGTGCTGGCATTGATAATATCTTGGGCAAGGTCATAGGAAAAACCGGCACGGGCAAGAGCTGCCAGATCCTTGTCACGCATGGCCTTGCGCTTTTCCGGCAATCGCCACGGCCCAAGGCGTCGTCGCTTTGCCAGGGCGATGGCCGCGTCGCGTTCCAGATTGGGGCTGTCGGTTTCTTCGCGCAATGCATCAAGGGCCTGATTGATATCCTCCTCACGGATGCCTTTTTCTTTCAACTTCATACGGATAACGCGTTGTGAGGTGCCTTTGCGATGTAATGCGCCTGCACGCCCTTCTGCATAGCGCAGGTCATCGACAAATTTGGCGTCTTGCAATTTGTCCAGCAGGTCTTCAATCCATTGAGAGGCTTCTTCAAGAGACGTGTTGTGATGGTAATGGGATTTCTGCACCCGGCGCATCAGAACCTGACGCAGGTTTTCACGTGATGTGGCAAAACGATCGAGATATCTCAGCGCAGCATTGCGCAGGGACTGTGCTGTGACGGGTTTTGGAATTTTTTTATCTTGTGACATATCTCACTTAACCAAATGGGCTTTGCCTGTTACAAGGAACATAACCTTGAAATTCAAAAAAGAGAATCTCTTATGACTCCGATTGAAGTCAATCCCCATGCGGGCAATTGGTTGGGCCTGTGGACCCTTTATTCCCGTGAAGTACGTCGTTTCTTGAAAGTCTATACCCAGACCTTGGTGGCCCCGCTGGTAACAACCTTGTTGTTTTTTGCTGTATTTTCCCTCGCTTTGGGCCGGGCGGTGGAACAGATCGGTTCTGTGCCGTTTCTGGAATTTCTCGCACCGGGGCTGGTGATGATGGCGATTACGCAAAATGCCTTTGCCAATACCTCCAGCTCATTGGTGATCTCAAAGGTGCAGGGTAATATTGTGGATACCTTGATGCCACCACTTAATGCCCATGAACTGACATTTGCTTTTGCCATGGGGGGCACAACACGCGGGCTTCTGATTGGTCTGGTGATCGTTACAGTGATGAGTTTCTTTGTGCCGATGGGGGTGGATAATATCGGCCTTGTGCTGTATCACGCCTTTATGGGGGCCTTGATGCTGTCGCTGTTTGGTGTGGTCGGGGGCATCTGGTCTGAGAAATTTGATCATATGGCAGCTGTAACCAATTTTATTGTGACCCCTTTGTCTTTCTTGTCGGGGACTTTTTATTCCATTGAACGTTTGCCGGAAGTTGGCAAGTTTTTGGCAAGTATCAACCCGTTTTTCTATATGATTGATGGTTTTCGTGCAGGTTTTATCGGTCAGGCCGATAGTGATATTGTTACGGGAATGCTGGTCATGGCCGGGGTGAATACGGTCCTTTGGGTGTTGAGCTATCGCATGTTCAAGACAGGCTATAAATTGAAAGCTTAAGAGCTGTAGAAACAAAAAAACCGCTGAACTTCTGGCTCAGCGGTTTTTTTTATGATTGGAGCAAGCCTAATCTTACAGGGATTCTTCAATCCATTCTTGCAGTTTGGCTTTCGGCAGGGCACCAACTTTCTTTGCCAGAACTTCGCCGTTTTTAAACAACAACAGCGTTGGAATGCCACGCACGCCAAATTTGGATGGTGTGCCTGGGTTTTCATCAATGTTCAGTTTGGCGATAGTCATTTTACCGCTGTACTCTTCAGACAGTTCGTCCAGAGCCGGAGCAATCTGTTTACACGGACCACACCATTCTGCCCAGAAGTCTACCAGAACGGGAGTATCGGAATTTACAACGTCAGCATCAAAGCTATCGTCAGTGATCTTTTTAGTCATTGTCTTATCCTGTTTGGAGAAGGCGAAAAATTACGTCCGTTGAATTTAAGGTCATGGGGGACGTGCGTCAAGATGTGCACCTACAATAAAAAAATTATTCCAACATTGTTGGCGGGATTTCCATCAGTTTGGGGGTGTCTGTCCACAACAGCACACAGCGCACAGGTTTGTCCGGGTAGATCAGTTCCAAAGCCTGACGATAGGCTTTCATTTGGTTGATATAGAGGGTCGGGACTTTTTTCACCGTGCGTGGTGGTGGGCGGTTGGTTTTATAGTCGATAATGACAATTTCGTCTGATTTGACCAACAAACGGTCGACTTGGGCGGAAATGACCCGGCCATTGACTTCGCCTACGATGGGAACCTCGGCCTGAGAGCCCGGTGCAAAGACGGCTGCAAATTCTTCATCATGAAGCACCCGCAGTGTTTCAGCAGTGATTTCTTCTTGCTGGGTTTCGCTTAAGTCATGGGCGGGGCTTGAAAGGTAGCTGCGTGCCGCCTCTTCACGCTCACTCATGGGCAGTTCCGGCAGGGTTTGTAACAAGGCATGGATGATGTTTCCGCGTTTGAAACGATACCCATGATCGCTGCCCAGTGGTGATCGGGTGGCCGGTTCTGGTTCAGCTGGGCAAGACGGGGCCAGGGGGCGCGGGGGACTGGGTTCTCGTCCGGGCATGGATTTGGCCCAGTCAGGCAGGGTGGGGACCACAACGTCCAGTTTTTCCGGGCTGGCTTCAACGGTTGCTTCCTCTTCTTGGGCACATTTCAAGCGCAAGACGGTTGTTTCGCTGACTTCTTCCGATTGATTGATGAAAATATCATCGACTTCTTCCCCCACACGGGCCAATCCATTTTTAATCAGATTATACCAGCAGTGCGCGGGCGCTGTACGTTTGGTTTCCCAGCCACAGACATAAAGGCGATCTTCGGCTCGTGTGAGCGCCACATAAAGAAGGCGGCGGTATTCTTCGTCCTGTTTTTGTGCCAATCTGTCTTTTTCCGCCTTTGACAGGTCTTCCATAAATTCAGATTTTGGCGGCCAGATAAACAGTTCTTCGCTGGTTTCTGGATCATGGGGCCAGAAGAGTTTGGCCCCTTTTGAGGGGGCTTGCAAGGTATCAGGCATAAAGACGATGGGGGCCTGAAGACCTTTGGCCCCATGAACAGTCATCACCCGCACAGCATTTTGGCTGGCTTGTTCCAAATCCCGTTTGACCTCGGTTTCCCCGGTATCAAGCCACGCTAAAAATCCTTCCAGCGAAGGGGCGTGACTGCGTTCATATTGAAGGGCGAGATCAAGAAATTCATTGATGGGATCATCAGCCTCCACGCCCAAGCGTGAGATCAATTTTTTGCGCCCCTCAAGGGCTGAGAGCACATAGGTGAACAGCTCAAACGGGCGCACATAATCGGTGCGTGCCATCAGGTCTTTGAGGAAATTACAGGCGGTTAGATAATGTAGGTCGCTGTTGGCTTTATCGCGCAGGATGGACCACAGGCTACCTTTGCGTTTATGGGCGAGATCAAACAGGTCTTCGTCACTAAAACCGATCAAGGGGCCTTTGAGCACACAAGCCAGTTGCAGGTCATCTTCGGGTTGTAGCAAGAATCGGCCCAAGGCCACCAAATCCATAACCGCGATTTGCTCGCTCAAGACCATCCGGTCAACCCCGGCAACTGCGATATTCAGCTCTTTAAGGGAGCGCACCAATTCTTCGACAAAACCACTGCGACGGCGCACCAGCACCATTATGTCACCGGGCTCAATGGGGCGGCCTTTGGCTTCCAGCTTTTCCTGGCTCAGTACCATATGCTGGATGCGCCGGGCAATCATTTGGGCCAGACGCGCACGCGGACTATCGGCCTGAATGCGTTCGACCGGGGGCTTCCATGGGGTGGCAGGGGCCGCAGCGCTGGGTACAACCGGGGGCCAGAGTTCCACCAGCCCGCCGTCTTTTGCCCGCCAGGCATCATGGTGGATAACGTCATCAATCTCGACCCCTTGGGCAATGGTGGGGTCCGAAAAGACCGCATCAACACATTGCAAGACTGCGCGGGTGGAGCGAAACGACATGGTCATGGGGACTTCGCGCCAGTCATGCAGGGATTGAGGCACATGGGCGGCGAAATGATGTTTCATGCGTTCAAATTCTGCCGGGTCAGCCCCTTGGAAGCTGTAGATGGATTGTTTGACATCGCCCACGGCAAAGATGGTGCGGGGGTTTTCGTCCTCATGAGTACCCACACCTGCGAAAAATTCCTGGGTCAGGGCTTCGATCACGCGCCATTGATCCGGGTTGGTGTCTTGAGCCTCATCGACCAAGACATGTTCAATCCCGCCATCCAGTTTATAAAGCACCCAAGGTACGGTCTCGCGGGTGAGCAGGTCGCGAGTTTTCAAAATCAAATCGTCATAATCAAGGGTGGCGCTGCCTTGTTTATATTTTTCGTAAGAATCCAGTAGGCATTTGCCGATGCGCAACAGGCCGTTGGTGGTTTGCAAGGTCACAGCGGCACGGATTTTCGTGGTCATGCGCAACATGCGCTCCGCCTCAACGCTTAAGACATCAATGGCACCGGGGCTTTGGGCGGCGGCTGTTTTGGTAATCAGAGTTTTGCGAATTTCACCACTACCTGTGAGAAACGCATTCTTATATTCGTTAAACAGGGCTGGGCGTTCAGCCTGTGTCGCGCCAAGCCATGCAGCCAACAGGTCCCCGCGTGCCTGATCGGTTTTGGACCCGGCCAGTAAGGCATCCATGGCGATGCGCAGGCCCAAGGCATCAAAGCTGTCTTGTTCGCAGGCTCGTTCCACAATGCGCTCGGGTGTATCAGTCGGCGTCAGGTCCATCAGTTCGGCCAGTCGGGCGACCAGTTTGCGCACACCGCCATGGATCTCTAACACCCGGCGCAGGCGACCACGATCAGAAGCCAAAGCCCCCATTAATTCAGGAAAGGCGGTTTCATGAATATGTTGGGTGACGGCGCGCAAAGCCTCGTAAAGTTCTGGTGTGCGGCCCAAACGCGCATCCATGAGGATTTCGTCTTGGGCTTTTTTGAGCAATTCTGCCGCATTTCGTTCATCCATGACCTGAAAATGCGGGGCCAGTCCGGCTTCCAGCGGGAAGCGGCGCAACAGGGATTGACAAAAGGCGTGAATGGTCTGGATTTGCAGGCCACCGGGGGTATCGAGCACATGGGCAAACAATTGCCGTGCCAGTGTGAACTCTTCTTCATTGGCTGGGCGGGTCAATAAGTCATGCAAGGTCGCCTTGAGGTCCTCATCAGACATGATCGACCATTTGCCCAACTGATCGGCAATCCGGTTCGCCATTTCAGCCGCAGCGGCCTTGGTGAAGGTGAGGCAAAGGATATGATGCGGTTTTGTGCCCGTCACCATAAGCGACAGCACCCGATCAGTCAGAACCTTGGTTTTGCCCGTCCCTGCATTGGCGGCTACCCAGACGGATGCTTTGGGGTCTGAGGCTTGACGCTGGACGATATTAGGGTCAATGAACTGGGTCATAGGCGTTCCTCAATACCGTCATTCCCAACTTGATTGGGAATCCAGATGGATGCAAAGGAAGTGCTGGATTCCCGCTTTCGCGGGAATGACGTAAAGAGAACAGGCATCATTCTTCACCTTCCCCACCTGCGACGGACCATTCTTTCACCCGGGCGAGATGTTCGTAATCAGAATATTTCGGCGCATTTTCCGGGTTGGGGCGTGACCCATAGGCGGCTTCGATCCGGTCATAAGCTGATACGAGACCTTGCAGCCCTTTTAAGGCATCGGCAGCGGTTTGGGCCGGATTGTTGGTGACGGGTTTAATCTCGCCTGCCGGGTTGGCCCCGCGCAAACGCCAAAATTCCAGTTCCTTGATATCGCGCGGGCCGAATTCTGCAAATCCGCCAGCCATGGCAATGGCGGCTTCGAGCGGCAGTTGCGGGGCAAAGCCGGCTTCGACTTCGCGTTGGCTTGGGGGCACACCTGTTTTATAATCAATGATTGCCAGTTCGCCATCTTTATAAAGGTCCATACGGTCGGCCTTGGCTGCAATGGTGAACGGCCCGCCCAATGTTTCAAAGGTTAGGGAACCTTCGATCTCGCAGAAGCTTTTGGCAACAAGGGCGCGCCGGCTTTCTTCCTGCTCAATGAACCAATCACAGATGCGCTCAAATCGTGGCCACCAAAAGGCCCAAATGCCGGGGTTATCTAGTTCAGAGCCAAAGACCTCGCGCCCCATCTCGCGCAACAAGCTTGCGGCTTGGTCAGGCAGCTCTTTTGGAAAGTTAATGATAAATTTTTCTAATATTTCGTGTATGATATTACCATAATCTGCTGCACCAGGGTCTGCATCAATGGCATCAAGTGCTTTTAGATTCAGTATGTTACGGGCATAGATCGCATAAGGGTCGCGCATCCATGTTTCAACGCGGGTGACATACATGTGACGCGGGCGTGCTGACAGGGGCGGGCGTGGTGCAGGCGGGGCAACGGCCTGAATTTTTGCCACATAATCAAGGGCGGCCTGCATGGACAGCCAGTTATTATAGCCTGTAAAATCACGTGCCAGATTGGTGCCGGACAGGCGATTTTCCAGTCGGCGTAACCAACGTGAGCGCACGGTCGGTGTGCCATCAACTCGTTCGGATCGAGTGATGATGACCCGTTCAGCACAAAAGCTTTGGGTAAAGTCATGGGCGGTTTGGCCGATATGAAATTCCGGTTGCGGCAGGCCGAAATCGCGCATCATGGGGCGGCTCATCCATGGGCTGGCGGTGGTATCTGGCGGCCATGTGCCTTCGTTCAGGCCCGCCATCACGATCAAGTCGGCCTTATGGAGGCGGGCTTCAAACAGGCCGAGGATTGCCAAGCGGGGATGGGCACCAAATCGGGGGCGAACGGCACGACCTTGCATGAGTGCATCGAGCAAGGCAGGATAGCTCGCAGGTTCCATCTCGCCAAAACCATTGGCGGCATCCATCAATTCAGAAATGAAATCAGCACAAGCTTCGCCGGCTTCCCCAGACCAAAGCCGTTCAACCCCGCTTGCTTCCTTACTATCTGCCAGACATTCGGCTACTTTAATATGGCTTTCCACCAGTTTGATGAAGTCTGTTTTTTTCCGTTTCATCACCTTAATGAAAGGGCTAAGTGCCTGTTCAAGATTGTTGAGCAGACCTGTCAGACTATCCAGCAGTTTTTTTTGTGGGGCGCTTAAGCGATTGGTGGGTTTGCGCCAATGGGCTTCTACCCGTTCAAGGGCAACGCGCATGCCTTCAAGGCCGGGACCAGGGCGTGGTCCACGCAGGGTTTGGATTTCCAACTGACGGATCAGGCGACGGAAAATGCCAGACTCCATGCCGGTACAGCTTAAGGGATGTTTGGCGAGTGCGAGGAAGGGCACCGGGGCAAATTCTTCAGCGACACATTGGGCGAGCAGGCGCAGGTAAGTGCCCGGTGCGCTGTAATGTAGCGGGGTCCCGGCAGAATCATCAATTTCAATATTCCAGCGGCGCAGTTCCGATGCGACACGGCGTGCCAGATTTCGATCCGGTGTGACAAGGGCAGCGGTGTTGCCTGCAATCGTGAGTTCGCGGCGCAGGATTAAGGCAATGGCACCTGCTTCTTCGAACGGTGTCGGGCAGTCAATGCGTTCCACCCCATCGAGAATCCCATTTGGGGGGACATCCATGGTGCGCCATTTATCGGTACTGGCGGCAGGCAACATGGCTTCGGATAGCAGTTTTGCGCGCAAAGGGTGGGAACCATGCAGGCCCGTGATGTCCCATTCAGTGACTTCTTCAGGCCCCATACGCAGGCGGGTGAGTAATTGTTTCAGCCCATATTGCGGATGGTTGGGATCAAGGTTTTGCCAGTCATCATCGCTCATATAACGATCAAGACCGGGCAGTACGACCATCCCTTGGGGCAGGCGGGCAATGCAGGCTAAAAGTTTTGCCACAGCAGGGATAGAGGCAGTGGAACCTGCGGCAATGATAGGGCCTTGGGGCGGGGTGTCTTCCCATACTCGGCGCTGGGCATCGAGCAGGCGATTGCGACGTTCTGCCGGGTCCAGTACACCTTCGGCCTCTAAAATGACAGGCCAGTTATCGGTCAGGATTTTCAGGAAATCGAGCGTGATGTTCCAGTGGCTGGCGTAATCTTCCGGTACCAGTGATTTGAGATCATGAAAAGCCAATCCTTCGGTATGAACCTGATCCAGCAGGCTGGCGAGTTCTGCGGCCAATTGGGCTGCTTGATCCGGGGAGGTCTTGCCCCCTTCAAAGGACAGGATCAAACGGGTGAGCAACATCTGGCGACGAAGCGGGGCAATGGCAGGTTTGACTGCGTTCAGTCCGCCGATATCTTTCCAGCCTGTGAGGGCCAGTTCATCTTCATCCAAATCGCCAAGGGGTTGCATGCGCGGCAACAGCAGGGGTTTGCCTTCTGATAAACGCAAAAAGGCATCGCGCACGGTGCGACATGCCCGCCGTGTGGGAAGCAAGAGGGTGACTTGAGACAGGGTTTCCGGGCGTTCACCAAATTTTTCCATAACACCATGGGCCAACGCATCGGCAAAGGATACGTTGGGGGAAATGGTCAAAACATGGGGCATACGCTCATTCATGAATTGTTTTTAATGGGAAAGGAATGAGCGGTCTACAGCTCTTTTCTCTAAATCTGACCCGTTTCATGGAGCCTTATCTGTGCTTGAGTTAGGAAAATTGTGCAAAGCGATGCGGGGCATCGGTTAAGCAAATTGACGCGACACAAGCACAGATAAGGCCCACCAGAGGCGTTTATCTCAAACAATGTGGAGGGCGGCACCTTCCATTTGCGGTGAATAACACCGCCACATGCAAGGTTTCTACCCACATTGTATGAGATAAACGTGAAAGCGAGTCAGGTTTAGAGAAAAGAGCTGTAGGGCGTATTTCATGATGGATCACATTCTGATCACGCAAGCGTGACTGGCGAAGCTTGCAAAGGGCGGTAGAATAGGGGACAAATGATAGTGAAGTAGGACAAGCGCGATGATGGCAACAGGTGACATGACACAGACGACCCCGAAAGAAAATAAAAAGAAAGCCCATCTGCTCCCCCTTCTCATTATTGGGGCAGGAGCTGTGGCTTTTGTTTTATTTGGCGGGCTGGATTATCTGTCTTTTGAAACCTTGCGCGATAACCGACAGGCAATTTTGGATTGGACCCAGCAAAATTATGGGTTGGCGATCCTTGCCTTTATTCTGGCCTATCATGTGGCGGTGATGTTTTCCTTGCCCGGTGCGGTTTGGCTGTCCCTGACGGGTGGGTTTTTATTCGGAACAGTTGAGGCCACGGCTTATATTGTGGTTGGGGCGACTGCTGGGGCCGTGGGGATTTTCCTGCTGGCGCGTTATGCCCTTTATGATTTTTTCCATGCCCGTGTCGGTAAAACCCTGAAGCGGATGGAAAAGGGGTTTCAGGATGATGCGCTGAGCTACATGCTGGTGTTGCGTCTTGTCCCGTTGTTTCCGTTCTGGCTGGTTAATCTGGTGCCTGCCTTGTTGGGTGTACGGTTGCGCATTTACACCATCGGGACGTTTTTTGGCATTATTCCCGGTGCGTTTGTCTATGCCTCGGTCGGCAGTGGTCTGGGGGCCTTGTTTGCAAAAGGGGAAACACCGGATGTCGGGGTTATCTTTAGCCCGGAAATTTTAACACCTATGGTCGGCTTGGCTGTTTTGGCGATGGTGCCTGTCTTTTATAAAAAATGGAAAAATCGGGGGAAAGCATGAGCGATGTAATCAGCTGCGATATTTGTGTGATCGGGGGGGGATCAGGCGGGTTATCGGTTGCAGCCGGTGCCTCACAAATGGGGGCGAAAGTCGTTCTGGTGGAAAAAGGTAAAATGGGCGGGGATTGCCTGAATTATGGTTGTGTCCCATCCAAAGCCCTGTTGGCTGCAGGCCATGCTGCCCAGCATGTGCGAGAGGCCGCAAAATTCGGCATTCAGACAGAGATTAAATCCATCGACCACAAGGCCGTGCATGATCATGTGCATGAGGTCATTGGCGGGATTGAACCTCATGATTCGGTGGAACGGTTTGAAGGCTTGGGTGTGACAGTTATCCAGGCGGCTGCACGTTTTACAGGGCCACAGGAAATTGAAGCTGGTGATCAGCGCATTCAGGCCAAACGTTTTGTCATTTCCACCGGATCACGCGCACGCATTCCTGATTTGGGTGGATTGAGTGATGTAGATTATTTCACCAACGAAACCCTGTTTGACCTGCAAGAAAAACCGGATCATTTATTGATTCTCGGTGGGGGGCCGATCGGGATGGAGATGGCCCAAGCCCATCGTCAATTGGGCTGTGATGTAACCGTGCTGGATCGTTCCTCTATCATGCCCAAAGATGATCCTGAATTGGTTGATATCATTCGCAGCCGTTTTGTCGAAGAGGGTATTACTTTAAAAGAAGGGGTGGCTGTTCAAAAAGTGGTGAAAACCGATGGTGGCATCACACTCATCACAGAAGATGATGAATTTCATGGAAGCCATTTATTGGTCGCAACCGGGCGTCAGGTCAATGTGGATGGCTTGAATTTGGAAGCCGCTAATGTGAGTTATAGTGACAAGGGCATTCAAGTAGATGCCCGTTTGCGTACCAGCAATAAAAAAATCTTTGCCATTGGGGATGTGGCGGGTGGATTTCAGTTTACCCATAAGGCGGGGTATGATGCCGGGATTGTGATTCGTAATGCTTTGTTTTGGCTTCCGGCCAAGGCGGATTATTCGGCCTTGCCCTGGGTGACATATACCAACCCGGAGTTGGCCCATGTGGGGATGGATGAAGAAGCTGCGCGTACAAAACATGGTGATATTCGCATCTTGCGCTGGCCTTTTAGTGAAAATGACCGGGCGCGTGCTGAACGTAAAACCACAGGTCAGATTAAGGTGGTTACCACTAAGAAAGGGCTGATCCTTGGGGCTTCTATTGTTGGGCCGAGTGCGGGGGAATTGATTCAGGTTTGGGTGTTGGCTCTGTCTCAAAAAATGAAGATCGGGGCCATGGCCTCCATCATTGCGCCTTATCCGACCTTAAGTGAGGTGTCCAAACGTGCTGCCGGGTCTTTTTACACCCCGTCTTTATTTAGTGAGAAAACCAAGAAGATCGTTCGTTTCCTTTTGCGTTTCAGTTAAGCTTTTGGGATGGAAAACAAGCATCCCATCGGTGTCAGCCTGTCAGCGCGTTTGCTGATCTTAACAGCTATTTTTATTTTGTTGGCTGAGGCGTTTATTTATGTGCCCTCCATTGCGCGCTATCGCAAAGTTTACCTGAAAGAACATATGGAAACTGCCCATCTGGCGGCTTTGGCTCTGGAAGCTGCACCGGACCAGATGGTGGATGAGGAACTGGAAAATCGTTTGCTCAAACATGCGGAAGCTTATGGGGTGGTATTGATTGAAGGCGAGAAGCGCATGTTGGTTCTGTCCAAGGATATGCCGCCTCAAACCAACCTGAGCATTGATTTGAGCTATGAAGACTGGGTTCCTATGATCACGGGGGCCTTTGATACGTTGTTTCAAAAAGAAAACCGGGTATTGCGCGTCATCGGTCCCAGTCCGCGTGATGAAACGGTACGAATCGAGGTGATTATTGATGAGGCGCCCATGCGTATGGAAATGGCGGATTATTCGCGTCGCATCCTAAACCTGTCTTTGATGATTTCCTTGATGACCGGAGTGTTGGTTTATGTCAGCCTGCATCGTTTGCTGGTGCGCCCGGTGCGGCGATTAGCACGTAATATGGCTGAATTTCGCAAAAACCCGGAAGAGGAAGCTTTAAGCATTATTCCATCTGGGCGACGCGATGAATTGGGCCGGGCGGAACAGGAACTGCAATCCTTGCAAGGGGAGTTGCGCAAACTCTTAAAACAAAAAGATCGTCTGGCTTCTATTGGGACGGCCGCAGCCAAGATCAACCATGATCTGCGCAATAGCTTGTCAAAAGCCATGTTAATGTCAGATCAACTGGCCAGCAGCAGTGATGCAAAGGTAGTGAAGATGGCCCCGCAACTGTCCCAAACCGTGGATCAGGCCATTGATCTTTGTTCCCAGACCATGGACTATGTGTCCAATTCCAGCCCGCGTTTGGAGATGGAGCTGTTTTACGTCAGTGATTTGATTGAGGAAGTGACCAGTCACATTCAGGATTTGTGTGATGAAAACAGCGAGATTGTCAATCATGTGGGGGCTATGGCCGAAGCCGAAGGTGATTTAACCCAGTTGCGCCGGGTTCTGGTGAATTTATCGCGCAATGCTTTGCAAATGGGGGCAAGCCGACTGGAATATACATCCGGGCAGGACGCAGATGGTTTTTGCTGTATTGATGTCAGCGATAATGGCCCCGGCCTGCCTGACAAAGCGCGTGATAATCTGTTTAAACCTTTTGATGGTTCAGCACGGCGCGGGGGCACCGGCCTGGGACTGGTGATTGCACGTGATATCATGCGCATCCATGGTGGGGACCTTATGCTGGTTCAGACTGGGGAAAGCGGGACGTGTTTTCGATTAATGTTGCCAAGCGATTGAAACACATCGTCATTCCCAACTTGATTGGGAATCTTTTTGATCACGAAAGCCCCTTCGCCGTTGTGCGAGGGGAGCACTACGCTGTGTTCTGTACTTCTTTAATAAAGGAGAGAACTTCTGTTTTCAGGGAGCTGACGGCACTGCGACAGCCGATGTTGAATTGTTCATTATCCTTGGCCTCAAGGTGAATGAAACTATCAACGGTGGGGCGCAGAATATCTGTGGCGAATTTAGGTTCTGAGAGAATTTCCGGTAACTTATCACCAAACGTCTCTTTAAAAGCGTTGATGGTGCCATCCAGGCGATCAAGATTCAGGCGGTTCATTTCCGTCAGGTTTTCATGGGCGATATAGGTCAGTACATCGCCGTAAATACCAATGCGCGGGTTATCCAGTTCGGTACAATGATCAAAGAAGGATTTTTCCCGTTTAAAGAAATCCCAGGCTTTTTCACCCATCACTTTAATAAAGGTGCCGACCAGATCCTTGCGCCAATAAAGAATGCCAGGGATGGCCGCTGCCCCGTGGGCCACAACGTTCCTGAAATATACACCGACGGCTTCTTTGACTTTTTTGAAATCTTCGTGATGGACTTCGACAACTTCACGCCCGCTTGCAACATCACGGATGACCAATACGTCATCACCCAATACCAGCATATGGGCATCGGGCAGTTCATCGCGGTAAAATTCAAGCATATCCAATTGCCAGTCAAAACCGAGAATCCGTTTCATGACGTCAAATTTATCGGCACCGGGTTTTGTTTTGACTTTCTTTTTCACCGTGACTTCTTTGGTGAAAAACATCATGGTTTTGACTTTTTTCTTCTGCTTTTTAACGACAACCTTACCATCATTGGCTACAAAAATACGCCGTGCTGTGGTGGACACCAACAGTTTTTGAACTTGTTGCAAAGTGACACCACAGGCGGTTTCGGTGGTTTCATCCACAATCGGATCGCCTGCTTTATCAACAACGGTTTCTGCAAACAGGTCGATGTTATCGCGAAAGACGGTAAAAAGATGCTTGAGCTTTTGTGGATCGCTGAGGATCGCATCAAATGTCAGCTCTGTATCCAGCAGTTCATTTTCCTGCAAAAGGGTAATGGCGTCTTTGGTACCCTGAATAATCTGCGCCTTGATGGTTTTATCCACATTGACCATTGGCGGCAGTTGAATCGAGAGAGGCTCGATCAGGGGTTTTTTGGTTTGGAGTTGGTCGTCGTCAGCCATTGGGTTCTTGCTTTAACAGGGTGGAAGGTCTTGCAATCATTTATCTTTCGATATTATGCCCTGAAAACATGGCACAAGAGAAATAAAAAATGGTTAATATGGTCTGCAAGTTAACAGATTTCTAACGCTCTTGACGCCATATAGACAGTCATGAGCCAGAAAAAGAAAACACCTGCTAAAAAAAAGGCAAAGAAGCCTGCAAAAACATCGGCAAAAGCTTCTGCGAAGACCAAAGAGCCCATCCGTTTTAAACGGGTGATGATGTGGCTGTCGACTTTGGCGGTCTGGGGCTGTGTGGGGCTGGGATTCATACTGGCCTTTTATGCCTATGATTTGCCGGATGTGGATAAAGCTACATCGGTTGACCGTCGCCCCGGTCTGACCCTGCTTTCTGCGGATGGGAAAGTTATTGCGACCAGTGGAAACTTATATGGCGAGGCGGTGCAAATTCATGATTTACCGGATTATTTGCCTCAGGCTGTAATGGCAACGGAAGATCGCCGTTTTTATAGTCATTTCGGGGTGGATTTTATTGGTTTGGCTCGGGCCATGGTGACAAATGTGATGTCAGGTCGGGTAAAACAGGGGGGGTCCACCTTGACCCAACAAGTGGCGAAAAACCTGTTTTTATCTCCGGAACGTTCGATCAAGCGTAAGGTACAGGAATTGATGCTGGCGCTTTGGCTGGAAAAGAAATTTACCAAAGATCAGATTTTTACCCTTTATCTCAACCGGGTTTATTTCGGGGCCGGGACTTATGGGGTGGAGGCTGCTGCACGGAAATATTTCTCAAAATCAGCGCGTCATCTCTCTTTATATGAATCAGCTTTAATTGCCGGTCTTTTAAAGGCACCAAGCCGTTATAACCCCCGTGCAAACCCGAAACTGGCCGAAGAACGCACGGCTGTTGTGTTAATGAATATGGTGAATGCGGGCTATTTGACCAAGGCACAGGCCAGTCAGGCCAAACGTCATAAAAACCGGGTGATTAAATCAGCTAAACCCCATAAGGCCGGGCGCTATTTTGCCGATTGGATTATGGAACAGGTGCGTGATTATGTGGGGCCGATTAATCAGGATATGACGGTTATGACCACGCTGGATATGGGCTTGCAGCAATTGGCCGAACGGAAGCTGCGCCAAATTCTGACAAAAAATGGCAAGAAAAAACAGGTGGAACAAGCAGCCCTTGTAGCCTTGGCCCCTGATGGGGCGGTGCGTGCCATGGTGGGCGGGCGCAATTATGCCCGTAGTCAGTTTAACCGGGCAACTCAGGCCCGTCGTCAGCCTGGTTCCAGCTTTAAACCTTTTGTTTTTTTGGCCGGGGTGGAAAGAGGGCTGACAGCGCATAGCCGAATGACAGATGAGCCTTTTGCCATTGGAACGTGGAAACCGCGCAATTATTCTGGCAAATATTTGGGCGAGATTACGTTGGCGCAGGCCATGGCCGAATCGGTCAATACCATTTCTGCCAAGATTGTGCAGAAAGTTGGTCCGCGCCGGGCTGTTGAAACCGCGCACCGTTTGGGCATTACATCGGATTTAAAAGCTCACCCCTCCATCGCATTGGGGTCCAGTGAAGTGAATTTACTGGAACTGACGGCGGCTTATGGTCCCTTTGCCAATGGTGGCTTTGGCGTTTTTCCCTTTGGCATTGAAACCATCAAGGACTTGAACGGGCGGGTCCTTTATCAACGCACAGGCGGGGGGGCTGGACAAATCGTTGCCCCCAAACATGTGGCTGAGATCAATAAAATGATGAAACAGGTCATGATGACAGGCACAGGGCAAAAGGCCAACTTTAACCGCAGCCTTGGGGGGAAAAGCGGAACATCTCAAGCGTTTCGTGATGCCTGGTTTGTGGGCTATAGCGCTGATCTTGTCCTTGGGGTTTGGATGGGCAATGACAATGAAAAGCCTATGAAAAAGGTCACAGGGGCGGGTTTGCCGGCCCAATTGTGGGGGGATGTGATGAAATCTGCACACCATAACTTGCCGCCCAAACCATTACCCGGTGATAGGGCTCCCAAGGCGGTGCAGGAAGTTCAGGGGTTCTTTGAGAAACTCTTTGGCAATTAACAAAACGAGATTGTCATCCTCGCTGAATGCGGGGATCTTTTTCCAAGGGCTGGGAAATTCCCGGTTAAGTTGGGAATGACAGCGCGTCTTCTTTCTGATTATACTCCTTGTAAAATATCTATCAGGGAGATTTTAAAATGACGAAAATTGCGGTTGTTCTGTCCGGTTGCGGTGTCTTTGACGGGGCGGAAATCCATGAATCTGTTTTGACGTTGTTGGCAATCCAACGCGCAGGCGCAAGCTATCAATGTTTTGCACCAGATGTGGACCAGCATCATGTCATTAACCATATGACGGGCGATGAAATGGATGAAACCCGCAATGTTTTGGTGGAATCTTCACGGATTGCCCGTGGGGATATTAAACCTTTGGCGGACTATCAAGCGTCTGATTTCGATGCGCTGATCTTGCCCGGCGGCTTTGGGGCGGCTAAAAATTTGTCCAGTTTTGCCTTTGATGGCCCGGATTGTCAGGTCAATGGGGATGTGGAAGCTGCACTGAAATCGACACGGGATGCGGCCAAACCGATTGGGGCATTGTGTATTTCCCCGGCCGTGTTGGCTAAGGTGTTTGGGGATATCAATGTAACCATCGGTCAGGATGAAGGGACAGCTGGGGCGATTGAAACGCTGGGTTGCACCCATACCACGACCAGTCATGGGGAGATTACGGTGGATGCAGCGGCCAAAGTCGTGACTACACCTTGTTATATGCTGGATGCCAATATCGCCCAGATTGCGGATGGGGCGCAGGCGTGTGTTGATGAAATTATTAAGCTGACAAAAGCTTGAAATTGAAGAAATGACCCTCATATGAGTCTGGGTATAAGAAGGGTATGAGGGTGCATATGGGCACAAAAAGGCCCCCAATGGGCACAAAAAGGCCCCCAAGTTGGACGTAGGTGTCTGATTTGGGGGCCTTTTTATGAGTTTACGCCCTAATACCCCATCACAACTCCTTCGCGGCGCGGATCAGCGGCACCAATGAGGCTACCGTTTGGGAGAATTTGGATGGCATGTAGGCCGCTGGTCATATCTTTGAATTTGATCTCATGACCAAGGGCGCGTAGTTTATCGGCAAGCTCTGTGGCCTCAGTGTCTTTTTCCAGTTCTGTGCTACCATTACGGTTGCTGATATGGCCTTGGGAAAGGGCCTGATCCAGTGGCATTTTATGATCAAGAATTGAGATCAGGCTTTGGGCGACATAGCCAATGATGCGTGACCCACCCGGTGAGCCAATGGCGAGAACAGGGCTGTTTTGTTTTTGGTCCAATACAATGGTTGGAGCCATGGAACTGCGCGGGCGTTTACCGGGTTCGACGCGATTGGCAACCTTAAGCCCATTTTTTTGTGCCAGAAATGAAAAGTCGGTCAGTTGGTTATTGAGCAAGAAGCCGCCAACCATCTGACGTGACCCAAAGGCATTTTCAATGCTGGTGGTCATGGAAACCACCATACCATCCTGATCTACAACACTGAGATGGGTGGTGGACAGGCCATGTTCATCACCGTTTGCGCTATAGAGGCGTGGGCCACCGGGTTCAACGGGTGTTTTCAGGGCTTGGTTATCTAAAATCAAGGTTTGCCGGCCGATGAGATAGTTGGGGGCGAGCAGTTTTTCTGTGGGGACCGTGATGAAATCCGGGTCTGCAATAAAATGATTGCGATCAGCAAACGCGAGTTTTGAGGCTTCTAAAAACAGGTGGTCGCGCTCAATGGTTGGCTTTGGGTCGTTATTTTGGTCATATTGAGCCATCAGCCCCAAAATTTGCAGGACGCTTATCCCCCCGGAACTTGGTGGGGCCATGCCACACACTTTATATAGGGCATGATTAAGGCAGACAGGGTCGCGTTTAATGGCGCGATATTCCATCATGTCATCATGGCTGAGCAAGCCGGGGTTTGTGGGATGATTTTGGACTTTATCGACAATTTGATCGGCAATTTGCCCCAGATAGAAAGAGGCCGCTCCCCCCATCTGGATTTGACGCAGTGTGTTGAGAAAATCTGGATTCTTTAAAGAATGACCAACCGGGTGGGGATGGCCCTTTTTGTCATAAAAATAGGCTTTGGCTGTCGGGTCCTGTTTCAGGAAACGGTCTTGGGATAAAAGATGGTGAAGGCGTGGGGAAATCGGGAATCCTTGGTCTGCAAGTTGAATGGCATCATCAAATAAAAGGGACCAGTCCAGACGGCCATATTCACGATGGGCCTGATCCAGCATGTGTAACAAACCGGGGATTCCCACAGCGCGTCCGCCAACAGCAGCTTCAAAAAAGCCCATTTTTTTACCATCGGGCCTGATAAACAGATTCGGTGTGACTTTTTTAGGAGCGCTTTCACGTCCATCAAAGGTGATGATGTTTTTTGTTTGGGGATCATATACCAACAAAAAGCCACCCCCACCGATTCCTGAGGATTGAGGTTCTGTTAGGTTTAACACCATTTGCGCTGTAATTGCGGCATCTATTGCAGTTCCCCCGGCACGAAGGATTTTATACCCTGCTTGAGCCGCCAGTGGATTAGCCACGGCAATCATGGCTTTTTGGGACTTTACAAGGGGTTTAACCATGCGCCCGGACGCACTTTCCGGGCTGGCAGAAGGGTCTGTTTGTGGGGCAGAACCACAGGCGCTAAGCAGAAACAGGCAAACGATTGATAAGATAAGAGAATAAGTGGGGCGAGGCAGGCGCAATAAAGACATTGTGTGGATCAGACAAGTAATGGTGTTAAAGCTCTTTTAAGAATGGGCTGAAACAAAGATAAAAACAAGAGAAATAGGCTTATGATCAGCTATAGTGTTGATTTTATGTTCAATAATAACTGTGTATGTAAAGCGAAAACCCATAAAAATATTATTATTTTAAATAGAATAAAGTAAAGCTAAAGTAATAAGTGGTGATACCTTTTGTTCTTGAAAAAAATATAATGGTCTAAAGTTTTTGAATCAAAACTAAAGTATGATTTTGTGACTCTGAAATGGATCAACATAATAATGTTGGGGAATATGAGTATTTAACTTTTACATTACTGCCTAGTTTAAAATCAATTTAAACTGGTGGTTACTTGGAAACTGTATTTGACTTATATCAAAGCGCTCCATATATTCGCCGCTATATTTCAAAGCCTTCCAACTTGTGTTTTTTTGTTGAAAGCATGGGGTTTGGAAGCGGAATGCAAAGAGGTCATTTGCACAAAGGTCGAAACACTGGGGGGTGTTTCAAGCATCTTTGGCTTATGGCTTTGATGCGTTCGATTTTCGGGAAGAACAGGAGTTCGGCATGAACCAAGCGACCACAGCTAGTGCATCCGAAGTGGCCTATAACGAGGACGTCGTACGTAAGTTTGTACTCGCAGCCACTTTCTGGGGTGTAATCGGCTTTATCGTCGGGACTTTCATCGCTTTTCAATTAGCGTTTCCGGCGCTGAACCTCGGTCTGGAATGGACGACTTTCGGTCGTGTACGTCCGGTCCATACGTCGGCAGTAATCTTTGCCTTCGGTGGTTCTATTATGTTTGCAACGTCTTTTTACGTTGTGCAGCGCACCTGCCGCGCGCCGCTTTTTGGCGGCAAATTGCTGGCAGATTTCATTTTTTGGGGTTATCAAGCATTCATCGTGATTGCGGCTCTGGGCTATGTTTTGGGTGTTACCCAGGGCAAAGAGTACGCAGAACCAGAATGGTATGCTGACCTTCTTCTTACAGTAGTATGGGTTGCGTATCTGGTTGCCTTCACAGGCACATTGATGACCCGCCGTGTTTCCCACATTTATGTGGCAAACTGGTTCTACTTTGCATTTATTATTACAGTTGCAGTTCTGCACCTGGGTAACAACATCACACTGCCGGTTATTCTCTTCGGTGGTGAGAGCTTCGTTAAGTCCTACATCTGGGCTTCCGGTGTTCAAGATGCGATGACTCAGTGGTGGTACGGTCACAACGCAGTAGGTTTCTTCCTGACTGCGGGTTTCTTGGGTCTGATGTACTACTTCATCCCGAAGCAGGCTAATCGTCCGGTATATTCTTACCGTCTGTCGATTATCCACTTCTGGGCGCTGGTATTCTTGTATATCTGGGCTGGTCCGCACCACTTGCACTACACGTCACTGCCGGATTGGACTCAAACGCTGGGTATGACATTCTCCATTATGCTGTGGATGCCGTCCTGGGGTGGTATGATCAACGGTCTGATGACATTGTCTGGTGCTTGGGACAAACTGCGTACTGACCCTGTACTGCGTTTCTTGATCGCAGCTGTTGCCTTCTACGGTATGTCTACTTTCGAAGGTCCGGCAATGTCTATCAAGGCGGTTAACGGTCTGTCTCACTACACTGACTGGACTGTCGGTCACGTACACTCTGGTGCGTTGGGTTGGGTTGCTTTCGTTTCCTTCGGTGCGTTGTACTATCTGGTACCGAAACTGTGGAACCGTGAGCGTCTGTACTCTCTGCGTCTGGTAACTTACCACTTCTGGATTGCAACGATCGGTATCGTTCTCTACATCACTGCGATGTGGATCTCCGGTATCATGCAAGGTCTGATGTGGCGTGCATACGACGATCTTGGCTTCCTGCAGTACTCCTTCATCGAGTCTGTTGAAGCGATGCATCCGTACTATGTCATCCGTGCATGTGGTGGTGTTCTCTTTGTACTTGGTGCTCTGATCATGGTTTGGAACTTTATCCAGACAATCAGTGGCAACGTTCGTACAGAAGAAGACTTCGCTGCACCCCAAGGCGCGGCAGCTGAGTAAGAGGATCCGTTATGAAACACGAAATTTTCGAGAAGAATACGATCCTCTTGGCGATCGCTATCGTGATCACCATTTCTGTTGGTGGTCTGGTTCAAATCGTACCGCTCTACACTATCGATTCAACAATCGAGAAAGTAGACGGTATCCGTCCTTACTCTCCTTTGGAGTTGGCCGGTCGTAATATCTACATCCGTGAAGGTTGCTATACTTGTCACTCTCAACAAATTCGTCCGTTCCGTGACGAGGTTGAGCGTTACGGTCACTACAGCCTGGCTGCAGAATCCATGTACGACCACCCGTTCCAATGGGGCTCTAAGCGTACAGGTCCTGACCTGGCACGTGTCGGTGGCAAATACTCTAACGCATGGCATGTTGCGCACTTAATTCGTCCGCAAGACGTTGTGCCTGAGTCTGTTATGCCGATGTACGGTTTCCTGGCTGAAAAAGAACTGACGTTCCGTGATGCCGGGGCACACCTGAAAGCACTGCGTGCTGCGGGTGATCCGTATACCGATGAGCAAATCGCGAAAGCTGCAGAAGACTTCATCACTCAGGCAATGGGTGACGAAGGTGAAGGCGATACGGAAGAGCTGCAAGCTCGTTATCCGAAAGCCGTTCTGGGTGATTTCGACGGTGATCCGTCTAAAATCACTGAGCTGGATGCAATTGTCGCCTATCTTCAGATGCTTGGTACACTCGTGGATTTCACGACGTACAAGCCTGAAGGCGAAATGGCTCGATAGGGTGCAAGCGTGAGCTTGGACGACATAGTCTCACTCGCACGACAGTTATGGGTCGTGTGGCTGATGTTCCTGTTCGTGGGGATCATTTTCTTCGCGCTTCGGCCGAAGAATCAGAAGAAGTTCGACGAAGCTTCTCAGATCCCCTTACAGGACGATGATTAAGGAGATTAAGATGGCAAACGTGGAAAAGGACCCAGTAACGGGCACAAATACCACAGGCCATGAATGGGACGGCATTAAAGAGCTGGATACACCGCTTCCAAAGTGGTGGCTGCTGACTTTTTATGCTTGTATCATTTGGGCAGTCGGCTACTGGGTAGTTTACCCGTCCTGGCCGACACTGACCGATTACGCCAAAGGTGCATTCGGTACAACAAACCGTCTCGCACATGCTGAAGAAATGGCAGCTGTTGCGAAATCCCGCGAAGCTTGGACAACCAAGTTTGAAGGGAAAGAGATCGGTGAAGTTGCTAAAGACTCTGAACTGTTGAACTACGCTATGGCAGGTGGTCGCGTGATTTTCGCCGACAACTGTCAGCCATGTCACGGTTCTGCGGGTTCTGGTGCGAAAAACTTCCCGGTTCTGGCTGATGATGATTGGCTGTGGGGCGGTACGCTGGAAGAGATCCAGACAACTGTACAATACGGCATTCGTTCCGGTCATGATGAAGAACGCGTTTCTGACATGCCGGCACTGGTTGCTGACGAAACAATCACTGCTGCTGATGCTGAGCAAATTGCGGATTACGTAATGAAGCTTGGCGGTCAGGGTGGTTCTGACGCTGGTCAGACTTTGTATGAAGAGAACTGTGCTTCTTGTCACGCTGAAGACGGCGCTGGCATGATGGACCTGGGTGCGCCTCGTTTGAACGACGGCATCTGGCTCTTCAAAGCTGGTCGTGAAGGCGTTCTGGCACAGATCAATAAACCACAGCATGGTGTAATGCCAGCTTGGGTTGGTCGTCTGTCAGATACAGAAATCAAACAGGTTTCTATCTACGTTCACTCTTTGGGTGGCGGTCAGTAAGAACAATCGTTTGATTGATCCGATTAAAAACGGCTGTTGGAATGTTCCGACAGCCGTTTTTTTTGACCTGTTTGTAAAATTGCGAAATCGCAGTTACAAAAGATTTACGTTAGCATATCTTGATATTCTTCTTTGCCCGATAAACCAATAGGTTCGCAATGAGATCAGAATGGCTTTCAGGAAGTTGAGTCAGGTGGCTTTATTTCGTGAAATTGACGGTTATCAATTGCTAATCGGTGGGAAGAAGTATACAAAACCACAACCTTTTTTGACCCTGAGATCGAGTAAGAGCCATGGCGAAAACTGAAGCAGTCGGTGTCATCAAGCCAAATGAAAATGGTGATGGCCCCCTTTACGCAGAACGTATCAAAGTTCATCCCCGCATTTTCAAAGGCCCTTTTCGTTTGTGGAAAACGCGTCTGTTGTGGTTTTTTCTGGCGTTGTATCACTGTTTTGCCTGGGTTCGCTGGGACCGTGGGCCGGGTGTACCCGATCAGGCCGTCCTGTTTGATTTACCGGGGCGCCGTGCGTACATCTTCTGGATCGAAATTTGGCCGCAGGAAGTTTATTACCTGACGGGCCTGTTGATTTTGGCCGCTGTTGGTCTGTTTGCGGCTTCGGCCATTGCCGGGCGGGTCTGGTGTGGCTTTGCCTGTTTCCAAACCGTCTGGACCGACCTGTTCATGAAGGTTGAAGAATTTGTTGAAGGCGATCGCAACAAGCGTATCAAGCTTGATAACGCACCGATCTCTTTTAACAAAATTGTTAAGCGCCTGACAAAACATGTGATCTGGTTGCTGATTTCCTTCTTCATGGCTTTGTCTTTTGTCTGGTATTTCAACGATGCTCCGACGGTAACAGCAGAACTCTTTTCGGGTGAGCTGGGCGGCTGGGTTTTGATTACGCTGGGTATCCTGACAGGTATGACCTATTTGATGGCGGGTTTCGCCCGTGAACAGGTGTGTTTCTATATGTGCCCCTATGGTCGTTTCCAGTCTGTGATGACCGATGAAGAATCCTTGTTGGTCACTTATGAAGAGTGGCGCGGCGAGCCCCGGATGAAGGGGGCGAAGAATCTGGATTCGCCAGATCGCGGTCATTGTGTGGATTGCGGCCTGTGTGTTCAGGCTTGCCCGATGGGGATTGATATTCGCGATGGGTCCCAAATGGAATGTATTGGCTGCGGTCTGTGTATCGACGCCTGTAATACCATGATGGATAATCTCAAGCTGCCGCGTAACCTGATTTCTTATGACAGTTACAAAAACATGATTGCGCGTGAGCAGGGCTTGGGCAAACAGGTTCATATTATTCGCCCGCGTACCATTTATTATGCGGTGATTTTGTCGCTTGTGGCGGCTGCTATCCTGACCAGCCTGTCTTTTCGTGATCGTTTGGAAGTCAACATCATCCGTGACCGTGCGCCGCTGTTTGTCACATTGTCCGATGGGACGATTCGCAACGGTTATACCTATAAGATTCTGAATATGGAATCGTCAGCCAAACAATATGAACTCAGTGTCGCTGGGCTGGAAGGTGTGACCATGACCATGATTGGTCATGATAAAAAAGACCTTAAGTCTTTAGACCTTGGCGTCAAGGCAGACCGTATTGGTGCTTTCAAGATTTTCTTGAAAGCACGGCCTGGAAAATTGGATGGCAAGTCAACGGATATTGACTTTGTGCTCAAGGATAAGGAGACTGGCGAAATTGTCAGTCATTCAACAGTATTCCGTGGACCTAATAAATAATGAGTAAGCAACGCGCACCGGGGTGGTGGTATCCCTGGATTTTCGTCGCCTTTTTTGCCGTGATCATCACTGTAAACGGCATCATGATGTTCTTTGCCTTTGACAGCTGGACAGGCTTGGAGACCAAAGACCATTATCTGAAAGGTCTGGCGTATGACCGCAACGTCGAAGCCTCGCGTGCGCAAAAAGCACTGGGTTGGACGGTGAAGCTGGATGTAGATGTGCTTGAAACTGTCGATCTTCAGCGCAAAGTCGCCTATAAGGCCAGCTTCCTTGATCATGATCAGAAGCCCGTTTCTGCCTTGAAGGCTCATGTCTTTTTCGTCCGTCCGACAAGTGAAGGTTTGGATGTAGATGAAACAGCTGACCAGGTTTCCGATGGTCAAATCAGTGGCGAGTTGGTTCTGTCTGTTCCGGGGCAATGGGATGCACGTATCCATGTGGAAAGCATGGGGCGTCAGTATCAGCATGTGGAACGTGTTGTGATTAAATAATCGCATCGACAAATATGCAAAAAAGATTGTCACCCCGCACTTGTTGCGGGGTTATCTTTTGATGTAGAACTCTGCATAAAGGGACGATCACACAACAGGTGTGTGATGACAGCTCAGGTAGAGATATGACGACAGCAACATGCCAGCATTGTGGTGATCCTATTTTGGCCCATTCCGATGGGGGGGAGGGCTTTTGTTGTAAGGGCTGTCGCGGTGCCTATGAACTCATTAATGGGTTGGGGCTGAAAAGCTATTATGATCGCCGTGTCCTTGACCCGGAAGCCAAGGCCCTGCGCCCCGATGAAGAAGGCGCGGTCATTGATTATCGCGCTCACATTATTGAAGAAGATGGGGGCACAAACACCCTTTATCTGATGGTTGAAGGCATTCATTGTGCGGCTTGTGTTTGGTTGATTGAAACCGCCTTGGGTCGCCAAGATGGTGTGCAACAAGCCCGTGTGAATATGTCCACACGTCGCCTTGTCTTGAAATGGCAAAATGAGGGGCTTGATCCTAATCAGGTGGTCGCCATCATCACCGGGCTGGGCTATCGTCTGGTGCCTTATGACCCGTGTCTGCTGAATTCCGAAAATGAAAAAGGGGAAAGAGAGCTTTTAAAAGCGATGGCGGTGGCAGGTTTTGCGGCGGCCAATGTGATGTTATTCAGTGTGTCGGTCTGGGCGGGTTATTCCCAAGGAATGCAGGACAGTACACGTGATTTGATGCATTGGCTTTCTGCCCTTGTGGCCTTGCCTGCGGTGGCCTATTCGGGTCGCCCCTTTTACCGTTCGGCCTTAACAGCCCTGCGTCTGGGCCGTTTGAATATGGATGTGCCGATTTCGCTGGCCGTGTTACTGGCTGCGGGTATGAGCCTGTTTCAGGTGATCAATGGCGCAGAACATGCTTATTTTGATTCATCCATCAGCCTGTTGTTTTTCCTGCTGGTTGGGCGGTATCTGGATCGTCGTGCGCGTGGTCGTGCGCGTGGGGCGGCTGAACACCTGTTGGGTTTGAATGCCGTTGCGGTGACGGTGATTAACGAGGATGGCACCAAATCCCTGTTACCGCCGGATCAGGTCCATGAGGACATGACGGTTCTCTGTGCGGCCGGGGAACGGGTTGCTGTGGATGGGGTGATCATTGACGGTCAGTCCGATATTGATACCAGCCTGATTTCCGGGGAGTCTGTCCCTGTCATGGTGAGGTGCGAAGATCAGGTCTTTGCCGGAACGACCAACCTGTCCGGCCCAATTAAGATTCGCGTTACGGCAACAGGGGAAGGCACACTTTTGGCCGAAATCGTCCGCTTGATGGAAGAGGCCGAAGCAGGTCGGGCTAATTATGTGGCTTTGGCGGATCGTGTGGCGCGTTATTATGCGCCTGTGGTGCATGTGCTGGCCCTGGTGACTTTCTTTTATTGGCTGATCCCCGGTGGGATTGTGTGGAATGAAGCGCTGCTCAATGCCATTGCGGTTCTGATTATCACCTGTCCTTGTGCCTTGGCCTTGGCCGTTCCGGTGGTACAGGTTATTGCCTCTGGCCGATTGATGCGCCAAGGTATTTTGGTGAAAACCGGGACGGCCCTTGAACGCTTATCCCATGTCAGCAATGTGGTGTTTGATAAAACCGGGACCCTGACCTTGGGCCGTGCAGAACTGATTAACCAGGATGAATTTTCCCAAGAAGAGTTGGAATTAGCGGCCTCTTTGGCAGGCGCAAGTAAACACCCATTATCACGCGCACTTTGTCGCGCCGTTCCTCATATCGCTATTCGGTCTTCTGTTCAGGAAGTACCTGGCTGTGGGCTGGAAGCAGATGGCGTGCGTTTGGGGAGTCGGGCTTGGTGTGGCAATGTGGATGCGCCTTTGTCTGAAGGGCCTGAACTTTGGTTGGCGGTTGAAGGCAAAGAGGCCAAATGTTTGAAATTTGCTGATCATCTGCGCAGTGATGCCAAAGATGTGATTGAGAAACTGAAATCCCGTGGATACGGCATTCATTTGCTGTCTGGGGACCGTGTGGAACCGGCACAAAAAGTCGCCAATGATCTGTCCATTGAAAACTGGCAAGCTGGATGTAGCCCACGCGATAAATGTGACGCCCTTGAAAAGATGGATCACAGCCTGATGGTGGGCGATGGGTTGAATGATGCGCCCGCATTGGCCGCAGCCCATGTGTCCTTATCCCCCTCAACGGCTATTGATGTGTCGCAAACAACGGCTGATGCAGTCTTTCAGGGGGATAAGTTGCGCCCGGTGTTGGAAGTCCTGGGTGTGGCGCGCAAGGCTGATATTCTGGTGAAGCAGAATTTTGGTCTCGCTTTTGCCTATAATGCCATTACCATCCCACTGGCGATGGCGGGATATGTCACGCCCTTGATTGCAGCGGTTGCCATGTCCACCTCTTCTTTGGTAGTGATAGCGAACGCCCTTCGATTAAGCAGAGGAAAACTGTCGTGAAAAGCTTGTTATATCTAATTCCGGCCATGCTGTTTTTAGGCGGCCTTGGGCTGGCTGGCTTTTTATGGGCTTTGAAATCGGGTCAATATGACGATATGGAAGGCAACGCATCGCGGATTTTGTTTGATGATGATGAAGCGCCCTTGCCACCAGAGGAAAAAAACAATGAGTAAAGCAACCAATACAAAACGCATCACGCTGAGCGATCTGGTACAACGCAAAGGCAAAGATCCGATTGTTTGCCTGACCGCCTATACCACCTCTATTTCCCGCCTGATTGATGATCATGTGGATTTTATTTTGGTCGGTGATAGTCTGGGCATGGTGCTTTATGGCATGGACAGCACGCTGGGGGTGACGGTTGATATGATGATCGCCCATGGTAAAGGCGTCATGCGGGGGTCTGAAAAAGCCTGTGTGATTGTAGATATGCCTTTTGGGTCATATGAAGAATCTCGTGAAGTAGCCTTTCGCAATTGTTCACGCGTGATGGCAGAAACCCGTTGTTCCGGTGTGAAGCTGGAAGGCGGCGTTGAAATGGCCGATACCATTGAATTTTTGGTGAAGCGCGGTATTCCGGTGGTGGCTCATGTGGGTCTGACACCGCAATCAGTTCATGCCTTTGGCGGGTTTAAATCACAAGGGCGCACGGATGAGGCCGCAGAACGTATTGTTGAAGATGCCAAGGCCGTGGCTGCGGCCGGGGCGTCAGCCGTTGTGGTGGAAGGGGTGATGGAACCATTGGGAGTTCGCATTACCAAGGAAGTGGATATTCCCACCATTGGCATTGGGGCGTCGCCTGAATGTGATGGTCAGATTCTGGTGACAGAAGATTTGATCGGCCTGTTTGCTGAATTCAAGCCAAAGTTTGTTAAACGCTATGCCCAGATGGATGAAATGATTACCGAAGCCGTTGCAGGCTATCGTGATGAAGTGCGTGCCCGCACTTTCCCGGCACCGGAACATTGTTTCGGTTATAAAGGGGATAAATAACATGGCGCTTCAAACGGTTCGCACAGTTGCTGATTTACGTGCACAAGTTTCAAGCTGGCGCAGTGAAGGGTTGAAGGTTGGATTGGTGCCAACCATGGGGGCTTTGCATGAAGGGCATTTGACCTTGGTGAAAACCGCGCTTGAAACTTGTGATCGGGTGGTGGCGACCATTTTTGTCAACCCCAAGCAATTTGGCCCGAATGAAGATTTAGACACCTATCCACGTACAGAAAAAGAAGATGCTGCAAAGCTGGATTCTGTCGGGGGGCATCTGTTGTTTGCGCCTCATGTTGAAGAAATGTATGGGCAAGATGGCGGGGTGACAAAGGTTTCTGTTGCCGGTCTTGGTGATATTTTGGAAGGTGAATGTCGCCCCGGTTTTTTTGATGGGGTTGCAACAGTGGTGACGAAACTCTTGCTGCAAGCCTTGCCGGATCAGGCTTTCTTTGGTGAGAAAGATTATCAACAGCTGAATGTCATTAAGCGGTTTGTTGCGGATTTGAACATTCCGGTTGAGGTCTGTGGTGTCCCCACTGTGCGTGAAAATGATGGATTGGCAATGTCATCGCGCAACCAGTATTTGACCCGTGAGGAACGCGAAATCGCACCTGTGCTTTATCGCACGTTGGCTGAGGTTTCTGAACGTTTCAAAATGGGGGGGAAAGCCGAAGCTTTGTCCAAATGGGCGGGCCAGCAATTGTTGGATGCAGGGTTTCAGAAGGTTGATTATATTGTCATTCGCCGTGCAGATGATATTGCGCTTGACGGGGTTAAGGATGAGCCCATCCGCGTTCTGGCAGCAGCTTTTCTAGGGAAAGCCCGCCTTATTGATAACGTTGGGTAAAGAAAGCCTTATTTGATCTGCGTATAGATGCAGGCTGTCCCAACGATGATCATTCCCATAAATCCGACAATCGCCCAGGTCATTGGATTACCTTATTTATAATAATTCTAATTTCCTAATATACTGTATATATACGTAGAACCGCAAGGTTGATAATATTTCGATATATTTCCACCGTTGTGGTCGAAACACTTTTTTAAACATTATCTTTTAAGATGATTTTCTAACCTGTTTGAAATAAAGGTGGAAAATCATGTATGGCGATATCAAATCTCAAATATTCGGCGTATTCCCATTCAGTTATGATGCAACTTTGATTGTTATTGGGTTGTTGTTATGGCTGTTGGGCGGATTGGTTTTTCGTTTACCGATGACGCGAATGATCTGTGTAGCTCCGATTGTTTTTCTGGCGGTTGCCATTGAAATTGCGGATGTCATGTTTTTGGCGCAGGCCCCCATTCGTGCGATAAGCGATTTTGCCTTTCTGGTCCTGCCTGTTGTTGTGGTTGTTTTCTTTCAGCACCAAGGGTGGGCACGCTCTTAGGGTCAAAGCACAAGGGTAAGGCATGGTTTCTTATCTCGATATCGACAAGCAGTTGGAGCCCCTTGGCCTGTGCCTTAGGGGCGGCTTTGTTGAAAATGAAACCTACCTCCTTGTGGGCAATGTCGGGTCAAAAATGTGGGAACAGTTTGGTCTTCAATATGAAGACTGGATTGAACCGGACCCGATGGATAACTGGATTCGCAAAAAGATGGATGCCTTTGGTGCCCGGCTGGGGGCCAATGTTATCTATCCTTTTGACGGTCCGAATTATGCCCCTTTCCAGTTTTGGGCGGCAAAGGCCGACAGTGTATTCCCATCACCAATCGGGCCATTGATCCATCCGATATATGGCCTGTGGCATGCCTATCGCGCAGTATTGATTTTTAGTGAACCTGTGGAGGATATCCCCTCTATTCCCGATGTCATCTCCCCTTGTGAGAAATGTTTTAGCAAACCCTGTCTGACCAGCTGTCCTGTGGATGCGTTTGGTGAAGATCAGGAATTTGCTTTTCTGGACTGTATTGATCACCTCAATCAAAACCTGGAAGGCTCTTGTATGAAATACGGCTGTTTGGCCCGTCAAGCCTGCCCGGTGGGCAAGGAATATGCTTATGAACGCGAACATGCCTTTTTCCATCTGGATCGGTTTAGAACGTCACAGACAAAAGAAGAAAAAGATTAAACCCGGATATCAATACCGCTTTCTGCATCCCGTCCGGCGACCATGGCAGCGGTGAATTTGCTTTGATTGGCATAAAGGGCGGCAACAGCGCCAAAGGTGCCCCGTGTTGGGCTGTGGTTTTGTTGTAAATCTTCAAAGATCGGGACCGAAGAGGCATAAGGGTTTTCCAGCAAACGATAATTTTGCGGCAAGGGGCGGTCCGGGTAATATTGCCCATCAATGATTTCAGCCTGTCGGCCCACAGGGACATGGCCGGTCCCCGGCGTTGAGCGCAAAGGGGATGCTCCGCCAATAAAGGGGGAATAACTCAACAATCCAAGGGTGGCATCAATAAAGCTCATAACAGGTTCATTATAACAAAAAAAAGCAGTATTAACTATAGACTCTGCGCCTGAAAAAGCACATATAAAGCAGGCTATGAGTGGATTACCTTTTATCAAAATGCATGGTCTGGGCAATGATTTTGTTGTCTTGGACGGGCGTGAAAATCCGATTGAGCTGACTGTAGCGCAGGTGCAGGCGATGGCCGACCGTCGTACAGGGGCCGGATGTGACCAATTTATCGTGATGGAACCTGCCCGGCACAGCACGGCAGATGTATTTATGCGTATTCGCAATGCCGATGGGAATGAGGTCGAAGCCTGCGGCAATGCCACACGCTGTATTGCCCGTATCATGATGGATGAAACAGGTAAATCCAAGGTGGTGGTTGAAACTGTCGTTGGCCTTCTTCATGCCAGTGAAGGGGTGGATGGGACGGTTTGTGTCAATATGGGGCCTGCCCGTTTGAACTGGGATCAAATCCCGATAGCTGAAGATTGCGATACCTTGAATATGCCCGTTACTGTTGGCCCGTTGGAAGGCCCGGTTGGGGTCAATGTGGGCAATCCCCATGCTGTTTATTTTGTTAAAGATGCTGAAACAGTGGATTTAGAGGCCGCAGGCCCCCATGTGGAAACCCATCCGTTTTTCCCGGAACGCATCAATGTGGAAGTCGTCTCTAAAATGGAAGATGGCTCTTTGCGTATGCGTGTGTGGGAACGCGGTGTTGGCATTACACAAGCCTGTGGGACCGGGGCGTGCGCAACAGTCGTGGCTGCGGTTCGTCGTGGTGTCATTGACGGGCGCAAGGCTGACGTGGTTTTAGATGGTGGCACATTGACCATTGAATGGTTGGAAAATGGCGATATTTTGATGACGGGTCCAGCCTCTTATGCCTTTGGTGGGAATTTCCACGCAAGCGTCTATCCGGGGGCCTGAACAACCGTGTCTGAGGCCAAAGTCGTTACATTGGGGTGTCGGCTCAATACTTACGAATCAGAAGTCATGCGTAAAAACGCACAGGAAGCCGGATTGGACAATGCGGTGATTGTGAATACCTGCGCGGTGACTGGTGAGGCCGTGCGCCAAGCTCGTCAAACCATTCGTAAAATGCGTAAGAACGATCCGGATGCCAAAATTATCGTGACAGGCTGTGCGGCTCAGATTGACCCGGAAAGCTTTGCGGAAATGGATGAAGTCGACCGGGTGATCGGCAATAAGGAAAAGCTGGAAGTTGAAAGCTTCCTGCCTGAACGCACAGAACTGATCGAAGTCACCGATATTATGGATGTGCGCGAAACCGCCAATCACTTGATTGATGGGTTTGACGGTCATACTCGTGCCTTTATTGAGGTTCAACAGGGTTGTGATCATCGCTGTACCTTCTGCATCATTCCTTTTGGGCGTGGGCCAAACCGTTCAGTCCCCATAGGCGAGATTGTGGACCGGGTGAAGAATCTGGTGGAACGCGGCTATCGTGAAGTGGTGCTGACGGGCGTGGATGTGACCTCTTATGGGCCGGACTTGCCGGGACAGCCGACTTTTGGTCAGATGGTGCGCCGGGTGCTGAATAACGTGCCGGACTTGCCGCGCCTGCGCCTCAGCTCCCTTGATCCAGCGGCCATTGATGATGATTTGTTTGACGTGATTGCCACGGAGCCGCGTCTCATGCCACATTTCCATCTGTCTTTGCAGGCAGGCGAAGATATGGTGCTTAAACGCATGAAGCGTCGCCATACGGTGGCAGATGCCATCGCACTTTGTGATAAAATTCGTGGGCTTCGCCCTGATGCGGTCTTTGGGGCTGATCTGATTGCGGGTTTCCCCACCGAAGATGACGCTATGTTCGCCACCACCATGGAAACATTGGATCGTTGCCAAATCACCTTTGCCCATGTGTTTCCTTATTCTTCACGTGAAGGCACGCCAGCAGCGCGGATGCCGCAAGTTCCCGGCGATATCCGCAAGAAACGGGCGGCGAAAATCCGCGCTTTGGGCGAGGCGGCGCTGGATGAGTTCTTAAGCGGTCGTGTTGGCAAGACGGTTTCAGTTTTGGTGGAAAAAAATAATGCGGGACATTGTGAACATTATTGTCCTGTGCAGTTGACAAGTGAGGTCGAAGCAGGCCAAATCGTCAGCGCAAAAGTTGAGAAAATTCAAGACGGTTCCTTAATAGCGAAAGTGATCTAAGACCCATGACGGACGAGAAAAAAGGCTGGATATCCCGCCTGCGTGCAGGTTTGAGCAAATCTTCCTCTAAATTAAGTGATGGTATCGGCGGGGCCTTTACCAAACGCAAGCTTGATGACGAGGCATTGGAAGAGCTTGAAGATACGCTGATCATGTCTGACATGGGGGTGGAAACCGCCCAAAAGATCGTCGAACATATTCGCGAAACCCGCTATGGCAAGGATATTACCTCTCAAGAGCTCAAGCAGGTTTTAGCCGATGCGGTCACACATGAGCTGATCCCGGTGACGGAAGACTGGGAAATTGATGTGGATAAAAAGCCTCATGTGGTGTTGGTCTGTGGGGTGAATGGGTCGGGTAAAACCACCAGCATCGGTAAAATCGCAGGGCTGTTTAAACAGCAGGATTTAAAGGTCATGTTGGCGGCAGGTGATACTTTCCGTGCAGCCGCTGTTGAACAGCTGAAAGTCTGGGGGGAGCGCGCAGGTGTTCCGGTGATTGCGAAAGAAACCGGGGCTGATGCGCCTGCTTTGGCCTTTGATGCGATTCAGGAAGCTAAAAAGCAGGAAATGGACGTACTCATTATTGATACGGCTGGACGTTTGCAGAACAAATCCCATTTGATGGACGAGCTGGAAAAAATGGTGCGGGTGATTAAAAAAGTCGATCCACGTGCGCCCCATGATACGATTTTGGTGCTTGATGCCGGTGTAGGCCAAAACGCCCATTCTCAGGTCGAACTGTTTGATAAAATCACTGATCTCACGGGCCTGATTTTGACCAAGTTGGACGGTACGGCCAAGGGCGGTGTGGCCGTTTCGCTGGCTGAAAAGTTCCAGAAACCGATCTATGCCATTGGGGTGGGGGAAAAGGCCGAAGACTTGCGCCCCTTTGAAGCGCGTGCTTTTGCCAATGCGCTGGTGGGTCTGGAAGAAGACGCGTAATTTAGTCTCAGGACCTTTTTCCATTATTTTTGACCTACGCCTATCACAGGCTTTGTGATCCTTGTTATACTGATCCTCTCAAATGATAGGAGGCGGTTATGGATCGTGATCGTCTGGTACATACCTTATGGCATGCGACTGATGTGCAGGACCTCTGGGGGCTGTTGGATAGTTCTGAGACAGGGTTAAGCACAGAGGAAGTGGCCCGTCGCCAAGAGGCTTTTGGGGCAAATGTGTTGCCCAAGGCCCAACGCAAATCTGTCTTATCGGTTTATCTCCATCAATTCATCAGCCCGTTGATTTATCTGTTGGCTGCTGCGGCTTTTGTGTCTGTCTTGATTGGGGAAGGCACCGATGCGTTGTTTATTTTTGCCGTTTTGCAAATCAATGCGATCATCGGAACCATTCAGGAATGGAAAGCGCAGAAAAGTGCGGAAAGCCTGAATGCTATGGTGAAAAACCGGGTCATTGTCATGCGTGATCAAAAGCGCATTGAGATTGATAGTTCAGAACTTGTTCCCGGTGATTATGTCTTTTTGGAAAGTGGAGCTTTAATCCCGGCTGATATTCGTCTTGTCAAAGCATTAGAGGCGCGATCTGATGAATCCTTACTGACAGGGGAATCGGTTACAGTGGATAAAACCGCCACAGTCCAATTAAGTGATGAATGCGCCGTGGGGGATCGGCGCAATATGTTGCATGCAGGCACAACTTTATCGCAAGGGCGCTGTGAAGGACTGGTGACACAAACCGCTTTGCACACTGAACTGGGTCGCATTGCCCAGGCCCTGCAAACCACTGAAAATGCCGATCCGCCTTTGGTGCAGCGTCTGGACCGCTTTACCCGGACAGTCGGCTTGTTGGTGATTGGGGCCGTGGTGATTTTGGGGACCACCATGATCTGGCAGGGGGTCAGTGTGAAGGAAGTGTTCTTCCTTGCTGTGGCCTTGTCCGTTTCTGCCATTCCCGAAGGTTTGCCTGTAGCGATCACGGTGGCTTTGTCGATCAGCTCGTTTCATATGTCACGGCGCAATGTGATTGTGCGTGCCTTGCCTGCGGTGGAAGGACTGGGGGCCTGTACGGTCATTGCCAGTGATAAAACAGGGACGTTGACGGTGAATGAGTTAACGGTGCGTCGCTTATGGCTTCCCGGTGGGGACGAATATGACATTGCCGGGGAAGGCTATAGCCCGAAAGGTACCCTTGATTTCAAAGCCGGACGTTTGGCCGTGGCTGCCAGCCTGTGTAACGAAGCAACTTTTCGCCTTGAAAAAGAAGGCTATCATCATTTTGGGGATGCGGTTGACGTGGCCTTTCTGGTGATGGCGGCAAAAGGCGGTTTGGACCGTGAACTTCTGTTAGAACGTCACCCCGAACATGGTTTTTTGCCGTTTGAATCAGAACGGAAATTCAGTGCTAGTATCAATAGTTTTGAAAAGGGGGCAAAGGTCAGCCTGAAAGGGGCAGCAGAAGTCATTGTGCCACTGTGTGGCAATGTGGCGGTTGAGGCTGTTTTGAAAACTGCTGATGAAATGGCGGCGCAGGGCTATCGTGTTTTGGCCCTTGCCCAAGGAGCATGGGCAGATGATGATGATCTTGATCGTTTGGGCGAACATCAGGATATGGAATTTCTGGGGCTGGCAGGCTTAATTGACCCATTACGTCCCGAAGCTTTCACAGCCATTGAAAAATGCACAAATGCCGGAGTAGGCGTGCGGATGGTCACAGGGGACCACCCGGCAACGGCCCTGGCCATTGCCAAGGAACTGGGGATTGCTGAAGAAAAAAATGATGTGGTCACAGGGGCAGAACTCAAAGACCTGCAAGATGATCCGATTAACCTCAGTGAGACCATTCATAATGCGCGTGTCTTTGCCCGTGTGGAACCTGTGCAGAAGCTTAATATCGTTCAGTCCTTGCAGGAAAATAACCATTTTGTTGCGGTGACTGGTGATGGGGTCAATGATGCTCCTGCGCTACGTTCGGCCAATATTGGTGTGGCGATGGGCAAGGAAGGCACCGATGTGGCACGTGGGGCGGCGGATTTGATTATCACCGATGATAATTTTGCTTCCATCGTTAATGGGGTGGAAGAAGGCCGCATTGCCTATGCCAATGTGCGCAAGGTGATTTATCTGCTGGTCAGTACCGGTGCATCTGAAATTGTACTATTTTTCCTGTGTCTCATTAGTGGTATGCCCTTGCCATTGTTTGCCGTGCAACTTTTATGGCTGAATCTTGTGACCAATGGGGTGCAGCATGTGGGCTTGTCTTTGGAAAAGGCGGAAGGTGATGAACTCCATCATCCACCACGTGATCCTTCTACCCCCTTGTTTAACAGGCGCATGATTGAAGAAGTGGTGATTTCCGGCCTGTTTATTGGGATTGTGGCCTATATCTTTTTCCAACATGCGCTGGATAGCGGGATGGATGAGGCCGCAGCGCGCAGTGCCTTACTCTTGCTCATGGTTCTGTTTGAAAATACCCATGTGTTTAACTGCCGCTCAGAACGGAAATCCCTGTTGCGCATGTCTTTGTTTAAAAACCCGATCTTGGTGGTGATGGTTATTCTAACCCAGACACTACATATTGCAGCCGCCTATATTCCAGGGTTGAACACAACATTGCATATTCAGCCGGTGACGCTGGAACAATGGTTGACCCTTTTGCCTTTGGCATTGGGGCTGATCATCGTGATGGAAATTTATAAGTGGGTACGGCGCTAACAAAAAAAGGCGGATCAGATGACCCGCCTTTTTCTTTGGTTCTGGATGTATCTTAACGACCAACAATTGCGTCATGGGCCGCCAAAATTGCCATATTGACCATCTCTGACACAGTTGTATCACGCGGTACAATCTGTACCGGCTTTTCCAGACCGAGCAGGATTGGACCAATGACCGTCCCACCGCCCAGCTTTTGCAGCAGCTTGGATGAAATATCTGCGGTATGCAGGCCCGGCATGACCAGGACATTGGCCGGACCGGACAAGCGGCTGAATGGATAATCGTTGAGTAATTCCTGATCAAGGGCGGTATTGACGGTGACTTCTCCATCAAATTCAAAGTCTACATTGCGCCCTTCAAGGATTTCTACGGCTTTGCGTACTTCTGCTGTACGACCGCCTGCGCGACCGGAGAAAGAAGAATAAGACAGGAAAGCCACACGGGGTTCATGACCAAGCTTGCGTGCTTTTGCTACAGCGGAAACGGCAATATCCGCCATTTGTTCCGCAGTCGGTGTTTCATGAATACGGGTATCAGCCAAAAAGACTGTGTTGTGACCACCGCTGACTACAATGGACACGCCCATGGGGATTTGATCTTTGTGAGGGTCCAGAACACGCGCCACATCATCATAAGAAGAATAGAAACTGCGGGTCAGCCCTGTGACCATACCATCGGCATCGCCACATGCCACCATGGTGGCGGCAAAAATATTGCGGTTCTGGTTGACCCAGCGGTTACAGTCACGCAGCAAGGCCCCTTTGCGCTGTACGCGGCGATAAAGATATTCCGCATATTCCTTGGTGCGTGGACCAATGAGGGAGTTGTTAATCTCAATCCCGGAGGCATCAGCCAGACCGAGGTGAGACATGGTTTCCTGAATTTTTTCTTCACGCCCAACCAGAATCGGTGTGCCATATCCTGCATTCAAAAACGCATAAGCGGCGCGGATTGTTTTTTCTTCTTCGCCTTCGGCAAAGACAATACGGCGTGGGTTGCCACGTACCTTGTCACAGATGACTTGCAGGCTGGAGGCTGTCGGATCCAATCGACCCTGCAGTTCATTGCGATAATCATCCATATCAATGATCGGGCGACGCGCCACACCAGAGGCCATGGCCGCTTCGGCCACCGCAGGGGGGATAGAGAAAATCAAGCGTGGATCAAACGGGGCGGGGATGATGTAATCTGGGCCATAGCGCAGGCGACGCCCGGAATAGGCCGCAGCCACTTCATCGGGTACGTCTTCTTTTGCCAAATCAGCCAAAGCTTGGGCACAAGCCACTTTCATATCTTCGTTAATGGTGCTGGCACGCACGTCCAGTGCACCACGGAAGATATAAGGGAAACCCAATACATTGTTGATCTGGTTAGGGTAATCAGAACGCCCTGTGGCGGTGATCGCATCGGCACGCACGGCCTTGACATCTTCCGGGGTAATTTCCGGGTCCGGGTTCGCCATGGCGAAAATGATCGGCTTGGGCGCCATTTTTTCAACCATATCCTGGGTTACTGCCCCTTTAACAGACAGGCCAAAGAACGCGTCTGCCCCTTCCATGGCTTCGGCCAATGTACGGGCATCGGTGTCAGAGGCATGGGCGGATTTCCACTGGTTCATGCCTTCTTTGCGACCCTTGTAAATCACACCTTTGGAATCACACATGATCACATTGTCATGCTTAACACCCAAGGCTTTCACCAGCTCACAACAGGCAATGGCGGCAGCGCCTGCGCCATTGACCACCAGCTTCACATCTTCCATCTTACGGCCGGTTAGGTCACAGGCATTGATCAGACCCGCCGCAGAAATAATCGCCGTGCCATGCTGGTCATCATGGAAAACCGGGATATCCATGATTTCGCGCAGCTTGGTTTCAATGGTGAAACATTCCGGGGCCTTGATATCTTCAAGGTTGATACCGCCAAATGTCTTGCCAAGATATTTCACACAATTGATAAATTCATCTTCATCTTCGGTATCGACCAGCAGGTCAATACCATCCACATCGGCAAAGCGTTTAAAGAGAACGGCCTTACCTTCCATCACGGGCTTTGAGGCCAGTGCGCCAAGATTACCAAGACCCAAAACGGCTGTCCCGTTGGAAATAACCGCAACCACGTTACCCTTGGCCGTATAGTCATAAGCCAGATTAGGATCGCGTGCGATTTGTTCACAAGGGGCCGCCACACCGGGGGAATAGGCCAGTGACAGGTCACGCTGTGTTGTCAGCGGTTTTGTGGGGTGAATTTCAAATTTCCCCGGTCGGCCCGAGGCATGCATCAACAGAGCTTCGCGCTCTGTCACCCGAATTGATTGATCGTCCATGATGTATAGATCTCTGTTAGTAGTATTTAGGTATTTTGATAAGACCAGATTGACACTGGTTTATTTGGTATGAAGATGGACGTTTTGCGCACCCAGATTTTCCAAAACTTCTGTGGCTTTGGTTTGCTTGTCTTCACCCAGGGCACGCACCCATAAGATAATGCTTCCGGCATCAACAGCGCGGGCAAAATCTTCAGTATGCGGTGTTGCGGTGACTTCATCGAGGACTTCTTTAATTGCAGTACCGCCCACTGTTGCTCCCACAACAGCGCCAATCAATTCACCCACCGGACCACCAGCCAGGAAAACAGCACCACTGGCGACCATCGGACCTTCAAAGCGAATTTCCCCCACAAGGGCGGTCAAAATATCTTTGATCGGTTTGGCAGGTTTGCCCGCAGCTTCAATGGATTCATGAGAACTAAGCACACTTAAATCCGTGCGTTCAAATCCTGCGTTGAGTAATGCCTCGACTGTTTTTTCAAAAGTCTCGCGGGTTTCAAGAAGACCAACGACTTCTGTTACTGATGTGTTTGTGTTCATTTGTTTTAACCAGTATGTGAATTGAGTATTTATATTGCGCAGCATGCCCTATTTTAAGACATAATGCGAGTCCCATTATCCCTTAGCATAACGCAAAAAAAGAAACATGTGCTATGCAATTTTCACAAATCAGTACAGCAAACCTTATGAGGCTTTGCGAAATTTCTTTGCCAGATAGAAACACAACACGGCAAGGGCGCTAAGAGCGGTGGTTTTAATCATGCCTTTGGTTGGCATGTCACCATTTTGCCAAGCCCCGTCCTGATACCAGAGTGTGAGAGCTGCGACAGCTAAAAGGAAAGCGAGGAAAGAGGCGATTTTCATTGGGCGAGGTCCTTTAGAATTTTATCAAATGCCCAAGATGAAATCTTATGACGCGCATGGGTTTCATCAATCAGGACAGAGAAATCACCGCCTGTCACATTTTGCACAATATCTTCATAGAGCTTGCCGCGTGTATTGTTAAAACAACAGCGGTCATAGCGGTTAAAGATTTGCATCTGTGAACGCCCTGGCCGATCTGCGGCCAAGGCAAACATATCGAGATAAGAGGCAGTCTCTAGCATGGGCTTATAAAATTGAGGCGAGGCTCGTTCTTTATCACCATGACGCAATCCGATGGGAAGAACCCCGGCAATGGGATAGGATTTTTCGATACGGGGATCAAGCGCGGCACTCACAGCTGTCACCCAACCACCAGCCGACAGGCCCATCATATGGACATGTTGAATCTTCTGCGTATCCAACGCATGGTTCAGGGAGGCAAAAACAGGTTTGAAAATAACTTCTTGCGGGTGTTTGACCTGATCCAATTTGCCATTCACAGCATACATCCAAGGGTCCGGTATATTATTGGGGTGATCGCCATAACTGATCATATTGAAGGCAATGACTGTAAAGCCTTGTTCATTCAGTTTTTCCAGAAAATATTTTTGCTGGTGAAATGTTCCGGCATAACCGTGATGATAGAGCACAAGATGCCCATTTGATTTTAATGGGGTAAATAAAAAAGATTTGGCAATATAGGCTGGATCAAAGTCTGTAGACAGTTCAAAAATGGCATCGAGATTTGACCACTGCTTGTAAGCTGCCAGCTGGCAATACATACGCGTACTGACAGAAGGTTCAAACAGGCAGATCGGTGCAGGGTATTTTTCTGCAAATTCCTGCTTATAAATCCGCATCTGCCGATAGGGGCGCAGGTCTTCTAGCTTTTGTTTGCCTAAAATAGAGTTTCTTAACTGGGCGCGTTTATCTTCAAGATTACTTGATGAGGTCAGCGTTAGCGTTTTTTCTATATCGTATTTGGTAATCTCTTTAGGTAGCTCTTCAAAGGCAAAACTGTTTTTGCTTTTCAGGCCCATGAAAAAGATACGTGTTGGGTCCCAGTAATAGAAGAAACTGACAAGCGCACCAAGCAGACATAAGTAACCGAGACTTTGAAAAATTCGTGAAATCATGGTGCGCTGTTTCCTTGCTGATTGGTCGGGCATTACAATAGTTGTGCAAAAGCGGCCATGCAAGGCTTCACCCGTTCAAGGCGGTGTGCTATCACTGTGGCTCTTCATTTATTGCAGTATTGAAAACCACCCATGAGCACCCTTGAACTGGTTAAAGAACACCTGTCTGGCGAAGTCACGCAGGAAGAGATTGAAGCGCGCATGAAAGACGGGGCAACGCCGATGATGGCGCAGTTTATGGCGATCAAGGATCGTCATCCCGGCTATTTGTTGTTTTATCGTATGGGGGATTTTTACGAGCTGTTTTTTGAAGATGCGGTGGCGGCTGCCAATGCTTTACAAATTACCCTGACCAAACGTGGTCATCATAAAGGTGATGATATTCCCATGTGCGGGGTGCCGGTCAAAGCCTATGAAAGTTATCTGCCAAAATTGGTGGATAAAGGTTTCAAGGTAGCCCTGTGTGAACAGATGGAAGATCCGGCAGAAGCCAAAAAACGCGGTTCCAAGGCGGTGGTCAAACGTGATGTGGTGCGCCTGTTTACGGCGGGCACAATCACCGAAGATACGCTGTTGGATTCACGCCAAAACAACTATTTGGCGGCTGTGACCCAAACACGCAATGACATTGGTGTGGCGTGGCTGGATATTTCCACCGGGGCCTTTTATACACAAGCTTGTAGCCCTGCTGTATTGCCTGCGGTTTTGGCCCGACTCAATCCCGGTGAATTGCTTATCAGTGATAAATTGCTGCAAACCCCGGATCATTTTGAAACCTTCAATGACTTTAAATCCATTTTAACCCCGCAACCAGGTACGCGCTTTGACAGTGCCAATGCAACCAAGCGGCTGGAAAAGCTTTATGGGGTCAAAACGCTGGAATCTTTTGCCAGTTTTTCCCGTGTTGAAATCTCTGCTGCCGGGGCCTTGGTCGATTATGTGGAACTGACCCAAAAGGGCAAGTTGCCCCGTCTGGAAGTTCCCCGCCAGATGGCCCAGGGGGCCAGTATGGAAATTGATGCGGCCACCCGACGCAATCTGGAACTGACCATTACTTTAAGCGGGCAGCGCAAAGGCAGTTTGTTAGAGGTGATTGATCGCACAGTCAGTGGCGCAGGTGCCCGTTTACTTGCGGGCTGGTTGTCATCGCCTTTAACAAATGTGGACGATATTGATACCCGGTTGGACGGGGTACAGTTTTTTGCAGAAGATTTGGCAGCACGTGAAGATATCCGTGCGGCCTTGAAAAAATGTCCGGATATGGAACGAGCCTTGTCACGCATTACGTTGGGCCGGGGTGGTCCACGGGATTTGGCGGGTATTCGTGATGGGTTGACGGCGAGTTTTGAGTTGCGTGAAAAGCTGCTGCCCCTGACCCCGCCGCCGATTTTGGAGCAATGTGCCACGGATCTGGGTAATCATGGCGAACTGGTGGATAAATTACGCCGCGCCTTAAGCGAAGACTTGCCGCTTTTGGCACGAGATGGGGATTTTATTGCGACAGGCTATGCCCCAGAGCTGGATGAATTGCGCTCGCTTCGTTCAGAAAGCAAACGGTTAATTTCCAACCTTCAGGCGCGTTATGCCGAGATGGTCGATATCCCGACCTTGAAGGTGAAGCACAATAACGTACTGGGCTATTTTGTTGAGGTTACAGCAAAACAATCGGAAAAAATGCCGACAGATGGTGTGTTTATTCATCGCCAGACCATGAAAAATGTCATTCGTTACACCACGGTGGAATTGTCCGAACTGGAAGGGAAAATCAGTTCTGCCGGTGATCGTGCTTTGGCCTTGGAAACCCGCCTGTTTGAGGAATTAATTGGCGATGTCATGGCCCGTGCAGATGAAATTGCCCGTGCGGCTAATGCGTTGGCCCGCTTGGATGTGTTGGCAGCGCTGGCCCAAATTGCGGTGGAACGTGATTTTAATCGCCCGGTTTTATCAGGCGGGTATGAATTTGATATTAAAGGCGGGCGTCACCCGGTGGTGGAAGCCGCCCTGATTGCTGCAAACGAATCGGCCTTTGTTGCCAATGATTGTGACCTGTCTGAACAGCAGCGCCTCTGGTTAATCACCGGTCCGAATATGGCAGGTAAATCAACTTTCCTACGCCAAAATGCCTTAATTACCATTATGGCGCAGATGGGTGGTTTTGTGCCAGCTGATCAGGCCCATATCGGGGTGGTGGATCGGCTGTTTTCCCGTGTGGGGGCCGCAGATGATCTGGCCCGTGGGCGTTCAACCTTTATGGTGGAAATGGTGGAAGCTGCTGCCATCTTGAACCAGTCCAGTGATCGCTCCTTGGTGATTCTGGATGAGATTGGGCGCGGGACAGCGACGTTTGACGGGTTGTCCATTGCCTGGGCGGTGGTGGAACACCTTCATGAATTAAATAAATGCCGTTCGCTTTTTGCCACCCATTATCATGAATTAACCGCCCTGACATCCAAGCTTAGTCATCTTTCCTGTCATTCCATGCGGGTCAAAGAATGGAAAGGGGAGGTGATTTTCCTCCATGAAGTCGGGGCTGGCGCAGCGGATCGTTCTTACGGGATTCATGTGGCCCGTCTGGCTGGGTTGCCCAAGGCCGTGATCAAGCGGGCAGAACAGGTATTGGAAACCTTGGAACAGGGTGAACAAAGCAGTGCTGTGACCAAGCTGGCCGATGACTTGCCCCTTTTTGCAGCTCTTGCCAACGAGCCGGACCCGATCGTGGTGGAAAGCGGCCCCAGTGAAGTTGAAACCGCGCTTGATGATATCCAGCCCGACGATATGAGCCCGCGTGAAGCTTTGGAAGCACTCTATAAATTAAAAGATTTGCGAGGGGCCTGAGTTTACACTCTAAATCAGTGGCCCCTTAAGGATTGTGGCTTCGCCGCCATCAAGTGCGGTTTGATCGAAGCGGCCCAGCTCGTTTTGGGACATAATGGAATGAAGCGAAGTGACATAATGTTCACCGCGTTCTGAATATTTATCCAGCGTACGTGCCAGATCATAACCGCTTAATTCCTGATGAGAGGTGCGCATGGCAGCGCGTTTTTTGCGCAAACCCAGATAGGCTTTATGGGTGTTCAGGTTATGAACGTAGGCCCGCAGGCTGTCTGCCAAACTGTCAAAAGCTTTGATGCGATGGGATTTCCCCTGATCGCGCCCTTGGGGCACAATGCCTTTGTCTTTGGGGTTAAAGGTCCATTGACCAAACAGCGCATTGCCTTCACGGGCAAAACGTGAGGTTCCCCAACCGCTTTCTTCAGCCGCTTGTGCCAAGGCCAGAGAGGGCGGCACCACATCCATTTTTTGTAGCAGGGCGTCAAAGTTCCCTTGTTCAACACGATAGCGTTTAAACAGGCCGCTCAGCCAAATCCGATCTTTCCCGGCAATGTCCAGACCGATATTCAGGCGATGGCGAAAACGCCAGACTTTAGCGCGTTTTTCATGTAGCTCTTCATTGATTTTCAGCACCAAAGGCAAGAGCGTTCTGAAAAACAGGGACTTGCGTTCTTCGCTTTGTTTGATTTTAGCCAGATCAATCGGCAAGGATGTCAAAAAGACACGGGGAACATCACTGGTTCCTTTTAGAACCGGGTCCAGTTCGTAGCCGATTTTATTAAAGGTTTGATTGAGATCATTGACTGTCAGGCGACCATTTAAGGAAGATGGACTTTCCCCGGCAATGGCATCCATGTCTGCTTTGCTGAGTTTTTTATGTTCTACGGGTTTGAGAACAGCCTTTGGCGCTTTGCTGACTGTATTGCTGGGGTTCAGCACATGCATGCCTAAAAGTACAAAAAAGGAAGTTCCCACCAGACCTAGAAGCATATGATGGAAGCGGTTGTTTTGCGGTGTCGCAGCCATGTGAAAATCAAATGTTGTTAACAAGAGCGCGGCCCGCATGTGGCTGGCTATTTTTACGCGCATACCCAGAGGCAACGGATAACCGTTTTCATCAACTGTGATGTCTGGATCATGGATGCGGATTGTACAGATTTGAACGCAAAATACCAGTTGAATATAGTCATCTTAAAAAAACGTTAAAAAATCTTTCTTTTTTGCCTTTAATTTCCATTGCAATTAATAAGCATTTTTCTGTGTAGATTTCTGGTATGAATGTTTGATTTCCATGGCAAACCCGAATAGGATAATTCGAAGTTTTTATAAGATGTTATCTATATTTAGGTTCGTCGACGTTGAAGAAGAATAAAGATGTTTGAAACTTCTGAGATCTCATCTGCTGATTGGGTGACGACTGCGCCGTTCCCAGCGGTGTTAATGGATAAGGATAAAACCGTCTTATCCCAAAGCCGTGCGGCCGATTTGCTGGTTAAAAGCCTGCATTTGCCCAATATTGTGGATTTATTTGCCAGAGTGTCTCAGACAAATGCAGCCCATATGCAAACCACAGGTTTGGAAACGGAAAAAGGTGTTCTGTTTTATGACCTGACCCTGTGTCCCAGTGAACAGGGTTTTTTGCTGATTGCCAAAGATGCCAGTCTGGAACATAACCTGCGCGCTGCCTTGATGGATTCGCGCCAGCGTTTTAAGGATTTGGTTGATATTTCCAGTGATTTTGCCTGGGAAGTCGGGGCAGATGGTTATTTTATTTTCGTCTCGCAAAAAGGGGCGGTGGGCTATGAACCGGACGAGCTAATTCGCAAACATTGCGATGACATTGTTCTCAAACGCCATAAAAAACATTCTCTCAATCCGTTTTTATCCAAATCCAAACTGGAACGTGAAGAGGTTTGGGTTGTTCGCCCGGATGGGGAACCGGCCTGTTTGACGGTTTCCTGTGTGCCTTTGTTTGATGATGATGCCAACTGGGTCGGTGCACGCGGGGTCTGTCGTGACATTACCGAAGAGCGTGAACGCGATGCTGCACTGGCGCGGGCCTATCACCGTGATCAACTTCTGGCCTATATTGTCAAAACCATCCGTGATGAGGTGGAACCCGGCAATATGTTGAGCGCTGCGGCTAATGCAACAGCACGGGCGTTGAGCGCCAATGGATGCCAGATTTTCAGAAGCAAGCCTGATTGCGACATGATCGTGAATGCCTCTTTTGGGGATGTGCCGGATGAAATTCCGGATTTGTTTGCCAAGCTTGAAAATCTGGGTGAAAACGAAGTCGGGTTTTATGAGGTCAAAGACTGGGTGGCGATTTATTCAGCCACGCGTTATCGCCGTCATGTCAATGGCGCGATTTGTTTGTGGCGCGAAAAGGTGCGTGGGGTGTGGAGTGATGACGACAAAATCCTGGCAACTGATGTGGCAAACCAACTTGGGATCGCAAATGAACAAATTACCGGGCATGAACGCATTGTTGAACTCTCACGTACAGATGCCTTGACCGGCCTGTTGAACCGTCGTGCCTTTTTTGAAGATGAATTGCCTCGTCATATTGAACGTTTGCAGTTCAACAACAAGCCTGCGGCCTTGATTTATGTGGATCTGGATAATTTCAAACAGGTCAATGATGTCTTTGGTCATCAAAAAGGTGATGATGTTTTATTGTTGGTGCGTGATTATTTGCTTAAACAAGTGCGCCCCGGTGATGTCGTTGCCCGTTTGGGCGGTGATGAGTTTGCCTTGTGGCTGGATGACATTACAGAAACAACGGCTCATAAGCGGTGTGAGAAAATGATGGAAAGCAGTCGTTTTCTGATTGAGCATTCCGGGGTGGAGGATAAGCCGTTAGGGGTGTCCCTTGGTTTGGCGCTTTATCATCCCCAGACACATGAAACTGTTGAAGAATTGGTCGGGCGTGCAGATGCGGCCATGTATCAGGCCAAACATTCCGGGAAAAGCCAGTTTTGCGTTGCCGAAGATTACAAGGGTGAAGAAGTCAAATGACAAAAGACCCGGTACATGACGCCCCCTTGACCTATGAAGAGGCTCGGGAACTTGCCCGCCATCAGGATGTGACGGTGCGAAAGTCATTGGCTGAACGCGAAGATATCCGTCCGGAAATTTTGTTTTATCTGGCTGGGGATAAAGATTCTGAGGTGCGCCGGGCCATTACGGAGAATAAATCCACACCTGCACAGGCTTATGTGGAATTGGCCCGTGACAGCAATGATGATATTCGTTCAAATCTGGCGGAAAAAATTGCCAAACTTGCCCCGACCTTATCGGCAAGCCAGGTCGATAAAATGCAGAATTTCACCTTTCAGGCACTGGAAATTCTGGCGAGCGATCAGCTGACACAGGTGCGTAGTGTTCTGGCTGATACGTTAAAAGATGTCGCTAATGTTCCTGAAGACGTGATTTTAAAACTGGCCAAGGATGCAGAACTGGCGGTTTCTTGTCCGGTGCTGGAACATTCCCCGGTGCTTAGTGATGAGGATTTACAGGAAATTATCAGCAGTGGGATTTCTTCCGGGGCTTTAGGCGCTATTTCTAATCGGGCGCATGTCAGCTCGGATGTTTCTGATGCGATTGTGGGCACCAATGATGTTTCAGCCATTACCACTTTGTTGTGTAATGACAGTGCGCAAATTCGTGAAGATACGCTGGATCAATTGATTGAAGAATCCCGCAATGTCACGGAATGGCAGGGGCCACTGGTTCATCGCCCGGTCTTAAGTGATCAGGCATCGCGCCGTTTGGCGGAATTTGTTGCGGACAATTTGCTTGATACGCTTAAGGGCAGGGAAGATATTGCCCCAACAACCTTGTCTGTGATCCGCAAGGAAATGAACCGGCGCTTAAAACATAGTGAAGCGCCCGAAACGACTGTGGTTGAAGTTAAGGCCCAAAAAGGTGGCAATAAAGAGCTACGCCGGGAATATCAGTGGCTTTTCCAGCAACCCCCGCAAGAAATTGCCCAAAACCTGAAACGCATGAACCGCTTGAATGTTCAGGTTATTGTGAATGCTTTGGCAGAAGGTGAATATGATTTTGTTGTTGCCTGTATTGCAGAACAGGCAAACCTGCATATTTCGATTGCCCAGCGTATGATCGCCATGCGTAGCGCACGCGGGATTACAGCCTTGTGCTGGAAATCAGGTTTGAGTGCACGCATGGCTGTGGAAGTTCAAACCCGTGTTGGTCATATTCCAGCAGAAGATGTGGTGCGCCCCCATAAGGGAAAATATGCCCTGTCTGAAGAAGAACTTCAGTGGCAGGTTGATTTCTTTAATAATATGTCCATGTAATCAACGTGTCCTGACTTTCAGGCGATAGGTTAAAACCTGTTCTGATTGAGCAGGGACGTCAATGGCCCAGACCGCTTGATTATTTTCCCGTGATTTGGGTTTGTGGCTGCTGTTTTCCAAAGACCATTCCCCTGGGATGGATTCTGTAATTTCCACGGTTTCTTTCACATTCTTGGCATTTTTAATGGTGACTTTATAAGCCGCTTCAAAACTGTGTTTACCGTGTAGCTCAAAATCGGTTTGGGCACGCTTTAATGTCACATCAAAGCTTTGAGACGGGTGTAAAGCGGCTTTTGTGCCCTTGGGTGTATCGCCCAGGCGGTCCTCCCCGATAAAGTGGAGCTGTCCTTCCGTATCCTGTCGATAAAGGCGAACGATCCCGCTGGGAAGCGGATGGGCGCTGTTATTTTGAAAACGGATTTTAATGTGAGGATGGTGGGCTTTGGTTTTCCCTGCTAAGGCGCGATAGGTGGGGCCAAACTTCTGAGTCAGAATACGTTGTGTGGTAAAGTTCTGAACAGGCAGGAGCTGCACTTGTTTGGTTTCTTGTGAATGGAGTGTCGTTTTGACAGGCAGTTTGAAGAGATGGAGCCCGCCAAGGGCCTGTGCAGGTTTGGCTGTTCTTTCCATAACACTATCCATCGCCATCATGGCTTGGGGCTGGGCAGCGCGTGCCATCATGGGCACGTCTTTGCGCAAAGATTGTTTATTAACTTGTCCGGCGGCCAGGGTGATATCGGCCTTTTCATAGGAAACGGCTGTGTTGTTGGTCAGGTTTGCCCAGGCGTTGAGCTGGAGCTTGTCTTTTTTGGGATCAAGTACGGCACTATAAGAGGTATGCCATTTTAACCCATTTGAAAGATAGGCAAGGGCTAAATCTGCCTGTTGTTTTTCTGTGCTGTTCAGCGTGGCTAACAAGGTGGGGTGGGGGCGTAATCCTTCGGGCAGTTTGTCAATCATCAGCTGTCCGGGCAGGCCCACTTCAATTTTGCCGTCGCGTTCAAGGATCACCTGCCCCTGTGCGGAAAGGATTTTGGCACGGATGATGTCATCTTTTCCCGTGACACTGTTAAAGCGGCGAAATGAAACGGTCTTGCCCACAGATTTTTCCAGCAAAGCTTGTGGTGTCAGCAGGTCAAAGGCAAAGCGGCGTTCCATCACGTTAAAGCCTGTGCCAAAGATTAGTAAACTGTCAGGCAGGAGCTGCGGACTGATCTTGGCAAAAGCCAATGTTTGGGAACCTGTGCCTAAACGAACCTGACGGCGGTCCTGTACAAATCCCAGGCCATTTTGATAAAGGGTGAGCGATAACTCTTTTTGATGGGGGGGATCAAGGGGGCTTTCGGCCTGTGCAGCTGTGACAAACAGGCAAGCAGCCAGACCAAAGCTTAAGGGGGTGAGACAGGACATTGGGTGGCTCCTTGAAAAAATGCAGCTGGTCTTATGTTGCCTGCTGGAAAACGGTGGGGCAAGCTTGCGTCTGAAAAAAAACGTGCTATGGATGTATTCATAAGCTTATGGAGAGGTGAGAGCGTGGATTTTTTGCAAGATAGTGCGGTGTTGATCAGTGTGCTGGTCGGTTTTTCGGTTTTATGTCTGGTGATTGCTGTAATGGCGGTACGCAAAAACCAAAATCAGGAGGCACCCATCGCAGATGGTCAATCCGAAGCCTTGGCCCAGCAGCTTTTGGAACTGAGCCGTGCCCACGGGGAACTAACCGGGCGCATGGCCCAGATGGCAGAAGTGCAGAACCGCTCTCAACAGACGGTTAATGAGCGTTTACAGGCCCAAGAACGTGCGATTACCAAAACACTGGATGAACGCCTTAATAATCTGAGCCACCGTATGGGCGAAGGATTGTTGGAACAAACCAAATCCACGGCTAAGCATATGTCTCATTTGGCAGAACGGCTGGCCGTGATTGATACGGCACAAAAAAATATTATGGACCTGTCGGAACAGATGGTGGGATTGCAGGATATCCTGTCCAACAAGCAATCACGCGGGGCCTTTGGGGAGGTGCAGCTGGAAATGCTGGTGACTAATGCGTTGCCACCGTCGGCTTATAGTTTTCAGGAAACACTTTCTAACACCAAACGGGTGGACTGCTTGCTGCGTTTGCCAAACCCGCCGGGTTCCATCTGTATTGATGCGAAGTTCCCTCTGGAAAGTTATCAGGCGTTGCAAGCTGCTAATAGCGAGCAGGAAAAAACGCTGGCTATTCGCACCTTCAAGGCGGACGTATTGAAGCATATCAAGGATATTTCTGAAAAATACATTATTGCGGGGGAAACGGCTGAAAGTGCCTTGATGTTTTTGCCTTCAGAATCCATTTATGCGGAACTTCATGCCAATTTCACCGATGTGGTGGAAAAGTCCTATAAGGCGAAGGTCTGGATCGTGTCCCCAACGACCTTGATGGCAACCTTGAATACGGTGCGTGCAGTTTTAAAAGATGCCCGTATGCGTGAAGAAGCCGGGCGTATTCAAAAAGAGGTGATGACCTTGCTGGAAGATGTCGGGCGTTTGGATGACCGGGTTGGCGGGTTGGAACGCCATTTCAATCAATCCATTGAAGACATCCGTAAAATCCGCATTTCCACCGATAAAGTCACCAAGCGGGGCGAGCGGATTGAAGAAATCCAGCTGGGGGAAGATAGCCCTGCTGATGAACTGACCCCACCAGCCAAACAGTTGAAATAGCTAAGGTCAGGACCTCTTAATTTATTGCGTCATTTTCTACAAATCCCGAAGGGACGGGCTAAAAATAAAGGTGGCTAGCGTTATAAAACTTTTGCAGTGGATGGCACTGCGGCGAGTGTCATGCCTAATCCACCTTTATTTTTAGCTCCGCCAAACGCAATAAATTAAGAGGTCCTGACCCTATATCAGGCTTTACTGATTATTAAGGGCAATCGGCTATAGTCTTTCTTAAATAACAATAAGAAAGAGAGGTCGCATCATGTTCCGATTGATCCTTACTTTGCTCTTCACTGTGATCAGCCAAATGGTCTGGGCTGATGATATTGTTTCTGCACGTTTTGTCTTGCCGACGGACCGCTATGACCATTGTGTGCTGGGTGATTGTCTTGAATATGAAGCGATTGAGGCAATTATGGATGATGGCCGTATTTTGTCTTTTCGTCTGGATGAAGGCTCTGTTTTTGAAGATGTCACCCCACGCCTTGTGCCGATGGGCTTAAATGGGCGTAAAGCGATTTTGGTGGTGCGCAGTTATCAAGACCGGGGGGCGGCGCTTGTGGTGTTGGATGTGCGTTCTGGTCAATTGATGATTGCGGCAGAAAGCCCGGCAATCGGGACAGCTTTTCGCTGGCAAAACCCCATTGGGATTGGGGATTTTGATCGGGATCGTAAACTGGAAATCGCAGCGGTGATTACGCCCCATATTGGCGGCAAGTTGCAACTTTATGAACGTCAGGGCAAAAAGCTTGTTGCGGATAAAGCCACTGAGTTTTTTTCCAACCATAAAATGGGGGCGCAAGAGCTGGACCTTCATGAGATTGTGGACTGGAATCGGGATAAAACCGTTGATATCATCGTGCCTGATATGACCCGTCATGAGCTACGCGTGATCAGTTTTGTGTCAGGAAAAGCAGAAGTGATTGCAAAGCGACGTTTTGCCAGTGCGATTAAAGGCCCGGTGACGTTACATGAAAATAATTTACAGGTGCCTTTGGTTGACGGGCTTGTGGAAAGCTGGACACGGCCATAAACATCACTGGACAAATGTGAATCTTTTCAGTATGTAAAGAACACGTTTTAAAGAGAGTGTTTTTTATTATGCTAAATGCGCTGAACATCATGTCTGTGAAAAAGACAACCGCAAAGATTTTTGCGGATGATGTGGCGTGCACGCTTCTCATCGGCTCCAAAACGACCAAGACAACGTTGACAAAGACGACGTAAGTCTCGCGAGGAACCAGGTAAACGGATTATATATTCGAAAAACAGGCCCTCGCGGGGAATACCGCTTCGGGCCTTTTTTCGTATGTAATATCTAGATGGGAAATGGGCCAGGCGGGTAAAACCAACGGGACCGTAACTTAAAAAGGATTTAAAAATGGGTTATAAAGTCGCAGTAATGGGTGCCACTGGTAATGTGGGCCGTGAAATGCTCCAGATTATGGCAGAACGCAACTTCCCGGCAGATGAAGTCGTTGCACTGGCTTCACGTCGTTCTGTCGGGCGTGAAATCTCTTATGGGGAAGATCAGGTGTTGAAAGTACAGGATCTGGATACATTTGATTTCACAGGGACAGACATTGTACTGTCTTCACCAGGTGGTGCGATTTCTGCGAAATATTCTCCGCGTGCGGCTGAAGCGGGTGCGGTTGTGATTGATAATACATCCCATTTCCGTATGGACCCGGATATTCCACTGATCGTGCCGGAAGTTAACCCGGAAGCGATTGGGGACTATAAGAAAAAAGGGATCATCGCGAACCCGAACTGTTCCACAATTCAGATGATGGTTGCGTTGAAGCCGCTGCACGCAGAATTTGAGATTGAGCGTGTGATCGTTTCTACATATCAGTCTGTTTCCGGTGGCGGTAAAGAAGCTATGGACGAACTGTTTGAACAGACCAAAGGCATTTTCATGAACAAGCCTGCATCTGAAACCAAGCAGAAGTTCACAAAGCAGATTGCCTTTAACTGTATTCCGCATATTGATGTGTTCATGGATGATGGCGCGACAAAAGAAGAATGGAAGATGAAGGTTGAGACGGCAAAGATTCTCGACGAAAACATCAAAGTTCACGCTAACTGCTGTCGTGTTCCAGCCTTTGTCGGTCATGCGGAATATATCAACATTGAAACGAAAAAGCCGATTGATGAAGAGCGCGCACGTGAAGTGATGAAAGCGCAAGACGGTTTGGTGATTGTTGACCATCGCGCTGATGAAGGTTACGTCACTCAGGTCGAATGTGCAGGTGAAGATGCGACTTATGTATCTCGTATCCGCAAAGACGATACGGTTGAAAACGGCCTGTCTTTCTGGTGTGTGTCTGACAACCTGCGCAAAGGGGCAGCCCTGAACACTGTTCAGATTGCCGAAGCGCTGGTACGTGACCATCTGAAGAAATAAGCTTTATTCTCTAAAGCAGTTTAAGGCGCCTCTGAGGGAAACTTCAGGGGCGTTTTTCTTATTGGTTTAGGCAAAAAATAAGGGGCTGAAGTAGCTAAGGGTTAATGTTTAGCCTGTTTATACCATATTTTCAGCTGCTTTAGGAGGTCTGCGTGGTTGCCTCCATTGAAACGCCATTCACACTCCTTGAGAAACCAGTAGAAATGGTCAGTTTTGATACCGTTGAATTTCCGCATATGACGCTTTGCCTGATTCCAAAAGTTCTCAATGCCATTGATGTGATTTTGTTTGTCTGCAAAGAGTTTGGAATGGTTGATGCGGCGGTGATGAAAGTCCGAAACATCCAATGCGTTGTAAGCGCCAAACGTATCGGTATAGACGATACTGTCAGGCTCGACCTTCTCCTGAATAATCGGTAACAGCGTCTCTGTCTTTGCATTGGGAATGATTGCCGTATAGACCTTGCCACCCCGCTTTAAAAGGCCAAACACAGCCACTTTGCCGCCAGCACCACGACCTCGTTTTCCTTTACGGACACCGCCAAAATAACTTTCATCAGCTTCAATCTCGCCTTGCAAACGATAGCTCGGCAACTTGCTGGCAATCAATTGGCGAAGCCGCATGAAGAAGCGGATCGATGTGTTCGCTTGGATACCTACAATTTCAGCAGTCGCACGAGCCGTGCTGCCTGCGACAAAATGCTCAATCAACTTGCTTTGCTGACGTAAAGTCAGACGACTTTTTCGGATGTACATCGTAGCCATTATAGAACCTCTTTCAGTCCTTAGCTACTTCAGCCCCAAAAATAAAACCCTGCCGGATTTCTCAGGCAGGGCTTTTCTTGAAAGTCTTTAATGACCTTAACGAGTCGGTACCGGCTCGTCACCGCTGTAGTCGTAGAAACCACGACCCGTCTTGCGACCGAGCCAGCCAGCTTCCACATATTTAACCAGCAGCGGGCAAGGACGATATTTGGTATCGGCCAAACCTTCGTGTAGAACGTTCATGATTGCCAAGCAAGTGTCCAGACCGATGAAGTCGCCCAGTTGCAGCGGGCCCATCGGGTGGTTGGCACCCAGACGCATGGCGTTGTCGATGGATTTAACGTTACCCACACCTTCATACAATGTGTAGACCGCTTCGTTGATCATGGGGATCAGGATACGGTTTACGATGAAGGCCGGGAAATCTTCGGCAGAAACAGATGTTTTGCCAAGACGCGCTGTCATTTCCTTGATGCACTGGAAGGTGTCTTCATCTGTGGCGATACCACGGATAAGTTCAACCAGTTTCATGACCGGAACCGGGTTCATGAAGTGCATACCGATGAAACGTTCTGGGCGGTCTGTAGAGGCCGCCAGACGTGTGATGGAGATAGAAGAGGTGTTAGATGCCAGGATCGTATGTTCCGGCACAACCGCACAAACTTGTTCAAAGATCGCTTTTTTGATCTCTTCATTCTCTGTGGCGGCTTCAATAACCAAATCTGCAGAAGATAGAGCAGACATTTCAGTGGATGTGTCGATATTGGCCAAGGCCGAATCGCGTGCATCCTGTGTGATCTTCTCTTTCTTAACCTGGCGGTCCAGGTTTTTGGTGATGGTGGCAACGGCCTTTTCCAATGCATCAGCATTGACGTCGACCAGTATGACTTTGTAATCAGCAGCGGCTGCAACATGTGCAATACCGTTACCCATTTGACCGGCACCAATAACACCGATTGTTTTAATTTCTACAGACATGGTCCCTCTTTTTTCCGTCTGTTAAGGTAAAGTACGAGACATCATAGGCAAAGAGCCGGGATTAACCCAGCTCTTTTTCCAGTTCAGGTACCGCATCGAAGAGATCTGCAACCAGACCGTAGTCCGCCACCTGGAAGATCGGGGCTTCTTCGTCTTTGTTGATTGCAACAATCACTTTGGAGTCTTTCATACCTGCCAAGTGCTGGATCGCACCGGAGATACCAACTGCGATATACAGTTCAGGCGCAACGATCTTACCTGTTTGACCAACCTGCATGTCGTTCGGTACAAAGCCCGCATCAACAGCTGCACGGGACGCACCAATGGCTGCACCCAGTTTGTCAGCAACTTTTTCCAGCAGGGCGAAGTTTTCGCCATTTGCCATACCGCGACCACCAGAGATGATCACTTTGGCAGATGTCAGTTCTGGACGTTCAGACACAGACAGTTCTTCACCAACGAAGGAAGATTTGCCGGAGTCACCTTGGGATGCCACAGCTTCAACAGCCGCAGAACCACCTTCAGCAGAAGCTGCATCAAAAGCTGTCCCACGAACGGTGATGACTTTCTTTTCATCAGAAGACTGAACTGTCGCCATGGCGTTACCCGCATAGATCGGGCGAACGAATGTATCAGCAGATTCAACTTTTGTGATGTCAGAGATTTGGGCAACATCCAGAAGCGCTGCAACGCGTGGCATGAAGTTTTTGCCCGTTGTTGTTGCAGGGGCCAGAATGTGGCTGTAATCATCAGCCAGGGACACAACCAGTTTGGACATGTTTTCAGCCAGCTGGTGGTCATATGCTGCATCATCAGCAACCAATACTTTGGCAACACCGTCGATTTTTGCCGCTGCGTCACCCGCAGCGCCGCAACCGTTACCAGCAACCAGAACAGTTACATCACCCAGCTCTTTAGCAGCTGTAACTGTGTTCAACGTTGCGTCTTTGATGGACGCATTGTCGTGTTCAGCAATAACAAGAACGCTCATCTTAGATCACCTTCGCTTCGTTTTTCAGTTTATCAACCAGTTCAGTCACTGTTTCCACCTTGATCCCGGCAGAGCGTGCAGCAGGTTCTTCAACTTTCAACGTTTTCAGGCGCGGCGCCACATCAACACCGAAGTCAGCCGGAGAAACTGTTTCCAGCGGCTTTTTCTTGGCTTTCATGATGTTTGGCAGTGCTGCGTAACGCGGCTCGTTCAAACGCAGGTCAGTTGAAACGATTGCCGGCAATGCAAGTTTCACCGTTTGCAGACCACCGTCAACTTCACGTGTGACATCAACAGAACCGTCAGCAACAACAACCTTGGAAGCGAATGTGCCTTGCGGCCAATCCAGCAACGCGCCGAGCATCTGACCTGTTTGGCCATTGTCGTCGTCAATTGCCTGTTTACCCAGGATGATCATATCCGGGTTTTCTTTTTCAACGATGCCTTTAAGCAGCTTGGCAACGGCCAGCGGCTGAAGCTCTTCGCCTGTTTCAACCAAAATACCGCGATCAGCACCCATGGCGAGGGCGGTACGGATGGTTTCCTGACATTTTTTCTCACCCATGGAAACAATCACAACTTCTTCAACTGTGCCTGCTTCTTTAAGGCGGATAGCTTCTTCAACGGCAATTTCGTCAAATGGGTTCATAGACATTTTGACGTTTGCTGTTTCAACACCCGTGTTGTCCGACTTTACGCGGATTTTCACGTTGTAATCAATTACGCGCTTTACTGCGACGAGAACCTTCATGGAATTCCTTTCTCAGAAGTCGTTTCAAATAACGCCTGAGGCTTGTTATGCGGTTCAGAGGAAGCCCTCTTCCACCAATCAATTTTTCGCAATGCACAATACGGGTTGCAACGTTGAATGTCAACTTCATGCGCCCAATTGTACCTGCTGTGCCTCAGCCGAAAAACCTCCTTAAGACCTAACGATGTGCACCCGGTTTCCACAAAACATCCGATTTGCCTTTGCCATTTAGATAACGGGCCATGACAAAAGCATGATCAGATAAGCGATTGAGGTATTGCACACACAAAGGGTTGATTGTTTCACGGCTTGCCAGTTCACTGCACAGACGTTCTGCGCGACGACAAACCGTACGACACAGATGCAGATAAGAAGCCGCCGGGCTGCCACCGGGCAAGACGAAAGAAGTGAGAGCTTCCAGCTCGTCATTCATTCGGTCAATTTCCGATTCGAGACGGGTGACTTGTTCTGCAACAATCCGCAAGGCCCCTTCGTTTTTGCGGCCATCCTGTGGGGTACACAGGTCAGCGCCCAAATCGAACAGGTCATTTTGGATACGTTCCAGCATGACATCCATCTCGCCTTCGGTGTGAAGGCGGGCCAGTCCGATGGTCGCATTGGTTTCATCCACACAGCCATAGGCATCCACGCGCAAGTCATGTTTGGCAATGCGGCTACCATCTCCAAGGGAGGTTTCGCCTTTATCACCGCCACGGGTGTAGATTTTTGTCAATGTGACCATAGATCAATCAAACCTTATTTTCGCATGCAAAAGTGCAAGGGCAAATCATGGGCTTTTTGACATATTCGTCAAGCTCAAAGAGGTAAAGAATTGTTAAGAGGGCTAACAATTCAAACATGCAAGCCGCCCCTTTAAAAAATCCCCTTCCCTAAAAAAGGAAAGGGGGTCAAGTCGGCTTCGCTGTCTGCCTTTTCCATAGGGGAGCCCCAATGGAAGGCGTGGTTGTTGATAAGCAGATGGCAGAATCTTTTAAGGTGCTTATCTCACGCCGGACCACCGATTGGACCTTTGCCCTAAAAAAGGAGAGGGAAGAACAAAGGCCCGTGGTGATAATCTTATCGACGGGTCAAAAGACCACGTGCAATAACGCCTGCCTGAATTTCAGCGGCACCTTCAAAGACATTGAGGATACGACTGTCACACAGAACGCGAGAGATCGGATATTCGGTCGCATAACCGTTACCACCGTGGATTTGAAGCGCGTTATCGGCGTTAGACCAAGCTACACGGGCAGCCAGCAGTTTCGCCATGCCTGCCTCGATATCACAACGCACATCGTGATCTTTCTCCCAGCCAGAGAAATAGGTGATCTGACGGGCGATCATGGTTTCAACAACCATCCAGGCGATTTTGGAGTGAACACGCGGGAATTCAAAGATCGGCTTGCCGAATTGAACGCGTTCTGTTGCATAACGCAGGCCCAGTTCCAAGGCAGATGTGGCCACACCAGAAGCACGTGCCGCGGTTTGAATACGGGCTGATTCAAATGTTTCCATCAACTGTTTAAAGCCCTGGCCTTCTTCACCACCGAGTAATTGACCTTCTTCAACTTCAAAGTCGTCAAATGCCAATTCATATTCTTTCATGCCGCGATAACCGAGAACCTCGATTTCGCCGCCGTCCATGCCTTCAGCCGGGAACGGGTTGTCTTCTGTGCCACGTGGTTTTTCAGCCAACAGCATAGACAGACCTTTATAGCCTTTTTCGTCCGGGTTGGTGCGAACCAGCAATGTCATCAGGTCAGAACGAGAGGCATGTGTGATCCATGTCTTGTTGCCTGTAACTTTCCACTTGCCGTCTTCCAGAACCGCACGTGTTTTCAAGGAACCCAGGTCAGACCCTGTGTTTGGTTCAGTGAAAACAGCTGTCGGCAGAATTTCACCACTTGAGATCAGCGGCAGGTATTTTTCTTTTTGTTCTTCTGTACCACCCAGGCGGATCAGCTCACCTGCGATCTCGTTACGGGTACCGAGCGAACCCACACCGATGTAGCCGCGTGACAGTTCTTCTGTCACCACGCACATGGCTGTTTTACCCATGCCAAGCCCGCCGTATTCCTCAGGAATTGTCAGGCCGAAGACACCCATTTCAGCAACTTGTTCGATGATCTCCAGCGGGATCAGTTCGTCTTTTTCGTGCCATTTGTGGGCTTCTTCAATCACTTGTTCGTCAACAAAGCGGCGGAACTGATCACGGATCATTTCCAGCTCTTCGTCCAGACCCGTTGTACCGAAAGAACCTGTTTCCAGACCGTCTTTGGCATATTCAGCGATCTTGCGACGAACAGCTGGTGTGTTGCCTTCATATTTGAAGCGCTTCACATCGTCTTTCATGTAAGCGTGGCAATCAGCAGATGTTAGGCCGAGATCGTGTGGACGGATGATTTCAACTTGGGAAATGGCAATGCCGTGTGTCAGCTGTGTGCAATATTCACCGAACGCGCATTGCAGGATCAGCTGTTCAAATTCACCGAAGGAGCCTTCTTCAGTCAGCTTTTCACCCCATTTGTGCATTTGACGCAGGGATTCAACATAAGTTGCCATCCAGGACAGGCCGTGAGCAGCGGTTTGTTCTTCTTCCAGTTTGGCAGAATTGACGCGGCCATCGACCATAACTTTTTCAGAAACAGCGTCTTTGGCTTTTTCCAGCAGTGCGTCAGCAGCTTCAACAGCGCGACCAGCAGAAGCCAGAAGATCAGACAGGATTAGATCGCTCATGGATCATTCCTTTCAATTTTTTTTAAAGTGTAGCGAAGCGATATAAAAACGCCCGTCATCTTCGGAATATGAACCGGAGATCTGCTTGTCGAGATCCCCGCATTCGCGAGGATGACGGGCGTTCATTTCATTTTAGAAAACGTGAAACTTATGCTTCGAGGTTTTCTTCAACTGTTTTCAGGCCAGTTGTTTTGGCGTTAACCAGAACAGCCATGTTGCCCGGAAGGTGTTGGTTTTTCATCATCTTCATGTGAGATTCAGGGATTTGATCCCATGGGAAACACTCAGACATACATGGGTCAAGACGACGCTCTACCATCAGTTTGTTCGCTTGAGCCGCTTGTTTCAGGTTGGCGAAGTGAGAACCCTGAATACGCTTTTGACGCATCCATACGAAACGAGCATCCATTGTCAGGTTGAAGCCTGTTGTACCCGCACAGAATACAACCATACCGCCACGCTTAACAACGTTACAGGAAACAGGGAAAGTCATTTCACCCGGGTGTTCGAAGACCATGTCAACGTCATTGCCCTTACCAGTGATTTCCCAGATGGCCTTACCGAATTTACGTGTTTCTTTCATGTAATCGTTGAAGCCTTCGCCGTTTACTGTCGGCAGCTGACCCCAGCAATCGAAATCATTACGGTTGAGAACAGCTTTTGCACCCAGGCCCATAACGAAGTCACGTTTGGATTCGTCAGAGATGATACCGATGGCGTTTGCACCTGCAACCGCACAAAGCTGAACAGCGTAAGAACCCAGGCCGCCAGAAGCACCCCAAACCAGAACGTTGTGGCCCGGACGCAGGATGTGCGGACGGTGGCCAAACAGCATACGATAAGCAGTTGCCAGCGTCAGTGTGTAACACGCTGCTTCTTCCCAAGTCAGGTGTTTAGGACGTTCCATCAGCTGACGGGCTTGAACGCGACAGAATTGTGCGAAAGAACCGTCCGGCGTTTCATAACCCCAGATACGTTGTGTCGGGGAGAACATCGGATCACCACCGTTACATTCTTCGTCGTCACCGTCATCCTGGTTACAGTGAATGACAACTTCGTCACCCACTTTCCAGTTTTTAACCTTGTCACCTACAGCCCAAACGATACCGGACGCGTCAGAACCACAGATGTGGTATTCTTCGTCATGTACGTCGAATACAGAAATCGGCTTACCCAGAGAAGCCCATACGCCGTTGTAGTTTACACCAGCGGCCATCACGTAGACGAGGGCGTCGTGGCTGTCCAGTGCAGGTGTGTCAACGACTTCCAGCTGCATTGCTGTATCTGGATCACCGTGGCGTTCGCGACGAATCGCCCAGGCGTACATTTGTGCAGGTACGTGACCCAGTGGCGGCATTTCACCAATTTCATACAGGTCTTTTTTCGGCTGGTCTTGAAGAACTTCAGCGAGATAGCTCATGCGGGATACTCCCTTGGTTTATGAATTACGTTTCCAACTGCCGATCAAAAATCGACGATTAATTTGACATCAGTCCTACATTTTTTTGGGCCGTTGACAAGTCTTTTTTGCGACTGCGCACAAAAAAATGGTTGCATATGTAACTTATTTTGGAAAGATCCTAGTTTTTATATGATTTTGGACTTTTTTTGCGATGCACATAGTGGTAGATTGTCGGCAATTAATGATTCATTTGTGAAATATTGTATTTTCTGCGAATCATTACACGTAATTTTATTACCGCTTTAGGAGCGTTTGAAATGACTGTTCAAAAAGATCGTCCCTGGCTGTTTCGGACCTATTCCGGTCACAGCTCTGCCGTTGAAACTAACAAGCTGTTTCGCACCAACCTAGGCCGTGGCCAGACAGGTCTGTCCGTTGCCTTCGATTTGCCGACACAGACAGGGTATGACTCTGACCATGTGCTGTCTCGCGGTGAAGTGGGTAAAGTAGGTGTGCCGATTTCACATCTGGGCGATATGGAAACACTGTTCAATGAAATTCCTTTGAACAAGATGAACACGTCCATGACAATCAACGCTCCGGCAGCGTGGCAGTTGGCGCTTTATATTGCGACGGCTGAACGTCAGGGCGCAGCGCGTAATGAGCTGGCCGGGACAACGCAGAACGATATCATTAAAGAATATCTGTCTCGCGGCACATATATCTTCCCGCCGGAGCCTAGCCTGAAACTTATTACGGACATCGCGGCCTTCACATATCGTGAAATCCCGAAATGGAACCCGATGAACGTGTGTTCTTATCACCTGCAAGAAGCGGGTGCGACACCGGAACAGGAACTGGCCTATGCACTGGCAACAGGGATCGCGGTTCTTGATTCTGTAAAAGCATCTGGTCAGGTGCCGGATGAAGATTTCCCGAAAGTGGTGGGTCGTATTTCCTTCTTCGTGAACGCAGGTATCCGTTTTGTCACAGAAATCTGTAAGATGCGTGCCTTTACTGAACTGTGGGACGAAATCTGTCGTGAGCGTTACGGCGTTGAAGAAGAAAAATACCGTCGTTTCCGTTATGGCGTTCAGGTGAACTCACTGGGTCTGACTGAACAACAACCGGAAAATAACGTTTACCGTATCCTGCTGGAAATGCTGGCGGTGACATTGTCCAAAAATGCCCGTGCGCGTGCCGTACAGCTTCCGGCCTGGAACGAAGCCCTTGGCCTGCCGCGTCCGTGGGATCAGCAATGGTCGCTGCGTCTGCAACAGATCATGGCCTATGAAACAGACTTGCTGGAATATGGCGATTTGTTTGACGGGTCTGGCGAAGTCACCCGCAAGGTGGAAGAGCTGAAAGCTGGTGCCCGTGATGAGCTGGCGCGCATTGATGAAATGGGCGGTTCGATCCCGGCTGTTGAAACAGGTTACATGAAGCAAAAGCTGGTTGAATCCAACGCCACACGTTTGGCCGCGATTGAGGCTGGTGAGCAGGTTGTTGTCGGCGTAAACAAATTTGCCGAAGGTGAAGACAGTCCGCTGACATCTGGCGATGGCTCCATCCTGACGGTTGATCCAGCAGCAGAAGCTGAACAGATTGAACGTTTGAAAGCATGGCGTGATCAACGCGATTCGGCCAAGGCAGAAGCAGCGATTGAAGAATTGAAGTCTGCGGCGAAAGAAGGTCGCAACATCATGGAACCATCCATCGCGGCGGCTCATGCTGGTGTCACAACAGGTGAATGGGGTACAGCGCTGCGTGAAGTATTTGGTGAATACCGTGCACCGACAGGTGTTGGGGGCGCATCTAGTGCTAAACATGGGGATCAATTGGCAGAAGTTCGCACGAAAGTAGACGAACTGTCTGACAAAATGGGTCGTCGTGTGAAGATGTTGGTGGGTAAGCCGGGTCTTGATGGTCACTCCAACGGTGCAGAACAAATTGCCGTGCGTGCGCGTGATGCCGGTATGGAAGTGGTATACGAAGGCATCCGCCTGACACCTGCGCAAATCGTAAACGCAGCCTTGGAAGAAGGTGTGCATGTGATTGGCCTGTCTATCCTGTCTGGCTCTCACATTCCGCTGGTGACAGAAGTTCTGGATCGCATGAAAGAAGCTGAGATCACGGAAATTCCGTTGGTTGTTGGTGGCATCATTCCGCCGGAAGACGAAGAAGAACTGCTCAAGGCTGGTGTTTCTCGCGTCTACACACCGAAGGATTATGAGATCAACACTATTATGGCTGATATCACGTCCTTGGTTGCTGAAGCAGCATAAAGCCATAACGTCATTCCCGACTTGATCGGGAATCTCTTAAGATCAGGGAGATCCCCGCATTCGCGCGGATGACAAGAATATAAAAACGCCCTACACAGTATTTGTGCAGGGCGTTTTTTCTTGGGTCTGGTTTCGTTAGTAGTGGGAGAAACGAAAACCGCCGCGTTTTTCAGGATGTTTGTCCCAATGGCTAAAGCTGGCGTGCATGGCATCGCTGACAAGACCTTCAAAGTCTTCAGCTTGCATGCGTACCAAGGTTTGATGATCGCCCCCTTCAAAAAGGACATCACCGACATCTGCTAATGAACGATCAACAATCACATCCATATCATAAGCCATGCCAAGGGCTGGAACCGCGCCTAGTTCACAATCAGTGAAGAAGGGGCTGAGTTCTTCTTCTGTTGCCAGGGCAACATCTTTGAGAAGAAGGTCTTTGAGCATAAGCAGGCTTAAGTGATGGGATGCGGGTAACAAAGCCATCATGTAGCGGCCTTCGGATTTCAGCACCACCGCCTTAATCAGACGGGCGCCCGGAATATGGGCGATTTCAGCTGTTTCCGAAGAAGTTGCTGTGATCCTGTGGGTCAAAGTGTCATAAGTGACATGATGATCATGCAGGAACTGTTCTATGGTGATTGCAATGGCCATAATACACCTCCCTATATTTGTCAGGTGATGTCTCTACAGAGCTATTATAGCACAGATTGCCTATTTTTTCAGGATTTCCCGATAGTAGAATTCGCGAAAGCGCATCAGGTTTTCCGTCGCCATCCAACTTTCCAGAATATCACGAAATTCTTGGGAGGCCCCTTTACGTTTCAGAATGTCATTGATCTCAGAAATCAGCTTTTGCCCCGCTGGGGTTTTGGAACAGACGGCATAGCCAAAACGATCAAGGCGGTCTTCTTTCAGGGCGATTTTATAAAGCTTTCTGGTCCCACGATGCAGGGTATTGTAATAGCTGGTGGTATTTTCAATATCAATAAAATGCTCAATCCGATTGTTTTCCAGCATGATGAGAAGCTGCCGTGTTGGAAAACTTTCCACTTTAACCCGGCCTGCCTCAACTGCTTCCTTGATAACTTCGTCCAAAACAGGTCCATAAGAGCGTTTGGTTTGAACGATCATGGCATGGGGGTCCGTTTTTAAAAAATCTCGCAACGAGATGGGTCCGTTTCCATTATTGACCGGATGGGTGCTGACCATGATATGGGCATAGGCTGGCTTGAAAGGTTGGGAATAAGCGAGGATTTTTTCGCGCTCAGTCGTTTTGAGCAATAAAGGGTTACAAACAAGGTCCCCGCGTTTGGCCAAGGCAAAAAAACGTGGGAAATTCATTTTTGATTGTTTGTGCTGATAGTGCGGCAGATGCTTGATAAAAAATGCCGTCAGCTTGTCCGAAATCCCTTGTCCTTTGTAGGGGCCTTCCTGAATATAAAAGGGAATGAAATCGTTTAATGTCCAAAGGATTGTTTCTTTGGCAGATAGATTAAAGGAGCTTGTCGCCAATATACAAAGGGCAACGCCAGCCTTTATCAGTGATTTCAGCACATAATCCATTTAAGTATTTTTACACAAACAGATAGGTCTGAAAAGACTTTCTTAAACGGTCTTGGCCTTATAGGAACAGAGGTCGTAGACTTTACATTTGGCACAATCGGGTTTGCGTGCCTTGCAGATATAGCGTCCATGTAAAATCAGCCAGTGATGAGCGTGCAACATGTAATGTTTAGGCACGGCTTTCATCAGCTTTTTTTCAACTTCCAAAACTGTTTTGCCCTTGGCAAGACCTGTGCGATTGCCAAGGCGGAAAATGTGGGTATCCACCGCCATGGTATGTTCCCCCCAAGCGATGTTGCGCACTACATTGGCGGTTTTGCGCCCGACACCGGGCAGGGCTTCCAGGGCTTTTTGATCATTGGGCACTTCGCCATCGTGAAGGTCGACCAGCATTTGAGCCGCTTTCATCACGTTCTTGGCCTTGGAATTATAAAGCCCGATGGTCTTGATATGATCCTTAAGCTTTGCCTCACCCAAATCCAGAATATCTTGCGGGGTGGAGACGATTTGAAAAAGCTTCTCTGTAGCCTTATTGACACCAACATCTGTGGCTTGGGCAGACAAGGCCACGGCCACCAATAATGTATAAGGGTTGGTGTAATTCAGCTCGCCTTCCGGTTCAGGGTTATCTTCTTCCAAACGGCGGAAAAATTCTTCACGATCAGCTTTTTTCATGTTCACATCATCGTCATTCCCAACTTGATTGGGAATCTCTTAAGGTTAAAGAGATCCCCGCCTGCGCGAGGATGACGCCCTTTTTTTTTACTCTTTCAGGCCCAGCACATCCTGCATGTCATAAAGACCGGCATTGGCTGTACCTGTCCACAAGGCCCCGGTGACAGCACCACGGGCAAAAATGACACGGCTGGATGCCTTATGGGTGATTTCAAAACGTTCACCTTCAATGGCGAAAACAACGGTGTGATCGCCAACCACATCACCACCGCGCAGTGTGGCAAAACCGATGTCGCCTTTTTTACGCTCACCTGTATGGCCGTTGCGTACTTTATCGGCAACGTTATCCAGATCAACCTTGCGACCAGCTGCCGCTGCACGGCCCAGGCCCAAGGCCGTACCGGAGGGAGCATCGACTTTATGTTTGTGGTGCATTTCCACAATTTCGATATCCCAGTCGTCATTGAGCATAGAGGCGACTTTTTCAGTGATGGCAAAGGCCAGATTGACACCCAAGCTCATGTTCGGGGCCTGAATGATGGTGACAGATTTGGCGGCTTCAGCAATGATGGCCTGATCTTCTGCGCTTAAACCGGTTGTACCGATAATCAGGTTGGTATTGTGCTTGGCGGCCAGTTTGGCATGTTCGACTGTGGCTGCAGGGATGGTGAAATCAATGACAGCATCAGAATCGGCAAACAGCTTGTCGGCATCGGCAGTAATTTCTACACCGCTGGGTATTTCGCCAGCGACAACAGCCGGGTCATGACCGATAAAGGGGGAGGAAGAGGTTTCCGTTCCCCCGGCCAGTTCAGCCCCATCCTGATTGACCACAGCTTGCACCAACATACGACCCATACGGCCTGCACAGCCGACAATACCAATTTTCATTTTATGCTCCGATAAGGAAGAAAGAATTTTGGCGAACCTAGCACAGAGAGGAAACAGGAGAAAAGAAAAAGGAGGCCAACGGCCCCCTTCTTTCCTAAAGTTGACATCTTAGGCAACAATCAGCCCATGATCAGGAAGCAGTTCCCTGAGAATGAAGGAACGGTGATGGCGTGCGGCCTGAAAATAATGGAAGACATCTTTGTCACGCATTTCAGAAGAAGGGAAGGTTTGTCGACCTGCTTTTAACTGGTCTAATTCGTCAATCCATGCCTCACCTGTATAATCCGGCAGGTCTTCTGCACGGCCATAAAGCGTGCCAGTTTGCAAGGCATCTTTCCAGGCGGCAATCCGTTGTTTTTTACCATGCATCACAGCCAGAATAGCCTGGATGGTTGGACGCATTTTTTCAAAAGAAACCAAAGCGTCAGGGTCCTGGAATACCGGGTTGCAACGTGCGGCAAACGTTCTGAACATGCCGTGCAACTGTTCACAGGCGTCCAGAAATGTTTCTGGATTATTGCGCTGGATTTTTCTGTCTGAATCGGCATAGCTGAATTCCCATTCCAGATAAGGTAGGTCTGGATAGGTCATGACAGCCCCATGACCAAGCGCGCCTGTGACATCTGCAACACCATCAGAAATCCAGGAGCGGAAATTGTCTTTGACCCACTCTTCTGATTTTTCAAGGAAACTTTTTTTCTTGCTTTCCAGATAGGTGATGGTGTCGGGATTGGCATTGTGAAAGCGAAAGCTGTCCCCCTTAACACGGTTATTGCGGGAACTGACCCCTGAAAACCCATAATGGGAAAAAGTATCGGCATAAACATGTGCCGTAATGCCGATGAGGGGCAAGGCAAATTCTTCTGTAGCCATTTTCAGGTTATGGGCAACCATTTTCTGTGCAATCAGGCTGTTTTGTTGACATTTCAGCCGTTCACTAAAACTTGTCCCCTGATTGCCCGGCAGGAAATGATAAGGCACCCAAATCTGGCGTTGTGTGAGATCATTACCGGAGACTTTTTGTGTGGCATATTGGATGAGAACCTGCCCGTTATGGTGGGCTGTTGGTTCAGCATAGACAGCCCCGCCATCTTCAAAATGCAGGGCTTCTTCTTCTGCCGCATCATCAACGAATTGGGAACATTGTGCGATGAGCTGGGCGGCTTTTTCTGTTAATCCAGCTGCCCGTGCCATAGCATAAGTGCCATAGTAATGCATATCAATTTGCACGATTTCACCTCATAAATACAATCATTGATATAAAATTATCAATAATTGTATTTATGGTCCAGATAAAACTTTTGGGCGTAATATTCTTTATGGCAAGCGGCGTTCCGTATTGGATTTGTTGAGGTAGCGCAAAATATGAGTGTCTTCACTGATTAAATGGCGCAACAGCCAGTATTTCAGATAGTGCAAGACTTCTTCAAAGTTGGTGCTTTCCGGGTTATTGAGGATTTCCGCCTTACGTTTGGCCAGATCGGCAATCAGCCATTTATGCTTATCCTTATGCATTTCATAACGGGGGTAGCCCATGTTGCGCATGACATTTTCTTCGTGATCAAAATGGCGCAAGGTTTCCGCCCCGATCAGGTCAAAGGTTTCGCCCAGATCAAGGGCTTCGGGGTCTTCATTGTAGGTTTCAGCCGCTTTATTGAGAAGTTCAATCAAGTCGCGATGTTCATTATCAATGGACACCACATCGGTTGAGAAGCTTTTCTTCCAGGTGACTTTGCGGTGTTTGGTGCCGACTTTTGTATCGGCAATATAGTCTGTTGACCAGCTGTCTTCATCCAGTTGTTTTTCGTTTTCGCGGTAGAATTCGACAAAATCCTTCACGCTCATGGGCTTGCCAGTCAGGTAGCCCTGGAAATATTCACAGCCGATATTTTTCAGGAAAGCCGCTTGTGTATTGGTTTCGACCCCTTCGGCAACGATTTCCAGCCCTAACACATGGGCTAAAGAGGCAATCGCCACAGCAATCAGGCGGTCTTCCTCATTTTCTTGCAGGTTGGTGACAAACACCCGATCAATCTTCAGGCGATCCAGCGGGAACTTGCGCAAATAGGACAGGCTGGAATAGCCCGTGCCAAAATCGTCAATGGCGGCGGGGAAGCCTTTTTCACGCAAGTTTGACAGGGTTTTCATGACTTCCTTGGGATTTTCCGCCAAAACCCGTTCGGTAATTTCGATTTCCAGGTTTTCAAACGGAATGCCATATTGCGTCATGCATTGTTCCAGAGGCTGAACCAATGTTTCTTCTGAAAAATAATTGGAGGCCACATTCAGGGAAATCGGTACATAGGTCCCCAGCTCTTTTTTGAGATAGGTGAGGATTTCCGCAGAACGCTTGATTGACCAATTGAGGAATGTTTTGCCAAATTCCCCATGTTCGAGATAGTCGACAAACTGTGAGGGCGGGATGACTTCATTGTCTGAGGGCATCCAGCGGATCAACAGTTCCCCACCTGCCACATGGCGGTTTTCAGAACTGAGTTGTGGCTGGATGAAAAAGTGCAGTTCGTCATTTTCAAGGGCTTTTTCAAGCTTATGGAGAAAGGCACTGCGCGACCCCTTGGTGGATTTATGGGCCACCGCATCAAAAAGGTCTGTGGCGTTGATGTCATCAAGACGCTGACGCAAGGCACTGAGCAACGAGCCAACAGGTTCCTTGGTACCAGACCATTCTTGATAAGACAGGGAAAAATGAATATCAGGGGTCAGATAGGGGTCATTTTTAATGGCTTCAATGGCAGTTTGCAGGGCCGTTGTGTCTAGTGGTTTTTCATTGACGCTGACGAAAAGAAGTTCATCAAGAGAATAGCGACAAATAACGCTTTGGCTGGATAGGGGTTTGAGGTGAACAGAAACCTGTTTGAGGATTTCACCATAACGTTGATCTTCGTTATCCAGTTCCCCACCGATTGACGTTTTGATCAGGAAACACCCACCCGACAGGTTACTGGCTTGCAATTGTTCAAATTCAAGGGTGGCTTTGTTTCGGTTGAGCAGACCGGACGCCACATCAAAACTGTCAATATAATCAAGATGATCAATAATGCGACGAATGGTTTCCGGGTCTTGGATCAGGATGGTTTTAAAGCTGTTGGTATGAAGCCCGATTGGGATGACCTTCATCAGGACCAGCGAATTTGTGCCGCTCGGTTTGGTCAGTTTTGTGGGTTCAAAGACATCGGCGCTGTTGGGTTTGAGGTTTTCAAAATCAAAGTCTGGAAACAGCCCGTCAATGTTTTGGGGCAAGTCGTTTTCCGTTTTGATTCCCAATAGAAATAGGAACTGATTATTACAGCCTTTGATTTTACCGTCATAATCAATGGTGATGATGGCTTCGCTGCTGGCTTCCAGAATGGCTGGGGCTGCATCGTATAAGAAGTTTTCTTCCATGTTTCTTTAGTTCCTCGGCTTCGATGGCGTTTATTCACTCTACCCCATCATTGTCACGAAAGCGATACGCATAAGTACGATTCAATAAATCTTGCTCTTGGGAAGCATTTGCCCTATTTTCGGCGCAAATTTTGACGACGCATTTTTCAAGGCGGGTTTAATCATGAGTGACATTAAAAAAGTAGTATTGGCCTACTCCGGTGGTCTGGATACATCCATTATTCTGAAATGGCTGCAAGATACCTATAACTGTGAAGTGGTGACTTTTACCGCTGACCTCGGTCAGGGCGAAGAAGTGGAACCGGCTCGCAAGAAAGCTGAAATGCTGGGCATCAAGGAAATCTTCATTGATGATCTGCGTGAAGAATTTGTGCGCGATTATGTCTTTCCGATGTTTCGCGCCAATGCGGTGTATGAAGGGGTTTACCTGTTAGGCACATCTATTGCCCGCCCATTGATTGCCAAGCGTCAAATCGAAATTGCCCGTGAAGTTGGCGCAGATGCGGTTTCCCATGGGGCCACAGGTAAAGGTAACGATCAGGTTCGTTTCGAACTGGGTTATTATGGCCTGCAACCAGACATCAAGGTCATTGCCCCGTGGCGTGAGTGGGATTTGAACTCCCGTACCAAGCTGATTGAATATGCACAGCACCACCAAATTCCGGTACCAAAAGATAAATTCGGTGAAGCGCCTTATTCCATGGATGCGAACCTGCTGCATATTTCTTATGAAGGCAAGGCACTGGAAGACCCATGGGCGGAATATTCTGAAGATATGTTCTTGCGCACAGTTTCCCCGGAAGCCGCACCAGACACCCCGACATATATCGAGATCGAATATGAAAAAGGTGATCCGGTTAAGCTGAACGGTGAAAAACTGTCCCCGGCAACCATGTTGACGAAATTGAATGAGTTGGCAGGTAAGAACGGTATTGGTCGTTTGGATCTGGTTGAAAACCGTTTCGTTGGTATGAAATCTCGTGGTGTTTATGAAACACCGGGTGGCACCATCATGCTGACAGCCCACCGTGCGATGGAATCCATCACGCTGGACCGTAACGCAGGCCACCTGAAAGATGAGCTGATGCCGCGTTATGCTGAACTGATCTATAACGGTTTCTGGTGGTCCCCGGAACGTGCAGCCCTGCAAGCCCTGATTGACCAGACACAGGAAAATGTTTCCGGTGTGGTTCGCCTGAAACTCTATAAAGGCAATGTCATCGTTGTCGGTCGTAAGTCTGATGTGTCTTTGTATTCCGAAGAACATGTCACGTTTGAAGAAGATGAAGTTTATGATCAACGTGATGCAGAAGGCTTTATCAAGCTCAACGCCCTGCGTTTGCGCATGGCCGCTGTTAAGCCGGACATGGGGCATGTTGGTTAATCCACAGTGTAAAATGATTGAAGAAAGGGAGCCCTTGGGTTCCCTTTTTTTATGAATTCGTCATTCCCGCAAAAGCGGGAATCCAGTAAGCTCAGGGTGTGATGTATATATTTTTCGTACTGCTTTCTTTTTTTATGATCTCTTCTGTAGAGGCCGAGCCCGTTACGTTTCAGGACTGTGACGTGTGTCCGCGTATGGTGACAGTGCAGCCGGGTAGTTTTATCATGGGCGATGATCATGGCTATAAATATGAACGTCCGGCCCATGAAGTGCAGATCAATTACCCTTATGCTTTGGGTCAGTATGAAATCACGTTTGATGAATGGGAAGCCTGTGCGCAGGAACTGGGGTGTAAGCCGGCCCCTGATGATCATGGCTGGGGCAAGGGGCGTTATCCCATCATCAATGTGACCTATAAAGATATTGGTGATTACCTTGGTTGGTTGTCGAAAAAAACCGGGCAAACCTATCGCCTGCCTAGTGAAGCGGAATGGGAATATGCTGCACGTGCAGGGACCACATCGGCCTATTGGTGGGGGGATAAACCGGGAAAGAATAATGCCAATTGCCGTAAATGTGGCTCTAAATGGTCGGGATTGGGATCGGCCCCTGTTGGGTCATTCAAACCAAACCCTTGGGGCTTTCACGATATGAATGGCAATGCTTGGGAATGGGTGGCTGATTGTTGGAGCCCGCATTACGCCCTGGCCCCGACAGATGGCAGGGCGCGTATGGATGGGGACTGTAAACAGCCGGTGACACGGGGCGGATCATGGTATTATTTCCCAAAACTGTCGCGATCGGCCTATCGCTATAAAAACCATGTGCAGGTCTTTAGCTATAATATCTCTTTTCGTGTTTTGCGTGAAATGTAAGAACCATTGCTTTTGATTTCTAACACGCTACATTGTGTCACAGTGATAGATTGATAGGATATTCCTTTATGCTGCGCCTGATTGCTTTTCTTGCCTTGATCCTTGTTGCAACGCCGCTATTGGCGGAAACGGGGCAACTTTCACCGGAAAAACAGGCACTGGCAGTGAAACTGCGTGGGTATCTCAATGAAATGAAAACATTGAGTGGCGGATTTGCTCAGGTCAGTTCCGATGGGGCTTATTCTGATGGCAAGGTTTACCTCTCTCGCCCCGGTAAAATGCGTCTGATCTATAACCCGCCGAGCCAGACAGAACTGGTGGTGCGTAACGAGACGATCATTTATCACGATAAAGAATTTAAACAGGTAAATTATTATCCGTTGGCCTCAACCCCCTTGGCTGTGTTGTTACAGGAAGAATTCTCGTTTGAAAAAGACGTCAAGATTATTGATATTGCGCGGTTTGCCGGGGTGATAGAATTGACACTGGTGGATCGTGAAGACCCCGGTATGGGAACGGTGACGTTGGTTTTTAGCGAGGCCCCGCTGGAATTGCGAAAATGGGTAGTTGTAGATGCCCAAGGGGGCATGACCCAAGTGTCCCTTTTAAACCCGGTGCTGGGGCAAAAAATCAATCCAAAGCATTTTGAATTTATTGACCCGCAATATGATCAGGGCAATAATTAAGTAGATTCAAGTGATTAAAAAATATGCAATAAACGCATAGCTGCATTGTATAAATTGCATTAACTATTTTACCGTTCAATCCCCATTTAATAGGCAGCGGCAGTCCTACCCTATATTATTTGCCGCTGATCAATGGTGGTTCCCCTGCCACCAATGACACTCTCAGCCATGAGAGACAGCCTTTTGCGCCCGGCACCCCCTAGCCGGGCGCATTTCTTTTCTGCTATAGAGTAAAAAAACGTCATCCCGCACTTGATGCGGGATCTCTTTTTCCATAAAGATCCCCGCATGCGCGAGGATGACAATCGTTTAAAGGGTCGTCTGATGAAACTTGTCACCTGGAATATTAATTCTGTTCGCATTCGTTTGCACCATGTCCAAGAGCTGGTTGAAAAATATAATCCGGATGTGATTTGTTTTCAGGAAACCAAGGTCCGTGATGAACTGTTTCCCCTGATTGATTTACAAGCCATGGGCTTCCCTCATATCCATTTTTCCGGGGAAAAAAGCTATAATGGTGTGGCGATTCTGTCCAAAACCCCCTTTAGCAATGAGCAAGCCCTGTCCTGGTGCGAACGCGAAGACAAGCGTCATGTCAGTCTGGAACTGGAAGGCGGTATTGAACTGCACAATTTCTATATTCCGGCAGGGGGGGATGAGCCAAATGCAGAAACAAATCCGAAGTTTGCCCATAAATTACAGTTCCTTGATGAAATGACTGCTTGGTGTGCAGGGCGCGTGGATGATGGCAAAAAACGTATCATGGTGGGAGATTTCAATATCGCCCCGCTGGAAACTGATGTGTGGGATCATAAGAAGCTGAAAAACATCATCACCCATACGCAAACGGAAATTGATCGTCTGGATAAATTACAGGCAGCAGGCCATTGGGTAGATGCCATGCGCATGCATATCCTGCCCGAAGAGAAATGCTTTACCTGGTGGAGCTATCGTGCGCGTGACTGGCGGGCGTCCAACAAGGGGCGTCGTCTTGACCATGTGTGGGTGACACCTGCTTTACAGGATATGGTAAAAAGTTGTGAGGTCTTGCTGGATTTGCGTGGTTTGGAAAAGCCCAGCGATCATGCCCCTGTTTTGGTGGAATTGGCTGTTTAATCAGTCATTTGTATTCGTCATCCTCAGCTTGACTGGGGATCTCTTTAACTTTTAGAGGTCCCCGCCTGCGCGAGGACGACAAACAGGGATTAATCAATCACCCGGCCCAATTCTTTGCCGTGAATGAAATAATCCAGATAGGTTTTGCGAAAATGAGGTGCCCCATCATTCCATTCTTCGTGATAAGCGAGGAAGGTTTTTAGGGTTTGTGGGGTCAACAGCTGGTTAATCTGGGCAATAACCTTTTGTCCAAAGGGTGTGTTGTTGCAGGCGACATAGACCTTTTTATAGAAATAATGTTCGCGCAGATTATAGCTGACGAAGTTGTCCCCAAGGTTAAAAACCCGTTGTTGGGTCGTGATGGTGGTGGGATAGCCGATGGTGATGTCACCACGACCATGTTCTAATAATCGTAAATCCACATCATTGCGCCCACCGCTGAGTTCGACCAGATTTTTTTTGCCCATATAAGGTTTGAGAAACGGGAAAAGGACTGGGTAGCGGCTTTGTTTTGCGCTTTCGTTGAAATTAACTTTTTGTGCAATCAGTCGCATTTCCCCTTTGGCCAGAATTTGGCCTAAAGACACCGTGCTTCCCGGTGGGCCTAAGCGTTCCTGATGGCGTTTGGGCGCGATTAAGACATGGGGTGGGGTGAACGAATAAGGTTTTGATTCAATTAATTGGTCGGGGAAAAAGCCACCCCAAATGTGGGCGGAACACCGATTGGGGCGCAGGGCCTCACTGCTCCAGCGGGGGATGTTGACCCGTTGCACCTTGTGATCATATTGTGGCATATGGTCGATAAAATATTTGAGAAATTTATCGCCATAACCTTGGTTTGCCCAGGGGCCTGATTTAACAAATTCAGGTGGCAGGTCCCAGATAAACCAGATCAGCCGTTCTTTGGCCTGTAGGCTGGCGGGCAACAGCAAAAGGGCAAAGACAAGGGCAAGAAAAGGCATCTGTTTATAATCCTAGAAATGCCAGTGCCATGCCTGCTGTTAAGGCAAGGGCGAGGATAACGCCGTTTCGAATACTGATGCGAAAGGCATTGGGGTCATCATGTTCCATAGGAAGGGGATGAGGGGCTGTATTTTGTGGTGTATCAAGATGCATAGGTTCATTGGCAGCGGTAATAGAATCATCATTCAACCACTCTTTTAGCCCGTTTACGATGATCTCTTGATGAGTGCGTTGCTCCCCGCCTTCAATCCATTGGATACATTCCGCACAGGCTCGCACATACGCCTTGGCCCCACGTGCATTGGGGGAATGGACAACGACCGGGCGTCCTAAAAACGCACTTTCAGCAATTTTGGGTTCCACTGGAATGGCGCTGAGAAAGACTTGATTGTCAAAATGGGCGCGGACTTCCTGATCAACCAGCTGGTGTAATTTTTGTGAGGCATCTGTCAGGGTCAACAAGATGCGAAAATCCAGTTCATGTTCGGCTTCTTGTCGAATATCGCTGATCGACTTTTCCATCTGTTGCAGCCCTGCAATGGCGAAGCTTTCGCTTTGAACCGGGATAATGACTTTTTGGGCAGCCACCAGAGCGTTAAGGCTCAGCATCCCGAAAGAGGGCGGGCAATCAATCAGAATATAGTCATAGCCCAGCGTTTCATTTTGCAGGCTTTCACGTAACCAAAATTCCGGGTCTTCGGTTTCCGGGGAGACAGTGCTCAGGGCGGCGAGATGGAAGGTCGCCGGGATGATGGATACATGGGGCAGGTCTGTTTTCAAGGCAAGTTCATGGGTGGCATGATCGCTCAGGACCAATTCATAACTGCCCTTTGAAATGGACTTAAGGTCCAGACCCAACCCTGTGGCCGCATTGCTTTGCGGGTCCATGTCGATAATCAACACGGATTTGCCCCCAGCAGCCAGGGCACTGGCAAGATTAAGAGTCGTTGTGGTCTTACCCACCCCGCCCTTGTGATTCATGACAGCGATTATCGCGCTCATTCGTTTTGCTCATTTCCATCCCTGCGTCTTTTTCACAGTACGGTCAATAAGCTTGAATGCAAAGGAAGAAATCAAAAAAAAGCCATCACAGGTTGCCCCATGATGGCTTTTTTATCACACAATGTGAAAAGAGGGTTAGCCACGGCGCGGCATCAAGACCCAGTAATCCAGATCCAGAACCACATCCAGGTTATATTTGCCATCTTCGCCTTTATAGGGGAAGTCGTCAGCCGGGTGGTCTTTGGTTGCAACCAGACGCAGGCGCAGAGCCCCCATGTCTGTGCGGCCTTTGATTTCCTGTTTATCCAGCACTTCTGACCAGGCAAAGATTGTGTTGCCGGAGAACGTCGGGTTGGCATGTGCACCCGCGTTGATCGCAGCCACTTTAAACGCGTTGCCCAAACCGTTAAATGACAGGCCGCGTGCCAGGGAAATAATGTGACCGCCATAGATCAAGCGCTTGCCAAAACGATTGTCTTTGGCGGCAAACTGATCAAAGTGAACCTTCGCTGTATTTTGATACAGGCGTGTCGCCATCTGGTGTTCGGCTTCTTCAATGGTCATGCCGTCGATATGGTCGATTTTTTCACCCACTTCGTAGTCTTCCCACAGGTGGGGGGAGCCCGCAAGGTCTGTATCATAGTTGGAGAAATCCAAACCAGCTGGGATGACCAGATCATCAACGGCTACAACTTTAGCCAGATCCGGGATTTTGGCTTCTGGTGTCGGGGCATCAAGATTTTTCTTTTTCACCATCACCCAGCGAACATAATCCAGAACGACTTCATCATCCTGGTTGACACCAACAGAATTGACATAAACAACGCCGGTTTTGCCGTTTGAGTTTTCTTTCAAGCCAATCACAGTGGAAGTCGTGCGAACGGTATCACCGGGATAAACCGGGGCACCAAAACGTCCTTCTGCATAACCAAGGTTGGCAACGGCGTTCAAGGATACATCCGGTACCGTCTTGCCAAAGACCATGTGGAAAGCCAGCAGGTCATCCAGCGGCATGGCTTCAAAACCAAGTTCACGTGCATTGGGTTCAGAAGAATGCGGCATGTGACGGAAACCATAAAGAGACGTGTACATGGACACATCGCCTTCTGTCACCGTGCGTGGTGTGGCATGAACGATTTCCTGACCGAGGGAGAAGTCTTCAAAGAAGTTGCCCGGATTTGTTTTTGTCATAACTTAAACGTCCTTTAATGACTGGTTCATAGCAAATCCCGAGTAATTTTGATTAAAAATTACGACGACGTATTTGCGTAAAATCACAGAATTATCATTAAACCAATTGGTCAAAAGGAATTGGTTTAATGATGTGTCGATTTGGACGTTTTTTAACATCTTTTGCAGCGCAATAAAAGGCATTTTATCGCTGGTAATGTTGAAACTTTATTTCAATGGTGTGCAGGCGTGATCAGTTGATCATTTTACGCACGGTCTTTAATAAATCCTGCGCATTAACAGGTTTGACCATGGACACATCAAACAGGAATTCCCCCATTTTCAGGGCTTCATAAGGGGAAATACGCTCACCGCCGCCTGTGATCACCAGAAGTTTGGGGCGGTTTTCCAGTTTATGAGCTGCACTGGCAACGCATAGACCATCACCTTCGGGCATCATCATGTCTGTAAGGACCAGATCAAACTGTGATGAATTGATCAGGTCGGTGGCTTCGCGACCATTATGGGCACATGTGATGTCATGACCTTCTGATGATAAAATGGCTTCATAGGCAAAACGGATTTCATCGACATCTTCGGCAATCAAAATCTTGGCCATTAGTCTCTCCTAGATATAATTTTATTTTTTATAAAATTATAAGTAATTTTTGGTTGTGTTGCGTCACCCAAATGAGGGGGAAGAATCGAAAAAATCCCGTCCGTGATGATTGTAAGTTAAGAAGTATTTACCTTTCTGCATCCAATGGATTGTATTTCCCTTATTCAATCAGAAAGGGTCCGTTTGGGTCATGCTTTTGGTAATTATGTTGTGCCCGATTCGCATTAGAGGTCGCATAACAATATTCACAGCCATGCAAGCAACTGTTATAGACTCCGATATCCACTGAAGGAATACATCTACAGGCTTTTCTTTGCCCTTTATCTTTTTTGTTACAAAGCCTTATGTTGAAGTCTTGGAAAATGAGATCATCATCAATGCACTTACCCGCTGGAATTGAAAGTGAGCTTAAATTGGTTTCTTCTGCACAGGACTGCATGTTGATCTGATGGGTATGAGCAATCTCTTTTAAAGGATGTAACAGGTCATCACGAATCTGATTATACACCTTTAAGTCCGTAAAACTAAGCTGTTCAATTTTATCAAGATTTCGGGTGGTTTTGGCATAAAGATCAATCAGACTGATTACCACGCGATTGGTGTATCCTTCCAAGGATTGGGCGATGGTTGAAAAGGTCTGGATATGATGTTCAAGAGGGCTGTGACTGGATAGAAAAACCGGATCATAGCGCCAGATGACCCGATGTGGCCCAAGCTGATCAGAAAGAGCCTGAAAGGTTTGGATAGCGGTGTTTAGATCGGGTGTTTTTCTTTCTAAAATCCGGGGATAACCTGTGATGGTATAGTGAAAATAATAGCGAAAACCGCGTTTATCCAGTTCAGTTAGATGTTTCATCAGTGCAGAAGGATTACGTGTCCAAAAGACAATCACATCCACATCTAGCGGGGAAAGCGAGATGGTCCGGACTCGTTTGGCATTAAAGGGGTTGCGCGTTTTCACAAACCCGGCCCGTATCCGGTTCATAAACCAGTTACTATAAAAGGCCGGGATATCGGTTCGTCTGGACGCGCTGATGATCATTTATAAAATGGCGGCAATGCGTTCCATGGCTTCTTCGATGATGCTTTGTTCATGCACCAAGGCCAAGCGGATGTATTTCTGGCCGGGGTTTTCCCCTGTGTCATCTGTTTTGGCAAGATATTCACCGGGGATGACGCGCACCGCGCATTTTTGCCAAATCTCAAGGGCAGCGGCTTCGCCATTTTCCCAACGTTCAGACACATCCAGCCACAGGAAGAATCCGCCTGCGGGGCGATAAAATCCGAGACGGTCGCCCAAGTGACGTTCGGCCGCATCAATTTTCATCTTATAAAGGCGGCGGTTTTCAGCCACATGATCATCATCATCCCACAGGGCCACACTGGCGGCTTGCAGGGGCAAGGGCATGGAAGCCCCGCCATAATTGCGCAAGCCCGTGAAAGCTTTGATCAGGTCCATATCGCCTGCGACAAAGCCGGAACGCAAACCGGCTGCACTGGAGCGCTTGGACAGGGAATGAAACACCAGCAGGTTTTTCAGCGCCCCACTGTCTTGGGCGACTTCCAAGGCCCCGTGGGGTTTTTCATCGTCATAAAGTTCCGCGTAACATTCATCCATTAACAAGATGAAGTCATGGCGTCGTGCCAGTTCCAGTGCTTTTTTCAGATAGTCCAGATCAGCGACCATGCCTTGTGGATTACCCGGTGAACAGAGGAAAAGCAGGGCCGTTTTATCCCACATGTCGTGACTGACAGCATTCAAATCCGGCATGAAACCATTGTCAGGACCAGCAGGCAGATAAACAGGTGTGGCTTCGTTCATGACAGCCGCCCCCACATAGACCTGATAAAACGGATTGGGTACGAGGACGAGCGGCTTTTCTTCATCCTTGGCAACGCGTTCAATCAGCAGATTACCAACCATAAACAGGGCTTCGCGTGTGCCACAGACCGGAAGGACATGATCGGTGCTGAGGAAATCGTCTTTCAAACCATAACGGCGATCCAGAAAGCCCTTGATCGAGGCTCGTAAGTCCGGTGTTCCCGCAATGGGGGGATATTTATTCCACAGATGGGCATTTTCAGTGATGGCATCTTGCAACAATTTCGGCGGTTGATGCTGTGGTTCCCCAATGGACATGGCGAGTGTTTGCAAACCTTGTGGGGTTGCGTGGTGATCCAGCAGGTCACGCAAACGCTGAAACGGATAATCACTTAAAAGAGAAAGGGATGAATTCACCATATCGCACGGGCCTTTGTATTTTATGTCTGTTCTTGCCCTCTTATATCGGGCAAGCGCGCCATACATGCAAGTCCGATCACAAGAAACAGCAAAATGGTCGCCATGCCTGCACGTTGGGAAAGGAACAGGTCTGTCACAAAAGCAACCAGCAAAGGACCAAGAAATGCTGTGGCTTTGCCTGATAACGCATAAAGTCCGAACAGTTCTGTTCGGCTGTCTTTGGGGGAAATATGGGCCATATAGGTTCGACTTGCCGCTTGGGTCGGTCCCATAAACAAACCAAGACACAGCCCGAGGATCAAGAAGTGGGTCTTGTCATCAACCAGTAGGGTTGCACTGCCAAACCCAAGCAGACAGATCAACGCGATCATAATGACACGCTTTGGCCCCCAGCGATCATCCAGCCAGCCAAAGAGAGCCGCCCCAAGCCCTGCGGTCACATTGATGCCGATGCCGAAGATAATCAGCTCAGAAAAGCTCATGCCAAAAGTGCCCGCAGCATAAATACCCCCAAAGGCAAACAGCGTATTAAGCCCATCGGTATAAATCATGCGGGTCAGCAGGTAAGAGAAAATGTCCGGCTGCTTGCGCCAGTTTGCCACAGTATTTTTCAAGCTTGAAAGACCGTGGTGTGCGGCCTGTAGGATGGATTTCTTTGGTTGATGGTCTGGGACAAACAGGAACAAAAACAAGGCAAAGACACTATACCAAACGGCTACAAAGGGACCGGAAATACGCACATGTTCTGCGAGTTCTTTATTTAGCCCGAAAAGCGGGGTGTCGGTCTGGACAAAAAGAACCAGCACAAGGGCCAACCCCAACAGGCCCCCAAGATATCCCAGCCCCCAGGAAAGCCCAGAGAGCAGTCCCTCTTTTCCAGGTGTGGCAAGACCGGGCAACATGGCATTGTAAAATACCATTGCCATTTCAAAGCCAAAGGTCGCCACCCCCACGCATACAAGGGCCCAGATGATGGAACTTTCTTCCGGTGTGGCAAACCATAACAAGGCTGAGCCTGTGATACACAGAAAGGAAAACAGGAAAATCCACGGTTTTCGCGCCCCGCTGTGATCGGCAATGGCCCCAAAAACAGGGGCACACAGCGCAATGAAAAAAGCCGCTATTCCCGTCGTATAGCCCCACAGCGAGGTCCCGCTCACTTCATCCGGTGCAATGCCTTTTGAAAAATAGGCGGCAAAGACAAAGGTGGTGATGACTGTGGGAAAAGCGGAATTCGCAAAGTCAAACAAGGCCCAGGAAGTTTGCTGAAAACGTGTGGCTGGCATGTTGCCTCTATTGTCATCCCCTTAAAACTAGGACTCTCATGAAACGGAAAAGAGATTCCCAATCAAGTTGGGGATGACGATAAAGGTGGCGTCATTCCCGACTTGATCGGGAATCTAGTAACAGTTCTGTTAATCAAACACAATCTTTGGCCCTTGAGAGTCACCCAGTTGATCTTCCACCTTGGCCCAAACCTTGTCAGCGATACCTGCATAGGCTTTGGCATGTTCGCTATCAGGATGAGAGGTAACAATCGGATGGCCCCCATCAGATGTTTCACGGATTTTAATATCCAGCGGAATTTCGCCAAGGAAATCTGCGCCTTGAGCTTCTGCGGTTTCGCGTGCGCCGCCGTGGCTAAAGACATCGGTGCGTTCCCCACAGTGGGGGCAGGAGAAATAGCTCATGTTTTCCACAATACCGAAGACTGGAATTTCTACCTTGCGGAACATGTTCAAACCTTTGCGCGTGTCCAAAAGGGCAATATCTTGCGGGGTGGACACAATGACAGAACCCGTCAGTGGCACTTTTTGAGCCATGGTCAGCTGCACATCGCCTGTGCCCGGTGGCATATCAACGACCAGTACATCCAGTTCACCCCAATTGACATCACGCATCAACTGTTCAAGAGCCCCCATCACCATGGGGCCGCGCCAGATCATAGCGGTGTCTTCTTCAACCAAAAAGCCGATGGACATACATTTAATGCCATGATTTTCCATGGGTTCCAGTGTTTTGCCATCATGGCTGACAGGTTGACCTGTAATGCCGAGCATACGCGGAATGGACGGGCCATAAATATCAGCATCCAGCAAACCGACGGACAGCCCTTTTGCGGCTAAGGCCAAGGCGAGGTTCACAGAGGTGGTGGATTTCCCCACCCCCCCTTTACCAGAAGAAACTGCCACGATGGATTTCACACCGGGCATCAAAGCTTGGTCTTGCGGGGCAACGCCGGGGGCTTGTTGTTGCGGTTGGGCTGGGCGTTCTGCGGTGAGGACAGCAGTGACACTGAGTACACCGTCCATGGCGTGAACAGCATCTTCTGCGGCCTTGCGGATGGGTTCAAATTCTTTGGCACGCGCCGGATCTGCGATATCAATGGTGAAGGCAATATGGCCGTCTTTGGATTGCAGGCCAATGACCATGCCAGCAGTGACAATGTCCACATCTTTAGCCGGGTCTTTAATGGTTTTAAGCGTGTCGAGAACTTTTTGTTCTAATTGGGCGGACATCCTTGAAATCTCCTTCACATCGGATAAATGTAATCTTTAATGGCTCGCACGTTGCAAAAGCTGTTTGTGTCATATAAGACTGTTACACGACGTTTGCCAAGTGCAAGTATCTTAGACCTTTGACTTACTCGACTCTTAAAGGGAAAAACCCAATATGTCATGGAACAATCAGGGCGGTGGCCCGTGGGGCAGTGGTGGTGGAAATAACCAAGGCCCCTGGGGACAAGGACCGAAAAAACCCAATGGTGGCGGTGGAAACGGCGGCGGTGGCCCCACACCTCCCGATCTGGAAGAAATGCTGCGCAAAAGCCAGGAGAATTTGAAAAAGTTCGCACCCGGCGGTATGGGCGGCGGCAAGTTGCTTGCCTTTGGCCTGATCCTGCTCGTGGGTGCCTGGATTGCCTCTGGTTTTTATAAGGTGCAAACCAACCAACAAGGCGTTCAGCTGATGTTTGGTAAATATGTCTCTTCTACAGGGCCGGGCCTGCATTGGAATTTTCCGGCACCTATCGGGACTGTCCTGACACCGGAAGTGACCACTGTTCGTAAAATTGATATCGGTGCAACAACGACGCGCACACGTGGTGGCACAGGTGAAAGCTTGATGTTGACGGGTGACCAGAACATCGCCGATGTTGAATTCGCTGTTCTCTGGAATGTAAAGGATGCGGCAAGCTTCCTGTTTAACATTCGCGATCCGGAAACAACCGTTTCTGCCGCAGCTCAATCGGCCATGCGTGAAGTGATCGGTCAGATGAACCTTGAAAAGATTAACACCGAAGGCCGTGGTCAAATTGCTCAAGGTGCCCAAGATTTGATCCAGCAAATTCTGGATGATTATAAGTCCGGCATTCGGGTGACAGGTGTGCAGTTGGCGAAAGCCGACCCACCCCAAGCGGTTATCGAAGCCTTTAACGACGTGCAATCTGCCCGTCAGGATAAAGAGCGTAAGCAAAACGAAGCCGAAGCCTATCGTAACAAGATCGTTCCGACCGCACGTGGTGAGGCGCAAAAGCTGATCCAGGATGCCGAAGCCTATAAAGAGCGTGTGATCAAGGATGCCGAAGGTGAGGCCAAACGCTTTAACTCTGTTTACGAATCTTACGCCGCCAATAAAGATGTAACGCGTGAGCGCCTCTATCTGGAGACCATGCAGGAAGTGTTGAAAGGCTCTGAAAAAGTCATCGTTGATAATGACAAAGGTGCAGGCGTTGTGCCGTACCTGCCCCTGCCTGAGCTGCAAAAACGCAATAAAGGAGCAAACTAATGATACCGAAGAAACTTATTGCTCTTATTTTGTTGGTCGTCGGTGCCGCTGGTCTGGCCTCTGGCACTTTGTTTAAGGTAGCTGAACCTGTACAGGCGATTGTTTTCCAATTTGGTGATCCGCGTCGTGTGATCCAGGAACCGGGTCTGAACTGGAAAATCCCCTTCATTCAGGAAGTGCGTTATTTTGATAAACGTATCCTGAACCTTGATCCGCAGCCTGCCGAACTGCCGTTGGCTGACCAAAAGCGTATCATCGTGGATTCTTATGCACGCTATCGCATTACCGATCCGCTGAAATATTTCCAGGCGGTTCAGGGCTCTGAGCGTCAGTTTGCCGATGCCTTTGGTCGTATCCTGAATACTGCTGTTCGTAACTCCATTGCGAAAGTCGGCATGGGTGACCTGCTGTCTGACAAACGTGTGGAAGTCATGAACGAGATCGTTGGCACGGTTCGCAAGGCCGAATCTGATTATGGTGTGACGATTGTGGATGTACGTATCGGCCGTGCCGATTTGCCGGCACAGATTTCCAACAACGTATTTGATCGTATGCGTACCGACCGTGTGCAGGTGGCTAACCGTCTGCGCGCCGAAGGTGATGAGATCAAACAACGTATTGAAGCGGAAGCTGAACGTGAAAAGACGGTTATTCTCGCCGAAGCACGTCGTTCGTCCAACATCCTGCGCGGTGAAGGCGATGCCCAGCGAAATAACGTTTTGGGCGACGCTTATGGCAAGGACCCGGAATTCTTCCGTTTCTACCGTTCCATGGAAGCCTACCGCGAAGCTTTGGGTGAAGGGACCTCCATGGTTCTGTCCCCGGATAGCGAGTTCTTCAGCTACTTCGGTACACGCAAGTAAGCTGTAAGGTCTAAAAGCCCCGTTGCGATTTTCGTGATGGGGCTTTTCTTTTTGTCACCCTCGCCTATGCGGGGGTCTTTTCAATTGGATAGAGATTCCCAATCAAGTTGGGAATGACGTGAGTATTAAAAAGATGTCAGATTTTTTTGTCGCAATCGGTCTCGCTATTGCTATTGAAGGGATGCTTTATGCCCTGTTTCCCGATGGTATGAAAAAAATGATGATGCAGATTTTGGCGATGCCGACCCAATCTGTACGCACCGCTGGATTAACAGCGGCCATGATCGGGGTGGTACTGGTCTGGTTGGTGCGCGGCGCCCTGTAACAGGGGGTAACAGTTGGTTACAATTTTGCCATTCTCGCGGCATATTTATCGCGAATGATGGTTAACGTTATGGGAAACTTGCGAAATCCTCGCAAGAAGATACATTAATGGCAATAGACAGACCTAAAAGAGGTGATGACAGAAAAATGAACAAGATCACGAGAAACCGTCAAACATACACACAAACAAAAGCGATCAACTCCACACAATGGGTGATCCTCGCCCTCATGGCTTTTGGCTTGATGATTGCGCTTATTGCACAAAGTCAGGCCCGTTCAGCACCCGATAGTTTTGCGGATTTGGCCGAAGAACTTCTGCCTGCGGTGGTGAATATTTCCACGACCCAGACGGTGAATTCTGCCCATGGTCAATTGCCCCAAGGTGTGCCGGATTTTTTTCGTGAATTTTTTGAACGTCGCGGGGGGCAGGTGCCACAGCCACGTTCTCGTCAAGCGACCTCTTTGGGCTCCGGCTTTGTGATTGATGCGGTAAAAGGTCTGGTGGTGACAAACAACCATGTCATTCAGGATGCCGAAGAAATCAAAGTTATCTTGCAGGATAACACCTCTCTTGATGCAGAACTTCTGGGCAAAGACCCCAAAACCGATATTGCCTTGTTGAAAGTAACCATCAAAAAAGGCGTGAAGCTGAAAGAAGTCCGTCTGGGTAATTCTGATAAAATCCGTGTGGGTGACTGGGTTGTTGCTATCGGGAATCCGTTCGGTCTGGGCGGGTCTGTCACTGCCGGGATCGTATCTGCGCGTGGTCGCAACATTCAGGCGGGGCCCTATGATGATTTTATCCAGACGGATGCCTCTATTAACAAGGGGAATTCCGGTGGACCGTTATTTAATCTGGAGGGTGATGTGATCGGGATTAACACAGCGATCTATTCTCCCAGTGGCGGGTCTGTCGGCATTGGTTTTTCCGTTCCGGCCAATATTGCCAAAACCGTAATTGCGGATTTGCAAGAATATGGCCGCACCCGCCGGGGCTGGCTGGGTGTGCGTATTCAGAATGTGTCTGAAGAAATTGCAGAAAGCCTTGGCCTTGATGGACCACGTGGTGCCTTAGTCACCAGTGTGGCCGAAGGGGGACCGGCAGAAAAAGCCAAGGTCAATAAAGGTGATGTGATTTTGACCTTTAACGGCAAGGAAGTTTCCGAAATGCGCAAACTGCCACGCATTGTGGCAGAAACCGAAGTCGGTAATTCTGTACCCATGGAAGTATGGCGCAAAGGGAAGCTCAAGAAACTGAGTGTTAAAGTTGGTGAGCTGGAAGTTGCAGAAAAGAATGGCTCCGCAGGTCCGGCAAAGGTCACGAAAACATCGGCGACGATTGAAGAACTTGGCCTGTCTTTGGGCCGTTTGAATGATGCGGCTCGTGAACGGTTCAAACTGCCCGAAGAAGCCACAGGTGTGGTGGTTCTTGATGTGGTTGCTGAAAGCCCAGCAGCGGAAAAAGGCATTCGTCCAGGTGAGCTGATCGTTGAAGTCAGCCAAAAAGAAGTCACCAGCCCGGAAGAGATCAAACAGGCGGTGAAGAAAGCCAAGACACGTAAAAACAAATCCCTGTTGCTCCTTATCGACGGAGAAGAGGGCTTGCGTTTTGTGGCGGTGAAGTTGAAGAAGAAATAAAGACCTTGTAATGCTTGTGGGGTTATAGGGCACTTTTTAGGTGCTCTATAACCCCATTTTGTATCTAGGCGGCCTGCGTTGCGCGTTCTACGGCGACTTCTTTAATGGGCAGATGGACCACTGCGGAAAAGACGCCCAGTGCAATTGAGGCAATCCACGCGCCATCAAATGATCCTGTCAGATCAAAGAAATAGCCACCCAGCCATGCACCGAAAAAGGCACCGACCTGATGGGTGAAAAGGGTAATGGCAAACAGTGTTCCCATATATCGGGTCCCAAACATCACGCCGACCAACCCGCTGGTTAAGGGCACGGTGGACAGCCATAACGCACCCATGGCAACTGAAAAGGCCAGCGTGGAAAAGACCGTGACGGGCATCAGCATGTAGACAAGGATCGCCAGTGCCCGGCTTAGATAAATCAGGCTTAGAAGATATTTCTTGGAATATTTCCCGCCCAGAACGCCCGCAAGATAAGTCCCGGCCATATTAGATACGCCGATTACAGCCAAAGCGGTTGCACCGACTTCCGGGGCGATATTACAGGTGGACAGGAACATGGGCAGGTGGGTGACGATAAAGGCAATATGGAACCCACATACAAAAAAGCCAAGGTTCAAGAGAATATAGCTATTGGTGCCAAAAGCTTCATGAATGGCTTGAGATAATGTTTGTGCGGCTTGATTGGGATGAAACTCTTCTTCATTGGGTTTCGCATTAACCTGCAAGGCCAGAAAAACACCAAGTGCGGCAATCGCAGCCAGTGCGGTCAAGGCAATGGACCAGCCATATTCATTGATCAGCCCTTGAGACACAGGGGCGAATAAGAACTGTCCAAAAGAGCCCCCCATGGAAGCAATGCCCAAGGCTGTACTGCGCTTTTCTTCAGACACCATGCGGGCCACGGCACCCAAAACCACAGGCAAGCCCATTGCCGCCACACCGAGGCCAACCAAAACACCGGCACTCATATGCAGCATCATTGGGCCTTGAGGAAAGGCCATGCCCAAAAGACCAAGGACGTAAACAAAGACACCGCCCAGCAAGACAGGGCGTGAGCCATATTTATCAGCCAAGGCTCCGGCAAAAGGCTGGGCAACCCCCCACATGAGGTTTTGGACCGCTAGTGCCATGGCAAATACACCAAGCTGCCAGCCCAGATCCATGCGCATGGGTTCGATGAACAGGCCGTGGTTCTGGCGCATGCCCATACCGATGGCGAGAATCAATGCCCCACAAATAATAATTGTCCATGCTCGTTTGCCCATGGTGAACATCCTCACAGATTTAAAGTTATTCCAGAATAAATAATGTTTGATAGGGGAACAATTAAAACATTGTCACCGTGACAATTCAGACTCGTTTAGAAGCGATCTTTTGCCACATTAAGGTCATTCTGTCCGGTTTGCTCAGGACCAGAATATTTCCCCATAAAACCAGTGGCACCCCGACAACTGCTGCCAGTGGCCATTGATAGTCCTCAAAATAAGTTGAAAGGCTAAGGGCAACCAGTGGGAAAAGAATAACACTGTAAACTGCCTTATCTGCCCCAATATTGCCCAGCAATGTGAGATAGCAGCCAAACCCAAGAACCGAGCCAAAGACCGACAAGTACAACAGGGAGCAAAGATATTCAAATCGACTGTCAAAGGTAAATTCATGCCCTTGGCCCAATGCGGCCAGCGTCATGAAAAGCGTGCCATAGGCCATTCCCCAGGCATTGGCTTGTATAACCGGAAGGCCCTTTTTTTGATTATGGGCTGAAACGATATTTCCAAAAGAGGCCGACACCGTACCGATAAAAGCCAGCATCATGCCAAAGAAGCCTTGATCGGATAAATCAAACGTTTCGACCTCTGGCCAAAAGACCAGACAAATTCCAGCCATTCCCAATGTAGCGCCAAGCAATCCACGCCGGGTGATTTCTGTTTTGAAAAACAGGCGGCTTAAACTGATATTGATGACAACCATGGCGCAAAACACCACAGAAACCAGCCCTGTCGTGATATAGCCAGTGGCCCAATACATAAAAACGTAATTGCCGGAGAAAAGAAAGGCACCTAAAGACGCCATTCCTATATGAGCCTTTAGATCAAATGCTAATTTTTTTCCGGTTAAAAGGCAAAAGGCCAGCAAGATAAGGCTGGCTAAGGCAAAGCGATAGGCGATGGATACTTCTATCGCCACCACACCAAGCTGATATTTAATCGCAAGCCAGGTTGACCCCCAGATCAATACCGTCACGACATATAGAAAGCTGTTAGGCATAGCCTGACCCTATCACAAAGGGAACGTCATTGCGGCACTTGGTTAGGGATTTAGATCACGGGAGATTTTCGTTTAAAAATCAATGATCACCGCAATGACGTAATCGTAAGCATGAAATTATTTAACCCAAAATGGTTTGGAAATTTCAGCTTCTATTTCTTTTTGTGTCAGCCCGATATCCTCAAGAATACGGTCATCAAGCTGGGCAAGTTCACGGCGCTTGCGCTGGCGTTGCAGCCACTGGCCGATTGTTTCAGACACCATTTTCGGCATGTTAACCAAACGTGTCTCAAGTTTATGAGTTGTTTCTACTGAACAACAATTGTCGATGTTAAGAGTCTCTACTGACATAACCAACCTCATCACGTTAAAGTTCATACCAATAGAGGCGCGCCTCTTATGGTGTCTTTTATACGTGGCTTTTCGCCTATGCACAAACGAGGTTTTTTGTTAGTATAAATTAGTTTTTCTAATCTGAATAGATGGATTGTATCGACACAATGCCCCGAAAGCTTCCTCCGCTAAATGCTTTGCGTGCCTTTGAAGCAGCGGCACGTCATCTCAGTTTTACCCGTGCAGCAGATGAGCTTTTTGTCACCCAAGCCGCAGTTTCCCACCAGGTTAAGGGGTTGGAAGAATATCTGGGGTTAAAGAGCTTTTTAAGCGTCTTAATCGCGCTCTTCTCCTCACTGATGAGGGACAGCGCTATTTCCCTGATGTACGTGATGCATTGGATCAGCTCGACATCGCCACAAATAATCTATTGAAGGCAGATAGTAGCGGTGTGTTGACGGTATCGGTCATGCCATCTTTTGCTTCCTTGTGGCTGGTGCCCCACTTGCAACAATTTACCGATCAGCATCCCGATATTGATATCCGGATTGCGGCCTATGATACCTTGGCTGATTTTGATCGTGATGATGTGGATTGTGCCATTCGTTATGGCCGGGGCAGCTGGGGCAATCTACATGTGGAACATATTATGGATGATGAGATGTTCCCGGTTTGCGCACCGCATTATCTGGAACGTCATCCGTCCATTATCACCCCGGAAGGATTAAAACATCATACCTTGTTGCATGATTATGCCGTCTTGTCAGAGGCTGAAACCTGGGAATATTGGCTAAAACACGCCAAAATCGAAGGAGTTGATCATACCCGAGGTCCCAAATTTTCCCATACCCATATGGCCATGCAGGCTTGCCTTTCCGGTGAAGGGATTGCGCTTGGCCATTCTTCGATGATTTCTTCAGAACTGCAAGCTGGGCGGTTGTTGCGGTTATTTAATATCAGTGTACCCACAGGCATTCAGGTTTGTTTCGTCTGTCCGCCAGAATCGGTTGAAAGGTTCAAGATTAGGGCATTTCGTGATTGGTTATTATCCGAAATTGAAGAAGTTTAAGCGAAAATTTCTCTTCTTCTTTGCTAGAATTGTTTCAAATGAAACATATATATAAAAGAAAGCAAATGAACAGAGAGGCCCTAAAATGCAATTGGCAGAAGCGCTTTTCCACGCCTTAAAAGATCGTGGTGCACGTGAAGTTTTCGGTATTCCTGGTGATTTCGCCCTTCCTTATTTTAAAATTTTGGAAGACAGTAAAATCCTGCCGCTTCATACCCTCAGTCATGAACCCGGTGTGGGTTTTGCAGCAGATGCAGCCGGGCGGTTCAATTCCCGTCTGGGTGTGGCGGCGGTGACATATGGGGCTGGGGCGTTGAATATGGTTAATCCGGTGGCCCAAGCCTATGTGGAAAAGTCCCCGTTGGTGGTGATTTCCGGGGCACCGGGCAAACTGGAAAGTCAGCGGGGCCTTGGTTTGCATCATCAGGTGAAGCGGATTGATTCCCAATATAAGATTTTTGAAGAAATCACCTGTGCACAAATTATCCTTGATGATGCCAAAACAGGCCCTCAATTGATTGCACAGGCTTTGGACCGTTGTATTGAACAATCCCGTCCCGTCTATATTGAATTTCCCCGTGACATGGTGGGTGTTGATGTGGACCCTGTGCCTGCTTTTCACCCCAGCTGCACCGATATGGAGGGCGCACGTGCCTGTGCGAAAGAAGTGTTTCGCCATTTAGAAACTGCCAAACAGCCCTGCATTATGGCCGGGGTTGAAGTGCGCCGTTTTGGTCTGGAAGATAAACTGGCTGAACTGACCACGATTTTAGGTATTCCTGTCGTCACCTCTTTTATGGCACGTGGCATTTTAGCCCATGCCGATGCCCCTCTGATCGGGACTTATCTGGGGCTGGCCGGTACAGAAGAAGTGCGCAAAACCGTTGAACGATCAGATGGTTTGCTTATGCTTGGGGTGATTTTGTCTGATACCAATTTCGGCGTCTCCAAACGGGAAATCGACATGCGCCGGGTTGTGCATGCCTTTGATCGTGAAGTCAATTTTGCCCATCATACCTATCCCCATATCTCCCTTGAAGCTTTGATTGAAGCCTTGATTGAGATTGCCCAGCCCATTGGGGATGCCCAGAAATTGCCCGCACCGACCTACCCCCATGGGCTTAAGGGGGATGACCGTCCCATTGCGCCCACAGATGTGGCTTGTGCCATCAATGATATGTTTGCCCAGCATGGTCGCATGCCGATTGCCTCGGATATGGGGGATTGTCTCTTTACCGCCATGGATATTGAAAACACGGCCCTGATCGCACCGGGCTATTATGCCTCTATGGGGCCGGGTGTGCCTGCGGGGTTGGCGATTCAGGCCACATCGGGGGAACGTCCCTTGATCATGGTGGGGGATGGTGCTTTTCAAATGACAGGTTGGGAACTTGGCAATTGTCGAACATACGGCTGGAATCCCATTGTTCTTTTATTCAATAACAGAAGTTGGGAAATGTTGCGTACCTTTCAGCCGGGACCAGATTATCACGACCTTGATGACTGGGGCTTTGCGAAAATGGCAGGACCTATGGGCGGCAACGGCACACGCGTGACGACACATAAAGAACTGATCACGGCTCTTGAAGTGGCGCAGAAAGACACCTCGAAATTCCATCTGATTGAAATTATGCTGGAACGTGGTGAAATTTCACAAACGTTGAATCGGTTTGTGAATGCCGTAAAGCGCTTGAGTTCAGGGAAATAGATGGTAAAACAGCGTTGAACTGACGTCTTTCGTAAAAGGGGCAAAGGCCATGTCTGAACAATATGCTGGCGATATCACCGCACAAGAAACCTGGGATATTCTTACAGAAAAACCATCTGCTGTCTTAATTGACGTGCGCACAGCTGCTGAATGGGCATGGGTGGGGCAAGTGGATCTGTCTTCCCTTTCCAAGCAACATTTCTGTGTGGAATGGAACCGCTTTCCCGGTGGTGTGCAGAATGAATATTTTGTCAGCGAGGTGGAAAAACTGGTGGCTGACAAAGAAGCCGAGCTGCTGATGCTATGTCGATCCGGTGTACGTTCCAAACATGCGGCCATTGCCCTAACCGCTGCCGGGTTTAAGACCTGCTATAACATTTCAGGCGGGTTTGAAGGCGATAAGAACGGTGATCACCATCGCGGAACCGTCAATGGCTGGAAAGTTGCTGGCTTACCTTGGGTGCAGGGATAATTATTCCACCGATTGGCGTACAGCGGCTGCTGCGGCAAAGGGGCATAGCGCCAAACAGGCAAATAGAATCCCGGACAGGATCAGGATTTGTGATTTCACCGCAAAACCTCCAATAGCGGCTTCGATCAGTCCCACCCCAAAGATTAGGATCGGGACAAACAGGGGTAAAACCAAAAGCGAGATCAGCACACCGCCCCGGCGCGATCCTAAAACCAGTGCTGCCCCAATCGCTCCAATGAGACTCAGTGCTGGGGTGCCCAGCAAAAGGGCGAGCATGAGCATGGAAAAGCCATTGCCATCCATATTCATGAGAATGGCAAGCAAGGGCGAGGCAATCATCAAAGGCAAACCTGTAGTCAGCCAGTGTGCGATCACTTTTGCCAGCACAATGATTTCCAGCGGCATGGGTGAAAGCGTGAGCAGTTCCAGCGATCCATCCTCATAATCGGTTTGAAACAGTCGCTCCAACGACAGCATGGAGGCCAAAAGGGCTGCCACAAAAATGACCCCGCTGGCGACACGGGCCAAAATATTGCCTTCCGGTCCGATCCCGAAAGGAAACAGCACGACGGTCAGAACAAAGAACATCACCACCATCACACTGTCACTGCCTTGGCGAAGCGCAAGGCGCAGGTCACGACGCACGATTGAAAGAAAACGTCCCATAAGCCTTATATCCCTTCTGCCAGTAAGGAGGCACTTTCCTGACCGCGCTTGGCGGCGAATGTGCTGACATCCAGCACCTGCTGATTTTTCAAATTCATGTCGGAATGGGTGGAAAGAACTACCATACCCCCATTTTCACGGTGGCTTTCAATTACGGCTTCCAGCTTTTTAATGGAGTCTTTATCCAACGCGGTGGTAGGCTCATCCAACAGCCATAGCGGGGATTTTGAGGCAATGATGCGTGCCAGATTGGCCCGGCGTTTTTGTCCGGCGGATAAAAAACGCCCTGGGACATCAATGAGATGACCGATGGAAAAAATATCCAGGGCTTCTTTAAAATTGGCCTGAGCTTCTGATGGGTCACTGCGCAGGCCCGCCCAGAACTTCAGATTTTCTTCCACACTCAAGACAGGCTTAATCGCATCATGGTGGCCCACATAATGCAATCGTTCGCGGTGTTCGTCCATATCGTCTTGAACGGGTTGTTCATCCCAGAACATCTGACCTGCGGCTGGGGAGAGCAAGCCGGCCATCATGCGTAATAGGGAGGATTTCCCCGCACCATTATGGCCGATCAGAGTAAGGCAACCACCACTTTTCATGGAAAAATTCAGCTGGGCAAACACAAGGCGTTCGCCGCGAATGCAAAGCAGGTCCTGTCCTGCAAAAATAGCCATCTGGTTCCCCCTTACCTATGTGCCCTATTGATAAAACAAATCATCCTCGGGGGGCAAGTCCGAGGATGATAAGAATTCTAGCATGATCGATTCAATTTGGATCGGGTCGAAACGAAGAAGAGCGGGTAAAACATGAACCAAGGAGGTATCTCGACACTTGGGGTAATCGAGAGGGGGAATGCTCTTCACCACATCGTCCCTTCCATGTTTGTTATTAAGCACCCTAATTTGGGCAGGATTATGCGCCCTTTTTGCCTTTTTTTGCCTTAATTAGATAAAATTGTAATTAAAGGCTGAGTAACGAGGCATTGCCACCTGAAGCCGTCACATTAATGGTCAACGTGCGTTCTGTCACAAAACGCAGCAAATAATGCGGCCCGCCAGCTTTGGGACCGGTTCCTGACAAACCTTCCCCGCCAAAGGGGTTTACCCCGACTACAGCGCCGATCATGTTGCGATTGATGTAACAGTTTCCCGCCTTGATGCGAGACTGGACATTTCGGGCCTTATGATCAATACGTGAATGGAGCGAACAGGTCAGGCCAAAACCTGTGGAGTTAATCTCTTCAATCACCTGATCTAGTTTATGGGCATCATAGCGAATGATATGCAGCACAGGACCAAAGACTTCGCGTTGAATGTCTGAAATATGGTCAATTTCAAAAACATGGGGGGCAATGAATGTTCCTTGGGCCTTTGCTTGGCATTTTGCCAGCAATCGGGCCTCTGTGTTCATGCGATTAATATGGGATTGAATATTATCACAGGCAGCTTGATCAATGAGTGGTCCGATATCTGTTGTCAAATTGGTTGGATCACCGATGATCAGTTCTGCCATAGCCCCTTTTAACAAGCTGATAAAACCATCTGCGATATCATGTTGAAGATAAAGAACACGCAAGGCTGAACACCGCTGCCCTGCCGCCCCAAATGCAGAGGTCAACACATCCTGAACGCTGGCTTCCAACAAGGCAGTGGAATCTATAATCATGGCATTTTGCCCGCCAGTTTCTGCAATTAAGGGGACTATTGCCCCTGTGCGGGCGGCCAAAGTCCGGTTAATCCGTTTGGCTGTTTCGTTTGACCCGGTAAAACATACGCCATTGATACGTTCATCCGCGACCATCTGCTGACCGACCACTGATCCTTTGCCACAAATAAGCTGGACCACATCATCAGGTACGCCTGCGTGGTGTAGACATTCTATAGCCAATTGGGCAATCTTTGGTGTTTGATCGGCAGGTTTGGCTAAGACTGTATTGCCCGTAATAAGCGCAGCACTGACTTGGCCCAGAAAAATGGCTAAGGGAAAATTCCAGGGGCTGATACAGGCAAAGACCCCCCGCCCATGAAGTTGTAATTCATTATATTCCCCCGTTGGCCCGGCCATAACAGTGGGCGTGCTCATTAGCTTTTCGCCTTGGGCCGCATAATAATGCAGAAAATCCACAGCCTCGCGAAATTCACCCAGGCTGTCAGCCACTGTCTTTTTCGCTTCAGTCATAGATAAGGTGAGAAATTGTTCACGGTTTTCTTCCATCAGGTCTGCTGTTTTGCGCAACAAATCAGCCCGCTTTGCCACGCCACAGTTATTCCACTCAGGCTGGACCTTTTGTGCGCGAATGATGGCGTCTTCCACATCTATTGAAATAGTTTTTGGGGAGATATTTTTTTCAAGTTGTTGTTGCAGGCGCAATAAGGTCTGACTCTCACTTAAATCCAGCCCGGTTGAGTTGCGTCTTTCTTTCCCAAATAAATCAATGGGGAGAGGGATATGGGGATGACGTTTTGGCTCCTCCCTTTCCATAATCTCCACGGGGTTTTGGGTGATCTCTTCAATCGAGGTGGCATCATCGACCAAGCGGTTTACAAAAGACGAATTGGCCCCATTTTCCAACAGTCGGCGCACCAGATAAGACAACAGGTCTTCGTGCGATCCAACTGGCGCATAGACCCGCACCGGGTGATGGGCCTTGATCTGATCAAACAAACCATCTCCCATGCCGTGCAGGCGTTGAAATTCAAAGGGGATGTCTCCAGCTATTTCTTGAACACAGGCGACCGTGTACGCATTATGGCTTGCAAACTGGGCAAAGAGATATTCGTGACAGGCCAGTAATTTTTTCATGCAGGCCATATAAGATACATCTGTAGCTGCCTTGCGGGTAAAGACAGGGTAGTCAGATTGCCCTTGTTCCTGTGCCCATTTAATCTCGCTGTCCCAATAGGCCCCCTTAACCAGACGGACCATTATTTTACGTCCGGTTTTTTGTGCAAAAGAAGCCAGCAGGTCAATCACATCCAAAGCACGTTTTTGATAGGCTTGAACCGCGAGACCAAAGCCATTCCAGCCTGCTAAACAGGGATCTGAGAAAACCTGCTCAATGACTTCCAAAGACAGCTCCAAACGATAGGATTCTTCTGCATCAATGGTGAAATTAAGATGAGCAGCGGCCGCATCGCGTGCCAAATCCAGCACCAGCGGCACAAGTTCTTCAAGCACCCGTTCGCGCTTGGCCATTTCATAACGGGGGTGTAAGGCCGAGAGCTTGATGGAAATCCCGTTTTCTTCTATGGGGCCACGTCCGCGTTGCTGACGTGTTAAAGCCTGAATTGCACTTTTATAGGCATTGAAATATCGGTCGGCATCGTCACGGGTGCGCGCAGCCTCACCTAACATATCAAAGGAATAGCGATATTCATTTCCCGTGCGGGCGAGAGCTTCTTCAATGGTGCGTCCAAACACAAATTGCGATCCCATGATTTTCATCGCTTGGCGCAACGCCTGACGGATTAAAGGTTCGCCAGAGCGTTTTAAAAGATCGTGGAAAATACTGTGATGATTTGTTTCAGCGATAATTTTACCGGAAATCATTAGGCCGAAAGTTGAGGCATTTACAAACAGGGAATCGCTTTTGCCCAAATAGTTCTCCCAATGGGCGTCGCTTAATTTGTCTTCGATAAAATCATCAACCGTTTTTGTGTCGGGAATGCGCAACAACGCTTCGGCCAGACACATCAACACAAGCCCTTCCTGTGTGGACAGGTCATATTGCTGCATAAAAGAATCAATACCGCCTTGATTGCGTCTGTTCTGGCGAATGACCTCAACATACTGGTGGGCTTGCCTGCGAATCTTGGCTAATCGCCTTGTAGGTAAACGGGCTTGATCCATCAAATCGTGGATAAGCCCTTCTTCATCGCAGCGATAATTTTGGTTCAGGTCTTTGGCCCAAACAGGAAATGGTGGGTAGTTTTTATGGAAAATCATCACATCCCCCTTCTTATGGAGATGTGGGGAATTACCCTCTGATTTCAAGGGCTAACTATCTGATATTGCGTTGAATAATGGCTGATATCCGGCCCGTTTTCTTCAGCTTTGCAATGGCTTTATTCACCTCATCAAGGCGATGAGATAATGATTTATGTAAACGCACCGAGACATCGACAGAATAATAAAGATCACCAAACTGGACCTTCATCTCATTGTGATTGATGTAGAAAGAAGCCGCATGGCGTTCCAGTACGGCCACATCCACAAGCCCTTGTTCGACCATTTTCAGCACCTCCAAGGGGTTATCTCCATCAATTCGGGTGCCGTAGTTTTCTTGTCCGGGATAGGTAAATCCTTTGATCCCGGCAACTTTTTTATCGCGCAACACGGTGGTGTCAGGGACAGGGAAGGCTTTGTCTTTGGGGAAAACAAACACTTCAATCAAACGGTAAATGGGATCACTGAACAGCTGGATATTATCTTGGTCGGGAAACCAGATTTTATTGAGACAGCAATCAACGGTGACTTGGCCTTGTTGGAATTTTTCACGCCCCTGTGCAATCGTGAAGTCACGAAAGATAAGATCGGCACCAACCTCGTTTGCAATGGCATCCAGAATATCCACATTAATCCCGCCGGGGCCGTGGCCATTGCGATGTTTAAATGGGCTGAGGTCTGCATGTTGCACCGACATCACCCATTGTTCCCCATAGGCAAGGGAAACGAAGGGACCATGAAACAGGATACCCATCACCACCGTCAGGAAGATTCCGAACCGACCATTCATTTCAACGCGCCATTATGTTTTTTATATTGCGACTTATTATACATGAAGGAACTGGATAAAAGAAAGGGCCGTGACAACACGACCCTTCCTTTTTTACTTACCTGAGAAGAGCAAAAGCTTATTCAGCAGCATTTGCAGCGCTTTTGGGTGAAGCGTCCTTTACGTCATTCAGGGTTACGTATTCACCTTTAAGGTATTGCTTAATGGTGTAATCCGCAGCAGCGTAGCCATCATTGATGGAACGTTCCAGATTTGAATAGTTCCAGTCATAGTTGATGTTGGCGGCAACCGGTACTTCGATCACTTTTACATCATAGCCTTTATCCTTGATATGATGTTTGAACAGGCGCACATCATCTTCACTGGTGCTGGCTGCAAACAACATGACCAGATTGTTCAGGGCATCATACAGGTTTTCCGGGCGACGAATTTGGTGCAAGTCCAGAATACGGCTGACCCAGACTTCATCCAGATCCGGGTGATAACGCATCAGGTCTTCGAAGTTCACCGTATCAACAGTTGCACCTTCACAATAAGTATCGCCACCGATTTTAACAGGTGTTTCGATATAAGGCAGTGCAGAACAGGCACATAATGTCTCACGTGTCATTTTCGGCAGGTTAAACTGCAACGGGCGGTTTGTGAACAATTCCAGACGCTGGCGTGTCAGGTTATAGGCATTATGATAAATTGCAGGCTTGCCTTCGTCATACAGACGTTCAAATTTCAGATCATTCAGGAACTTGCTGTCCGGATAATAGATCGTCGCCATGCCTTTTGTCGGTGTTTGATAAAGGGCACCCATCATGAAACGTGCAAACGGGTTTGCTGCCATCAAACCGTTGAGCAAGAAGCTGTTAAAGTTTGCCACATTCCACTGTTTTGGATCTGTCAGATATCCCATGGCAAATTCAGCGGCATCCTGAATGGCTTCTGGTACAATCAGACCCTGATAGCTTGCCGGGTTGGTCATATAGCCAACCAGATTATTCATATCTTCCAGGAAGTTTGGTGCAAAACAGCTGGCAACCGGGAAGCGTTCATAAGTTGCATCCGGGCGGAACAATTGTTTAAAGAAATCAATTGTCTGTTCCAGTTCCTTACCTTCGTCAGCCTGTTGATAGGCAACGGTCAACCATGCCCCGATACAAGCAGACGACCAAACGTCAAATTTGATTTCTGGGTTTTCTTCCAAACGCTTAAGCAAACCAATGCTCAAGCCAACAGCTGGTCCACCACCAGCAAATGTAATCGCACGTTTAATTTCTTTCATGCCCCGATCCTCACAATTTATAGATGTTCATAGGAGAAAATTTACTTACCATCGCGATACAACTATAAATTTAAGTAAAGGGCAAGCTATTTTTGTGCAATGCACAAGCCGCAAGCCCTTTATCAAGGACTAACCCCTTAAAAAGTCACGAAAATACAGGTTGAAAAATATTTTAAAATACTCGTCTAAGATACACGTCGATACACTATTTTTTGTGTATTTCAAGCCATATATGAAAAAAGACCCCACTAAGGGGGCCTTTTATCATGTCTTGAAAACAGAATCGGGGATTACTGGGCAGCATCAATTTTCTTATAAATTTCGCCACCTTCTTCCTTAAACTTCTCTGCCATTTCGCTCATGCCTTTTTTCGCTTCTTCCTTGACCTCATGGCTGATACGCATGGAACAGAACTTCGGCCCGCACATGGAACAGAAATGGGCAATTTTCGCCCCTTCTGCCGGCAATGTTTCATCGTGGAATTGAAGGGCTTTTTCACTATCAAGGGCCAGATTGAACTGGTCTTTCCAGCGAAATTCAAAACGTGCTTTGGACATGGCGTCATCACGCAGACGTGCACCGGGATGGCCTTTTGCCAGATCTGCTGCATGGGCAGAGACTTTGTAAGCCATCACGCCTTCTTTTACGTCATCGCGATTAGGCAAGCCCAGATGTTCTTTGGGTGTGACGTAACACAGCATGGCACAGCCGTACCAGCCGATCATTGCTGCCCCGATGGCTGAAGCGAGATGGTCATGACCAGCTGCAATATCTGTCACCAACGGGCCGAGGGTGTAAAACGGCGCTTCGTTACAGACTTCAAGCTGAAGGTCCATATTCTCTTTGATCTTGTGCATGGGCACATGGCCCGGCCCTTCGATAAAGCATTGAACATCATGGGCCATACATTTTTTCTGTAATTCGCCAAGGGCGCGCAGTTCGGCAAACTGGGCCTCGTCATTGGCATCGGCAATAGAACCGGGGCGCAAGCCATCGCCCAAAGAAATTGCCACGTCATATTGTTTGGCAATTTCGCAGATGTCATCAAAATGATCCCACAAAAAGTTTTCCTTGTGATAATGCAAGCACCATTTCGCCATGATGGAGCCACCACGTGATACAATCCCGGTCACTCGGTTAACGGTCAATGGAATGTGAGACAGCAACAAACCAGCATGGATGGTCCAGTAAGAAACCCCTTGTTCAGCCTGTTCGATCAATGTGTCTTTAAAAATATCCCAGGTTAGTTCTTCGGCAATACCGCGACATTTTTCCAGGGCTTGGTAAATCGGCACTGTACCAATGGGTACAGGGGAGTTACGCAAAATCCATTCGCGGATATTGTGAATATCTGTGCCTGTGGACAGGTCCATCACCGTATCGGCCCCCCAGCGGGTTGCCCAGACCATTTTATCAACTTCTTCGGCCACAGACGAGGTAACAGCTGAATTGCCGATATTGGCATTAATCTTGGTCAGGAAATTACGCCCGATGATCATGGGCTCCAGTTCCGGGTGGTTGACGTTTGACACCAATACCGCACGACCACGTGCGATTTCAGAACGGACAAATTCCCCTGTACACACATCAGGAATTTCTGCACCCATCGGGTCGCCATCGCGCAAGTACGCTTCTTTGCGACCTTCGTTTTCACGAATGGCGACATATTCCATTTCAGGGGTGACAATCCCGCGTTTGGCGTAGGCCAGCTGTGTCACAGCCACGCCATCTTTGGAACGTAGTGGTTTTAGACCGTCGCGTGGGAAGGGTTCCACACCGGGCTGGTCGCCGTCATTTTTAAGCCCGTTATCTTCCGGCTTAACATCGCGGCCTTCATATTCTTCAACATCACCACGGGCCAAAATCCAGTCACGACGCAGTTTGGTGAGACCTTTGTTAATATCAATTTCAGCATTTGGATCGGAATAGGGACCGGATGTGTCATAGGCCACCACCGGGCGTTCCCCGCCTTCAAGGTGAATACAGCGCATGGCTACATTCAAATCGTCATGAGTGTCAGAACCAAAATAGACTTTTTCAGAACCCGGCAAAGGGCCTGTGGTCACATCAAGTTTCGTCATGATTAGGGATCTCCTAAATAAAGGTGTCAAGGAGATCCGGGATAAAGGCTGTTGGGGGAAATGAATATCCATCCCTACGCCGGCACGACCCGGATCAGGTTCTCAGGGTTGTTTGTACATACACAAACTCTCAGCCCGTAACGCGGGCACCCCTTGGAATGTTCTATAAGTGGATAGTTGAGCAAAAAGGTCAAGAACCAAATTCTATTCCCTGTGCCTCCTTTACCCCTGCCAGTCTGCCAGACTTTCCATATCCATTTGTTCTTCAATATCAATCCGGCGGCGGATGACGGCAAATTTATTTCCGTTGACCATCACCTCTGGCACCAACGCACGTGAGTTATAAGTGTTGGACATGGTTGCACCGTAAGCACCCGCAGTTCGAAAGGCGATTAAATCCCCGCTGGCAAGCTTGGTCAGCTGGCGGTCTTTGGCAAAGGTATCACCCGTTTCACAGATCGGGCCAACAATGTCATAAGATTCCATATCATCTACATGTTCGGGCTCAATCACGGGGACAATAGCGTGATAGGCATCATACAAAGAGGGGCGCATCAGGTCATTCATGGCTGAATCAATAATGGCAAATGTCTTGCTCGGCCCACGTTTGACATAGACCACTTCACTTACCAGTAATCCGGCGTTCCCCGCAATCATACGGCCTGGTTCAAACTCAAATTCAACACCGAGATCGCCCAATTCTTCCACCACCAGCTTGCCATATTCAACAGGAAGCGGTGTTTCACGCTCATCATAAGGAATACCCAAGCCACCGCCCAGATCAACGCGGGTGACTTCCAAACCAAGGCCGCGCAATTCGCCAACCATTTCTTTCATACGGCGAAAGGCTGCACGAAAGGGTTCAAGGTCTGTAAGTTGTGAGCCGATGTGACAGGCCAGCCCTTTTGGGGCGACACCTGCCATATTACTGGCACGTTGATAGACTTCAATGGCGCGTGTCCAGTCGATTCCAAACTTGTTATCGCTTTTGCCTGTGGAAATTTTGGCATGGGTTTTGGCGTCCACATCGGGATTAACGCGCAGCACGATCGGCATGCGTTTACCTCGTGCCGCAGCGACTTCGCTTAAGACTTCCAGTTCTTCTTCCGATTCCACATTGATCTGGCGAATGCCTGTTTCAACGGCAAAATCAAGATCACTGCGACTTTTGCCCACACCGGAATATACGATCTTTTCTGCTGGAACGCCTGCTCTAAGAGCGCGCTTTAATTCCCCAACAGAAACCACATCAGCGCCTGCACCCAGATCAGACAAGGTTTTGATCACAGCCACATTTGAATTGGCCTTCACTGCAAAACAGATGGTTGCATCAATATCTTTTACCGCTTCGGCAAAGACTTGATAGTGGCGCTCCAGTGTCGCTTGGGAATAGACATAAAACGGGGTGCCGACTTCTTTAGCAATTTCGTTAATTGCAACATCTTCGGCAAAAAGTTCGCCGTTTTTATAATTAAAATGATCCATGATTTTCTTCTTTAATTTTTCTTTTCACCGGGAACAGGCGTTGGGGCCGGGTAAGTGCGGGGATATTGCGGGTCGACCCCTTCTGGGGCGACAATTGCATTTTTACGGCCACAGGCACTCAGGCTTGCACTGAAAGCCACGAATAATAACACCAAAAGAAGTTTACGTCCCATCATCACCCTGATCCTTTACAGAAAGCGCTTACGTGCTTCGACAATTTGTTCACGCACATTCACAGGCGCTGTCCCACCATAAGAGGTACGCGATCCCACAGAAGCTTCCAAGGTCAGCACATCAAAGACCGCTTCGGTAATGCCGTCATCTACAGTTTGCATTTCTTCCAGTGACAGGTCGGCCAGATCACAGCCTTTATCTTCGGCCATTTTCACAATTGCACCTGTCACATGGTGGGCATTGCGAAACGGCATGCCAAGCTCACGCACCAGCCAGTCGGCCAAATCCGTTGCGGTGGTAAAACCCCAACCTGCACTTTCGCGCATTTTCTCTTTATTGACCTTCATTTCTGCAATCATGCCCGTCATGACGGCCACACTCAGTTCAATGGTATCCGCCGCATCAAAGACAGGTTCTTTATCTTCCTGCATATCTTTGGAATAAGCCAGCGGCAACCCTTTCATAGAGATCATCAGGCTATTGAGGTCCCCAACCACACGACCGATCTTGGAACGGATCAATTCAGCCGCATCTGGATTTTTCTTTTGCGGCATGATGGAGGAACCTGTGGAGAAGCTATCAGACATACGCACAAAACCAAATTGCGCTGAGGACCAGATCACCAGCTCTTCGGCCATACGTGACAGGTGTACGGCACAGATGGACGCCGCAGAGAGATATTCCAACGCAAAGTCACGATCAGACACCCCATCCAGCGAATTGCGCATAGGCCCATCAAAGCCCAACAATTCAGCTGTGTGGTGGCGATCAATGGGATAAGGTGTGCCCGCCAATGCTGCTGACCCCAAGGGAGATTCATTTAAGCGGGCACGCGCATCACGAATACGGGAGCGATCACGGCCCACCATTTCTACATAGGCCAACAGGTGATGGCCCAGAGACACAGGCTGGGCGGCTTGCAAATGAGTAAAGCCCGGCAGGATGGTATCAACTTGTTCTTCAGCCCGTTCAATGAGGGCTTGCTGTAATACTTTCAACCCTTCGTCAAGGCGGTCCATGGCATCGCGCACCCACAGGCGGAAATCGGTTGCCACCTGATCGTTACGCGAACGTGCGGTATGCAAACGCCCGGCGGCATCGCCAATTAATTCACGCAGACGATTTTCCACATTCATATGGATATCTTCAAGGGCGGCAGAAAAAACAAAATCGCCCGCTTCGATCTCAGCCAGAACTTTATCAAGTCCTTCGGTGATGGCTGTGCCATCATCAGCCGTTAAAATCCCCTGTTTAACCAACATGGCGCAATGGGCTTTGGAACCTGCGATATCTTGCGCATAAAAGCGCTTGTCAAAATCAATCGAGGCATTGATTTTTTCCATGATTGCACTGGGACCACCGGAAAAGCGTCCGCCCCACATTGCGTTTGTGTCAGAAGATTTAGTCATAACGAACCATCAAAAACGAAAAGAAATAAATTTGCCCCAATTTATGCGCTTTGCCGGGGGGCTGTAAAGCAAAAGGCCCTTTTACAGACAAAAAAACCACCGACCAAAGCCGATGGTTCTTTGTAAGTTGTTTTGCACAAGGCTGATTAATCGAACAGGGCGTCGATGTCGGCCTGTGAAATCCCGCCGCCATGGCTGGCCGGACCGTGCAATTCTTCCCCCATAGGGGCACGATCAGCTTCTGCAGCCAGAACTTCATCGGGTTGATCAACCGTATCAAAGTTATCTTCACCCCAGATTTCCATCATACGTTCCACACGTTCTTCGATAAATTTCAGGGCATTGACCACTTTGGTTGTGCGCTGACCACACAAATCCTGGAAGTTACAGGCTTCAAACATACCAATGGTATTTTCCAGAATTTCATCGGTTAACTGGGTAACAAACTGGTCAGGAGAATGTTGGCGTAACTGTTGTGCCAAATCATCAATTCGTTCTGCAGAATTCAAAATCTGTACTGTTGCGCGTTCTGTCGCCCCAACAATTTGGTCCAGTTCATTGGTGACGATAGAAAACTTGTCTTCTTCGCTCATGCTTAACGCTTTAATTTCGCGTTTAGTATCATGAATACTGCGAGACAGGGCGCGAACTTCTGTACGAAGCAGGTTAACTTCATCCAGTTTGGTGTCCAACTCTTCCTGAGCTTCATCAATTTCGGTTTGGGTGGCCCGTTGAGCACCGCTATGGCCAAGGACTTGCTCCTGTTGCTGATGGCTTACTTCCATCGCCTGGGCTGCACGCATCATCACTTCAGACTGTAAAGCCTTGATCGCTGTCATCAGGTCTTCGTTGGTAATGCCTGATGTATCAGCAGCAATTGCAGCGGCAACTGGTGCACCATTTTTTGCAGCCAAGCGTTCTTGTAATTTTCGCTCAGCGCTAAAAAGGCGTTTTGGAGCTCCCGATGTCATACTTATACTCTCCTGATATGACCTTAAATAAGGTTTCTAATTCCAGATGTGCTTATCTCGACAGATAATATACAAAGATTAAACCCAGTGTGAGAAATTTATAAAAATTATTTTCTATTGTCCCGATTTATTTACGAAATTCATAAAAAAAACATCAAACTTCCGTGATATTTGCCCGCAATAGTCGTGAAAATTTAAAATAAGGCCAGGGTCTTCAATTTTTTGAAACAGGGATTCTTGAATAGTTCCAATCTATGGGAAAGGATGTTAGGGTCAGGGCCTCATATAAATAGAATCACGACTCAAAGTAAGAATAAGGATCAGCATGTCTGTTGTTATCTATCATAATCCACGTTGCAGTAAATCGCGTCAAACTCTTCAACTCATTGAAGAAAAAGGTGTTGAGCCTGAGGTTATCCTGTATCTGGAGACGCCCCCTGCTGTTGAGGAACTAAAAGACATTATTGCCAAGCTGGGCATTTCACCGCGTGAATTGCTGCGCAAAAAAGAAGCCAAAGAAGCAGGGCTAAATGATGATAGCCTTAGTGATGATGAGCTTATCAAGGGAATGATCGCGAATCCGCGTACAATTGAACGCCCGATTGTGGTGAAAGAGGAAAAAGCCGTTCTGGGTCGCCCACCAGAAAATGTGCTGGATTTGCTTTAAATAAAAAAAAGGGTGCCAAACATAGGGCACCCTTTTTTCTGTTATCAACCAACGTCTGGAAGTTTGGACAAGGCTTCCTGAAGCAAGGCTTCGTCATATGTTTTGTCTTCAAGCTTGCCATCAAAGAAGTCCGTATAGGCTTGCATATCAAAATGGCCGTGACCGGAGAGACAGAAGAGGATGGTGCGCTCTTCCCCTTTTTCCTTGGCATCCAATGCTTCTGCAATTGCTGCTTTTACCGCATGGCTGGATTCCGGGGCGGGAACAATACCTTCAGCGCGGGCAAATTCAGTCGCGGCTGTAAAACATTCTACCTGATTGTAAGCAACCGCATCCATCAGACCTAATTCTTTACATTGGCTGACCAGTGGGCTCATACCGTGATAGCGCAAACCGCCTGCATGGAAACCTGGTGGCATGAAGGATGCGCCAAGGGTATGCATTTTGGTCAGGGGGGTCAGTGACGCCGTATCACCAAAATCATAGGCATATGTGCCACGTGTCAGTGTCGGACAGGCCGCAGGTTCCACTGCCACAATGCGGGTGTTTTTACCTTCGCGCAAGTTACGCCCGATATAGGGGAAGGCAATACCGCCGAAGTTGGAACCGCCACCAGCACAACCAATGACCACATCTGGGTCCGCATCGGCCATTTCCATCTGTTCCATGGCCTCAATACCGATGACGGTTTGATGCAGCAAGACGTGGTTCAACACAGACCCCAGTGCATATTTGGTGTCATCGCGTTGTGCGGCCAATTCGACAGCCTCGGAAATCGCAATACCAAGGGAGCCCCGGCTATCGGGGTCCTGTTCCAGGATGGTACGCCCGGCATTTGTCTCTGTCGATGGGGAGGCGACACAGCGTGCTCCATAAGTTTCCATCAAGGCACGACGGTATGGTTTTTGGCCGTAAGAGACTTTCACCATATAGACATCCACATCCAGACCGAACAAGGATGCGGCAAAGGCCAGGGAACAGCCCCACTGGCCTGCGCCTGTCTCGGTTGTCAGTTTTTTGATACCGGCTTCTTTATTATAGAAGGCTTGAGCAACCGATGTATTTGGCTTGTGCGAACCTGAGGGGCTGACACCTTCATATTTATAAAAAATCTTCGCCGTAGTCCCCAGTGCCTTTTCCAGACGGCGAGCACGATAAAGCGGGGCCGGACGCCATTGTTTATAAACCTCGCGAACAGGCTCAGGAATTTCGATATCGCGCTCAGCTGAGACTTCCTGCTCGATAATTGACATGGGGAACAACGGTTCCAGATCAGACGGACCGACAGGTTCTTTTGTACCCGGGTGAAGCACAGGTTCCGGCATCTGCGGCAGATCAGCCACGATGTTGTACCAAGCTTTTGGAATCCGGTTTTCCGGCAAAAGATATTTTACAGTTTCATCAGACATAATGTCTCCTTCCCAATATTTGGCAGGAGAGTATCAATTGTTCGCTCACTGAGCAATATGGTTTCTAGAGAAACTGTTGGGAAGGCAATCAAGTGCCGTTGCCACTTGTGTTTTGATAAAGAAAGCCTCTTGTAATATGTGCAGGCTACAGGGTTACAACAACCTTGCCAGTTGATTTGCGCCCGACCAAGGCCGCATAGGCTTCTTTGATGTTGTCCAAACCAAAAGTCATGGACACATGGGGCTTGAGACTGCCGTCTTCAATCCAGCCCATCAGTTCTGCAAACGAAGTGCGTAAAGAATCTGGATCAAGCGTGCGATAGGCCCCCCAGTGATAGCCAATGCAGGTGATGTTTTTGACCATCATGATATTGGCCGGAATTTGCGGGATATCGCCACTGGCAAATCCCACAACCAGAATGCGCCCATCTTGGCGGGTGGAGCGCAGGGTCTCGGTAAAGAGATCGCCGCCAACTGGATCGTAGGCCACATGCGCACCGAGCCCATCGGTCAGTTCCTTGATTTTTTCACGCACACCGCCGTCGCGATAATCAATCAGATGATCTGCGCCATGTTCTTTACAAATGGCAAGTTTTTCAGCCCCGCCCGCTGTGGCAATGACGGTTGCGCCCACGCGTTTGCCGATTTCAACAGCGGTCAGACCCACGCCCCCAGCCGCTCCGTGCACGACCAGAGTTTCGCCTTTCTTCAAACCGGCTTTCATGCGCAAGCCATGGTGGGATGTACCATATGCCACCGGAATGGCAGCGGCTGTGGTGAAATCCAGATTATCGGCAATGGGGAACACATCATGTTCTGCGGCCACGGCATATTCGGCAAAGCCACCCCAATCCAGAATGGCCATGACCCGATCACCGACTTTGAAGTTCGTGACGTCACTTCCGACTTGTTCAATCACGCCTGCGCATTCCAGACCGGGGGAAAAGGGCAGGGGTGGCTTGACCTGATATTTACCTTTCACGATCAGGCTGTCGGCAAAATTCAAGGCACTGGCCTGCACGCGGATCAAGACTTGATTTGCCTTGGGCGTTGGGATGTCCACATCCATGATTTCAAGGGATTCATATCCGTCTAGGGAGGTACAAACTGCCGCTTTCATCTCAGAACTCCATTTGCTATATAGCCGTTAACGTCCGTCATCTTTGGTGAAGGTGGAATCTTTTTGACATGGAAAGAGATTCCCGATCAAGTCGGGAATGACGAAATGGCTTTAATATATGGAGAAAGAAACCATGCGGGGATATTTCGGAATTGGTATTCATGGGGTGAATAAACCGTTTAATATTGGTAACCTCTATCGCACCGCCCATGCCTTTGGCGCGAGCTTTGTCTATACGGTGGATGCGAAATATTCCAAAAACAAAGGCCATAAAACCGATACGTCCAAGGCGCTGGAACATACGCCTTTTTATGCATTTCCTTCTTTAGATGAGATGGTTCTGCCTCAGGGGTGTCAACTGGTTGGTGTAGAACTGACCGAAGATTCCATTGAACTGCCGAGTTTTCGCCACCCTACCAATGCGGCCTATATTCTAGGGCCAGAACGTTCCAGCCTGCCTCATACAACGTTAGAGCGCTGTGATCATGTGATTAAGATCCCGATGAAGTTTTGTGTGAATGTCGGGGTGGCTGGCGCCTTGGTTATGTATGACCGGGTGCAATCCATGGGCCGTTTTGCCCCGCGTCCGGTACGTGCCGGTGGGCCGACAGAAGAATTGGCAGCTCATTCCCATGGTAGCCCGATTTTCAGAAAAGGCTCTCCTTTTGAAGAAGCCCCGCCCTCTGTTGCGCAGAAATGGGACGAATAAAATCGTTCCAAAGTGCGAATCGAACCGTAAATCCGCATCGCAGTACCGATTTTGTTCGCCAAACAAGCAAAAATCGTATGAAAATTGCCTGTATCGGTCATACCACTAGGGGTAAATCACCTTTATTTTAGGGAATTTAGGGGGAAAACGCGCCTGAAGATTGACTTCGGCGCGAGGGGAAGGTAAACCCGAAATGTTTTTCATAATCCCTCTTAATCATGGTTAAAGGAACCGCTCCATGACAACGGGAAATCGGCCGTTATCGCCGCACCTACAGATTTATAAACTGCCTATGGCAGGTAAAATGTCTATCACCCACCGGATGACCGGGATTATTATGTCCCTGGGTCTGGTGTTTTTCACATATTGGATTTGCTCAGCCGCTTACGGTCCTGAGGCGTTCGAAACAGCACAAGCCGTCATGCATTCATGGTTTGGCCTGCTGATTATTTTCGGCTGGACAGCTAGCCTGTTCTATCACCTCGTGAACGGGATCCGTCACATGCGCTGGGATACAGTCAACGGTCTTGAAAAAGAAGACCTTATCGCATCCGGTCGTGTCACGATCGGTCTGGCTGTTATCCTGACAGTCGCTTTCTGGATTTTTGCGTTGATTTGAGGATAAGCGAATGAAGATGCAAAGCTATTTGGGCCAGGCTCGCGCACTGGGCTCTACAAAGAACGGCGTACACCACTGGTGGCATCAGCGTTTGACCGCGATTGCCCTTGTGCCGCTGGCTCTTTGGTTCGTATTCTCTATCATTGGCCTCGCTGGTGCTGACTATGATGCTTACAAAGCATGGATTGGTGAGCACGGCAATATGGTCTTCACGTGTCTGTTCATCTTTGTGATGTTCTACCACGCCGTTCTCGGCCTGCAGGTCGTGATTGAAGACTATGTGTCCTGTGAAGCAAAGAAGGTTTTCCTTCTTGTCTTTGTCAAACTGATCGCAGCGCTGATGGGTTTCGCATCCATTACAGCCGTTCTGCGCGTCGCCTTTGGAGGCTAATGAACCATGGCAAACGCCTACGAAATTAAAGAACACGAATATGACGTAGTCGTATTGGGTGCTGGTGGTGCAGGTCTGCGCGCGACACTTGGTATGGCTGCGACAGGCTTGAAAACAGCCTGTATCACAAAAGTATTCCCAACCCGTTCTCATACGGTTGCGGCACAGGGCGGCGTTGGCGCTGCTCTTGGCAACATGGCTGAGGATAAATGGGAATGGCACATGTATGATACGGTGAAAGGTTCCGACTGGCTCGGTGACCAGGACGCCATCGAATATATGTGTCGTAACGCTATTCCGGCTATTCAGGAACTGGAACATTTCGGTGTACCGTTCTCTCGTACGGAAGAAGGTAAAATCTACCAGCGTCCGTTCGGTGGTCACATGGCCAACTTCGGTGAGAAAACTGTACAACGCGCTTGTGCCGCAGCTGACCGTACAGGTCATGCGATTTTGCACACACTCTATTCCCAGTGTCTGAAGCATGATGCGACTTTCTTTGTTGAATATATCGGTATCGACCTGCTCATGGACGACGATGGCGTTTGTCGCGGTCTGATCGCATGGGATCTCGATACAGGGACGATGCACCGCTTCCGTGCCCATAAAGTCGTTCTGGCTTCTGGTGGGTATGGTCGTGCCTGGTTCTCCTGTACATCTGCACACACATGTACAGGTGACGGTAACGGTATGGCTGCGCGTGCAGGCATTCCGCTGCAAGATCATGAATTCGTTCAGTTCCACCCAACTGGTATCTACGGCTCTGGCTGTTTGATTACAGAGGGTGCACGTGGTGAAGGTGGTTACCTGACCAACTCTGAAGGCGAACGTTTCATGCCGAACTACGCGCCGACGGCGAAAGACCTTGCCTCTCGTGACGTTGTGTCACGTTCCATGGCGATGGAAATTCGTGAAGGCCGCGGTGTTGGTAAAGAAAACGACCATATCTATCTGCACCTTGAGCACCTGCCGAAAGAAGAACTTCTTAAGCGTCTGCCAGGTATTACAGAAACGGCGAAAATCTTTGCTGGCGTGGATGCGTCTAAAGAGCCGATTCCGGTTCTGCCGACAGTTCACTACAACATGGGTGGCATTCCGACAAACCATCACGGCGAAGTAATTCGTCCGACCAAAGACGACCCGGATGCGGTTTGTGAAGGTCTGATGGCGATCGGTGAATGTGCCTCTGCTTCCGTACACGGTGCGAACCGTCTGGGTACAAACTCCTTGCTGGATATCGTTGTCTTCGGTCGTGCGGCTGCGATCCGTTGTTCTGAAACAATGGAAGCTGGTCAAACGCACAAGAAGCTGGATGAAAGCGTCACTGATAAAATTATGGAACGCTTTGATGCGCTTCGTAATGCCAATGGTGAGCATAAAACAGCTGACGTTCGTCTTGAGCTGCAAAAAACAATGCAGGCTCACGCGGCAGTCTTCCGTGAAGGTGCAAGCCTTAAAGAAGGTGTCGACAAGGTCTTCGAAACGGCGAAGAAATTGGACAGCCTGCATGTTTCTGACCGTTCACTGGTTTGGAACTCTGATCTGGTTGAGACCCTTGAGCTTGAAAACCTCATGACTTGTGCGAAAGCGACAATCGTTTCTGCCGAAGCACGTAAAGAGTCACGCGGTGCACACGCACACGAAGATTATCCGAAGCGTGATGATGAAGAGTGGATGAAACACTCTTTGGCTTACGTTAAAGCTGACGGTTCCGTTGAACTTGACTACCGCCCGGTCCACACATGGACGCTGACGGACGAAGTTGAGTACATCGAACCTAAAGAACGTGTCTACTAAGAGGAGCTTGGAAAATGGCTGAATTTTCTCTACCCGCCAATTCGGTGGTTAAAGAAGGCAAGATCTTCAAAGCTCCTTCTGGGGCGAAGAACGTTAAAAAGTTCAAGATCTACCGTTACGACCCGGATTCTGGTGAAAACCCGCGTCTGGATACGTTTGAGATTGATCTGGATGATTGCGGCCCGATGATTCTGGACGCGCTGATCAAGATCAAAAACGAAGTGGATGCGACACTGACATTCCGTCGCTCTTGTCGTGAAGGGATCTGTGGTTCTTGTGCGATGAACATCGACGGCACAAACACATTGGCGTGTTTGAAGCCGATTGCTGAGGTTGCTGGCGATTGTGCTATCTATCCACTGCCGCACATGCCAGTGATCAAGGACCTTGTTCCTGACCTGAACCTGCCGTATGCGCAGCTTCGTTCTGTTGAACCTTGGATGCAAGCCGATACACCGGCCCCTGCCAACCAAGAGCGTCTTCAGTCTATCGAAGAGCGTGAAAAGCTTGATGGTCTGTGGGAATGTATCCTGTGTTTCTCTTGTCAGACGTCTTGTCCGTCTTACTGGTGGAACGGCGACCGTTACCTCGGCCCGGCTGTTCTGCTGCAAGCATATCGCTGGATTGCAGATTCGCGTGACGAAGCAACTGGTAAACGTCTGGACGATCTGAATGATCCGTTCAAAGTGTACCGTTGTCATACGATCATGAACTGTACCAACACTTGCCCGAAAGGTTTGAATCCGGGTAAAGCGATTGCAGAGATCAAGAAATTGCAGTTTGAACGCCAATAGGCTTTCTTGCATATTCTATAAAAAGAGCTGGAAGGGCATATCTTTCTAGCTCTTTTTTTATACGCATTGTATTAGAATAATATAATTCAACTATTTAGATATTGAAATTAAGAGTGATAATCATTATACTTTAGTGCAATGCTTATAAGTCTTTTGTTTATAATACTTATGAGCAAAGAATAATGTATTGATATTCATATCTCGTGTGATAATTTCCAAAAAAAACATGTCAAATAGCAATCATTGGTGGAATATGACCTGGTTTGGTAAAAAACAAACAGAAGTTAAAGTTTCTGAAGTTCTGACGACAGTGGCACAGGATGTGGCCTCGGATATGAATCTGATGCGTCAACAAGTTAGTGCCATTCTGGAACGTGATTACAGCGGTGTTCCAAACGGCAATGATGAGTTGACGGATGACCTGAAAAAGATCGCACAGGAAAACCAACGCCGGGCCAAAACCCAGTTGCAGCGTTCTGTGGATTTGTCGATTTACAATAACCATACCGTTATTGCGGTTGCCAAATCAGCCCGCTCGTTGCGTGAACTTAATGGTATCTCGCAAGAAATGGCCGGTTCTATGGGACAGGCGTCTCAACAGGTCAGCGTGATTACACAGGATACGCAGCACAGCACAGAAGAAGCCGAACATGTTCGAACCATTGTGCATCAGAGCATGCAGGAATCACAACAGGCGATCAGCGCGATCAATAATATCTCTGAGTCTGTCCATCAGGCAGTCGCACAATTAAAAGACCTGGCCGAAGCTTCTCGTCAAATCAGTGAAGTTGTTGGGCTAATCAATGATATTGCAGCCCAAACCAATATGCTGGCCTTGAATGCGACTATTGAGGCGGCACGTGCAGGTGAAGCTGGTAAAGGTTTTGCCGTTGTGGCCTCTGAGGTGAAGAACCTTGCCAATCAAACAGAACGGGCCACCAGCGATATTAATGAACGTATTGACCGTTTAAGTCAGGAAATGGACATTATCACCAGTTCCATGTCGCGTGGGGTGGAAGCGGTTGAAACAGGCCAGCAGATTATTACTTCAACCCTGAAAGGGATGGAAGAAATTGATTCTGGTGTGAACCGTGTCACAACCGATATGCAACAAATCGCCAATGCTCTGAACGAACAGAAGAATATCAGCGAACGCACGGCTGAGAACGCCAATCGTATGGCGTTGATGACGGATGAAAACGTTCAGGCCAACGTGGAGATCATGGAAGAAATTGACCATGCTGAAACCATGTTGACCGAACAGATGGAAGCCTTGATGCGTCATGATTTCCCTGAACGTGATTTGATCCGGGCAAAATCCGACCATATGATCTGGCGTCGTAAACTGGCCGATATGCTGTTTGGCCGTGTCAGCCTGAACCCGGACGAGTTGGCCAGCCACCAACATTGCCGTTTGGGCAAATGGTACTTTGGGGAACATGACGAACGTGTCAAAAGCCATCCGTCTTTTGCTGCGATTGATGCACCCCACGAAGAAGTTCATGCCAAAGGGATTGCGGCGGCTAAAGCGTATAACGAAGGGGATATGGCCGGGGCGATCCAATTGGTGGAGGCCATTACAGGCCCGTCTGAACAGGTGCAAAAATATCTCGATGAGCTGATCGAATATGTTTCGACCCTGTATTCTTAATTGAATTTTTTCTTTATCTGAAATCTAACATTGAAAAGGGGGCTGGGTTTGGTCCCCTTTTTACTCTTTATACTTACGTATTGTCACTTACAGATGCCTAATCTTATTGTATAGCCTTCAGGAGTATGCAATTTTTCACACAAAATTTTGTAGAAAGTGAAAATTCTGGGTAGTGAGGGTGCAATGTCGATCTTTGGGAACAGGAAGACGGAACCTGCTGTTGAGCAGACAAATATTGATGTATCAGTGGCTGAGGCTGAACATTGTGAACTGACATTGGCATTGCAGCAAGTTAATGCCATGTTGGATCGTGACTTTACCAAAGTCCCGGAAGGTCGTGACGAGCTGACACAAAAATTGAAAATTCTGGCCAATGAAAATGCACAACGTTCTGAAGGTCAGTTGAAACGTTCAGTCAGTCTGTCTATTTCCAATAACAGTACGGTTATTTCCGTTGCCCATTCTGCACGAAGCCTCAAACAGCTCAATGAAGTTTCAGAAAGCCTGGCAACGGCAATGGAAGAGATGACAGCCTCCATTCGTGAAATTGCAGGCAATACCCATCACAGTTCTGAAGAAGCCACCACCTTGCAGGGCATTGTGCAACAAAGTATGGAAGGGTCGCAGGAAGCCATCAATGCGATTAATGCGATTTCCCAGTCTGTAAGCCACGGTGTCGATAAATTGAAAGATCTGGCAGAAGCTTCCAGCCAAATTGGTGAAGTGGTTGGCCTGATCAATAATATTGCATCCCAAACCAACCTGTTGGCCCTGAACGCAACAATTGAGGCTGCACGCGCAGGCGAAGCCGGTAAAGGTTTTGCGGTTGTGGCCTCTGAGGTGAAAAATCTTGCCAATCAGACGGAGCGTGCCACAGGGGATATCAATGATCGTATTGAACGGTTGCGCTATGAGATGGAGGAAATCACAACTTCCATGTCAGAAGGGGCAGAAGCCGTTGAAAATGGTCAGCAGATTATCACCTCGACCCTGAAAAATATGGAAGAGATTGACCAGGGTGTGGATAGTGTAACCTGTGACATGCAGGAAGTTGCCAATGTTCTTGAACAGCAACAGGCCGTTATTGGTGAAACATCACGTCATGCTTCTCTCATTGCTGAGATGGCCGGTGAAAATGTTGAGGCCAATACCAATGTTCTGGATCAGATGGATCATACAGAAACGCTGTTGACCGAACAGATGGACGCGTTGATGCGCAATAAGTTCAGTGCCCGTGATTTGATCCGTGCCAAGGCCGACCATATGGTTTGGCGCAAAAAATTGGCCGATATGTTGGTGGGCCGTGCCAAGCTTGATCCCAACGAGTTGGCTGATCATCAGCATTGTCGTTTGGGTAAATGGTATTTCGGCGATCAGGATGAAGTGGTGAAATCTCACCCAGCCTTTGCTGCCATTGATCCGCCGCATGAGCGTGTACATGCGTTGGGGATTGCCGCTGCACGGGCATATAACAACCATGACTTGGATGAGGCAATTTCTTTAGTCGAGCAAGTTGAAGAGCCGTCAAAAGAAGTACAAAAATATCTTGATGAATTGATTGCTTTTGTAGGCGATAACGGCTAAAAGCCTGACAAAATAAAAATCTTCAAAAAGACATATCAATTGATATGTCTTTTTTTTCATGCTGTTAACCGCTTGTTTACGTCCTTCAGATACTATGGCGAGAACCTAAAAAAGAATTGGAATAGAAAGGTCTGAAGCCATGTTTTTAAAACCAAGAAAAGCGATCGTAAAACGCAATCGCATTATTCATGCTGACATTAAAGGGCAGGGGGAATTGGACCTGCGCGGTAATGTTGAAGGAAATATCGAAGTTGATAACCTTGTGATCGGTCGCAAAGGCTGTGTTAAGGGAACTGTTGTCGCTGAAACAGTCCGGATTTTAGGTTTTGTCAAAGGCAATATTCAAGCTCGCCAGGTCATTGTTGAAAAAGGCGCCCATGTGGAAGGGGAGCTGACTTATGAACAGCTGTCTGTGGCCCCAAAGGCCGATGTGGTGGCAAAATTGACGCCGCGGCCACTGTTGAAACTGCTGAAAAAACGCAAACCGGTTGAGGAAGTACTCGCTGATTTACGAGCGGTTGCTTAGGGTCAGGACCTTTTAAATCAAAAAATTCAGATCTGATGTTTTTTTGCGCCCGCTGGCTTACAGTTCAGTCGGGCGTATTTTTTGTTGCAGGATGGAATAGGCTAAAAGATAGAGGGTCGCGATCCCAAATGCGAAAAGGGTTCCCCACAACAGGCCGGTTTCTTCCAGATAAAGGGCATAACTCAGGGCAAAACAGATCATCGCGCCCAGACCCTTGGGGAAATGTTTGATAATGGTCAGCACCGGACCACGCCCATAGGTGAAATGCATAATAACGATCATGGGAAATACGGTGGAGGGGAAGCTTGCCATGACGCCTGCCATTTTTGGCCCCATGATATGAGCGAGTCCGGTAATGGACAGCACGACAAAACAAGCCGTGGCAGCGCGTACACCTGTGACCCACAGGCCCAAACGGACGGCATTTTTGATTTTGATTTCTTCAAACTTCTTGAAGCCAAACAGGCACAGGGTGATGATAACCAGAAGAAACCCTGTCGCTGTCCACAGGCTAAAATCAATGAGGCTCAGGGGCAGGCCAACGGCAAAAAAAGCAGCAATGGCACTTAGACTGGGCAGAAGAAAGCTGGCCTGAGGGCGCAGGGTCAGCGTAAGCCCATAAGCAACAAACACCGCCAGATTGGCTGTGAGACCTGCTATTGTATGAACGGCACTTTGTGCTCCAAAGATTTCGCCTTCCTGATAGGTGATGAAGATCAGCACAATGGCTGTTCCCAATGGATAGCCGCCTAATAGCCCCGCCCAACGCGGACTGATCCGTTCAGCCACAAAGGACAACCCCAGGACAATGGAAACAGTCACAAATATTTTAATCAGAATCAGCGTCATAGGGCGGCATCATCTATAAAGGCGACAGATTTTGCAATTGCGTATTTATGGGTAGGCCCCTTCGTGGCGCAACAGCCACTCTTTGCGTTTGAGACCTCCTGCATATCCGGTTAAGGTGCCGTTTGATCCAATGACGCGATGACAGGGATAGATCAGAGAAATGGGGTTGAGTGCATTGGCACGGGCAACGGCGCGGATGGCTTTGGGGTTGTTAATGTGCTGGGCCAGTTGTTTATAGCTCCATGTTTGGCCACAAGGGATAGCCTTTAAGGCATGCCAAACCTGTTTTTGAAAATCTGTGCCCTCTGTTTGACAGGGAATTTCGTCCAGGGCTGTCAGATCACCTGTCAGATAGGCCAAAATCTGTGTTTTGATTAGATGGCTTTCCCCTTTGCTCATCTCAAAGCGACCAAACCGTTTTGTCAGCAATTTTTCCTGTCGCGTTCCTTGGTCAGGAAAATCAAGATGAAGAAGGGTTTCCTGTTCATTAAAAACAATGGACAGTTCCCCGCACGGACTTGGGAACGTTTCACTATAAAGCTGTATCATTTAAGAAGCCTTCCACAGATAAAGCGCACCATAAGCCCGCCACGGGCGCCAGTTTTCTGCACGCATGTGTAAATCTTTTTTTGTTGCAGGCAGGCCAAGCTTTTCTAGTCCGCGCAACAGGGCGAGATCGTCTAGCGGGTAAATATCTGGTTCGCAAAAACTGCGCATGATAATGTAATGGGCTGTCCACGGGCCAATACCGGGCAGGCTGCATAAATCTTGTAGGGTTTTTTCCAAAGGGGCGGCCCCATCCAGTTCTTGCCAATTTTGCGCCAGTGTTTTCAAGGTGGTGATCCGTCGCCCGGTTAACCCCAGTCCATCAAGATTTGCCTCTGAAATATCTTGAGGCGTGGGGAAAAGGCCCGTGTTGATGCGGCCAACCAGACGCGAACAAATGGTGCGTGCCCCTTTTACACTGATCTGTTGACCGATGATCGCACGAACCGCAATTTCAAAACTGTCCCAGGCACCGGGCAGGCGCAGACCAGGGGTTTGCGCAATAAGCGGGGCAAGTGCTTCATCATGGCTGAGATCATGGGCAATGGCATCAGGGTCTGCATCAATATCAAACATGCGACGAATTTTAAGCGAAAGATCTCGCAAATATTGCACGGGGATATGACGGATGCTGGCTTTAAGGCGATGTTTATCTGCCTCACATGTCAGGGTGATGTCACCGTGATGACCATCAATGGAAATATGACGGCTGTAGGCGTGATCTGTAACCTGTTCAATCCCGTCAATTGCCCGTTCTTTGAAAAAAGCCAGTAGGCCCTGCCAGTCATAGGGGGGGCGATAACTGAAATAAAGAATGGTTTCTTTTGTTGTCTGGGGTCTTGATTGTAAGGTTTTACGTTCGTGACTGGGGGGAAAGCCGAATGTTTTCTGGTAGGCATCATTAAAACGACGCTGGCTATTAAAACCGGAAGCCAGTGCGACCTCTGTAATGGAGATATCGGTTTGAACCAGTAATTTCTTGGCAAACATTAAACGCCGGGTCTGGGCAATTTGTTTGGGCGAAGCCCCCAGATGTTGTTGAAACAGGCGACGCAGGTGACGTTCACCAATGCCTAAGCGCTCACATAAGGTTTCCAGTTTATTGCCTTCATCCAGAACACCGTTTTCAATCAGGCGCAAGGCACGACGCACTGTTGTTTCTGTCCCCCGCCAAGCCGCACTGGCCGGTGCGCTTTCCGGGCGACAGCGCAAGCATGGGCGAAACCCGGCATTAAGAGCTGCACTGGCAGAAGGGAAAAACGTACAATTTTCAGGCTTTGGTGTATTGGCTGGGCAGACCGGTCGGCAGAAAATCCCGGTGGATGTCACCCCTGTGAAGAAACGTCCGTCAAAACGGACATCACGGGTTTTGAGCGCCTGATAGCATATGTCATGGTCAAGATGTGTCATGGAAGTAGTCTACATGATCTTTGGGCAAACACTCGCCATTTTCGGACATGGATGTGTTTTCCACTGGACAGGGAGACGCAGCTTGACGTTAGAGGTGAGCTTTCATACAACTGTTTGGATCGAAACCAAGGTTTTTGTTTTTCATGCTTGCTTATATTATTCGACGCCTGCTTCTGATTGTGCCAACTTTGCTGGGCATTATGGTGTTGAATTTTGTGATTATTCAGGCAGCCCCCGGTGGCCCGGTCGAACAGATGCTGGCAAAAATTCAGGGTGAAGCCGTTGATGCGACAGCCCGTGTTTCTGGCACGGGGGGATCGGAAGTTCAAAGCAGTGGCTCTGGTGCGCAAAGTTCCAAATATCGCGGTGCCCAAGGTGTACCACCGGAATTGATTGAAGAGATTGAACAGCAGTTTGGTTTTGATAAGCCTGCGTACGAGCGCTTTTTCATCATGATGGGCAACTATATCCGCTTTGATTTCGGTAATAGTTTCTATCGTGATGACAGTGTGGTCGATCTGGTGCTGGATAAAATGCCTGTGTCCATTTCACTGGGGATCTGGACGACCTTGCTGGTCTATCTCATCTCCATACCCTTGGGCATTAAAAAGGCGGTGCGCGATGGATCAAAGTTTGATGTCTGGTCCAGTGGTCTGGTGATTTTGGGCAATGCGATCCCGAGTTTTCTTTTTGCCATTTTATTGATTGTTGTTTTTGCCGGCGGGCGTTATCTCGACTGGTTCCCCCTTCGTGGGCTTGTGTCCGATAACTGGGCGGAACTCAATACACTGGATAAAGTCCTGGATTATTTCTGGCATATGGCCTTGCCGGTCTTGTCCATGGTCATCGGCGGTTTTGCCAGTCTGACCATGTTGACCAAGAATTCTTTTTTAGAAGAGATTAACAAGCAATATGTCATTACCGCACGTGCCAAGGGCTTGCATGAAAATCGGGTGCTTTATGGTCATGTGTTTCGCAATGCCATGTTGATTGTCATCGCAGGTTTTCCGGCCACTTTTATCGGGGTGTTTTTCACAGGCTCCATGCTGACGGAGATTATTTTCTCCCTTGACGGGTTGGGTTTGCTGGGGTTTGAAGCGGCGATCAACCGGGATTATCCGGTGCTGTTTGGTACGCTCTATTTCTTTACCTTGCTCGGGTTGATTATGAATTTGATCGGTGATGTGATGTATCACATTATTGACCCGCGCGTTGATTTTGAGTCGAGGTAGAGCCATGACACCGCTTAATCAACGCCGCTGGGAAAATTTTAAAAAGAACAGACGGGGCTTTTGGTCCCTGTGGCTGTTCTTAATTTTGTTTGGGGTGTCGCTGTTTGCAGAACTGATCGCCAATGACAAGCCTTTGTTGATTTCTTATGAGGGCAGTCTTTATACGCCCTTTATGACCGAATACCCTGAAACCACCTTTGGCGGTTTTTTTGAGACCGAGGCGGAGTATCGCGACCCGGAAGTCCAAAGCCTGATTACCGATGCAGGGGGCTGGATTGTCTGGCCTATGGTGCGTTATAGCTATGATAGTATCAATTATGATCTAAATGTCCCCACACCTGCCCCGCCCAGTGAGGAAAACTGGCTGGGTACCGATGATCAGGGCCGCGATGTGGTGGCTCGCCTTATATATGGTTTTCGCATTTCTGTCCTGTTTGGTCTAATCTTGACGATTGCCAGTTCTATTATCGGCGTGGCCGCAGGGGCTGTGCAGGGCTATTTTGGCGGGGTGATTGATCTGGTCGGGCAGCGTTTTATCGAAATTTGGTCCGGCCTGCCCACGTTATTCTTACTGATTATTTTGGCCTCACTGGTGGAACCGAATTTCTGGTGGTTGCTGGGCTTGATGTTACTGTTTAGCTGGGTCTCTTTGGTCAGTGTGGTGCGGGCAGAATTTTTGCGCGCACGTAACTTTGATTTTGTGCGTGCTGCCAAGGCGTTGGGTGTGGATGATAAAACCATTATTATCCGCCATGTGTTGCCCAATGCGATGGTGGCGACTTTTACCTTCTTGCCTTTCATTCTGAATGGGTCCATCACCACGCTGACAGCGCTGGATTTTCTTGGCTTTGGCTTGCCACCGGGAAGCCCGTCACTGGGGGAAATGTTGAACCAGGGCAAGAATAATCTGCAAGCGCCCTGGCTGGGGCTGACGGCCTTTTTTGTGCTGTCTGTGATGTTGTCTTTACTGATCTTTATCGGGGAAGCCGTGCGTGATGCCTTTGATCCAAGGAAGACCCTGCAATGAGCCTGTTAGAGATCAAAGATTTGCATGTGTCTTTCGGTGATGCCCCAGCGGTGCGCGGTGTGTCTTTTTCTGTGGAGAAAGGTGAGACGTTGGCCTTGGTGGGAGAGTCAGGTTCCGGTAAATCGGTCAGTGCCCTTTCTATTTTGAAACTGCTGCCCTATCCGCGTGCCCATCATCCGCGTGGTTCCATCATCTTTGATGGTGAAGAGTTACTTGATCGTGAGGAACGTAAAATCCGCTCTATCCGTGGCAATCGTATTGCCATGATTTTTCAGGAACCGCTGACCTCGCTTAATCCGCTGCACTCTATTGAGCGCCAGATTTCCGAAGTGCTGTTTGTGCACAAATTAATGACCAAACGTCAGGCGCGTGAACGGGTGATTGAGCTACTCAAACTGGTTGGGTTGGAAGAGGCCACAACAGAAGATCGCCTGAAAGCCTTACCCCATCAATTTAGCGGGGGACAGCAGCAGCGCATTATGATCGCGATGGCATTGGCCAATGAACCGGATATCCTGATCGCAGATGAGCCCACAACAGCCTTGGATGTAACGGTTCAGGCGCAAATTTTGAAGTTGCTGAAAGAGCTGCAAGAAAAGCTTGGCATGGCAATTTTAATGATTACTCATGATCTGGGCATTGTGCGTCATATGGCCGATCGGGTCTGTGTCATGAATGCGGGACAGATTGTGGAAAGCGGACACTGTGTGGAGATATTTGAACGTCCCCAGCATGCCTATACCCAAAAGCTTTTGGCCGCAGAACCCAGTGGGGAGCCGGATTATGATCAGATTGCAAAAGAGATTTTGCGTGTGGAAGATTTTAAGGTTTGGTATCCGATTAAACGTGGGGTGATTAAGCGCACCGTTGGTCATGTCAAGGCGGTAAATGGCATTTCCTTAACCGTGCGCCAAGGTGAGACCTTGGGAGTAGTTGGAGAATCCGGGTCGGGAAAATCCACTCTGGGTCGTGCTATTTTGCGGTTGGAAGATAGTAATGGTGGCTTGGTGTTTGATGGGGCGGATCTTCAAGTCTTGAGCCAGAAAGAGCTACGCCCTTTGCGCAAAGAAATGCAGATGGTGTTCCAAGACCCCTTTGGCTCCATGTCTCCACGTATGTCTGTTCATCAGATTGTCGAAGAAGGTTTGCTCGTTCATAAAATGGGTGGCACTTACGAAGAACGCCGTCAATTGATTGGGGATGTGCTGGAAGAGGTTGGACTACCGCGTCAGGCTCAGGACCGTTATCCTCATGAATTTTCCGGTGGGCAACGCCAACGTATTGCCATTGCGCGTGCTGTTGTTTTAAAGCCCCGCTTGATCATTCTGGATGAACCCACCAGTGCGCTCGATATGTCCGTGCAGGCGCAAATTGTTGAGCTGTTGCGCGATCTACAAACCAAACATAATCTCGCCTATATTTTCATTAGTCATGATCTGAAAGTTGTGCGCGCTATGAGTCATAAGGTCATGGTTATGCAAAATGGGGCCGTGGTCGAACAGGGCGGGTGTGACGATATTTTTGATGCGCCGCAAACGGCCTATACCAAGGCGCTGATGGCTGCTGCCTTTGATATTCAGGCAGATGAGATGGATGTGGTCCATCCATAAAAAAGGCCAGCACAAGGCCAGCCTTTTTTCACGTCTTTGCAATGCAGGCTTTACTGTTGGGCAAAATACATTTTGTCCATGTTCAGCTTATAGCCCCAAGGCAGGCCGGAGTTGCGCCAGCCATTTACAGCACGCACGCCTTTAGAGTTACCTTCCTTGGATTTACCCCCTTCAAAGCCATCAACCATTGTATAGGTGTTTTTCCAGCCTTTTTTATAAAGCATGTTAGCCGCAGGCGCACTGCGTGTGCTGCCGGAACGACACATCATGATAATGGCTGTATCTTTGCTGACTTTCATTTCAGTGAGTTTTGCTTCAACCTGTTCCAGAAACTTGGGGTTTTTCACCATATTATAGACAGGTTTCTTTGGGTGCTTTTTGCTGCGATCACTTAACAGAAACGGGACATGCATATCGGCTTCATCTGTGAAACCTGTGAACATCACTTCGATGGGATCGCGCACATCAATCAGGATAACGGACGCATCTTTTTGCATCATCTCCCAGGCTTCAGAAGCGGTGACATAGAGCTTGGATTCAACTTGTGCCGTTGCTTTTTTCGGTTCCGGGGCTGCGTTGGCTTGAAATGACAGGGAAAGACAGGCCGCGCCAAATGCTAAAAGGGCGAGTTTTTTCATCACAACTATCCTCATTGTTATTTAAGTTTAGTTGTTTCTAATGTATTGAACTTGCCTTGTCTATATAAAATTATTAAAATCTAATGTAGCGTCAATCGCTCAAGCATTTAGGCATAGGAACTTCAAAGAGATAATAACAGTGGTATTACTAACTAAATAATCGAATGTTCGATTGCATAGGCTTTTCCGTTGTCAGTTAGTAGTAAGTTGTTATTGTAACCATATGTAAGTAGATCTTTTTGAATTAAGGATTTTATGGCTACTTCAGCCCTTATTTTTCCTGTGCCGGAGGCTTGAAGGGCCTTGCCCTCATCCCAATAATTTTCTCTATGCTGATCATATCTTACAACAATATAAGAGAAAATTTTCATTTCTTCATTTGTGAGGTTATTCTGCGTTTTTACTGGAACTGAACTATTTGAATTTTGGTGTGGAATTTTAATATTTGATATTCCGGCAAAAGAGCCGATGTGGGGTTTTCGTTCAACTTTATCGTGATGGATTGCTTGAAGAAGTTCAGACAGGCTGTTTTCAATGTGCTCATCATCGGAAAAGTCGACATATAGTTTGCTTGAAATAAACGTTGGTACATTTGTCGCACTTTGTTGTCTGACAATGGGTATGAATTTTTTCTGATTAATATTGGATATTAATTCAGATGTAACGATCATTTTCTCATAACCCACACCCCCAAGACCTTCGTTAGCTTTGGTGACATAGTTTTCTGTGCAGATTAGAAGGATAAAATCGGACTCTTTAAGCTGTTTTTCCATAAAAGCTGGTACGTCGCCCCCGGCAGTCAAGTCCCATTGATCAAGTGTCGTGTCGATGCCATTTGTGCAAAGGGTTTCGGCAAACCAAGCGACCCAACGCTTGTGGGCGGCTGAATCATGAGAATATGAGATAAAGACTTTTGGGGGAGTTTGAGGCATTCTTGGGCTTCTTCAAGTCTGATTTATTAAGATTTTACTGATTTTATTTTTCGACGTTAAAGTAGTCAATAGTCGTCATCCTCGCGCATGCGGGGATCTTGTTCCAAGGGGAAAAAGATTCCGCATCAAGTGCGGAATGACTATTTGTGCTCAATCGCTCCAAAATTCTGGTGCACTGATTTCTTTGGCGACCTGGACTTGGCCGCTCTCTTCGCAGTCTGACAGTTTCCTGACCATCCAGGCATCAGCCCATTTTGGTGGGATGGGAACAGGAGTAGGGTAGCCTTGTGCGCCTGCATTCAGGCTAAAGCCGGATTTTGTGTAGTAATTCGGATCGCCAAGGACGAAGACGAGATCGACGTGTTGGTCAGCCAGTTCCTTAAACCCCGCTTTAATCAGGCGTCGCCCGGTCCCTTTAAAATGAAAATCAGGATGAACGGCCAGCGGGGCCAGTAGGGAGGCGTTCAGCTTTGTGCCTTTAATGCCAGCTTTGGTGAAAAGAATATGGCCGATGATTTGGCCGTCTTGTTCTGCGACCATGGACAGGCACGGCTGGGCGCTGTCATCTTTGAGCAGGTTATCCACCAGTTTGGCTTCATCTTCTTCGCCAAAGGCAAGGCGATGAATTTCAAGAATGTCTTTAAGATCTTTTTCAATTGCTTTGCGGATCATGATTTGTCTTCCTTTAATGCCTGCTCTATAAAACAGGAAATTCAGGAAAATGGAACGTAAAAATGCATCTTCTGGCAGCAACCCCCGGTGCGATTTCTGATGGGTCTGAGGCGATTGACCTGGGTCAGGACCCTGCTGATATTGTTGTTTTATCAGCTGCGGATACTGAACTCGCCTGTCTAGCCTTGGCTCATAAACGTTTATATGAACAAGACCGTTCCATCCCGACCTTGCGGCTCGCCTCCCTTCTTCATATGGGCCACAATATGTCGGTGGACCTGTATGTTGATGATATTATCCAGCATGCTAAACTGGTGGTCGTGCGCCTGCTTGGCGGGAAAAGCTATTGGGAATATGGCGTTGATGAAATTGCCCGGACCTGTGTGGAGAAAAATATTCCACTGGCCTTGCTACCCGGTGATGATCAACCGGATGCGGAACTGACCAATCTGTCTTCTCTCAGTGCCGAAGACACCCATCGCCTGTGGCAATATTGTGTGCATGGCGGCACAGAAAATGGCGTTGAATTTTTGAATTTTGCCCACCATCTGTTGGGCCGCAAGGCACAATGGGCAGAGCCTGCCCCTTTACTGCGTGCCGGGATTTATGGGGCCAGCAGTCTGGACGAATTGCGAAAGGCCCATTGGATCGACGGTCAGCCTGTTGCGGCCATCACTTTTTATCGGGCCTTGATGCAGGCAGGCAACACGGCGGTGATTGATGGGTTGCTTGAGGCGTTGAAAAAACAAGGCATTAATCCCTTACCTCTTTATGCGGCCAGTTTAAAAGATGAAGTGGCAGCGAGTACGATTGAAGAACTGCTTGCCCAAAGCAAGACATCGGTGATTTTGAACGGGACAGGTTTTGCCCTTTCCAAACCCAATGCAGAACGTACCAAGACACCGTTCGATGTGGTGGATTGCCCGGTGCTGCAAGTGGTCTTTGCCGGTTCAAATGAAGACGTCTGGCGAGACGGCACCAATGGGTTGTCTGCACGCGATATTGCCATGAATGTGGCCTTGCCCGAAGTTGATGGCCGGATTTTATCACGTGCGGTGTCCTTTAAAGGTTTGGCACAAAAAGACGAACTCACCCAATGTGATATTGTCACGTACCAACCTGTTTCTGATCGTCTTGAGTTTACGGCCAAACTGGCGGCAAACTGGGCTTTGCTGCGCAACATGGATGCAGCAAAAAGACGCGTGGCTCTTGTGCTGGCGAACTATCCCAACAAGGATGGGCGCATGGGCAATGGGGTGGGACTGGATACGCCTGCAGGTTCGGTCAATGTGCTGAATGCCATGGCGGGTGCGGGCTATCATCTGGACAATATTCCAGCTGATGGCAATGAGCTGATTGAACGCTTACAAGCGGGCGTGACTAACGATTTCACCAAGCTGGATGAACGCGATGTGATTGAGCGTTTATCCGTGGATGATTATGTGTCATTTTTCAATAGCTTGCCGCAATCGGTACAGGATGCGGTGAGCGCGCGCTGGGGTGAACCGGCGAATGATCCATTTTATCGTGACGACAGTTTTGTTTTGCCTGCTTATCGCTGTGGCAATGTGGCGGTTTGTTTGCAGCCGGCGCGGGGTTATAATATTGATCCGGTGGAAAGCTATCACAGCCCGGATCTTGTCCCGCCGCATAACTACCTCGCCTTTTATGCCTGGGTGCGCACGCAGTTTAACGCCCATGCGCTGATCCATATGGGCAAGCATGGCAATTTGGAATGGTTGCCCGGTAAGTCCATTGCGCTTTCAGAAGAGTGTTTCCCCGAAGCCATTTTTGGTCCGCTGGTTCATCTTTATCCCTTCATTATCAATGATCCGGGCGAAGGTACGCAGGCCAAGCGTCGATCCCAAGCTGTGATTATCGACCATCTCACCCCACCGCTAACGCGTGCAGAAAGCTACGGTCCCTTAAAGGATTTGGAACAGTTGGTGGATGAATATTACGAGGCTGCCGGGGTTGATCCACGTCGCCTGAAAGTGTTGAAAAAAGAAATCCTCGCCCTATCGCGCACAACGGGTCTGGATGAAGATTGCGGCATTGCTCGCGATGATGATGAAGAAGAGGCACTGGCCAAGCTGGATAATCACCTGTGTGAGCTAAAAGAGCTGCAAATTCGTGACGGGTTACATATCTTTGGGGAAAGCCCACTTGATCGTCAACTCAATGACCTGCTAGTCGCCCTTGTACGTGTGCCGCGCAACAAAGGGGAAGGGCGTGATGCCTCCCTTATTCGCGCCTTAGCCGATGATCTGGATTTGAATTTTGATCCGCTCGAGTGTGATATGGCAGGCCCTTGGGCGGGGTTGAAACCTGAAATCCTGCAAGGCGATGGGGCATGGCGCACCAATGGCGATACGGTGGAACGTCTTGAAATTTTGGCTGCAAAAATAATCAGTAATGATATTGATGTTTCCCCTTATATGACACGCACAAAAGAGGTGCTGTCTTATGTGGACGAGGTCGTTCGACCCAATGTGCAATCTTGTGGTGATGAAGAAATTGCAGCGATCTTAAAAGGGCTGGACGGTGGATTTGTTCTGCCCGGTGCCAGTGGGGCGCCGACACGGGGGCGCCCGGAAATCCTGCCCACAGGGAAAAACTTTTATTCCGTTGATACCCGCACGGTCCCGACGCCTGCGGCCTGGACCTTGGGTTGGAAATCGGCCAGCTTGATGATTGAACGCTATATGCAGGATCATGGGGACTGGCCGCGTACCATGGCTTTAACCGCTTGGGGCACGTCTAATATGCGTACAGGCGGGGATGATATTGCACAGGGCCTCGCGCTTATGGGGGTGCAGCCCACATGGGATAGTGTCTCGCGTCGCATTACCGGGTTTGAAATTATGCCGCAAACATCGCTGGGGCGCCCACGTGTGGATGTGACCTTGCGCGTGTCCGGTTTCTTCCGTGATGCTTTTGCAGGGCTGATTGATCTCTTTGACAGTGCCGCACGGGCAGTGGCTGAGCTGGATGAAGCAGATGATGTGAACCCGTTGGCTGCACGTGTGCGTGCAGAAAAAGCCCAGATGATGGCGCAAGGGGTCAGTGAAGAAGAGGCGGTGAAACGGGCAGGCTATCGTGTCTTTGGCTCCAAACCCGGCGCATATGGTGCTGGCTTGCAGGCATTGATTGATGAAAAAGGTTGGGACACAGCAGATGATCTGGCGCGTGCCTATGTGGCCTGGGGCGGATATGCCTATGGTCAGGGCAGTGGCGGGGAAACTGCTCATGGTTTGTTTGAAGAACGTTTATCCAACGTGGAAGCCGTGGTGCAAAATCAGGATAACCGGGAACATGATTTGCTCGATAGTGATGATTATTACCAGTTTGAAGGCGGCATGAGCGCCGCCATCCGCAGCCTGAAAGGCGGCGAAGCCCCCACAGTCTATCACAATGACCATTCCCGCCCGGAAAGCCCGCGTATTCGCACATTGGAAGAAGAAATCGCCCGTGTGGTTCGTGCCCGTGTAGTGAACCCAAAATGGATTGAGGGCGTAAAACGTCATGGTTATAAGGGTGCCTTTGAAATGGTGGCGACTGTGGATTACATGTTTGCCTTTGCGGCCACAGCCAATTGTGTAAAGCACCATCATTTTGATGCTGTGTTTGAGGCTTATGTGATGGAGGAGGAAAATTATCACTTCCTTAAAGAGAATAATCCAGCGGCATTAAAAGAAATGCTGGAACGTTTTCAAGAGGCACAAGAGCGGGGCTTGTGGAATCCACGGTCAAATTCGGCCCGATTTATGATCGAAGAGATGATTCAAGAGCTTTAAATCCCTTGGGTTTGAGCGCTTTTGAGGTGTGTTTCTAAAAGTTAACAAAAGGTAAATTTTTATTTATTTTCAATGAGTTAAACTTTTTTTAACCCGATTCGCTCTACTCTTTGGGCATGAAAACGCTACAAACAATTCCGCTGAATCAGATCTTGCAGGGTGACTGTATTGAACTGATGAACAGCCTTCCGGAAAAGTCAGTCGATCTGATTTTTGCGGACCCGCCTTATAACTTGCAACTCGGTGGTGATTTGCACCGCCCCAACAACACCAAAGTCGATGCCTGCGATGATCACTGGGATCAGTTTGACAGCTTCAAGGCTTATGATGATTTCTCCAAAGCCTGGCTGAAAGCGGCCCGTCGTATTCTAAAAGACGATGGCACGATTTGGGTGATTGGGTCGTATCATAATATTTTCCGTGTGGGTGTGACGCTTCAGGATTTGGGCTATTGGATGCTCAATGACGTGATTTGGCGCAAAACCAACCCGATGCCGAACTTCCGTGGTCGTCGTTTCACCAATGCGCATGAAACCATGATCTGGTGTTCGAAGTCTGAAAAAGCCAAATATAACTTCAATTACGAAGCGATGAAGGCTTTTAACGATGACGTTCAAATGCGTTCAGACTGGCTGCTGCCCATCTGTAATGGGGGCGAGCGCCTGAAAAATGATGAAGGCCAAAAAGCGCATCCGACACAAAAGCCGGAAAGCCTGCTTTATCGCGTGATCATGGCCTCAAGCAAACCCGGTGATGTGGTGCTTGATCCGTTCTTTGGTACGGGCACAACAGGTGCCGTTGCCAAGAAACTGGGCCGCAACTTCATCGGTCTGGAACGCGAAACCGATTATATCAAAGTGGCTGAAAAACGCATTAAGTCCATTAAGGGCGAAATTGATACGTCTTTGCTGACCACACCGGCCAAACGTCAGGCCCCGCGCATTCCGTTTGGGACGTTGCTGGAACGCGGCCTGTTGGAACCGGGCACGAAATTGACTGATGTCAAAGGGCGTTATGAAGCACAAGTGCGTGCCGATGGGACGCTCAGTGCCTCTGATTTTAGGGGTTCTATCCACCAAGTTGGCGCACGTGTGCAAAATGCGCAAGCCTGTAACGGCTGGACCTTCTGGCATATGGAAAAAGGCAGTGAGCGCGTTTGTATCGACGAACTGCGTGAACAGGTTCGCGCCGAACTTGCCAGTTAATGTCATCCCTGGCTCGATCGGGGATCTCTTTCCAATAAAGAGAAAGGTCCCCGTTTTCGCGAGGACGACAGATTGATAGAAGAACATTTATAACGCTGGATAAATGTTTGGATTGTTTTGATGCCCTGTAACAGCGTTTTCATCATAACAGGGCATTGAAAACCCCCCGGCCGCTTGTGCGCACTAAGGCCGGGGGTTTTTATTGCCATTATTCTGAATGGATAAAATATCATTGGCGCAGACAAAACAGTCAGATCGCGCCAGATGAATATGCACATCATCGACTTGTTCCAAGACACCGATCTTTTCCAATTTTTGTGCCACATGGGCCTGCATGCCGACCATCATGACCAGCACGTCATGATCGCGTGCTGCATCAATGATTTCCTGAAGGGCGTAAGCAGCGGTGATGTCGAGATTTTTGATATCACTTAAATCTAAAATCACGGCATCGCATTTATCTTCAGGCACGAGGCGTTCCATAATGCCATGGGCGGCACCAAAGGTGACATGCCCGCCAAAATGGCAATAAAAGACGCGATCACCCAAGGCTTCCAGCTCGTCACTTTCTTGATCACTGAGATGACCTTTACCATTTTGTTCGCGCATACTATCAAGCTGAAAACTGGTGAGATGTTGCAAGGTGATCAGGCTGGCCGCCACTACACCAAAGCCCACAGCAATGACCAAATCGACAAAGACGGTGAGGGTGAGGACGGAACAAGTCAGGAAGACCGTGGTGCCCGGTGCTTTTTTCATGACCTTAAGGAATGGCCAGTCGATAATATCCCAGCCGACCTTAATGAGAATGCCCGCCAAAACCGCATGGGGGATATGGCTGGCAAAGCCGCCTAACCCCAGCACGATGGCGAATAAAATGGCAGAATGGAGCAAACCTGACAGGGGTGTTTTACCACCGGCGCGGATATTGACCACTGTGCGCATGGTGGCCCCTGCACCGGGGATGGCACCGAACAGGCCGGCCAGTGTATTGCCGATGCCTTGGGCGATGAGTTCTTGATTGGCTTTATGTTTGGTCTTGGTCATATTATCGGCAATCAGTGAGGTCAGCAGGCTATCCACCGTGCCAAGCAAGGCCAGCATCAAGGCGGCTGTTACCATCTCGATAAACTGGGAACCGATAAAGGTTGGGAGGATAAGGCTGGGCAGACCCGTGGGGATATCCCCGATAATCGGCACGCCATTATCCAGTATAAAGACCAAAATGGTGCAGCTGATCAGCGCGACAAGGGCAGGGGGGATCAAATTTGCCACCGCTTTGGGGCAAAAAATCATAATGGTAAGGCTTAGCACTCCAATGATGGCTGAATTTATGTGAATATTGCCCAGTAATGTCGGCAGATAGGCCAAGGCCCCGACCGTGCCCCCTGTTGCAACTGAATGGCCCAATAGGGGGGCGAGCTGGATTAAAATGATGATGATCCCAATGCCACTCATGAAGCCGGAAATCACAGAAAATGGTACAAAGCTGATATATTTTCCGATTTTCGCCAGTCCAAAACCGATTTGAAACAGGCCCCCCATCATGACAATGCTAAAGGCTACGGCAGGTTGATCAATATATTGCATGACCACTGCGCTCATAACGACTGTCATAGGACCGGTTGGGCCAGAGACTTGAGCAGGTGTTCCTCCAAAAAGGGAGGCAAAAAAGCCAACGATGATGGCCCCATAAAGCCCGGCCATGGCTCCGGCCCCACTGGCAACCCCAAAAGCCAAAGCTAAAGGAAGTGCAACAACAGCCGCAGTTACACCGCCATAAATATCCCCACGAATATTGTCAAAGCGAAACGTTGCCAGCATTGCATCGCTCCATATCCAACAAAACAGCCTGTTCGATTATGCCATATTTGGCGATTTTCCGGGAGATGAGAATTATGAAATTTGCTTCTAAAGGCCAATTATCATTTTTGCTTTTCATAAAGGGGACAAAAGAGGGATTTGACATCCCCCCTTAAATCCCCTAATCCAAAATCAATGATCTCTTATATGAAAAGCGAGTCTTTTAAGATGAAAGCGTATGAACGTATTTATGTCGCCCTTGATACCACCGATGTGGAATATGCCGTTAAATTGGCAGAAAAGCTTAAGGGGCTCGTTGGTGGGATGAAGGTGGGGAAAGAATTTTTCACTGCCAATGGCCCGCAAGGCGTCAGTGCCATTCGTGATGTCGGCATGCCTGTTTTTCTGGATCTGAAATTTCATGATATCCCCAACACGGTGGCCTCTGCCATTCGTGCGGCAGGCCCGATTCAGCCGGAAATTATCAACGTTCATGCCCAAGGCGGGCCAGAAATGTTGAAACAAGCAGCCCTAGCGGGACGTGAGGCAGGTATTAATCTGACCATTGCGGTGACGATTTTGACGGCACTGGATCAAGATGATTTAACAGCAGTGGGGATTAACAATAGTGTTGAAGACCAGGTGGTCCGTCTTGCCAAGCTGACACAGGAAAATGGCTTGGACGGGGTGGTTTGTTCCGCCAAGGAAATTAAACCAATCCGTGAGGCTTGCGGGGCGGATTTCAAGCTGATTGTGCCGGGTATCCGTCCGGCCTGGGCGGCCAAGGGGGATCAAAAACGCATTATGACACCGGCAGATGCCGTGCGTGAAGGGGCCGATATTCTGGTGATTGGTCGCCCGATCACACAGGCTGAGGACCCGGTGGACGCAGCACGCAAAATTGCTGCGGAACTGGAAGGGTTATAATGGACGTTCCTGTTCACACGCTGGTGTTTGATGCGCTGGCCTTTATCCGTGAAAATGCCAAGGTTTTTCGCAAATATCTGTTCTTGCCGATTGTTTTTTCATTGGCGTCGCTGTTTTTGGTGGAAACCCCCGGCCTCGGGCTGGCTTTGGCAACGGTGTCCAATTCTTTGGCGATGGCTTTGTTAGGGGTGTCGGCGACGCGGTTTTATTTATTGCGTAATCCCGAAACAGTGGCTGATGGGGCCAATCGCCCCTTTGCCCGGTTCTTTTTTCTGACATTCTGTATGACTTTTTTGGGCCATATGGCCGAAGTTTTCACGCTGTTGCCCAAGGAATACCAAGGCGGGATGATGGTCTGGATGATTTTAGGTATCTGGATCAATCTGAAAATCTGTTTGGCTTTTCCTGCCATTGCCTTGGGCCATCCCGGTTCTGTCTGGGATAATGTCATCGCCTCTTTTGAATGGACCCGTGGTCATGGCTTTCGCATCGTGGCTGCTTTCCTGGTGTGTTACTGTCCTGTCATCTTTTTTACCATGATGTTGATGCAGGTGCCGGGCATGATGCCGGACCCCGACGATTTCTGGGCAAGTCTGCCGCAGATGGTCTTTTCTGATATTTTGATTGTCTTTTCCATGATGTGGTCGTCGGTGGTGTTGGCAAAACTGTATGAAACCATTGTATTGGGGCGCCCGGCGTCTAAATAGAACCTCATGGATATTAAAATAGAGGATAAATTGCCGATTTTGGCAACGGTCAACGGGGTGTATGCCGTTTTGATGCGCAATCCCATGGTCATGGTACGTGCCGGGCTTTTCCCTTTTGCGCTGGTTTTTTTGCTCAGCCTTTGGCAAACACCGCAGGAATGGGGACAGTCGGGCTATTATGGTTTGCGTGTTGTTGAATGGTTGCTGATCATTGGTTTGTGGACGTTTTATGCCGGGCAATTACAGCGCTTTGTCTTAAAAGGGGCAATGGCAGCGCAGGTTTCTTTTTTACCAAAGCTGAATGGCCGGGAATGGAAATATGCTCTGACTTCAAGCCTTGTGTTCCTTCCTTTAACAGGTTTTGCCTTTTGGTTTGACCAGCCTTTGTTTTTCCATCAGCCAGACTTATTGGTCATGGGCGGGATTACGGCGCTTGATGGGATCAGCGGGCATTTGTATGCCAGTTTGTTCCTGGGGTGGTTCACCCAATTGATGGCCTATAGCCTGCCTGCGATTGCCGAAGATGATCCGCGTTCGATCAAAAGTTTGCTGGCAGCTTCCTTTAGTGGATTACGCAAGGATTTTTCCCGCTTGTTTGCGGCTTCCATCTTGGTTGTGTTGCCGCTGTGGGGGCTGGTCTTTATCTTGCGTTTGATGCTGCATATGCCGTTTTTCACCCAAATGGCAATGGGGGATGAGGCTTCGGCACTGGCGTGGAATTTGATGTTCTTAGCCCTTGAAACCCTTAAGGTTTTTGTGGGTGGTGGATTGTTGGCCGTATTATGGGCCTTGGCTTATGGTCGTTGGAGAAAACGCGATGTCTGTTTTAGTTAAAATTTGTGGTCTTAAAACGCCGGAAGATGCCCATGTGGCTATTCAGGCGGGTGCTGACCTGCTGGGCTGTGTGTTTTTCCCGCCAAGTCCTCGCCATGTGGACCCGCACACCGCAGCTGAAGTCTTCGATATGATTGGCGATGCGGATGTGGAACGGGTTGGCCTGTTTGTTGATCCGACAGATGAGGAGCTAATGAACGTGATCCAACATGCCCGTCTGGACATTATCCAGCTTCATGGTCATGAAACGCCAGAGCGTGTGGAAGAGGTTCGTCTGAATTTTGGCCTGCCTGTGATGAAGGCCCTGCCCATTGAAACCCAGGAAGATGTAGAAGCCGCACGTGCTTATGACAGTGTGGCGGACCGTTTACTCTTTGATGCCAAACCGCCCAAGGGTGCGACGCGCCCCGGCGGCAATGCCATTGCTTTTGACTGGAACTTGTTGACCGATACAAAATGGAACGTGCCATGGTTGCTTGCCGGTGGATTAACGGTGGATAATGTGGCGGATGCGTTGGAACAAAGCGGGGCAGCGGGTGTGGATGTATCCAGTGGGGTTGAGGCTGAAAAAGGGGTGAAAAGTCCCGAGCTGATTGAAAAGTTTATTCAGGCGGCCAAGGGCTGATATTATCGTCGTCCTCGCGAATGCGGGGACCTCTTTCCAATAGATTCCTGCCTGCACAGGAATGACACCGTTTGAAAACGTCTTTTTCCTTTGCCAGCCCTTTTGTTCATGGGCTATAAGACATGCAAATTCTCACCGTTTGAAGTGAATGATCTGATGAATACACCCAATACATTTATGAGCGGCCCGGACGAAGATGGTCGTTTTGGCATTTTCGGGGGCCGTTTTGTGGCTGAAACCCTGATGCCTTTGATTCTGGATGTTGAAAAACATTTTAATGAAGTCAAGGATGACCCGGATTTTCAGGCCGAGGTTCAAGGCTATCTGAAACAATATGTTGGTCGCCCAAGCCCGCTGTATTTTGCCGAACGTTTCACTGAACATTGCGGTGGGGCCAAGGTTTATTTCAAACGTGAAGATTTGAACCATACCGGTGCGCACAAGATCAACAGCTGTATTGCGCAGATTTTGCTGGCACGACGCATGGGCAAAAAACGCATTATTGCCGAAACAGGTGCGGGCCAGCATGGGGTGGCAACGGCGACGGTTTGTGCGCTGTTCGGTCTGGACTGTACCATTTTCATGGGTGCAACCGATATTGAACGCCAACAGCCCAACGTCTTTCGCATGAAACTGCTGGGTGCAGAAGTTCGCCCGGTGACAGCTGGTTCTGGCACACTGAAAGATGCGATGAACGAAGCCCTGCGTGATTGGGTGGCAAATGTTCATGATACTTTTTATCTGATCGGGACGGTGGCTGGCCCACACCCTTATCCGGTGATGGTGCGCGAATTCCAAAAAATTATTGGCGAAGAAGTTCGCGAACAGATCATGGAACAAGAAGGCCGCTTGCCGGATGCTTTGGTGGCTTGTGTTGGTGGCGGCTCTAACGCCATGGGGCTGTTCTATCCGTTTTTGGATGATAAGGATGTGCGCATCATTGGTGTAGAAGCAGCCGGTCATGGCGTTGATACCGATGAACATGCCTGTTCACTGGCCGGGGGGCGCCCGGGTGTGTTGCATGGCAACCGCACTTATTTGCTGCAAGATGATGATGGTCAGATTAATGAGGCTCATTCCATTTCTGCTGGGTTGGATTATCCGGGCATCGGGCCGGAACACAGCTGGCTTTATGAACAGGGCCGGGTGGAATATCACCCGATCACCGACGATGAAGCGGTGGCGGCGTTCCAGCTTTGCACTAAGTTAGAAGGTATTATCCCGGCGCTGGAATCTTCCCATGCCTTGGCTGAGGCTGAGAAAATGGCGAAGCAAATGGGCAAGGATGAAATCCTTGTGGTCAATATGTCCGGTCGTGGTGATAAAGACGTCAACACAATTGCCAAAGCGATGGGGACAGAACTATGAGCCAGACACGTCTTGGAAAACGCTTTGCTGATTTGAAAGCAGAAGGTCGTTCTGCACTGGTGACCTTTATTTCTGCGGGTGATCCGGATCTGGAAACATCAAAAAAACTGCTCGGCGGTATGGCCAATGCGGGTGCTGATGTGATTGAACTGGGCATGCCTTTTTCTGATCCTATGGCCGATGGCCCCGCGATCCAGCTCGGGTCCCAACGCGCACTGGCTGGGGGTATGACGCTTAAGGGCGTACTTGCCATGGTGCGTGAATTTCGCGAAGGCGATAATGATACACCGATCGTGTTGATGGGCTATTTCAACCCGGTTTATTCTTATGGGGTGGAGCCGTTTTTGGCTGATGCCAAAGAGGCAGGTGTCGATGGCTTTATCATTGTGGACCTGCCGCCAGAAGAAGAACGCGAATTTGCCGTTCCGGCTCAAGAGGCAGGGTTGGACTTTATCTATCTGACCACACCGACAGCAGATGATGCCCGTTTACAAAAGATTACATCCAAAGCCAGCGGTTTCATTTATTATGTGTCCATCACCGGGGTGACAGGCACGGCATCGGCACAGACATCTGATGTGGATGCTGCTGTAAACACTATTCGCAAACATACAGACTTGCCCGTTGCCATCGGTTTTGGCATTAACACACCGGATCAGGCCAAAACCATGGCTGGCATCAGTGATGCCGCTGTTGTTGGGTCTGCGATTGTAAAGCGCATTGCGGATAATCTGGATGAAAACGGTAAGGCCAAAGACGGTTTGGTGGATGCTGTACTGTCTTATGTGAATGATTTAGCCCAAGGCGTTCGCGCCGCTAAATAAGGAAGATGAAATGAACTGGTTAACAAACTACGTCAAACCGAAACTGCGTGATTTGGTCCGCCAAAAGGAAATCCCGGATAACCTTTGGCATAAATGTACCAAATGCGGTCAGATGATCTTCCATCGTGATCTGGATAAGAACCATCAGGTCTGTCAACATTGCGGCCATCACATGCGCCTGAGCGTGACAAAACGTTTGGAGCTGCTGTTTGATGAGGGGGAATACACCCGTGCAGAACTGCCGGATGTTCCCAGTGACCCGCTGAAATTTACAGACCGTCGCAAATATAAGGACCGCATCAAAGAAGCCAATGCCAAGACCAAGGAAGAAGATGCCTTGATCGTGGCCCATGGTAAGATGGGGGGGCAAAATGTGGTGATTGCGGCCTTTAACTTTGCCTATATGGGCGGATCCATGGGGACAGCCGTGGGGGAAGGTCTGGTTGCGGCCTCTAAGCTTGCCATCGTTCAGGATGCAGCCTTGATTGTGGTTCCGGCTTCTGGTGGGGCGCGCATGCAGGAAGGGATTTTATCTTTGATGCAAATGGCGCGCACGACCATTGGTGTAGAACGTGTTAAAGAAGCGGGCCTGCCGTATATCGTTGTTTTGACAGACCCGACAACAGGTGGGGTATCTGCCTCTTTTGCCATGCTTGGTGATGTGGCGATTGCAGAAAGCGGGGCGGTCATCGGTTTTGCCGGGCGTCGCGTGATTGAACAAACCATTCGTGAGCAGCTGCCTGATGATTTCCAGACGGCGGAATATCTCTATGAGCATGGCATGGTTGATATGGTGGTGCGCCGTCATGAGCTGCGCCCGACCTTGATTAATGTCTTGAGTTTGTTGCGCAATACCAAGCCTGCTGCCGATGTGGTTGAACTATCTAGCGAAGATAGCCCGGTTGAGAGCGAAGTGGTTGATAACATCAATGATATCCCGCCACCGCCAGACATCCGCCGCCCTGATGGTGCCCCGATTAGTGAAGAGACACCCGCGGATAAACCCAAGAAAGATGAGGAGACTCCCGCTGAGTAGCAGTCAGCTCCTCAAGGATGTGGAGAAACTCCACACCAAGGACATTGATTTGGGCCTGGATCGTTTTCAGGCCCTTTTGTCGCGTCTGGATAACCCACAGGATAAAATTCCACCGATCATTCATGTCGCAGGGACCAATGGCAAAGGCTCCACCATTGCTTTTTTGCGTAGCCTGTTTGAAACCGCAGGCTATCGTGTCCACAGTTTTACCTCCCCGCATCTTATTCGCCCCCATGAATGTATCAATCTGGATGGCGAAGATATTTCAGAAGAGTTCTTCAAAGAGCTTTTGGAAGAAACCATCAATGCCAATGACGGTGCGGCTCTGACGGTTTTTGAAGCCATTACAGCAGCAGCCTTTCTTGCCTTTTCACGTAGCCGAGGCCATATCGTGTTGCTGGAGACAGGCTTGGGCGGTTTGGGCGATACCACCAATGTGGTGGCAAAACCGCTCCTGACGGTGCTGACGCCGATTTCTTATGATCACATGGAATTCTTAGGGAAGTCTTTGGGCGAAATTGCAGCCCATAAGGCGGGGATCCTGAAACCCGATGTGCCCTGCGTGATGGCAAAACAGGATGAAGAAGCATATCAGTCTATCCGAGAAAAAGCCAAAGAGTTAGATATTGCCTGGTATCGTGAGGGCCGGGAATGGTTTGTCAAGAAAGCAGGCAAGCAGATGATTTTTGAAGGCTGGGACGGTGATAGCGCTTGGCCGCGCCCAGGGTTAAGCGGGGATCATCAAATCAGCAATGCTGGACTGGCACTGGCTTGCCTTGAAGCTTTGAAAGCAACGTATCATTTTCCCAATGAAGTGATTTTGAACGGCTTGCAGTCGGTTCACTGGCCGGGGCGTTTGGAACAGGTTGAAACGGCCCAGTTGCTGGCTGAAGGGTGGGAGCTGTGGCTGGATGGCGGTCATAATGAATCGGCGGCCCAAGCTTTGAGAAGCCAAATTAAAAAATGGAATGACAAGCCGCTTTATCTGGTGATGGGGATGATGAAACGCAAAGATAGCAAGGCATTCCTGTCCCATATTGCCGGGTTGGCCGATCATGTTTATACCGTGCCCATTGATAACCAGCCCTCTAAAAAACCGGAAAAGCTTGCCAATCAGGTTTTGGATGCAGGGGGAAATGCCACAGCATGTGAAGACTTGTCTTTGGCCTTTGAATTGATTAAGGCTGAATGCGACAAGCCGGGGCGTGTGCTGGTGTGTGGGTCGCTTTATCTTCTCGGAACATTTTATGACTAATATATATTGCCCTGCGGTGCGTTATGCACAACTCGCCGCAGAGGCTCTTTCCTATCAGTTTGACTTAATTGATGAACATAGTGGCTATCTGTGTGAAATATCAAACGGGGATCGCAAAACATATATTGGTGGGGGCAGTGCCCACGGCTGGCCGTTAAATGGAGCTGTGGCGGCGGGGCTGGCAACAGACAAGGCATTTTGTGCCGATCTTTTAGAACGTGCTGGTATCGCGACACCGCGCTATCAAAAAGTTTTTTTGTCTTCACGCTATAAAGCCATTCGCAACCAAGGCTTTGATCTGGATGAGACCCCTTATTTCGATAGGTTCTCCCAAGGGGCGGAGAAAATTATCGTCAAGCCATTGAATGGGGCCTTGGGTGCCCATGTGAATGTTGCCTATAACAATGACGAGGTACGACGTTTTCTGAAAGCTATGGCAGCCAGGTTTGAAATTGCCTTGTTGCAAGAGTATGTTGAGGGAACGGAATATCGGGTTTTCGTTTTGGATGATGACATTAAATATAGTGTCAGTAAAAAATTCCCAACAATTACGGCGGATGGCAAGCAAACGGTTTCAGAACTTCTGAATGCTTATAATGACAGGATGTGGGGCTATGGTCTTGATCCTGTTAATCTGCAATCTGAACAGCTTGTGGCTGATCTTACCCAGATGGGGGCAACGCTTGAAACTGTCTTGGCGCACGGAACAGTGGTGACGCTGAGTTCACGGGCCAATCTCAGTGCCGGGGGGGATTATGACAATTTGTCCTTTGAGGTTGAGGATGCGCTGGCTTGTGTTGCCAAACAGGCTGCGCAGGCATTGGGCTTGCGTATTGCCGGTGTTGATATAATTCAATGCCATCAAACAGGACACTTATTTGTTTTGGAAATAAATGGCAATCCAGCTGTTACTGCTTTGGAAAAGGCCGGACATCTGGACTTGATTGTGTCCCTTTATAAAGAGGCGTTGCAAAAAGCATTAGAAGAATGAAGACCCACATAGAACAACTTGCAAACCTTCCCCAATATGGCGATGGCATTGGTTTTGTGCGCATGCAGGCGCTTTTGGACCGTTTGAACATTACCCCCAAGTGCGATATTTCCTTGATTGGTACAAATGGGAAAGGGTCAACCGCCCTTTATTGTACAGAGCTACTGAAACAAAAGAATTTAACGGTTGGTACCTATACCTCCCCCCATTTTCTGGAGCCAAATGAGCGTATTCGGATTAATGGTACGCCTATTGCCTTGACGCAATTGAATGACCTGATTGGAGAGGTCATGCAGGCCAGTCAGGTGATCGCAAAGGAAAAGGGATATACCTTTGTCCGCTTTGAAATTTTAACAGCAGCGGCCTGGCTTTGTTTTCAACGCCATGATGTTTCCTGCCAAATCATTGAAGCCGGGATCGGGGGGCGTTTGGATACAACCCGAATTGCGATGCCGAGATTGACCGTTTTGCCTTCTCTTGAGCTGGAACATACCTCTGTTTTGGGAACAAGCCTTGATCAAATTTTGGTGGAGAAAATCGCCATTACAGCCCCGAAAGGGTGCTGCCTTGCCAATCTGCCCCCAGAGACAAGGCTCGTCCAAACCGGAGGCCATATTGCGAAGATGGGCGGCTTTGACTGGCAGCTGTTAAAGACACGCTGGACAGAACTGTCTTTTGATTTGGCTAAGAATGAGGCCCGTGGTCTGTATGATGGTCAAGAGGTGCATCTGCGCCCGGCCCCAATTGGTCAATGGCAGATTGAGAACAGTGCGCTGGCAGTCACGGCTTGTGATCATCTCCTTCAACAAAGACAAATGACACGGCTGAGCCAAAATGAAATTGATTGTGCCTTGTCTCAAACCCAGATTCCCGGACGGGGGGAAGTGGTACATGACAGCCCAAAATTCATTGTGGAATCGGCCCATACGCCTTGTGCGATGAAAGAAGTGGTCAGCTATATTAACGCCACCTATCAACCCGATGAGTTTATTGTTTTATGTGGCATTTCAAAACCAAAAGCGGTTGTTGAAATTGTACAGGAACTATCTGAGCTTCCTGTTGATTTTTATGTCACCACGTCTCTACGTGGGGGCGAGCAAGGAGAAATCATTGCGGGATATTTTAGGGAACAGGGCAAGGAGACAAGCCTGATCCCTGATATTTATTCAGCGGTGCAACAGGTCAAAGACATTGCACAGCGTGAGCAAAAAACAGTTTTTGTTTTGGGAAGTCTGTTTTTCAGTGCTGATGTAACCCGTATTCTTAAGGGGATTTCACCTGATGATGCTGTTTATCTTTAATCGCGTCGGGCTTGAAAGAAACCGTAAAGCCCCAGCAAAAGGATAAAAGGAATAAAGCCGAGAAGAATCACATATTCGATTAATTCCTTAAGCGTCATATTTTTTGCGGGTGTTTTGTCCCAGATTAAGGCGCTGTCTGAGATTGTGAAGGCCAATGTCAGCAAGGCAACAGGCACGCCGACAATCGTCATGATTTGTAAAATTCGATTGGTTTGGCTTTGAGCAATGTCGGCCCGTAACTTTTCCACCCGGTCAATATGCTGATCCAGCATTTGCATGACGGATGCGGCTTGTTCAGCGACATTCCTCAGGTTTGTTTGTTCAATTGCCTGCTGGTTGGCGGTTTTCCAGGCGTCAAAATTCGATATATTGCCGCTGAGGTGTAATCGGTGAATATCAATGAGTTTCTGGCGGATACGGTTTTGTGCACGGGCTGCCTCACGATATCCTTTCACCGTTTCATGGGCTTCAACAACGGAGATTTGGCGGTTGATCCGCCAGTAGGTCAGCTTTCCCTGATACATCAATGTATAGGCAAAGAGCCACGGGGTTGGGTCTGTCTCTAAATGGGCAGCACTGTCATTTAATGTATAAATCTTCCAGCCTTGTTTTTTGCGACTATGTTCTAAACTGCCAAGCCCCCATTGATCACTGGATATGGCGTTGATCTGGTTTCGAAACTCAAGCGCCATCTTTGTACCGCTGGTGTGATTAATCTCAATAGGGGTTGGTGAGTGTACAATCAGGCTTAAAAACAGGTCCGGCGTACTATTGGGATCATCTGCCTTATCGCGTCCAAAGGTCAGCATGGCTTTTACAATTTTTAAGTCGGTGCCTAAAACGGATAGGGGCTGGTCATCCAGTCCTTCAAGGTGGATGGATTTTGTAAAAACCTCGCCCCATTTGATGCGATAGCCATATGTACATTGCTCAAGCTTCTGTTTGGCATAGTCTGGTTCGCTTTGAAAGAAAGCACAGGCTTGCGGGGACAGTTGGTCCCATGATGTACAAATAAATGCGTAATGGTCGTTCATTCTGAGCTTAGGCCCTAAATCACCATGATGTGATTGGTCTGTGATTGATCAAACGCGTAATCTTAACGGAACCATCACCTAAAATGGAAGTTAAGATGCGCATTGTTCTTATTCTTTTTGCCTTATTATGGTCTTTTCATGTTCAGGCTAATTCGCGTGTTCATGTGGTGGAACTGTTTACGTCCCAAGGCTGTTCCAGCTGTCCACCGGCTGATGCTTTTTTGGGGGAACTAGCGCTGCGCCCAGATGTTTTGGCTTTGGCCTATCATGTGGATTATTGGGACTATATTGGCTGGAAAGATATTTATGCGAAATCAGAATTTTCTGATCGCCAGCGTCAATATGCCCGCCAGTTTGAGTTGCGTTATGTCTATACGCCGCAAATGATTGTGGATGGAACCTATCAAGACAGCGGTAATCGTCGTCGCAATATTGTGCGGGCAATTGGGCAGGGTAACACACCGGGCGTTGACGTTTCCCTCGTTGTTCGAGACGGAAGCCTGCATATCAAAAGCAATCATAATGATCATGCAGAAGTTTTTTATGTACGTTACCTGAAAGAGACAGAAACCAAGGTGCGCCGAGGTGAAAACAGGGGGAAAACTTTGACCGATTATCACATTGTGACTGATTTGGTGCCTATTGGGAAATGGTCAGGTGGACCTGCGCAATTTGACTTAACAAATAGAAGACTGAAAGAAAACCAAGGCCATGCCATCTTTTTACAACGTACCTCAGATATGAAAATCATTGCGGTGTTGAAGCTATAAAAAAAGCGCCATTCCCAACTTGTCTGGGAATGGCGCTTTTAAAAAGGTAGATGGGTTCCTTACACCAGTCCTTTTTCCATCGCACTTGTCATGCGACGGGCAAAGGCGGTCATGTCCGGGATGGTTTCGCCTTCAATGATGCGCGCTTGATCCAGCAACAAATGGGCAGCATCGTCCAATGTGGCATTTGTGCCCTCAGCAGACAGGTCGACCAGCTTTTTGATCAGGCTGTGGGTCGGGTTGACTTCCAAAATCGGTGCTTCATCCGGCACGGCCTGACCATGTTGTTTGAGCATACGTTGTAAGTTACGATCCATGGCACTGTCAGAAGCCACGATACAAACTGCACTATCTGTCAGGCGGTCTGTGGAACGGACTTCCTGAACCGATTCGCCAAGGGCCACCTTGAAGGCTGCGCACAGGCGGTCCACGCCGTCTTTATCTGCGCTGTCTTCTTTGGTTTCGTCTTCGCTCTCGCCATCCTTTTTGATTTTGGACAGGTCGGCCCCACCTTTGGTGATGGATTGGAAGTTTTTCTCTTCAAACTGACCAACGGCCGGAATCCAGAATTCATCAATAGGGTCGGTCATCAACAGAACTTCCACACCTTTGGCTTTAAAGCCTTCCAGCTGTGGGGAACGTTTCAGCGCATCGAGATCATCACCGGAAATATAGTAAATCTGGTCCTGACCTTCTTTCATGCGCTCCACATAATCAGCCAAGGATACCCAGTCATCCCCATTAGTGGATTTGAAACGGGCAAGGGCCAGACAGTCTTTTTGATGGGCGAAATCTTCGTAGATGCCTTCTTTCATCACCGCACCGAAGTTTTCCCAGAAAGATGCATAGCCTTCGGCATCTTTTTCAGCCTTTTTCTTCAGCTCGCCCAGAACCTTCTTGGTCAGGCCAGCTTTGATCTTGGCCAGCACCGGATTGTGTTGCAGCATTTCACGCGACACGTTGAGCGGCAGATCGCCACTGTCCACCACGCCGCGTACAAAACGCAGATATTGCGGGATGACTTCATCGCAATCATCTGTAATGAACACGCGGTTGACGTAAAGTTTCAGGTGGTTTTTGCGTTCCGGTGTGAACAGGTCCATGGGGCGTGAACCCGGAATGAACAACAAGTTGGTATATTCAATCACCCCTTCCACGCGGTTGTGCATGGTCAGCCACGGATCATCAAAGGCATGGGCCACATGGTGATAGAATTCTTTATATTGTTCTTCGGAAATATCGCTTTTGGAACGTGCCCAAATGGCAGAGGCGGAATTAAGCGTTTCTTCCTCTTCTTCACCCTTAAGGGTGACAGGAATATCAATATGATCAGAATAGGTGCGCACGATGGTGCGAATGCGCGTGTCTTCCAGGAACTCTTCCTGATCTTCGCGCATTTTCATGGTGATGGTTGTGCCGCGACCTTCGCGCTGACCATCGGAAATGGTGTAATTGCCTTCGCCATTGCTGACCCAGACCCAGGCTTTATCTTCACCAGCCTTGCGCGTGGTCACAGTCACTTCGCTGGCAACCATGAAGGAGGAATAGAAACCTACACCGAACTGGCCGATCAGGTTGACATCGGAATTGCCGGATTCTTCAGCCGCTTTTAAGAAAGCCTCTGTCCCTGATTTGGCAATGGTGCCCAGGTTATTAATCAGGTCTTCGTGATTCATACCGATGCCGTTATCAGTAATGGTCAGGGTCTTGGCCTCTTTATCAACAGCCAGTGAGATCTTGAATTCCGAATCCCCATCCAGCAGGGAAGAATCGGTTTGAGACTCATAACGCAACTTGTCGCACGCATCAGAGGCGTTGGAGATCAATTCGCGCAGGAAGATCTCTTTGTTACTGTAAAGTGAATGAGTAACGATATGCAGAAGCTTGCTGACTTCTGCCTGAAACGAAAGTTTTTCTTCAGTCATGGCTCTAATATAAATGTCCCTAGTTTTAAAATGGATGGAAGAGGATATGTTAGAAAATCACCGATCATGCAAGACCTTCTTGTAAAGAATCTGCAAAACATTGATCTCTTATGTTGCACTTCGATGAAGAAGAAGGTATGAGAAGAAAAGTTTTCATTGATCTTCGCACCATAAGGGGGCGAATCAGATCGCCATCTTGACAAAATAAATAGGGCTCGAGTTAAATGCAGTCTCCTTTGCAAATTGTTTTCCGCGACGTAGATCACTCTGATGCGGTTGAATCACGCATCCGCGAAAAAGTTGAAATGTTGGAAAAACACTCCGACAAGATCGTTGCTTGCCGCGTAACAGTCAGCGCGCCGCACAAAAGCAAGACAAAAGGTAACTTCTACGATATCCGCCTCGACATTACATTGCCGGGTGAAGAGATCGTTGTGAACAAAACACATAATGACGATCACTCTCACGAAGATGTATACGTGACAATCCGCGACGCATTTGATGCGGCGCGTCGTCAGATCAAAGAATGGGTTCAACGCAACCGTGGCGAAGTGAAAAACCACGGCGAAGCTGCCGTCGGCTAAGTGCCCTTGCGCTGATCAAAGAATTAAAAAGCCTGTGTCCGATAGGGATGCAGGCTTTTTTCTTTCCTGCAACATGCCTTATATTAACTTTACATAAAATAAGGAAGGCGGTAGGAATATTCTGTTTCGAAATAAAATATAAAACACAAAATATTTGTAATTGACTTTTAATTAACACGTATTATTGTGAATATAGATTTGCAGCAGGCGATTCGATTGAGCCTGCTTTGGTATAACCGCAGACTTGCAAACTTTAAGAGAATAGAAATGGCTTTTTATCAAGAGGACGTCTTAGAAGTTAAACACTGGAACGATACCTTGTTCAGCTTCAAAACCACACGTCCGGATGCACTGAAATTCGAGAACGGTCACTTTGTTATGATCGGCCTGGAAGTTGAAGGAAAGCCGTTAATGCGTGCCTATAGTATCGCCAGCCCGAACTACGCCGAACATCTTGAATTCTTCTCCATTAAAGTCCAGGATGGCCCGCTGACATCGCGTTTGCAGCATCTGAAAAAAGATGACAAGCTTCTGGTCAGTAAAAAGCCCGTCGGTACATTGGTGATTGATGATCTGACACCGGCCAAGAACCTCTATCTACTGGCAACAGGGACGGGCCTGGCACCGTTCCTGAGCATCATTCGTGATTTCAACACATATGAGCGCTTTGAAAAAGTAATCCTGTGTCATGGTGTGCGTTATGTGAATGAACTGGCCTATCAGGATTATATTATGAACGAGCTGCCCAACGATGAATATCTGGGCGAGATGGTGTCAAACCAGTTGATTTATTACCCGACTGTGACACGCGAACCCTATAAGAACCAGGGTCGCTTGACGCATTTGATTGAGAACGGCAAGCTGTGTGAAGACATCGGTCTGCCGCAATTGAATCCAGAAACAGACCGCGCCATGATTTGTGGCAGTCAGGTGATGAATGAAGATACCTGTGCGTTGCTGGATAAACTGGGCTTTCGTGCCTCGGAACATACCGGTGATGCGGCTGAGTATGTTTTAGAGCGTGCTTTCGTGGAACGCTGATCAAGATTTCAAAAAGAGGGTGGCCTGAACCCTTCCCCCCTTCATACCCCTCAGGTCACTCTTGACAACACCCCGTCACTCTTTGAGTTGGCGGGGTGTTTTTCTTGATAAGTTCCTCCGCTTCCTATATAAGGCAGTTCTAACGTTACTCTTGCTGGAATGTTGAATGTCTTTCACTGTAAACAGAATGATCAAGGCAATGCGTGCGGATATTTCTGCGCTGCTGTTGATTGCCTTTCTGTTTCAGTTGTTGACCCCTGTTGTCGTTCTGGCAGGTGAACGGTCTGAAATCAGTGATTTTGAAGCGCAGATGCGTGCCAGTATCTGCCGTGTTGATGTTTTAAACGCAGACGACCCGGCTAAAGCCCCTAGCCATACCGATGGTTTTGTGTGTGAGCTTTGCATTCTCTGTTCTATTGACACCCCTAAAGAGATCGACTTCCTTCCCGATGTCGTTTTTCACAATCCTCTAGACGGGCTCCCCCAGCTCTATGAAGGAATTGATGCAGAGCGTCTCTTAACGGCCTTGAAGGCCCGTCCCTCTGCTCCACGCGCCCCGCCCTTTCGTTAAGGTTTTCCCCTCTCTTATAGGTGAGAGGGCCTTAACTTTTTGCCACCTCTTTAAGGCGCATTTCATCTATGTGAGACCTAAGAAAAGAGGGGTGTGCTTCCCCTATGCACACCCCTCTTTTCTCAAAGATATTTAGGTCAAAATTAGAACTTGTACTTCAGACCCAAAGAAACGAAATCAACGTCTTCATCCTCGAATTTAAAGCGTTCGGCTTCAACACGCACGGTGAGATCTTGATAAATATTTGCTTCTAGACCTAAACCAAAAAAGGCATCAGTGCCGCTATCGTTTAAAGATGCACTACCAGCACTGCTGGTCACATTGGCATCTAAATCCCAACGATGCAGACCCAACTTCGCCATCGGGCGTAGCCATTTTGTAACGTTTACCCCAGCGGTTACTGCTGCCCCTAACGATTTGGCAGATGCAGAAATTTTTACGCCATCGGCTATTATGGCGTAGGTTGCACCCTTATAGTTAAAGTTATCCCCGTTGCTACCCGTTAAGACCGCTTCACCGAAATTGGCATAATGCGCTTCTATCCCAAAGAGCTGGTTAAGGTCGGCCCCGCCATAAAGTTTAAAACCAGTATCATCTTCATCCAGTTTTGCTGAGCCTGTTAGACCACTCACACCAGTATCAATACTGGCTTTACCAACAGCCCCGCCGACATAGAAGCGCGGACCCATCGTTTTATGATCATCAGCAAGAGCTTGGCCACCAATCATTGATGCAATCGCGCCTGCGATCAAATAACGCTGTATATTTTTCATAACATCATTCCATTAATTACATCTAAAAGATGTTTCTCAGGTTATAGGGAATGCGTCAATAAAATGTTTATGTATCCAATTATATTTCTTTTGATTGTGTCATTTAAGTCTGCCTTGCCTATCTTTTAAAACTGGGCCATTGTGTCGCCGTTATGCAGATTGACACATCACAACGCGCACGTATTTCTGCCGTGCTTGGCCCCACCAATACCGGAAAAACCTATCTCGCCCTTGAGCGTATGATGGCGCATGGCAGTGGCATTATTGGCTTTCCCTTGCGTCTGCTTGCGCGTGAAAACTATGATCGGGTTGTTAGTATTAAAGGCCCCCAGCAAGTGGCTCTGATCACAGGGGAAGAAAGAATCGTTCCGCCTCATGCGCGTTATTTTCTCTGCACCGTTGAATCTATGCCGTTGGAACGCGATGTGGATTTTATCGCCATTGATGAAATTCAACTGTGTTCGGACCCGGATCGGGGGCATATTTTTACGGATCGTTTGCTCAATGCCCGTGGACGTTCAGAAACCATGTTTATGGGGTCTCAGTCCATTGCCCCGCTGATCCGTCATTTGGTTGAGGGGGTGGAATTTGAAGAACGGCCACGCTTTTCCAAACTGACGTACAACGGGTCCAAAAAAATTACCCGCTTGCCTAATCGCAGTGCCATTGTGGCTTTTTCAGCTTCCGAAGTGTATTCCATTGCAGAACTCATCCGCCGCCAAAAAGGCGGGGCTGCTGTTGTGCTTGGCGCACTCTCGCCACGCACGCGCAATGCACAAGTGGGACTTTATCAAGAAGGCGAGGTTGATTATATCGTGGCAACGGATGCCATCGGTATGGGGCTGAATATGGATGTGGACCATGTGGCCTTTGCCTCCCTGTCCAAATTTGATGGTCATCAGATGCGTGGGCTTCAGGCCAGTGAGATGGCACAGATTGCCGGGCGTGCCGGGCGTTATATGCGCGATGGCACCTTTGGCGTGACAGCTGATTGTCCCATTATGGATCCAGAAATTGTGGATCGCCTTGAGGCTCATGAATTTGATCGTCTCGAACAGATTTATTGGCGCAATTCACGATTGCGTTTTACCTCGGTTGAGGTCTTGCAGATGGATTTGCGCAAGAGCCCGCAGACCCGTGGCTTGATCCGCCCACGTATTTGTGAAGATGAAATCACATTGGAGTTTCTGGCGAAAAATCCGGATGTGATGGCATTGGCCAAAAATCCGCAAGCCGTACAGTTGCTGTGGGAAGTTTGCCAAATCCCGGATTTTGCCAAGACCATGTCTGACAGTCATCCGCGTTTGTTGGGCCAAATCTTTATTCATCTGCGCACCAATAAAAATACCCTGCCTACCGATTGGGTAGCAGGCCATGTGCAGCGACTGGATCGCACCGATGGGGATATCGACACGCTGACCCAGCGTTTGTCCAATATCCGCACCTGGACCTATATTTCCCAGCGGGCGAAATGGCTGCGTGATCCTGAACACTGGCAGAATGTGACGCGCAGCATTGAAGATAAATTGTCCGATGCGCTGCATGAACAACTGACCAAACGATTTGTTGATCGCCGGACCTCAACGTTGATGAAAAAGCTCAAGGACCAGGATGATTTGCTTGCCGCAGTGACCAAATCCGGTGACGTGCTGGTGGAAGGTCATTTTGTTGGGCGCCTGGAAGGGTTCCATTTTGCTGCTGATGAAGCTGATAATGCCCATGCCAAACGGGCAGTCAATTCCGCTGCTTTGAAAGCCTTGCGTCAGGAAATGGAACGTCGGGTCACAGCTTTCGAAGAAGAAGGGGATGAGGCGTTTACGTTACGCGATGACGGGCGGGTTTTATGGCGGGATTATCCTTGTGCACGCCTGTTTAAAGGTCATGATATGTTGCACCCTCGTCTTGAATGTTTGCCCTTTGACCTGATTGATGAACCTTTGCGCCAACGGGTTAAGGTGCGCTTGGGCCGGTGGCTGGAAAATCATATCGGGAAAATATTTAAACCCCTGTTTGATCTGGAACGTGCCGACCTTAAAGGGGCGGCGCGTGGGCTTGTGTTTCAACTTCGTGAACATCTTGGTTCGATCCCACGCAAAAAGGTCAGTGAACTGGTCGGCCAGATTGATCAAAAGGTCCGTAAAATATTGCGCCAAAACGGTGTGATTATTGGTCGTCACACCATCTATTGTCCCAAACTGCTCAAGGCAGCAGCTATTCGTTTGCGTGCGGACCTTTGGGTTTTATTTTATCAGCCGGAAATTACACCAGTTTACCCCGGTGAGGGACTTATGTCTTTTGTGGCGGAAAAAGGCATGCCCGATGGGTTTTACCGGACATTGGGGTATCGTAATTTTAATGGCCGATGTGTGCGCATTGACATGGTGGAACGTATCGCTGATCTTGCGTGGGAGCGGACCAAGAAAGTTGCCAGCCTGATTGATGGGGATTTTACCTCTTTGGCGGGATGTTCTCATGAGGTGATGGCCGATATTCTGAAACGACTCGGCTATCATATTGAAAAGTCTGGCGATGACCTTAAAGTCAAACGCAAGAAGTCCCATATAAAAAAGAAGAAAACGATGAAAAAGAAACGCCCTGTGAAAATCAACGAAGATTCACCGTTTGCTCAATTAAAGAACTGGAAAGCATGACTAAAGAAGCCCCTGAAAGCTTACGTGTCGATAAATGGCTTTGGCACGCCCGATTTTTTAAAAGCCGCACCCTGGCCGCGAAATTTGTGACTTCCGGTAAATTACGCGTCAATGGCTCTTTGATTTCCAAGGCTCATGTCCAGCTTAAGTCCGAAGATGTTTTGACCTTCCCCCTTGGTCCGCATATCCGTCTGATCCGTGTCATCCAGATGGGACTACGCCGTGGTCCAGCGACGGAGGCCAGAACCCTTTATGAAGATCTGGACCCACCACAGCCCAAGGCGAAGAAACCCAAAGAGCCCAAGGTGGCCGAACGTGAACCGGGATCAGGTCGCCCAACCAAGCGTGAACGGCGCAAAATGGATCAATGGCGAACTGAGACAAAATAGGGAACAAAAAACCCGATGACGTTTCCATCATCGGGTTTTTAAAACCTGTAAAGCAGTGCTTCAGGCTTATTTGGCACCTGCCGGGATTGGGCCGAGGATCATGATCATCTGACGGCCTTCCATTTTCGGCTGGTGTTCAACCTTTGCCACTTCAACCGTATCTTCTTTCACACGGTTGAGGATTTCCATACCCAGTTCCTGGTGGGCCATTTCACGGCCACGGTAACGCAGGGTGACTTTCACCTTGTCGCCATTATCCAAAAACTTGAAGACATTGCGCATTTTAACATCGTAGTCGTGCTGGTCGATGCCGGGGCGCATCTTGATTTCTTTAACCTGTACGACTTTTTGCTTTTTCTTGGCTTCGGCTTTACGCTTTTGCGCTTCGTATTTGTATTTCCCGGCATCCAGGATTTTACAAACCGGCGGTTCCGCGTTCGGGGATACTTCAATCAGGTCTGTGCCCGCGCTACGCGCACGTTTTAAAGCCTCATCAACTGAGACCACACCAACCATTTCACCATTTTCATCTACGAGCCGAACTTGCGGGGCGTTGATTTCTCTATTGACGCGTGGACCTTCTGAGGTCGGTTGCGCCTTCATCGGACGACGAGCTATTGAAATTCTCCTATAATTTGCCTACGTCAAAATGCACAAAAGCGCGCCCTACTTTGAAGAAGGGCTTGCTGCTTCGTCTTCTAGTTTAGCTACCACTTCGTCAAGTGCAAGAATTTCTTGCGTTTTTCCACCCAAACGACGCATGGCAACGGTACGGTTTTCAGCTTCTTTGCCGCCAACAACCAGAATAACAGGCACTTTTGCGTGGCTGTGTTCACGAATTTTATAGTTGATGGACTCATTTCTAAAGTCCGTATCGCAAGACAAACCCTTGGCTTTTAGCTGATCACAGACTTCTTGAGCATATTCATTAAAGTCAGATGTGATGGACGCGACAATGATTTGCTGCGGGGCGAGCCATAAGGGGAAGCGACCTGCAAAGTTTTCGATCAAAATCCCGATGAAACGCTCAAATGAGCCGAGAATCGCACGGTGCAGCATCACAGGTTTGTGTTTTTGGCCGTCTTCACCGATATAATCCGCATTAAGGCGCTCTGGCAAAACGAAGTCCACTTGCAGCGTACCACACTGCCAATCCCGGCCAATGGCATCACGCAAGACGAATTCCAGTTTCGGGCCATAGAACGCACCTTCACCGGGGTTTAATGTCCATTCCAGACCAGCGGCTTCAGTGGCTTCTTTCAAAGCACTTTCCGCTTTATCCCAAGTCTCGTCTGATCCGGCACGCACTTCTGGGCGGTCTGAGAATTTCACTTTGACGTCTTCAAAGCCAAAATCTTTATAGATGGATTTCAACAGGTCACAGAAAATCTTGGTTTCAGAAATGATTTGATCCGGGCTACAGAAAATATGGGCATCATCTTGAGTAAAGGAACGCACACGCATCAAGCCATGCAAGGCACCAGACGGTTCGTTACGGAAACAGGAGCCAAATTCCGCCATACGTAACGGCAGGTCACGATAAGACTTCAAGCCCTGGTTAAAGATTTGAACGTGACAGGGGCAGTTCATCGGTTTGATGGCGAGAACCTTGTCTTCTGCACCTGTGATGAACATGTTTTCGCGGAATTTTTCCCAGTGACCTGAATCTTCCCACAGCTTGCGGTCTACCATTTGTGGGGTGTTGACTTCGACATAGCCGTTTTCTTCCAAACGGGTGCGCATATAGTCTTGAACCTTGCGGTAGATCGACCAGCCATGGGGGTGCCAGAAAACAGAACCAACAGCTTCTTCCTGAAAATGAAAGAGCTGCATTTCCTTACCGAGCTTACGGTGGTCACGTTTTTCAGCTTCTTCCAACATATGCAGGTATTGACGCAGTGCCTTTTTATCTGCCCAGGCTGTTCCGTAAATCCGTTGCAGCATTTCATTATTGGAATCACCGCGCCAGTAAGCACCAGCCACTTTCATCAGTTTGAACGCTTTGCCCAGCTTGCCTGTGGACGGCAGGTGCGGCCCACGACACATATCAAACCAGTCGCCTTGACGATAAACGGTCACGTCTTCGCCAGCCGGAATGCTTTCAATGATCTCAGCTTTGTAAAGTTCGCCCATGTCTTTGAACTTGGCAATCAGTTCGTCACGTTCCCAGACTTCGCGTTCAATCGGCAAGTCGCGATCAACGATCTCTTCCATTTTTTTCTGGATTTTTGCCAGATCGTCTTCGGTGAAGGGCTTTTTGGTGGCAAAATCGTAGTAGTAGCCATTTTCAATCGCCGGGCCGATGGTGACTTGTACATCATCGAACAGTTCTTGTACGGCTTGTGCCATAATGTGAGCAGCGTCATGGCGCAGCAGTTCAAGTGCATCTTCGTCCTTGGCCGTGACAATGGACATTTCCACATCTTCGGTAATTTCCAAAGACAGGTCCTTCATTTCACCATTGATCCGTACAGCCAAAGCCGCTTTGGCCAGACCCGCACCAATATCGGCGGCAACTTGCGCACCAGTTACAGAACCATCAAATTCACGGACAGAGCCATCAGGCAACGTAATCGCGACCATGGGTTTCGCACTCACTCACATTTAGAATTACATTAAGAGGGGCAAAGTAACGCGATTGTGCACTGTGTCAAGGTAAACTGTGGAGTTTACATATTCTATCGTCATCCCCGACTGGATCGGGGATCTTTGTCAGACAGGGAGGGAGATTCCCGCTTTTGCGGGAATGACGGGGCTTGATTAGCTCAACAGGAGCTTATCATCATCGACTTCTTCGCCGCGCACTTTTTCAAACATATGCAGCAAGTCTTCGACTTTCATGCCTTTGCGTTGGTCGCCTTCCACATCTAGTACGACCTGGCCTTCATGCAACATGACGGTGCGTTGGCCGTGATCAAGGGCTTGGCGCATGGAATGTGTCACCATCATGGTGGTGAGTTGACCTTCATTGACCAGCTTTTCTGTTAGTTCCAGAACAAAGGCTGCTGTTTTGGGGTCAAGCGCGGCGGTATGTTCATCGAGCAGCAGGATTTTCATAGGGTTGAGGGTTGCCATGACAAGGCTGACGGCTTGACGTTGCCCGCCAGAGAGAAGTCCCATCTTGTCTTCCAGGCGGTTTTCCAGATTAAGGCCAAGGACGGAAATTTTTTCACGAAACAGCTCTTTACGCTCTGCTGTTACGGCATGGCCCAATCCCCGTTTCGCCCCGCGACCCAAGGCAAGGGCAAGGTTTTCTTCAATGGTCAGGCTGGCACAGGTCCCGGCCAAGGGGTCTTGGAAAACGCGAGCCACAAGGCCGGAGCGTTTGGCCGTGGACCAGCGGGTGACGTCTTCCCCATCAATATTGATGGTGCCACTATCGGTCTTGATCTCACCAGCCAGCACATTCAGAAAGGTGGATTTTCCTGCCCCGTTTGATCCGATGACAGTGACAAACTGGCTTTGCGGGATACTCAGGTTCAGACCGCGCAGGGCCTTGTTTTCAATGGCGGTACCGGGGTTAAAGGTGACGCGTATATCTTTGGCTTCGATCATGGTCTTTTACGCCCCCTTGATGGATTTACGTTTGGCCCATTTCTGGCGCGCACCGGGTAAGGTCATGGCAAGCACGACCAACACAGCAGTGACCAGTTTCAGGTCCTGAGCCTGCAAGCCAATGAAATCGGCATTCAGGGCTAAGGCGACCACCACACGATAAAGGATGGAGCCCACCACACAGCCAATGGTGGCTAAAATAATGGTGCGGGTTGAAATGGTGGCTTCACCCAGAATGACCGCTGCCAATCCGACAACGATGACACCCACACCCATGGTGATATCGGCCCCGCCTTGAATTTGGGCAAAAAGGGCTCCAGCCAAGGCAACCATGGCATTGGACAACGCAATGCCGGTTAGTTTCATGGTGCTGGTGTTAATACCTTGAGCTTCGGCCATACGGCCATTAACGCCTGTGGCACGCATGCCCAGACCCATTTCAGAAGATAGAAACAGGTTCAGCAGAATAAGGATAAGCAGAATGATCCCAAGCAGGACCATTGGTGTGACCCAATAATACGGTAGGTCGATCATATTTTCAAACGGGGTAAAGACCGTTTCTTCGCCTAAAAGGGCCTGATTGGGTTTGCCCATGACGCGCAAGTTGACTGAATAAAGCGCAATCATGGTCAGGATAGAGGCCAGCAGGTGGAGAATGCCCAAACGTACATTCAGCCATGCGGTCACTAATCCGGCAGCAGCCCCTGCGGCCATCGCAGCGAGGCAGGCGGCAAAGGGGTTCATACCGTTGACAATCAAGGTGGCAGCGGTGGCGGCACCAAGTGGCAAGCTGCCATCGACGGTCAGGTCCGGGAAATCCAGTACGCGAAAGCTGATGAAGACACCAAGGGCGACAATACCGAACAGCAGTCCGGTTTCAATCGCGCCTAAAAAGGCAATCAAGCTCATGGCATTCTATCCTTAAAATGGAAAAAGATCCCCGATCAAGTCGGGGATGACAAAAGCAAGTGTCGTCCTCGCGAAAGCGGGGACCTTTTTATTACTTAACGACCTTTTCGGCCTTTTTTACCATGGCATCACTCAGGCTCAGGCCCATTTTAGCAGCCGACTCTGTATTGACATGCAGGTTGGTTTTTTCAACACCCTGAACATTGATGTCGCCTGCCTTTTTACCATTGAGGATATCCAGTACAATCTGGCCTGTTTGGCGACCAATGTCGTAATAATTAAAGCCCAAGGCCGCCGCAGCACCGCGTTCAACAGAACCCGTATCACCAGCAAAAACCGGAATTTTGGCATCCATACCGACTTTTACAACAGACTCAAAGGCACTGACGATGGTGTTGTCTGTGGTGACATAAATCGCATCGACCTTGCCCACCAGACTGCGCACAGCCATTAACACATCCCCGCTGGAGGGGGCAGAGGCTGTAACCACCTTGATGCCTTTGCTTTCAGCGATTTTCTTAAAGCCTTCGACCAAAACAACCGCATTGGTTTCACCCGGATTATACGGCACGCCAACGGTTTTGGCATGAGGCAGGGCATCGGTAATCAAACCAAGATGTTTTTCAAGCGGCAACATGTCGCTGACCCCTGTAACGGCACCACCGGGCTTTTCCCATTGTTTAACCAGTTTGGCCGATACCGGATCCGTCACCGCAGAAAAGACAACCGGGATACGACCACGTGCAGCGGCCACGGCAGCTTGAGCTGATGGTGTGGCAATGGCAACGATGACATCAGGGGCGGCCCCGACGAATTTTTTGGCAATTTGACCTGCGATGCCCACATCACCCTGGGCACTTTGGAATTCCCAGTTCAGGCTTTTGCCGTCAACATAGCCGTTTTCAGCCAGAACATCCTTGACCCCTTTGCGTGCGGCATCAAGAGCCGGGTGTTCAACGATAGAGGTGATTTTAACCGTTTTGCTGTCAGCAAACGCAGCTGTTGCAGACGTTGCAAGCAGGGCAGCACCCATCATTGCCGTAAAAATTTTTTTCATCATTCATCCCAGTTACTAAATTGTCTATATGGTCAGTTTTTTGCCATTGTTAGACAGTTGAACGAATGATGCAAGAAATTCTTAACGTGACGTCACCTTCGAGAAAGCGGGGATCTTTTGCAGGGGAGATAAAGATCCCCAATCAAGTTGGGAATGACGTTGTTTAGTAAGGACTAACCGACTGTCCATTGGCCGGATTGCCGATCATGGAGAGGAATTCCTTGCGGGTTGCTGAATTCTCACGAAAGGCCCCGAGCATACGTGATGTCACCATGGTGACGCCCGGTTTATAAACACCGCGTGTGGTCATACATTGGTGTTGGGCTTCGATGACGACGGCAACACCGTGGGGTTCCAGAACATCCTGAATGACATTGGCAATCTGGGCGGTCATTTTTTCCTGAATTTGCAGGCGCTTGGCATAGACTTCGACAATGCGGGCCAGTTTTGAAATGCCAACGACACGTTTTTTTGGCATATAGGCGATATGGGCTTTACCCAGGATCGGCACCATATGATGTTCGCAATGGGATTCAAAACGGATATCGCGCAACAGCACCATTTCATCGTAGCCGTCGGTTTCTTCAAAGGTGCGTTTCAGGATATCTTCCGGGTTTTGGTCGTATCCGGCAAAAAATTCTTCGAAAGAACGCACCACACGGTCTGGTGTGCCCAACAACCCTTCACGAGTGTGATCATCTCCGGCCCAGCGGATCAGCGTGCGAACAGCTTCTTCGGCTTCTTCACGGGTGGGTTTACCACCGACAATATTTAATTTGGGCTTGGTGCTCACGAAACATTCCTTTCTTTTGGACATTCTTTACGTATGTCGTTCAGATACGAATTACAATACCTGATGGAATTTATCAAGTACTTCCTTAAGGTGTTATTGCGATGCACTGTAAATGTAAAGGCTTCATTTGGGTCACTCTATCACCCCTGCTGTTTACAGGGATGATAGAGAAGTGATTGTTTGGCTTAGCGCAGGAAACGAAGGCGGATGGTGCCCGGAATATCTTTCAGCGCTTGGCGAATGCCTTGGCCCTGAGCGATATCAGCGTCTACATCCACAACCACATAACCGAATTCACCATCGGTTTGCAGGAATTGACCTGTGATGTTAAAGCCGTGTTCGGCCATGATTTCAGCGATTGCAGCCATGACACCCGGCTTATTTTCATGGATATGCATGAAACGTGTCCCTGCGCCTTTAACCGGCAAGGAGACTTCCATGAAGTTAACCGCGCCCAATGTGGAGCCATCATCGGAATATTTGACCAGTTTTTCAGCCACTTCTGTACCAATATTGGCTTGGGCTTCTTGTGTAGAACCACCGATATGGGGGGTCAGGATCACATTGTCCAGACCACGCAGTTCAGACACAAATTCGTCATCAGCTCCTTTAGGTTCAACCGGGAAGACGTCCAGTGCCGCACCTGCGAGATGTTCATCCTTGATCGCATCTGCTAATGCCGGGATGTCGACAACCTGACCACGTGCCGCGTTGATCAAATGAGCGCCCTTTTTCATTTCGCCCAGCTCACGTGCGCCGATCATGTTGCGTGTTTGCGCGGTGTCTGGCACATGCAGGCTGACAATATCAGACATTTGTAGCAGTTGATCCATGCTTTCACATGGTGTGGCGTTACCCAGTGGCAGTTTATTGACCACATCGTAATAGACCACTTTCAAACCGATGGCTTCGGCCAGAATGGACAGCTGGCTACCGATATGACCATAACCAATGATGCCCAGTGTTTTACCACGCACTTCATAAGAACCCGTAGCAGATTTGATCCAGCCACCTTTGTGACAGCTTGCAGATTTCGCCGGAATGCCGCGCATCAACATGATGGCTTCACCCAAAACCAGTTCGGCCACAGATCGGGTATTGGAATAAGGCGCATTAAAGACCGGAACGCCTTTGGACAGGGCGGTGCGCAGGCTAACCTGATTGGTGCCGATACAAAAACAGCCAATGGAGAAGAGTTTTTCTGCGGAGTTGATGACTTCTTCTGTCAATTGCGTTCTGGAACGGATGCCGACGATATGGGCGTCTTTAATCTTTTCTTTCAGAACGTCTTCATCAAGTGCTTTCTTGTGGAACTCAATGTTTTTATAGCCTGCATTTTCGAAAATACGCACGGCATTTTCATGCACGCCTTCCAACAAGAGAATACGGATTTTATCTTTTGACAGAGACAGGTTGCTCAACGAACTTCTCCTAAGCAAAACAGGGAATTTGGACAGCTTTTTTAAGTGGTCCGTCCATTTTGGGCAATGATTAATTTGAAAAACACTTTTCTACTTGATTCTGCGAACAATCGCGCTACCTTCGCGCCATGCGCATTTTCAGAC